>CBDUGP010000166.1:0-15079 GCA_965366625.1 uncultured bacterium
TTTGATAGTTCGACACGACGACTCGGGGTCTTAAGCGCTAGTTTTGGGTCTAGTTAGATGCCCAGGGCGGATCGTTCCAGGTGGTCCGCCAGCACCCGTGCGATGTTGCGCTTGCCGCGCATGCGCTGGGGCTCCCCGGTGCGGGTCACCAGCCAAGCGACCTGGGGGCCTCCGAGTTCGGTTTCCTCACCGCGATTGGCGACCACGGTTTCGTAGACCTGTAGGCGATCAGCAGCGATGTTCATCAGCTGCTCGTGGCTGACGTTTTCTTGGTATTTGAACGTCACCATGAAGAGATCGGGATGCGCGGCCCGGACCTCCTGGATGACTTTGGGGGTGGGTTTCAGTTCGATGGTCAGGCTTTGACCGCTGGGAATCTTACCGGGCTGCACTTCCTTGGGTTGGTAGTCGGCCACGGCCGCTGAAAATACCGCCGCTCGCCAATCTCCGCCGTCCCCGAGATTGTCTTTGACCGTTGATCGGTATTCCTCGTAGGTCCGGGTGATGACGTGGGGCAGGGAAGGGGGCGGCTGCAGGGCGCCGTCACCGTGCACCAAGAGAACCTCGGCGCCGCGGCGTTGGAGTTCCTCGGCGATGCGGATTCCGAGCTTGCCCCGGAATCGATTGACGATGCGTCGGACGTTGTCGATCGGCACCGGGGTCGGCCCGCCGGTGACCAAGAAGCGGTGGCCAGACAACGGCGAATGGGTGGTTGCCCGACACACTTCCAACACCAGCACCTCATCCGAAGGGATGTTGTGCTTGCCGTAGTCTTCCCTCGGCGGAATGATGTGCACGCCCATTCGGTCGAGCCGTTTCAGGGACTCGGTCAGAATGGAATTGTGCATGGACCCATGCATGGTGGGGCACACCAGCACCGAACATTCCCCTCGTTCCATGCGCCCCAGGGCCGACGCTAGGGTAGAGGTGATGACCCCGTCGGCGACGCCGTGAGCCATTTTATTGATGGTGTTGTAAGTAGCTTGGGGTAGAAGGTAGGCGTCGAAGGGAGCGCTATCGGAAAGGTGCTCCGCATCGGCGGAAAGCCGTTTGATGACTTTCTTGGTGGTGCTCCATTCGAGGGTGTCCTCGGTGACGTAGCGCAAGGCTTCTTGGGTGACGAATGGCGTCACGCTGGCACCGTGTTTGCGCAATGTGCGCGCGAGCATCGGCACTTTCATCGCGGCTATTCCGCCGCAAATCAACAGTGCAATACGTTTACCGTCGAGATGCCGACCCTCTGGGCGGACATCGTGGTCCCCGAGAGTGGAGTGCGGCGGCGGCGAAAAATCCCATTTGCTGGCCATGTCGGCGAATCTTATCTCGGACAACAGCAGCTGGGGAGGGGATGAGCGGAATTGATGCTCGTCGGCAAGTCACCAGCTGCTGCCCCCCGAACGACTGCCACCCTTGAAGGACGAACCGCCGCTGGAAGAGCTGAAACCCCCGCTCCGACGGCCGAAGCTGGACGAGGAGGTGCGGCTGCCCGACCATGACGACACCGCTGAAGCTGCGACTTGGGCCGCTGCTGCGGCCGCCTCCTGTTGTCGGCGCTTTCTTTCCCTTTCCTCGGCCCGCCGTTGCGCCTCCCGCTGTCGCCGTTCCTCATCCTCCCTCGACGAGGCCAATTGCCGAGCGCGGTGGGCTTCGGTCGTGATCTCCTCCGTCACCCGGCTGCTCAGCTCCAAGATTTGATCCCATTCTCGATGTCGACGCAGCCGGCGACAGTCTTCCAAAAGCTCCTTGGCCGTATTGCATCGAGCCACCACTCCGTATCCGTAGTTGCGGCCGTGCTCGCGGTCAAATCGGTCCTGGGCGGCGGCCAACTTGGATTCCGCCAGCCGGACCAGGTCCATTTCCGAGCGCCACAGACCGTCGGCCCATTCGAGCTTGCCCAAAACTTCTCGTCCTTGGGCCAATAGCGCACTACCGCCTTGGCTCGGTTCCGGTGACCCGGTTTGCTCAACCGCAGTGCGCCACTCCGAATAGGCTGCCACAACCTTGGCCGTGGCCTGCGCCACGAAGGCGCGATCCCGCTGCTCTCTTTCGACCTCCGCGTTCAGGGTAGCGAGCCGATCGCCGATCGAGGCCAGCAGCCTGCGAGATTCCTGGTAGTCGGCCAGCTCCTGTTCTACTTGCCCGGTCACGGTTTCGAGCAAAACCAGATGTCGGGTCAAATCTTGTTCCACCCTTGGCCAATGGGGACGGTCAGCGGCCGCTGCTTTCACCGCGGATCGGGTTTCAGCCACGACTCCCTTGCCCTGATGCCTCAGCTCTGGGCCCACTCCTGCGCGCCGGCGGAGGGATTCGAGGTGGGAAGCCGAGCTATTGCAGGCCGACACTTGCTGCTCAGCCCGTCGACGAGTCTGGCGCAAATCTTCTTCGATCGAATTCAAGCTATCCAGCAGTTCGTTGCCTTGAAAAACCAACTCCTCACCGGCGCTCAAATCTTCGGCTGCTGCTAGATATCGCTGGGCGTTGTAATCCTCCCGGATTTGTTTTCCCCAAAGCTCGAAAGATCCAAGAATGCCTTCGAGTTCCTCCAAATTATCGGATTCCACGACAAATGCATCGGGATCGTGCTCACGTCTCAGCAGGTCCAATATTTCTTGGCCTTTGGAGATCCGGGCGCGCAGAGCTTGGGCGTCGGATTCCATGGCTCGAACCGCTTCCGGCAAGCGCTCTCGGGTATTGCGGATGGTGTCGAGCTGTTGGGCCAGCTCTTCAAGGCTTCGCTTCAAAGCTGAAAGTTGATCTGCCGCTTCCTGCTCTTCGCCTCGCGCCACGGCAGTTTCGATTTGCCGGGCTTGGTGCACGCCCCGATCCAGCCGTAGGTCGGGCGAGAAACCCGGCTCTTCGAGAGTGTAGCCTTGTTCTCGCAGCTCCTTCACCCGCGCTCTGAGTTGCCTGGCGGACTCGACGACAGGTCCGCGCAAAGCTTCCAGAGTGAGATTGCCGGACCGGGCCTGATCCCGAGCTGTGGTCAGCTCCTCGAGCACAGCTTCGAGCTTCGGATTGGCGGTGACGGGATCTCTGGCTAAGGCGAGGGCTTCTTGTCGACGATCCAAAATGGGCTCGAGGCGACGACTCAAGGCATCAATGGGTGATTCAAGCTCCAGCCTTCGAGCGCAAGCCTCGGAGGCTTGGCCTGCCATGACGTCGGTGTCTCCGACGAGTTCCCAGAATCGCTCGGCAATCTGAGTCACCTCTCGGAGCTGGGAGAGCAAGTCGTCGTAGGTCAGATCGATTTCGTCCAACAACTCGGCGGCGGGGCAGATGACGCTCGCCGGCTCGGTGCCGGCCAAGCGTAATTTGGTGGGATCGATCGAGGTGCCGTCGGTTCCGAGATGAATGATCGTGTCCTGGAGCAGGCGAGCACCCGCGCCTAGGCCTCGCAGGCGAGAGAATTTGAGTTCGGCCAAGGCATCGGACGCTCGCTCAAACAGCAAATTGGCCTCAGAGTAGAGCATGTAGACCCGATTGACGGCATCGGCGCAGTTGCGATCGAGTTCATGGCCGGCGCCCGTCCAACGTTGAAAATCGGGCTGGAAATAGAGCGGATGCCGAGTTTCGAGTTCCAACAATCGATCGGCGGTATGGTCCAGCCGACGTCGCCACGAGTCCATTAGGTCCCGGAGCTGCCGTCGAGCGCGACGGATTCTATAGAGCTGGAAGAGTAGGGCAGCCAGGAATAAGAGCACGCTGCCGGCCAACAGGAGGGCGGGCACCACGACCTGTTTGAAATAGCGCAAGGCCACTGCATTTTCGAGTGCGCTCTGGTAGTCGTTGACGCAGCGCTCGGCACCATCGGAAGCCCCCAACTCTCCGCTCAGCAGCTCGATCTCCAGTGTATCCAGGAGCTTTCGGCATTCCAGCAGCTGCCGTCTCGCGCGCTCGAATGTCTTGGTGTCGGAACCGGGCGTAGACGCCAGCTTCTTTTCCAGCGAAGCCAGCTTCGGGCGGTATTGGTCGAGGCTGCGCAGGGCTCGACGGGCCGAGACGAGATCACTCCGGATATTCTCCAGCCCTTGACGACCTTCACGGATCGCGCTTTCTGCATGGCTGAGCCGCTGCCTTTGCAAGGATCGCCGTCCTGCGGACAGGTCGTCTTCGAGACTGGTGAGCCGGATACTCAACTTCTCACTGAGTTCTGGTAACTCAGGCTGCAACTCCAAGATCTCTGTATTGAGCGTCGCCCTCAATGTGCTTAATTTGCCGAGCTCGCCGGCCATTGATTCAGCCTGCCGCTGTTGGCGGCCCAATCGATCCCCTAACCATTCGTCGATGTCTGCGACCAAGGCGCAGATAGCGCGTCCCATTTCGCCGCTGCGCGCTAAGTCGCCGAATCCCGAGCGGTCGATCACCTTGGTGATGGTGCGCCCTTCGAAGCCCAGATCTGCCCAGCGAGTACCGGGATGCACCGCAATGCCACGATTCTTCAGCGACACCACAATCAGCACATGGGTGCCGGCATTGAGCCGGTTGGTGCGTTGCCAGTCTTGGTAGAGAGCATCGACGTAGGGCACGGCATTGGAATGGCTCGCCGACGCGCGACCGCCGGAATCGCTGATTTGAACCACGGCCGCGGCATAAACGGCGCCGATTCGGCTGGAGCTGCTTCCGAGACAGGATTCAGTCGTCCGGAAGGGATGGGGTTCAACCGAGGGCGCCAAACCCAACCATCTGCCGCTCGGAAGACGTGGAAAGTCGTCCCACTGTTGGCAAAACCCTGTCTCGGGGGCGAGGGTCATGAAACCGAGCCACAGGCAGGCTGCGAGGGTGAACAAGCGAGCAATGGCTCGCGGGTCTGACGGGTAACCGATCATGGAACCTCCGAAGACAATGAAAGCGGGATTCTATCGCCTTCTGAGGTTGGCGTCGGCAGACAAGGACGCAACAAAAAGGGCCCCACTTTTTTGGGGCCCTGCATGAGGAGGATTCTTGCCGTCACACCAATAGGGGTATCAGCCGAGGGTTTTGATATACCCCAGACTTGTCTTTTCATCCACCTGAGTTCAATCCCACCCGAGGGTTTCGCCGACGGCCATTTCGTTGAGCTGACGATCTACTCCCAATGCGGCGGTGGACCACCAAGTCCTCAGCCGATCAGCTCCTTCCCGAAGTGGCTCGTCCGCCAATTGAAAGGTGCCCCAATGCATGGGGATCATGCGCTGAGCGCCGATTTGTAGGAAAGCTCGACCGGCTTCTTCTGGGGTCAGATGCCGCGAGCTGTTTTTCTTTTCTCGGCGATAGGAGCCCACCGGCAAAAGAGCGGCGTCTAGGGCCGGGAATTTCCGCCCGATTTCTTCGAATCCGTCGAAAAAACCCGTATCCCCGGAATGGTAGAAGGCGTGGTGGGAATCCTCGACCACGAACCCGCCGCAGGTGGAAGAGCCGGCCCGTTCGAAAATTGCGCCGGCTGATCCATGGCGAGCCGGTGTAAAGGTCACCGTGACCGCGCAGGGATCGAGATCCATGGACTCGATATCCATAGACTCGGTATCCATGGATTCGGTGTCGTCGGCCGAGATGGGCGGAGGTCTCAGATTCACTCGGCCGGCAGGTCTGGGGGGAATCTTCGGCTCGTCGAGTTCCACGGATTGCCACCAATCGAGTTCCGTCACCCGATGGAATCCCAGGCGCTCGAAGTAGGCACCCAGGCCCTCGGGAACCAAGGCGTGTGCCTCCTTGGGCAATCGTTCGAGGGTCCATTCGTCGAGGTGGTCGCCGTGTTCATGGGTGATCAGCACAGCGTGGATTTCCGGCAATTGATCCATTTCCAGGCCCGGTGCAACGTGACGCTTGCGCAGACCGATGCGTTTACGACTCAAGACGGGATCGATCAATAAGTTGCAGTTGGCCAATTGAGCTAGGAACGACGCATGGCCGATCCAGGTGAGCTGAAGCTCGGAAGTCGGTCGGGCAATTCGTTCGAAGTCGGGCTCGATTCTGGGAGCGCCAGGGCCGGCTTTCGCCTTGCGCCGCCAACGGGGCCGGTTACGGTAATAACTGGAGTCTGAGCCCGAAGCAGCCAACAAGGATTCCAATGGCAAGGTTTCTTCAGGCGAAGTGGACCCCATAGGTCTCACGAATGATCCTTTCTTGGGCCAGATCGGCCGAGCGCGCTTGAATCTCATCGGCATCATTCCAAGTATAGTAATTAATCGACTTAGATGCTCGGCTGACTGTAGGAGTCGGAGAGATTGTGATCTGCTCGGCAAATTCATGCCATATTCAGCGGTCCCTCCTCTCCTTCAGCAGATTCAATCGTCGCAACGAAGAGAAGTCGGCAACGGAATCGTTAGACCAGTCGTCAGGGGACAGGTGGCATAATGGTGGGAATGCGGTCGAAAGCCTGAAATCTTGACCCCACGGAAATGGTGAAAACGGCTTGAAAATTCTGCTGGCGGACGACGAGGAAGTCGTACGAATTGTAGGCGCCGAGGTGCTTTCCAACGCCGGATACGAAGTGGTGTTGGCGGAGGACGGGCAGGCGGCCGTGGAGCTCTTCGAGCAGCACGCCCAGGAATGGGCAGTGGTGATTCTCGACGTCGCCATGCCGCATCTGACCGGTGATCAGGTCTTCGACTACATTCACCGCCGGAGACCCGATTTGCCCGTGGCTTTGGCCACTGGGTTTTCAGCCGACGAAATTGATCAGCGGTTCGGCGACAAGAATGTCGCAGGATTCCTTCACAAGCCGTTTCCGTGTGACGACTTGATTGATCTGGTGACCGGTATCCTCGAAAAAGAGCGCCCCCCCCGGACGTCACCGGCCGGGGAGTAGCTCGTTGGGGAAGTCAGCGTTTTCGAGCGCCGAGGAATCCTTTAGCAGGCTGTGGCGGAAGTCTCGCACCGGCGAGAGCAGCGAATTTTTCGTTGAATCGAGGCGTGAAAACCGCAGGCGATTCGGGAATCGTCGAGGTTTTCCAACGAAGAGTCGGCGGAAAAGGCGCGCTCGTAGCGCGATGAGACTTTTGCCGCAGCCTGTTAGAGCGCCGAGGAGTCATAGTCCGCGAGTTTGCACACCCGGTGAAAATGCATGGCCTCCACGGGCTGGATCGACAGCCTCTGCCCCTTGCGGATGACCAACATACCGTCCAGGTCCCCATCTTCCTTGAGCTGTTCTAGGCTGATCTTGTCCGCGAAGTGGTCCACGTATTCAATGTCGACGAGAATCCACCGCGGCTTTTCCGCCGTGGATTTGGGGTCGAAGTACTTGCTCTCTTCGTCGAATTGGGTCGGATCTGGATAACCTTCTCGGCTGACCCGCGCAAGGCCTACAATGCCCGGTGGTTTGGTGTTGGAGTGGTAATAAAGCACCAAATCTCCCACCTTCATGTCGTCGCGCATGAAATTACGGGCTTGATAGTTGCGGACTCCGTCCCAATATGTAGATCCGTCGGCTTTGAGATCGTCCAGCCCATAAACGTCGGGCTCGCTTTTCATCAGCCAATAATTTCGTTCGTTCATGTCAGGCCAAGTCATTGGGCAGGGGCCCGTAGTTCGTGGCGTAACGCTCGGCGAAGTCCTGGATGGAGTAGGAGTGGGATTGGGGCCCATTTTGCTCGACCACGAAAGCGGACGCCACCGAGCCCATCCGTCCGCAGACCTCCAGATCGAATCCACGCTGCAAACCCGCGACGAAGCCGGATCGGTAGGAGTCGCCGGCGCCGGTGGGATCGACGAATTCCGAAATCTTCGCTGCGGGAATCGACAACTCGCCGCCGCCGGAGAGCAGGATCTGGGAGCCTTCCGCGCCCAGAGTGACCACCGCCATGTCCACGAGTTCAAAGACTTTGCTGTCGGCTTTGCCGGTTTTTTTGCCGAAAACCGCAAATTCGTAATCGTTGACCACCAACATCGACGCACCCTGGGCGGCTTCCGCCAGGGGTTCACCGTCCATGGCCGTCACCTGGAAGGATGGATCGAAGATGAACGGTAGGCCGGACTCTCGGGCTTCGCGGCAGTGACGGATCATCGCGTCCGGATCGTCAGGGGCGATGACAGCGACCCCGGCGCGGTCGCCGGAACGGTCATTGAGGCTCAGGTCCCCGGCCCGGCCCATGGCTCCGGGGAAGAAGCCGGTGATTTGATTGTCGGTTTGATCGGTGGTGATGAAACACGAAGCCGAGGTGATGTCGTCGTGAATCTCGATACCCCCGAGATCCACGCCGTGTTTGAGCAACCACGCGGAGTAGTCGCCGAAGTCGCTGCCGGCGGCTGCGACAATGCGAGGTTTGTGCTCGAGCAGAGCCAGGCTGTAGGCAATGTTGCCGGCACACCCGCCGCGTTGGCGGCGCATCTCACTGACCAGGAAGGAAATATTGATCACATGGAGCTTCTCGGGAAGGATGTGATCCTTAAAATTTCCTGGGAAAACCATGATTTGATCGAAAGCCAGAGAGCCGGTAACGACAATCTGGCTGTCCGTAGGGATCGAAATCGTCGGACGGGTCACGATGGAGCTCCTCGGGTGGGGAAAGGCGATGGGAGGCCCGTGGTCGCGCCATCCCAGGATCCGAAATCCCAGGGATACAGGGCCCTAGGCACAAGGCGAGCGATTTTGACAGAACCTCTCAAAGGGCGCTAGCCCGAGGCGGAATTCTGCGCTCGTGGTTATTCGCCGAGGGAGAAGGAAGGCAGGGGAGGCAGGCGGTCGATCACCACCAAGGTCAAGTCGTCACGGAGGGGCTGCTCGCCCAGGTGACGGTCGATCGCGTCCAGGACCCTATTGTGGACGGTCTGTGCAGAGCCCGGTGTCTTCAGCAGGCCTTGCAAGCGATCGAAGCCGAAGTCTTCGCTATTCGACCTGGCTTCGGGGATGCCGTCGCTGTAAAGAACGAGGAGATCGCCGGAGTAAATAATCGTCGTTTGGGTGGGCCAATCACCTGAGGCCCGCAGACCCAGGGGCAGGGAGCCCTGGCCGATCTCCTCAACCCGGCCCCCTTTTCGTCTGATCAACGGAAAACAATGTCCGGCATTGGCGAATTCCAGCTCGCCGGTTTTCAGATCCAGTAGCCCGTAGAAGAGGGTTAGGAAAGCTCGGTTACCGCCGGTTCGGAAGAGGGTCCGGTTGACGGTCTCGATCACCGCTTGTGGCCGGGCATCCACGTCGATGGTGGCTTCCAGCGTGGCGTTGGCAATGGCCATCAGCAGGCCCGCGGCCATGCCGTGTCCACTGGCATCACCAATGGCAATCGCGATTCGACCGTCGGCGATGGGAATGAATCCGTAATAATCTCCGCCTATTTCATTGGCGGTTCGGTAGGAGTGCGCGACTCCGAAACCGGGCATGGGCGGCAGCTCTTGGGGCAGCAAGTCACGCTGCAGGCTGCGCGCCACGTCGAGCTCGTCACGCACGCGAATTCGATCCACCATCTCCAAGGCGAGCAGCAGGGTAAGCCCTGCGATGCTGGTGACAAACCAAAATGGTGAGGAGTCGACGAAAAAGTTGCCCCCGGACAATCGGATGTCGAGGTCGAAGAATCCGAAAATCGGGCAGATCAGAGCAACCGTGAAGAGCAACCGGCGCCCAGGGGAGAGCTTGAAGACAAATCCGAGGAAAACGTCTCGGACATCGACCATCAAACGCTCGAACGAGTCAGTGGGCCGAACGTCGTCGCCGCGGCGGCCGGCGAGGGTCCGGAACGCTTGAGTCGCTTCTTCGTCAAAAAGCCGGCGTACTTCTTTGCGGTCTAGCCCGGCGGTGTACTCGCCGAAAAAACGGCGCCAGCGCGCGATCCAGCTGGTTTCGCTCCTGGGCGATCTATCGTCCATGGCTGAATCCTATCTCGCGTTCGCCTATTGCGCGTCTCCGGAATCCAAGATCACCACAGATTCGATGATCCGGGATACCCTAAGACCGGTTTTTGGAGCTGTGGAGCCTGGCTTCGAGCAGCGACATCAACGATATCGAAGGGTAGCGACGCCCTGGAGGGATTTAGTGGATCTCAAGAAGCTGGAATCATATTTGGAGCAAACCCTTGAGGACGGCCGCCTGTCTCGGACCGAGCGCAGGGCCTTGAAGCAGATTTTTCTCGACGTGGACCTCAGCTCGGAAGAAAAATCCGCCTACTTGAATCGAATCTTCAGAGTTGGACGCGAAGCGATGTCACGACTTTCCGACCGGGAGGTTTTGACTTGGTTGCTCGATTTGTCCAAGACCTTGGTTCATTCTCAGGTGGATATCGGCGGACGACAATCCCAGGTCTATTTCGAGCCGATGGACGATTGCTCGGTGGTGATCCGGGAGCAGATTCGCGAATGCCGAGGCTCGCTGTGCATCTGCGTGTTTACGCTCACCGACGATCGAATCTCGAATACCGTCATCGAAGCAGCGGACCGCGGGGTGGCGGTTCGGGTGATCTCGGACGACGACAAATCCCTGGATAAGGGGTCCGACATCCATAGATTCAAAGCCGCGGGCTTGCCTGTGCGGCTCGACCACCTGCCGGATCATATGCACCATAAATTCGCGGTATTCGATCAGCGAATCGTTGTCACGGGCAGCTTCAATTGGACCCGCGGGGCGGCCGAAAGAAATCACGAGAACATTTTGGTGACCGACGACCCGCGTGTGGTCAAACCCTTTGCAGCCGAATTTGAGCGTTTGTGGGAGGTATTCAATGATGAAATTTAGACACGACGAACCTGGACGATGGCCCGCGAGGAAGGCGGCGATGCCGACCGTTCCTCTGCCGACCGTTCCTCTGCCGGCCGTTCCTCTGCTGAGCGTGGCTCTGCTGACGGTGTGCTTGTTGGTCACCCTTGCATGGCCCGAGATGGCCGTCGCTGAGAACCCGGTCGCTTCCCAAGAGCCCAGCAGAAGCTTGCGAGAAGAGCTGCGGGAGACCGTGGGCGTGGCCCGAGATCAAGTTTTTCCGGCCCTGGTGAGCATCGAAGCCGTGACCGTCGAATATCGGCGGGGCAAAGAACTCAAGGGTCAGGCGGTCGGCAGCGGGACCATCATTTCCGAAACCGGCCTCGTGGTTACCAACGAACATGTGACCCACAACGGCATCCGTTTTCTATGCACCCTGTCGGACAAACGGCAGCTCTCAGCCACTTTGGTGGGCGAGGATCCGCTGACCGACTTAGCCTTGTTGCAGCTGGACATCGAATCCCTCAAAGACCAAGCCGAAGTTCTGCCCGTCGCCCGATTCGGCAGCTCCGCGGATCTCGAAATCGGCGATGTGGTGATGGCCATGGGCTCCCCCTACGCACTTTCCCGTTCGGTGAGTTTGGGCATTGTTTCGAATACCGAACGGGTCTTCGCCGGAGGTTTCGGTTCCGACGATTTGGAGGAAATGGAACTCGGAGGCGGCCAGCGAACGGGGCTCTTCACCCGTTGGATTCAGCACGACGCGGTGATCAGCCCGGGCAACAGTGGCGGCCCGTTGGTGAACCTCGCCGGTGAGATCGTCGGCGTCAACGAGCTGGGGGGCAGCACCCTGAGCTTTGCCATTCCGTCGGATCTGGCCCAACGGGTGGTGGCGGCTCTGGCGACCGAAGGCGAGGTCGTTCGTAGTTTTTGGGGCATGAGCATCAAACCGATCCGGCGGACCGGCATCGACAAAGGGGTGCTGATCAGCTCGATCACCGTCGAGGGGCCGGCCGACCGAGCCGGGGTCCAAGCCGGAGACGTGTTGGTGGCGCTCGAGGGCGAGCCTCTAACCGTCCGTTTCGTCGAAGAGGTGCCCCTCCTGCTCGATCGACTGGCCGGGGTCGAGGTCGGAAGCAGCCATCAGCTGACTCTTCAGCGAGGCGATGAGCTGGTCGATGTGAGCTTGGTGACCGAGAAGCTCGACAAAGACGTGGGCAAGCAAAGCAGTTTCCACGATTGGGGGTTTACGGCCCAGGGCATCACGCCGAAGATGGCCCGCGATTTTCGGCTCGGGTCTACCCAAGGCGCACGCATTACCGGGGTTCGGCAGGGAAGTCCAGCCCAACAAGCGGAGCCTCCCTTGGAGAGGGGTGACATCGTCCGAGCAGTGGGACAACGCAGCGTGTCGAGCCTCGAGGACTTGATCGAGATCTTCAGCGGCAGCATCCGTCGAGAAACCGGCGAGCGCTCGGGCGACCCCGGCGAAAACAACGGAGCCGAAAAGTCGCAAGATCGTGGACCCGAGTCGGTGGTGCTCGAATTCGACCGCAGAGGAACCAATCAGCTCACGGTGTTGGTCCCCGATCGTCGCGATACCGAGGACCCGCCGAGGGAGCTTCCCAAAGCGTGGATCGGGGTGGCCACCCAACCTGTGTTGCCGCCGTTGAGTGCGCAGATGGGCCTGGCCGACGTCCGTGGTTTGCGGATTACCCGGGTCTATCCCGGAACCGAAGCCGAGAAAGCCGATCTAAGAGTCGGCGATGTGGTGACTTCGTTGAACGGTCAACCTCTGACTCCCGCGGGCATGGAGGATTCGAATCTCTTGGTGCGTCAGGCCCGGGATTTGGAAATCGATGGCCTGGCCCAGCTCGGCCTGCGTCGAGGCGATCGGGAACTCGAAGTTTCGGTCCAGCTCGAACGTACCCGACTTTCGCCGGTTGAAGCTCGCCGGCACACCGATCGAGATTTCGAGCTGACGGTTCGCGAGCTGACTTTTTTCGACCGCGACGAACGACGTTGGGACAGCTCGGTGCGCGGGGTGCTGACGGAAACTGTCGATTCCGGCGGCTGGGCCGGTCTAGGGGGCGTGCGCAAAGGAGACCTGATCCTGCGGATCGGCGACGATGAAATCAAGGGACTAAAAAGCTTTCGTCGGGCCTTGGAAGCTGCTTCCCAAGACCGTCCCGAGCGGGTGGTTTTTGTCGTTTTGCGGGGCAGCCGGACTTATTTTCAATTCATCGAGCCGGATTGGGCGCCCCCGTCGTTGGCCGATGCCGAAGCGGGAGGTGAGGAATGATCGAATTCAAGGGCACGAGGTCCCCAGATCATGGCGAAGAGACCAGGCCGAAGTCTTGGTCGAAGCCTAGGTCGAAGTCTTGGATGATGGCTGCTTTCCTCCTCTGGATAGCCTATCCACCGCCGAACGCCTCTGCGTCGGACAATCCCTTTGATCGCTTGCCCGCCGAGTTTAGTCAGGCCGTGGTCACAGTGCATTATCTGTCGCAAATCAACATGCCGGGCGTCAACCAAGAGGTAGACCGCGAGGTTTCATGTTTGATGATCGAGAGCGGTGGGCTCGTGCTTTGCTCGAGTTCCGAGATGGGCGGCTATTTCCGGGTCATGGCCCGGTTGCTCGGGCGGTCTTCGGGACCGATCAGCTCTCGTCCCAGGGATTTGCGAATCTCGATTCCGGGCATGGAAGAAGAGTGGAGCGGCAAATTGATCGCCCGGGATTCAGATCGAGATCTCGCTTGGCTTGTGCTCGAGGACGTGCCCGAGGAGACGACCTTCAAATTCGTCGACTTTTCCCGCTCGATCAAACCCGAAGTCGGCAGCCGAGCTTTCGTGCTTCGCCGGTTGGACAAATTCTTCGGGTCGAAGGCCACGGTCACGGAGTTTTCGGTGTCTGCGCTCCTTGAGCGTCCACGAGCGTTGTTCCTGGCTTCGCGACCCCTCGGTTTCTTGGGCATGCCGGCTTTTGATCGCGACGGGGCGGCCATCGGTATTTTGGTGGCCCAAGTACCGCGGGAAGGCGAAGGGGATCCTGCGCTCCAAAGCCGAGGTTTGCCGGGGCAGGCCGGTCCAGTGGACGATATGATCGGCAGCTTGATTTTGCCCGCGTCGGAGGTGTTGAAAGCCACTCGCCTGGCCAAGGAGACCTGGGCCGCCGACCAAACCGAGAGCTTGCAATAGGCGGCCAGCTAGCGAGGGCCCGTCCAGAAATGCTATCGCGGGCGTCGGCCGGAGGGCCTGTGGGCGTCGCTCCGAACTCGCGCCACCGCTGCGCTGCCGCCATAAATTGCTGAAGAGTAGGAACTTAGGACGATGGCTTGGGTGTATCGCTCAGACACGCTCGCTTCCGTCCTCGGTCCATCCGTCCTCGGTCCATCCGGCCTTGGTTCATCGGGCCTTGGTTCATCGGGCCTTGGTTCATCGGGCCTTGGTTCATCGGAAACCCCATATCTGGATGGGCCCTAGCTGATCATGCGTCGAAAGGCTGCCTCGAGGTCCGTGGGCAACCGAGCGGGGCGGCCGGTCTCCCGAGCTACCCAAATATGCTCGGTCTCGCCGGTCGCCAAGAGTTCGTCACCCCGTCGAATTTCATAGCCGAAGCGCAGACCCCGGCTCTGAAATCGATCCAATCGACAGATCGCCGTGACCGTATCCCCGTAGTGGGCGCCCTTGCGATGGCGCGTCCGCGTTCCGGTGACCACCAGGTTGTATCCGAGAGCTTCGATCTCGGCATAGCTCATGCCGGTCTTTTTGCACAGGGCAGTCCTCACCACCTCGAACCAGATCACGTAGTTGGAATGGTGCACGACCCCCTGGGCATCGGTTTCGGCGTAACGAACCTCGATCTCGGTCCTCTGCTCAAAAGGCGTCTGCTCAGAAGGCTGGCCGCTCATCGATTCTTCAATCGCTCCTCGGCCAGCTTCTTGTTGTTGCGGGCCTCTTGATATTTGCGATTGATATCGAGGGCGCGGTCGTAGTCTTTGATTGCTTTTTCGTAGAGTTCCGCCTGGAAGAAGCAATTACCACGATGGAAATAGGCGGTCGCCATTTTCGGGTCGATTTCGAGGGCGGTCGAATAATCGGCGATGGCATGCTCCAACTGTCCGAGCTTTTGGTAGGCATTGGCCCGATTGGTGTAAACGAAAGCCCGATCAGATCGCAGGCGGGCTGCCTGCGAGAAATCTTCCACCGCATCCGCAAAGGCCCCCTTCTCTAAGAAGGTCAGACCTCGGTTGTTGTAGGCCGAGAAGGAGTCGGGCATGAGTTCAATCGCTTGAGAAAAGGCAACAATCGCTTGGTCGAGTTCACCTTTGGAGCGGTGGAGTCCGGCTTCGTAGAGCAACGTTCCGGCCATTTGGCGTCGAGCCGCGGGATCGTCGGGAACCTCAGGGGCGGGTGGGATAGCCGGCTGAGGGGCGGCCGGCTGAGGGGCGGCCGGCGGAGGGGCGGCCGGCGGAGGGG
>CBDUGP010000167.1:0-14676 GCA_965366625.1 uncultured bacterium
TCAGCCGGCCGGGCACGATGTCTTCGAGCACCACGCCGGTGGCGTCGGCGTTGCCACTGTTGGCGAAGACGAGCCCATAGGTCAACGTGCCGCCCGCTTCAACCGGCTCGGGACCGGCGGATTTGTTGAGCGAGAGCACCGGCGCACTGGTCACCCGCACGTCCGCCTGGGCCTGGGCGTCGGCCACGCCGGTGGCCGACAGGGTGGCGGTATTGCGCAACAGGATGCCGTTGGTGAGCGGGCTTACCGCCTGCACGAGAATCGAAACGGTTCCCGAATCGCCGGCCGGCAGGCTGCCGAAGCTCCAAGTCACCTGATGGAGGGTCACGTCGTAAACGCCGCCGCCGGTGGCGGAGACGAAATCGACCTGGGGCGGCAGCTGATCGACCAAGAAGGTGTCTTGGGCGGCATCGTTGCCGATATTCGAATAGCTCAGGCTGTAGGTCACTTGACCCCCGGCCTCGACCACCTCGGGCAGGGCGGTCTTTGCGAGCGCTAAAAAGGCCGCGCTCGACACCGTGGTGGTGGTCTGAGCTTGGGCCTGGGCGGCGTTGGTGGCCGATAGGGTCGCGGCATTGGTGATCAGGGTGCCGTCGGCCAGCGGCGAGTCCACCAGCACCGAGAAAGTCACCGAACCGGAGCTACCGGCCGCCACATCGCCGAGGTTCCAGGTCACCACGGCGCCCACCAATGTGCCGCCGCCGGTGGCGGAGACGAAGGTGGTGAGCGGCGGTAGGGGATCTTCGAGCACCACGCCGGTCGCGATATCGCTGCCGATGTTGGCGAAGTCGAGGGTGTAGGTGATGATGCCGCCGGCCTCGACGGGATCGGGGGTGTCGGACTTTTCGAGCACGAGGAACGGATCGCTGGTGACCAGCGTCGTGGCGGTGTCCTGCACGCTGCCGGCATTGTCGGCCGACAGGGTGGCGATATTCGAGATCTGGGTATTGTTGGCGATCGGGTTGTCGACCCGCACGGTCATCGAGACCGAGCCGCCCGCGCCAGCGACCAGTGGCCCGAGGTTCCAGGTGACCACGCCACCGCTGAATGTGCCACCGGACGTCGCCGAAACGAAGGTGGTGTCGGCGGGAACCGCGTCGGTGAGCACGACATTTTCAGCCGTGGTGGAGCCGGTGTTGCGGTAACTCAGCTGGTAGGTGATGTCGTCACCGGCCGCCACCGGATCGGGTGCGTCGGTCTTGATCAGCGAGAGCACGGGCGCGGAGCTGACCGTGGTCGGCTCTTGGACCGATACCGGCTGGGTCTCGGCGCTCGACAGGGTCGCGGTATTGACCAAGAGGATGCCGTTGGGCAGTGGGCTGTCTACCTGCACGGTGACGGTCACTTGACCGCCGGCGCCGGCGGCCAAGGTGCCCAGATTCCAGGTGACGAAACCGCCCGCGAAGCTGCCGCCGGCCGAGGCGGAGACGAAGGTGACGCTCGCCGGCAACACGTCTTCGAGCACCAGATCGGTGGCGTCGGTGCTGCCGACGTTGGCGTAGGTCAAGGTGTAAACCAGGAGGTCGCCGGCCTGCACCGGATCGCTCGAATCGGCCTTGGTGAGCTGGAGCACCGGCGCACTGGTCACCCGCGTGTCGGCGTCGGCCACGGCGGGCGTGGCGTTGTCGGCGTTGAGGGTGGCGGTGTTGTGCAACAAAGTGCCGTTGGCGAGCGGCGAAACCACGTTGACGATCAACGTGCGGGTGCCGGCCTGGCCGGCGACTAGGGTGCCGAGGTTCCAGGTCACGGTGGTGCCGTCGAACGTGCCGCCGCCGGGTGCGGCCACGAACGTCGTGCCGGCGGGCAGCACATCTTCGAGCACGGCGTTGATCGCCTCGGTATTGCCGACGTTGGCGAAAGAGAGGGTGTAGGTGAGCGGATCACCGGCGGCCACGAAGGCGTCGGGCGTGGCGGATTTTTCGAGTTGCAGTTTCGGCGCGCTGCTCACCGTGCTCACCGCTTGGGCGGTGATCGGCTGGGTTTCGGCGCTGTCTAAGGACGCGGTGTTGACGATTTGCGTGCCGTTGGCCAGCGGGCTGTCGACGGTGGCGGTGAACGCCACCGAGCCCGACTGGCCGGCGCCGAGGGTACCGAGATTCCAGCTCACGGTGCGTGTGCCGGGATCGTAACTGCCGCCGCCGGTGGCAGCGACGAAGGTCAGCCGGCCGGGCACGATGTCTTCGAGCACCACGCCGGTGGCGTCGGCGTTGCCGTGGTTGGCGAAAACGAGCCCATAGGTCAAGGTGCCGCCCGCTTCAACCGGCTCGGGGCCGGCGGATTTGGTGATCGACAGCACCGGCGCGCTCGTCACCCGCACGTCCGCTTCGGCCTGGGCGCCGGCCACGCCGGTGGCCGACAGGGTGGCGGTATTGCGCAACACGATGCCGTTGGTGAGCGGACTCACCGCCCGCACCACGATCGAAACGGTTCCCGAATCGCCGGCCGGCAGGCTGCCGAAGCTCCAGGTCACCTGATGGAGGGTCACGTCGTAAACACCGCCGCCGGTGGCGGAGACGAAGTCGACCTGGGGCGGCAGCTGATCGACCAAGAAGGTGTCTTGGGCGGCATCGTTGCCGATATTCGAATAGCTCAGGCTGTAGGTCACTTGACCCCCGGCCTCGACCACCTCGGGCAGGGCGGTCTTTGCGAGCGCTAAAAAGGCCGCGCTCGACACCGTGGTGGTGGTCTGAGCTTGGGCCTGGGCGGCGTTGGTGGCCGATAGGGTCGCGGCATTGGTGATCAGGGTGCCGTCGGCCAGCGGCGAGTCCACCAGCACCGAGAAAGTCACCGAACCGGAGCTACCGGCCGCCACATCGCCGAGGTTCCAGGTCACCACGGCGCCCACCAATGTGCCGCCGCCGGTGGCGGAGACGAAGGTGGTGAGCGGCGGTAGGGGATCTTCGAGCACCACGCCGGTCGCGATATCGCTGCCGATGTTGGCGAAGTCGAGGGTGTAGGTGATGATGCCGCCGGCCTCGACGGGATCGGGGGTGTCGGACTTTTCGAGCACGAGGAACGGATCGCTGGTGACCAGCGTCGTGGCGGTGTCCTGCACGCTGCCGGCATTGTCGGCCGACAGGGTGGCGATATTCGAGATCTGGGTATTGTTGGCGATCGGGTTGTCGACTTGCACGGTCATCGAGACCGAGCCGCCCGCGCCCGCGACCAGTGGCCCGAGGTTCCAGGTGACCACGCCACCGCTCAATGTGCCGCCGGACGTCGCCGAAACGAAGGTGGTGTCAGCGGGAACCGCGTCGGTGAGCATGACATTTTGCGCCGTTGCCGAGCCGCTATTGCGGTAACTCAGCTGGTAGGTGACGTCGTCACCGGCCGCCACCGGATCCGGCGTGTCGATCTTGCTCAGCTCGAGCGTCGGCAGTAGGACTTGATCGAGGGTCTGATTCGACGACGAGGTCAAATCGGAGCCGAGGGTCGCCGCGCGGTAGTCGAGGGTCGCCTGATTGATGATTTGAGCGCCGTTGCCGGCCGCTGGATCGATGCGCACGGCAAAGCGCACGCTGGTCGAGGCGTTGGGTGCCAGCGTGCCGCCGACCGCGCCGTTGGCGCCTGTGCCGAGGCGAAATACGACGCGATTGCCGACCATGTCGAATTCCGCCTGATCCGCATCCGCGGCGTCGCTTTTGGCACCGGCATTGGCTCCGCTGGCGACCGCCAGGGAACCCGACACATAGCTCGTGCCGGGCGGAATCAGATCCTGCAACACGATGCCCGCGGCGTTGTCGAGACCGGTGTTGATGACGGTGACGGTGTAGTCGAGGATGTCGCCGGGCAGCAGCACCCCACCATTGCGATCGGACGAGGTCTTGGTGGCGACCAGCGTCGGCGAGAAAATATCGGTGGCGAAGGTCACCGCGCCCGGATAAAACGCGTCGGACGTGGTCGAGAGGGTAATCGTGGCGCTCATCGAGCTGTTGGCGAGCACGCCGTTGGCGGGCAGCCGGTCGATGTCGAGACTCAGCTGATTGACGTAATCAGGATTCTTGGCGGACAGGCGCACGCCGCCTTGGGTGATCGAGCCATTGAAGAAGTTGGTCGCCGGGTTGAGCCCATTCGACAGCACGGTGGAATTGAGCCGGAACGAATCGCCGGGAAAACCGAGATCGCCTTCCCACGTCATCACGCCGAGTTGGCAAGTGACCGTGCCCGCCGGCGGCGTCTGGAAGCCGCTGACGTTGATGGTGACGGTGGTGTTGGGCGAGACATTGGCGAAACCGTCGAAGATCACCAGATTGCGCGCCGGCAGCGTGGGAGCCCGGTAGGCGACGATCAGCGACCATCCGCCGCCCTTGTCCTGGCCGGTGCCGACCTGCACATTGGCCACGGTGTAGGCGCCGTTGCCCGCCGCTTGAACCTGCGGCGTCACGTCGGCAAAGACACCGTAGTCCGTGCCCAAAGTGGTCGTGGTCGAGCCGAGCAAGGTGCCGATCACGGTCTCATAGCTCGGCGTCGTGGGCGTTGCGAAACGCACTTGCAAACGTAGCGCGGCGTTGGGGGCCGCCGTGCCGCCGGGGCCGGCCAAGGTGTCGCCGCCCCAATAGAGACCCGCCCACAACACTTCGGCGCCGTCCGGCATGTTGAGCACCGAACGACTGGAATTGAAGGTCGAGGCGTCGCTGTCGACGTCGACCTGAATCATGACGTAATTATTATTGTTGTTGTTGGAGACCGGGCTTGCTGTGCCCGTACGTGCGGTCGCGCAATTCGCCGCGGTCAGCGGGCAGGTCATGACCGTATTGCCGATGAGGTCGATGTTGCCGGTCACGTCGGTTTGGAATCGCGGCGTAAAAGGCGTCACGACTTGAGCGCTGGCCGGCGTCACGTGGACCAGCACGGCAAGCAGCGCTAAGGACGTCAACATCCAACAACGAGCGTTTGCGGAACGACGAGGTGGGACGTTTGAAGACCGCAAAGAGACGTTCATGAAAAACCTCTGAAATGGAGCACGACCGCAATGCCGGGCTCGCTCATCGACAGGTCGCCGTTGGGACTCTCGGACGAAATTCCTGGAGATGCCAATCCGGAAATAATGACACCAATGCCCACGCCGAAGTCACTTAGACCGACCGATTATTGATCTGCCGGCCGTTCCGGCGATCGGATGCCTGGGCGATGCTCTGCTGTCGGGGACTCGCGCGGCGATCGGTCGGCGCTGGGGTTCCTCAAGTTTACTAGGCTTCGGTGACGTCGAAATAGCGCCTGCTCGGCGGGGCCGAGCAGGCGGCGACCAATTGATCGAGCGCTCCGGTTTCCTGCCGCCAGCCGAGATAGCTCTCGTAAAGGGCTTTGCTTTGCCAGTTTTCGACGATGACCAAGTTGTCTTTGTCGTCTTGATTTTGGTGCAGGACGGCTTCAAGAAAACCTTCGCGTTTGCGGGTGTCCGGGAGAAGTTGTTTGAACGTGGCGACAAGCTCGTCGCCGGTTCCTTCCTTGGCCTGAAGCTCGAGCAACACTGTGACTGCCATAGGTCGTCCTCCAATATCGATTGCGTTGTGGGTGAGAGGAGCGGGTGACGTGGAAGCGTATCCCATCGGGGGCGGAGTTGAGATAAAGGACTCGTCGGGCCGATGGGATTCTGCGCCTCGGACTTCCGCCACGGCCTTGCTAGGCCGAATCGTCCTGGCGCGAATCCCAGAAGTCGCTGTCGAGCTTTTTGATCTCGAGGGTTTTTTCGACCTGCATGCCGAGGTCGAATTCGTAGATGTATTCGGCCAAGCCTTGGCCGTCGACGAGCACCAAGGTCGGAGTGCCGTTGAGGCTGGCTGCGTAATCTTGGGCACCGACGGTGTATTTGGAGGTGGTGATGAAGACGCCTTTTTGGCTTTGGGCAACGGCGAGGGCACCGACGAATTTCTGGATTTCTTCGCGCCCAATTGAGCGGTTGCGGGCGTAACGTTTAGCTTGGATGTGGATACGTCCGAGGCCCAGCACGTCTTCCTTAATAATGCCGTCGATGCCGCCGTCGTTGGAAGCGTTGGTGACCTCGCAAGCGTCGCGGATTTGGTCGCCGTAACCCATTCTGTTGAGCAACTGGACGACGAGGTGCTCGAAGTCGGTGGGGGATTTGCTCAGAATGGTATCGAGAATGTCGTCGTAGACCGAAGCGCGCAATTTTTCGAAGCTGGCTTCCAGCTGATCACGGGGTGTCAGCTCGTCAACGGGCTCACCCAGGACTTCTTCATAGGCGGTTTTGGCTTGGTCGCGCTTCTTTTGCCGATCGCGCTCGGCGGTTTTCTTTTTAACGTAGGCCGGCAGCTCCTCGGGGGATCGGAGGATCCGTCGTCCGGTGTCGGTGATGCGGTACAGACCCCGTTTGGGGCGCTCTGCTAAACCGGTCAACGAGAGGTAGCTCATGGCCCAGCCGATGCGGTCGGCAAAGATGGGTCCGCTCCCAGACTCGTACATGCGGGTCCGTTCTTCTTCGCTCAGCTGAAAATGCCGGGCCAGGGGCTCTTCCAATTCACGGGGACGGCGGGGGGTGCCGTCTTCGAGGGCTTGTAGGGCGGGCAGCTGGATTTCGTCGTGTTTGGGGATCATGTTTGGGATCCGTGCTCTAGCTGGGTGATGCCACGACATTCATGGTGTGGCGGGGTAGGAAGAAATTGGACGGTCTTCATCGGTCTGCCCCCGTCATGCGGCGGAGGACAAGGCCTCTTGCAGGAGGGATTCCAGGAGACGGCGGCTCCGCGTTTGGGACGCTTCGAGTTGGGCTTCCAGCTCGTCGCACAAGGCCATCAGCTCGTCCACTTTGGCGACGATTCTTTTTTGCTCGTTGGCTGGGGGTATCGGTAGAGGGCAGCTTCTAAGCTGAGTCATGTTGATCGAAGCAAGATTTGTCGTTTGTTTTGATGCGTCCTCAAAGAACGCTCGTCCGAGAGGGCTATTTGAATAAGTGGTAGTCCATTTGGGACGAAGAAGCTCGGGATTAGGGGTTCGAACACGGAAAACGTGATTTTGATGGATACAGGTTGAGATCTGTTCGGCCCAAATAGCTGCACGACCCAGTTTGTCCCAATCTCCGCCTTCGGTCATCAAAATGTCCCTATCCTTCAACCGATATCGTTCTACCTCTTGAGAAGAAGCCTCGAGGGACTTGAGTAGGGATAAATCTAAGAAGCCGCGTTGCACATTCGCCACCCGAAGGTATGGGACGTTTTGCCTCTGACCTCCTCTGATCTTTCGTCCTTTGGCCACGCCACTCACGATGACAAACAACTCGTCAAATAGTGCGAGTTGCCAGGATTCTGGAATCCCAAAGCTTACTGTGGGCGGGCCGCAGTCGAGGGTCTTCCTTTTTCCAGGAAGCTCTGCCGCCTCAAGTTGATCCTTGAGCCCTCGTAGATGTGTCAACAACTCGGACGCCGGCTCATCGGCCGGATCCTGCGGGACGAGCCGTCCCCGGACGGCGAGGTCCAAGATCGTCTGACGCAGCTCTTGGACCTGCTCTGGGCGGACGACAAGGCGATCGAGATGACGCAGGTGGAAGGACGCATGATCCCGCAGCTCTGATGTGCCGTCGCCGTCATCGTCGGACGGCTCGGGATCGCTCAGCCGATTGAGGGACGCCTTGTTCAGCCGGTCCCGTCGATGTTCCCGTTTCGTCTGAGCGGCTTCCAACTCGTCGCACAAGGCCATCAGCTCGCCCACTTTGGCGACGATGCGATGCTGCTCGTTGAGGGGTGGCAGTGGGATCGGCAGTGAACGAAAATTGCCTAGGCCGATTCGAGTGAGTGTCATACCGTGATGATGGCCTGAGGTGATAGCCTTACACGTTGGAGAATTTATATAGAAAAGTAGGTATCGATTCGACAGGTTTGGATTCGCTGCGAATCGGTAGCAATCCGCTTTTACCAGAGCTGGCCCAACGCCGCTGGGAATCAGGCAGCATCGGATGTCGGGAGCCACCAAGCCTGCAACAACTAGGTCACCAGGAAAAACGTGATGCTTAGCCAGAGAATCGAAACGTTCCTCGGATATAAAAGTTTTCTCGTGGTCCTTGAAGAACGTGCTGCCAATGTTTTGTAGCCGGATGACTCGAAAACCCGGGTTGGAGATGTAATGTGCTGTCTTGAGGTTCGCACCAAACGGGCCATCTGCAATTGCATTGGGCTCCAGGGCTGCGCATTGGTCAGAAGAAGCCCATGTCCAAGAATCTGGAATCGAGATCAAGTGGGACTCTGATTCCGGCGGGAAATCTGGCTGCTTGGCGTTTCTGAGGATTTTTTTCCGCTCTAATTTAGCCCGATCAACAAGGATTCGATCCAACAACTCCGATGCCGGCTCATCAGACGGATCTTGCTCCACCAATTTCCCTCGCACTGCCAAATCCAACACAAACTGACGCAGCCGAGGCACCGCATCGGGCGCGTCACAGAGACGATCGAAATGTTTCAACAAGAGCTCCGCGTTCATCGCAGCAGCGCCTCTGCCAAGATTTCCTTGAGCCGTGTCCGCAGCTCCGCAGCCTGGGCTTCCACCGTTTCCAGCTGACCGAGCAGCGTTTCCGGATCCCCGAGCTCTTCCTCCACGGTGTGGGGGTTTTTGATGTCGAGGTTATAACCACGGTCCACGATGTTTTTGAGGCTCACCTTCCAAGCCCGCTCGTTCTCCTTTCGCCCCTTGCGCTCGCCGCCACCCCACCACTCGATGCAGGGCTGGAAATGCTCGAAGCGAATGGGCCGGGTCATGGAATACGCTTTCTGACCCTCAGGCACGGGATGCTCGTAAAACCAAACGTGTTTGGTGGGCGTGCCTTTTTCGAAGAAGAGCAGGTTGGTGCCGATGCTGGCATAGGGACGAAACACACTGTTGGGCAGGCGCACGATGGTGTGCAGGTTGCACTCCTTGAGCAAATGCTCCTTGAGCCGCGTCTTTACACCCTCGCCGAAGAGGGAGCCGTCGGGCAAGACCACCGCCGCCCGTCCTTTGGGTTTCAACAAGCGCACAATCAACGCAAGAAAAAGGTCCGCCGTTTCGCGGGTTTGAAAATGGCTCGGAAAATTACTCTCAATGCCATCCTCTTCCTTACCCCCAAACGGTGGATTGGTGACGATCACTTCCACCCGATCGGCGGCCTTATAACTCACATAAGAACGGGCCAACGTGTTGTCATGGCGGACAAAGCTCGGATCCTCAATGCGGTGCAAAAGCATGTTGGTGACGCACAACATATGCGGCAAGGGTTTCTTTTCCACCGCCCGCAACCCAGCCACCATCTTCTGCTCGTCTTCGAGGGACTTCACACCATGGGGATTCTTTTCGTCCCGCATGTGACGCAGAGCGCAGGTCAAAAATCCGCCGGTGCCGCAGGCCGGATCGAGGAACGTTTCTCCGGGACGGGGATCGATACGATCGACCATGAACTGGGTCACACCGCGGGGCGTGTAGAACTCCCCGGAGTGCTTGGCACCCTGTAAGTCGTTCAAAATCTGCTCGTAAATGTCGCCGAAATGCCGGCGCTCCGAGAGATCATTGAAATCTACCAACTGAATCTTGTTCACCACCTGCCGCAAGAGCTGGCCCGACTTCATGTAATTGTTGGCTTCCTCAAACACGCTGCGCACCACCCCGCGCCGCGAGTTGCCACCGGCGGTGACCGTCAGCCCTTTGAGGCGGGGAAAGAGCTGGGCGTCGATGAAATGGAGCAGCGTCTCACCGGTGATACCCTCGGCGTCCGCCGCCCATGCCCGCCATTGCAGGTCCTCGGGAATAGGGGAGACGTAATTCTCGTGCAGCATTTCCAGCTCTTGATCCTGATCGTCGAGGATCTTGAGGAAAAACATCCAACAAAGCTGCTCGATACGCTGCGCGTCGCCGCTGACTCCGGCGTCCTTGCGCATGATGTCCTGAATGGATTTGACGGTGGTGCGAACGGACATATTAAAAAAAAGCTACCTCGGAAGATCAGAGAATTCAGTGAAGAACTGGGCCGGATCATGTAGGCCGGACGGGCGAGCCCCGGAGCCCCTGAGACTCGAGCCCTGAGACCCGAGCCCCGTAGACCGGGGTCACGCCACGGCGTCAGGATATAGGGCTTGCTGGATTTCGTGAACCGCCTTCTCAAAGCCGCGACGGCCGCCGAATTCGCGCACCAATTGCAAGGGCGCTCCCATGCCGCTGAAGGGCTGCACTTTGAGCGTGGCGGGATTGTCCATGTCTTTGAGGCCGTGGTCCTCGTATTTGTCGAGCAACGCGTTGAGCACTTGGCGGGCGGTCTCTCCGTAGCGGCTAAAAACGTCATGCCGGCGAGCCTGGCGGGCTCGCTCCGCGCGGGTCAAGGGCGGACGGTCGAAGGCGATGTGACAGATCAAGTCGAAGAGGTCGAGCTCGGAGCCCAGCTCGTCGGCCAGCTTCGAAAGGGGTAGGGCGTCCTGATCGAGCTCGTCCAAAATGGCCTGTTTGCGCTCGCCGGTGTTCCAGCGGGTCAGAAAGGCGTCAAGGGAGGCGTAACGCCGGGTGATGGCCTTGCGGGTGAAGTCCCGCAGGCTTTCGGTGATCAGCTTGCCGTCGGCGTCGAGATATTCCACCCGCTCGGCGACGATGGTGGCCTCGACACCGTCGACGTAGATTTTTTCTTGTCGGCCCTCCTCTGGATCACCCCAGGAATACGGCACGAAGGGCGTGGTCGATTCCGGATCGTCCAAAGGGGTCCGGAGATCGGAATCGAATTCGTCGGGCGGGTGGATGGGCTCACCTTCTTTGGGCGCGTAGACGACCTCGGGGTCGCCGTCAAAGGCCGGATCGGCAAAATGACGGGTCGCGCCACGGAAATCCATGACGGTGAAATAGAGCTTGCGGCTGTCTTCGTGAATGCGGGTGCCCCGTCCCACGATTTGCTTGAACTCGGTCATCGAGCCGACCTCGCGGTCGAGCACGATCAAACGACAGGTCTGGGCGTCGACGCCGGTCGACAGCAAGCGTGAGGTGGTGACCAGCACCGGATAGATGGACTCGGGATCGATGAAATTGCTCAGCTGCTCGGCACCTTCTTTGTCGTCGCCGGTGATGCGCATCACATAGCGGCGTTCTTGGCGCATGAGGTCTTGGTTCTCGTTGATCAAGGCTTGGCGCATGCGGGCGGCGTGCTCGGTGTCGACACAGAAAACGATCGTCTTCTGGAGCCGGTCGCCGCTTTGGGCCAAGAATTCCGAAATTTTGGCCGCCACCAACTTGGTGCGCTCGGTGAGCACCAAGCTGCGATCGAAGTCTTTTTGGTTGTAGATGCGGTCCTCGATCGCATGGCCGTCCCGGTCCACGTCCCCACGGCTCGGACGGTAACCTTGCACGTCGCGGTCGATGTGGACTTTGATCACTTTGTAGGGTGCCAGATAGCCGTCGGCGATTCCGTCCTTCAAAGAATAGGTGTAGATCGGCTCGCCGAAATAGGTGATGTTGGAAATATATTCGGTTTCTTTGGGGGTGGCCGTCAGGCCCACCTGCACGGCACCGGAGAAATATTCCAAGATTTCGCGCCACGCAGAGTCCTCGGCGGCGCTGCCCCGATGGCATTCGTCCACCACGATGAGATCGAAGAAGGTCGGTTTGAAATGTTTGAAAACCTTCTTGCGCTCGTCCGGGCCCGTGAGGGCTTGGTAGAGACCGAGATAGACCTCGAAAGCGGGGTCGACCCGTCGCGCTTTGGGGTCCACGGTGGGTAGATCGATCTTGTTTCCGTCGTCACGTTCGATGGTCTTGGCGGAGGTGGAAAGTTTCGCCATGACGCCACCGAAGGGACGGAAATCATTGACCATGGTTTGATCGACCAGGATGTTGCGGTCGGCCAAAAAGAGGGTGCGTCCCACCCGGCCGGCTTTCCACAGGCGCCAAATGATCTGAAACGCCGTGTAGGTTTTGCCGGTGCCCGTGGCCATCACCAAGAGCACGCGATCCTGTCCGCGCGCCACTGCCTCGACCGTTCGATTGACCGCCTTGAGCTGGTAATATCGCGGTTCTTTGGGTGTCGCGTCCTGGTAGTACTCCTGCAAGATCAGCTTCTCTTGTTCGGGCGTATAACCCTTCCAAACCACAAATTTCTGCCACAGCGCGGCCGGCGACGGAAAGCTGCCCAAGGGCAGCTCATATTCCATCTCACCGCCGTTGCCGTCATGCCCCTGGGTGCTGGTGGCATCGTGAAAGACGAAGCCTTTGCCGTTGGAAGAGAAGGCGAAGGGGACGTCCAACATCTCGGCATAGGCCAGCGCCTGTTGCATGCCGTCCCCTGGCTGGTGCTTGTTGTCCTTGGCCTCGACCACGGCGAGGGGAATGCCGGGCCTCATGAACAATACGTAATCGGCCTGTTTGTGCTTGCCCCGCCCGGCGATCCGTCCCCGCACCCGGACCGGTCCCTCGGTCAGTCGTAATTCATGGCGAATCTGCACGAGGTCTTCCCAGCCCGCCTTTTTGAGGGCCGGGGTGATGAATTTCGACCGGATTTCGGTCTCGTTGAATTCACGATGCGGGTTCGATCGAGCCAAGGCATCCTCTCCCATGGGCTTCCAGCACTTGGATCATTTTGGCAGAAAGGATGTGCATTCTGGAAGCGAGGGCGAGCTTCACCCTCGCCGAGCTCCTAGAGGCAGAGCGCCGGCCGACTGGACAATCGGCCGGCAGCATCCAGGTTCAGATCAGCTCGGGGAGCTCGACCACGGGTCGACAGGGGAGCGACCACGGGTCGACAGGGGAGCGATTACGGGCAGGTCGTGCCCAGGGCGCTCCAGCCGGAGCTAGTGCAGCGGTACATTTGCTTTTCGAGGCCACAGACCTCGAAGCCACAGTAGGTGTAATCCGCGTCGACCGCGATGCCCTGGTAGTCGATGCCGCCGGGGCATCGACAATCGCTGCAGCCGTAAGTGCCGGTGCCGAACCAGCTGCCGCCGCACTCGTAGAGTTGGTCGTCGAGACCGCAGACGCGGAAGCCGCACCAAGTGTCGCCCGATGGGATGCTCTGGCCCCAATAGGACGTGCCGCCGGAGCAGCCGCAATTGCCGCCGGCCACGTTGATCAGGTGCGTCTCGATCTCGCCGAACCAGGCGACGCCGTCCTGCACCATCTGGAGCCTGAGCGGCACAGTTTCGGAGAAGGCGCCGTCGGGATACTCGATGTAGAAGTTGAAGTCGTGGGTGGCTCCCGGGGCGACGTTGTGACAGAGCTCGACGCGGCTGTCGCCCGGATTGTTGGAGTAGCCGCCGCACTGCATACCGGTCCAGCGGAAGCCGTCACCCGTGGAGGCGCCGAGGCGGAAGAGACTGCCTGCGGTCCACGTGGAGCTGCCAGTATTCCGCACGCGCACGGTCACGTTCAGAGCTTGGCCGGGGGAGATCGACGATGGGATCGAGCTCTGGCTGTCTAGGATGTCGGCTCCGTTGCCGGTGCCACCACCACCGCCACCGCCACCTCCGCCACCTCCGCCACCGCCGCTACAGGAGCGGAACGTCTCGCCGGCGTAGATACCTGAGGTGTAACCACTATCCCAGAGGATGTTGGCCCAGCCGAGATTCACGCCGTTGTAGCGGATCTGGTACCACCAGTGGTCAGCGCTGCCGGCGTCAGGCGCGACGGCTTCGACGCTCACCTGCGCGCCGGCGCCGACGGTGGAGATGGAGCTGTAGCCGGTCGAAGGACCGGTGCGCACGGTGCGCGAGGTGTCGAAGACCGCCGTTCCCGGGAAGGCCGGGCGGTGGCCGAAGATATCGGCCACCGGGTCGTGCCAGCCCTGGGCCGAGGGATGGTTTGAGCCCGTGGCATAACCGGGACCGAAGTTGTTGCCGGGGGACCAATTCAGCCAGTCGCGGACCTCGAAGTGGAGGTGCGAGTTGCCCGGTTCGTTGTAGATGGAGGCAATCTGCTGGCCGCGGGTGACCGTTTGCTGCTCCGACACCAGGACCGACGTGACGTGGCCGTACATGGTGTAGACCCTACCGCCGCCGTTCAATGTGTGCTCGATCACCACCACGTTGCCGGGATAGTTCATGACCATGACGTCGACAACCCTGCCGTCACCGGCAGCATAGACCGGCTTATTGGCACTGTTGACCGACGAGTATTGGAGATCGACGCCCGAGTGGGCCCGCGGGCCGAATCGGGGGTGCGCCGTGTTGGCATAGTTCTGTTGGATGTGGACGTCGTAGCCGGGTACCACCTGGCCGCCGACGGTGCCGCCGAGAGGCCAGTCTAGGCAGAGGCCGTCCGCGCCCTGGGCGAATGTCGGCAGCGCGGTGAGGGCACCTACGAGCAGGCAGGAGAAGAGGAGCATCCATCGGCTAAAGGAATTTTTCCGCATGTCTGGGTTTCCTTTTATCGTGTCGTTTCGACGCATGATCAATTGCAGTTCCGGACTTCATCGAGCTGGCTGTCCTGCAGCCAGTACTCGTTCTGGAAGGTGCCGTCCTCGGTGCGGGTGATGAAGATCGTGCTTTGCTCGATCCACCAGCCGGATGCGGCGTCACTAGCCGCCTGCTGGAACCAGGAGCAGATCTGGTTGGCCTGCGTCTGGTGGGAGTGGCCGCCGGTCGCGCGGTTGAAATTGAACTCGGTCATCTGCAGTCCGCGCGGCGAGACCGCCGGCGAGTAGCTGCCGCTCGCGAGCAGGTTCTTCACCCGGCGATGGTAGAGGCCGCCCTCTTGCTGGTAGAGGCTGTTCCAGGCCGAGCCGTTGGTGCT
>CBDUGP010000168.1:0-14621 GCA_965366625.1 uncultured bacterium
TCGGGACCTCCTTGCTCGAAAGAGCATATCTGTCCACGAAACCGGGGCAACTCCAAAGTCACTCCGAACCCGAAGCTTTCTCACCCTCCGCCGGCTCCGAGCAAGCCTCCAGCGCCGCTCGACAAGCCGCTAGATCGCCGAGCTTTCCGCCTTGCGAATAGCCATCGAAGATCCGGTTTTTGCGAATGGACTCGTATTGCTCTGCCAGAAATTCGAGTTCGACGGCGGACCCTCGGACCGGCCTGGCGCGCCTCGCGGCTTGATCCGGTGCGCACGTTGCGGGAGGATTAATTCCGGTCTTGAGCTGATGCGTGGATCCGTCCCACAGGTAACCCTACTGAAGATGACCAGCCGGAGAGGTCTCCCGACTCGAAGCCGTCTATGAAGGTGGCGGGTTCGCGGAAGAACACGCCATCGGACCAAACGAGATCCGCGTTTGCATCCACCACAGGTTGTCGATCGTAGGTAGCTCCTTCAACCAAACCGTCGGCGCCGGCGGTTCGAATGGCCAGGACCCTTTCTGCTAGGAGATCCTCGTCTATATAGTAGTCATAGGCCCTGCCCCACGGATCCAGCTTTGGTACACAGCGTGTGTAGACGAAAAAGTCGTTCGGAATCAGGTTGTCTACTATCTCTGAGTGGGTCACCCGATCGACCTCCTCCAAGGTGACGTCCGGATCGTCGGTTGGCATCATGGGCGAGCCCCCTATTTGATCCAGCAACCAGGATCTCAAGGTTGCGCCGACCACGCCCATCGCTTCGTACGCCTGCGTTGAATAATCCTGGGGATCGACCAGCGGCCGGCGAACGAATACGAAGTTCGACCAGATTAGATCTTCTTCTGGTTTGGTGGTGTATCCACCGTCGTAGAATTGGCCTTCGAATAATCCATCCGATCCCTGACTGAGTATCGATGCAACGTTCGATACAACAACATCATCGCTTAGGCGAAATTCGTACAGCCTTCCCCAGGCATCGCTTGCGGGAAGCTCTTCGAGATAGTCCGGCACCAGGAGCTTCTCCAAGCTTTCGTGGGAAATCACCGGCAGGCTGAGTCGATCAAAAGTACCTTGCCAAACGCAATATTCCACCGGCGGCTCGATATCGTCGGCCCCTCCAGGGGCGAGTGATTCGCGAATATACTTTTCCATGGCATGTCCGATCCGTTGCATGTCGTCTCGAGTCTCTTGAGCCGGATCCGGGCCGGCGTGAGCCGTGCCCGCGATCGTCAAAAGCAAAACCGTGAAAGTGATGAAGCAGCTAGAACAAGATTTAGGGCCATTGGGGTGTTTTCTCATAGCGATTCCTCAGTTTTTCCATGATGGATCGAGTTCTTCGATTCGGGTCTTAGCTTTTCTCACCAATTCGACTCAATAGAGACTTTGCAATCAGAAGTCGATGTCTGACATCGGTCTGGGACCCTTGGTCGAAATGCTAGCGCTCGAGTAGAATTTTCGGCCGCGACGAATAAGAAACCCATCGCGGTAGTAAAGGCTCCATGTCAATATCAAAAAGATTAAATCAAGGGCTGGGGTTGGGGTCTGGGATTCCCATCACGATCGCTTTAGGCGCGATGCTGTTGGTGGGTTGCGAGGTTACCTATTTATCAGACATCGCTTCGGAGTCGCCGAGCATCGGTGACTCGACCGCGGCAAGTGGCGTCAATACATCCCCGAAGGGCACGGGCTGGGTGGCCCGATTTCGGCCGTCGTTCTCAACGACAAAACCGGCGAGATGTGGCTAGGGGCCCGAGATGTCCTGTGGCACGTGGTTAAGAAAGGCAATAGCCTCGATTTAGAAATGGAAATCGAAGCCGTGGCCATTGCAGCCGACGGCACCGTCGCGGCCGGCTCCTAAGGTGGAGTCGACATCTATCGAGACGGAGAAACCCAAATGTTGTGGACGGCCCAAGAAAGCGACAAGGGAGTCACGGCGCTCACCTTCACAGGTGATGGTTGGTGGGTCGGTACCCACGACGGCTTCGTGGCCTTAGACACGTCGGGCACAGAGCTCGGCCGGGAGCTTGAAGGTCGTTGGATCACATCGATCGTCGATCATCCGGAGGGCCGTTTGGTAGGCAGCTGGCAGAGTGGGCTGTGGCTCGAAAGCGAAGGGCAGTGGCTAAACCTGAGCACGGCTCACGGCTTGCCCGACGACTCTGTGAGCAAAATCTGTGTAGACGAGCAAAAGCGGCTGTGGATGGCCCTCTACGGAGCGGGAGTTTACGTCGCAGACTTGGGGGCTCTTAGGCAGGAGGCAAAGAAAGCGGGTGTGGCTGGGTAGGTTGTCGAGGCGATGGTTCGGTATTTTTCGTTGCCGGCCAGAGTTGTCTGCCTGCGCTCGGGTGCCAGGCACCTCATCACCGCTGGCACCTCATCACCGCCCCGACGCTAGACCTCGTTCTCTGATCCCGAAGCTTTCTCACCCTCCGCCGGCTCCGAGCAGGCCTCCAGCGCCGCTCGACAAGCCGCCGGATCGCCCAGCTTTCCGCCTTGCGAATAGCCATCGAAGATCCAGTTTTTGGCGCAGGTCGTCCAGCGTCGATCTTGACGTAGGTCGCGATTCAGGGATTTGCCCAGGGATTGCTCGCAGGCTTCCACTTGGGCCTCACCCAGCTCGCCCAGGAGCTGGTCACCGGAGCAATGGACTTTGAACACGTTTTCGCAAAACCGAACGGCGTTCTCGGTCGTCATGCGGCGGGTATCCCGTTCCATGCAGGTGCGAATGGACTCGTATTGCTCTGCCAGAAATTCGAGCTGATACTTTTGGATGATCGAAGTGATTTGATAAGTCTGCTCAGTCTTCTCAAGGCAACGTTCGGTGCCTTCATCGGGAACCCCGTCGGCGCCGAGCTCGATCTCTAATTGAATGCCGAGCGAAGTGCCACCGTTCGTTCGAGGGCCGAGCACGACTTCGAGCATGACCTCTTTGTCCCCACGCTGCACCCACAGAGAAACGGTGTCCCCGGCTTGGTGTGTGGCTAGGGCTTTTTGTAACGCGTCGAAGGTGCTGAGTGCACGCTCTCCGAGCCGCAGCAGTAAATCGTCGGCCTTCACACCGGCGGTTGCTGCGGGTCCGCCGGGCACCGCGCGAGAGACACGCAGGGTGCCGGCTGCCGCCACTGGGTCCTCTTCTTCAAGCGCACCGGCTGGTGCGGTCAGGCCGGCACCGGCGATAAAAAGGGAAGCGAGGACAACCACCTGAAGGACACCAACTGGTCGGGAGTCGCGGAGCCGGGTGTTTTTCATGGAGAGATTCTATCTCTGATGTATTGCGGTCATATTTCCCATCGGTTACGAAATGTTACGGATGGCTTTCTGATCGGAAGTCTTCGTCCACATTGCCGAGCCGCAACGCCATTTGCGAGTCGACGGCGACCCTCGGACCGGCCTGGCGTGCCTCACGGGTTGATCCGGTCCGAACATTGCGGGAGGATTGAGCTGTGAATAAGATGCTCACCGTGAATTCGAAGGGCAGTAGCTTAGGGCGACGAGCTTTGTGCCGTCTCGCAGACTTTCCGGACGCCCTGACAAAAAACCTGAAAGCTGCGGGATGCGTTTCTTTCCGGGCGCAGGAGCTTGCCGAGCCGCCGGGCGCCGTCGCGCTTACGGTAGTCGGGAATGAATTTCCTCAGCTCGTCGACCGGATTGGAAAGCTCGTCGGGGATTCGATATCGAGCCTTCCCTTTTTGGCGCAGCAGAGTCGGTTGATCAAAAGCCTCGGCAACGGCCTCCCAGTCGCCCAGAATCCATGATTCGAGCTCGCGGCAAGCCACGCGAATTAATGCATTCGGCCGACCTCCTTCATGGGCGAGCTCTTGAAGCTTGGCTTTGACCTTCATACAGTCACCGGCATCTTGATCCCGGAGCACTACAAATCGAGTGTTGGGCGCGCGCCAACCCTTCAGGCGACGGGCCATTTTTGATTCAAGATCCCGTTTTCCTTCGAACACTAGATATTTCACCGCGATTTCGGCGTCGGGCAAAAGCTCGGGCAGCAACCCCTCCAGAAGATCCTTAGCCGATGGTTCTTCCAAGAGGAATACGAGGGTGGTCATGAAGGCGAGGCCCCTTCGAAGAACCCTTCCTTCCACAAATGCCCGAGCTGATCCCCCTCCGCTTCGTAAGCTTTTAGCTGCTCGTCGTCCCAAGCTCGCCGGACGGAGGTGTAGCCGTCCTCTTTGACCAACCAAAGGACCTCGTCGGTCTTGACCGCGTTTAGGAAATCCGGCGAATGGGTCGAGACGAAGACCTGGCCGCCACGGGCCGAATAGGCGCGAAATTCTTCGGCGAGATCCCATAGGAGTGTGTGGTAGAGCTGATTTTCAGGCTCTTCCACGCAAAGCAAAGGGTGTGGGGCCGGATCGTGGAGCATGACGAGATAGGCGAGCATTTTGATGGTGCCGTCGGAGACGAAGCGAGCTAGGAAGGGGTCCTCGAACGAGCCGTCTTGAAATTTCAAGAGGACCCGCCCTTCCTCCGTGACCTTCGATTCCACCTTTTCAATACCCGGAATGCTTCGTGCCAAGCGATCCAAGATTTCTTTGAAGACTTGCGGGTGCTGGTTGTGAAGATATTCGACGACCAACGAGAGGTTTTCGCCCTCACTCGACAGGTGTTCGGCGTATCCAGCTTCTTGCTCCGGCCTGGCTCGACTGATGTGGAAATCCGAAAGATGCCAATTTTCGATCAGGTTTCCGAGGGCCACCGCCGCCGGGAAGCGTTCGAATTGAGCCAGACCCTTGATGGCCAGGATGTCTTGCCCTTTTAGGGTTTGCGGTTCGCGCTGAAGCTCTCTTTCGTCTTCTACGGATTCCAGCTCGTTGGTGACCGCCTGACCCTCGCCGCGAGAAAAGTCCAAGAAATGCCAGGGTTGGCCGCCGCTGCCTCGCCGGTATTTGAGCACCTCCCGGACCACGACGGGTCGGCCGTTTTCTTCGTCGATTTCTAGGCCGTAGGTAATAAGCCGTGGTCGACCCGTTCCCAGATCGGCCCTCAGCTTGAGCTCGATTCCAATGGGCCCATCGCAGCCTCTGGATCTCACCTCGTGGAAACCGCGGCTTCCTCCGAGCCGACCCAAAGCAGCGGTTACGTTGGTGGCCATGGCGTCGCGGAGGAACGAAAACAGGGAAAAGAGCGTGCTCTTTCCCGATCCATTGGCGCCGACGATCACACAGAACGAAGGTATGTCCTTGACCACCACGTCCCGAAAGGCTCGAAAGTTCTTCAGATGGATCGATTCGATTCTCATCGCGCCTCAGTTTTCCAGGCCATGACAGCTCGTTCCGGGACCCCAACCGCCCGGCTTGTCCAGTACGACTCACGACACCCTTGCCGGTGGGCCGAGAATATCGTTGATCCCGCCGACTCGGCTAGTCACACCGGAGAGCAAGAACAAAGGAAGAGGCCCCTAGCAAGTCAGGAGCCTCGCGAATCAAGAATCGTAGGACGACCCGGCGAACCGCTTCGGGATCAGCGGGCGCTGATCAGCGCGGTTGTTCGGTCCGGCTCGCGTTGACGGTGACGTTGCCGCAGGAGGCCATTGTCGGCCAAGTGGCATCAGGACCGATGTCACCTTATGGACGGAACGTCGCCTGTTAATCCTCGGGCGGATTCCCGATCGCTACGGTGGTAACGGCCCGGGGGGCCGAAATGGTGGACGGGCCGGCTGTGGCATCCTCGGTCACAGGGGTTTCCAGGGCGGTGACGACGCGGATGGGCTGACCTTCGAGAGCCGGCGCCAGCTTCAACTGGACGCTCTGCGCCGTGTTGGTCGGCTGATAGATCCGCAGGATCAGCTCGTCGGGGTTCGCGGTGCCGTCTTTGGCGGCGGTCAGCATCGCCGACGCCGGTTGAGCGACCGAGGCGAGCGAGAACGTCGTTGGGTACGAACCCTGCTGCGATTGCACGAGCCGGCCGTGCAGAGGCGTGTTGTATTGCCGCGCCTCTTGCAGGAGCGTCCCGGATGTCGCGGCTTGGTTGCCCTGGGGAAGTCCGCCGGGAATGCGGAACGCGTAGGAAACACTGTGGACGCCGTCGTCCTTACCCATGGCTCCGGCGTTGCAATTGCCATCCGTATTGCGCAGGACGACGCCGAGCAGGGTCTTGTCGTCCACGGCCCAGGCGATGGGAATTCCGGGCGTGACCGGGTCTGCCACGGAGCGGGTCAGCCCGTGGTAGACCGCCCCGAGGTTGTTGCCGGCGGCCTGGGGTACGACGAAGTCGTGGGTGGCCTGGAAGATCGAGTTGAAGCCCGTAGCGCCTGTTCGGTACTCCACCGTGGGCTTATAGTCCCAGTGGTACGGCGTGCCGTGGACCATGATGTCCACCGCATCGGGCAAGGGAAACCCGGCCGTGACGGTGGTGTTCGAGGGAGCGGCGCCGGAGGTCGTCATGCGCAGCATCGGCTCACCGGCCTGGAGGGTGTATTGCTTGGTGAAGGTCTGAGAATTGTAGGTGACCTGGGTGGTGATCCGGATGCGGAGATCCCCCTGCTCGACCTTCACCGCAGAGACGGGGGCTTGCGGGTCGGGGCTCGCTTGGAATGTTTGATCGCATTCATATCCGAAACCATAGATGTCGCCGAAGTCCTCATAAAAGCCGAGGTCGTTGGCCGGCTGGCTGAAAATCTCGACCGTCGGCGACTCCAGGTCGACCAGGGAGCTGATACTCCAATTGGAGGCCTTGCTGATCGTGGCCTTGAGATATTTGTTGGTGAGCACGATCGTCGTCGGTTGATTCGGGTTCGGAAGGAGTTCGACGCTCACGTCACCGAGATCGGAGCAGGTCTGACCGATGGGTTGGACTTGGTAGCCGAGGCTAGGAACCTGGGCGCAGACGAGTATCTCGTTGGGACCGTCGCCGACCTCGACGAGACCTTGACGGCTCAAGCCGAGCGGGTTGAAGACCACGACCGACGGCTCGCCGGCCGGGACCTGGCTGGAGATCGATGACAGGATGGTGGACAAGGCGCTCTCGGCGTCGGTGAGCGTATTTTTCAGCAACGCGAGCTGCTCCTTCCCCTGTTGGCTGGTGTCGTTGTAGACAGGGTCGATCGCGGTGCCCGTGATGTAGTCATGGTGGGTGCTCGGAACGAGGTTGTTCCAGATCTCGAAGAGGGAGGTCCCGGCAGCATCGTCGCCCCCGAAACCATCGGCAACGTAACCCGGAAGGGCGGCGAACGTCTCGGCTGCGAGCAGGGTGCGGGTGGTCTGGTAGTGGAGGCCCTTGAGCCCTGGCCGACTGGCGTAGAATCCCATCCAATAGGGTGTCGGCTCAAACGGCCGATCGGCGTCGTGGAAGCTCCGGGTGGCGAGCGTCTGGGTGGGATTCTGCTCGACGTATTGACTGACCAGATCGACGTAGTCGTCGAAGGTGCCGACCATCGCGGCGATGCCGTTGGGCGGGTTGCCGTTGTCGCTGGTGTTCCAAGCGTCGACGATTTGCAGCAGGTCGGGGGTTTCGCCGTTGGTGCCCACGGGCATGATGAAATCGCCGCTCACCGGGACATAGATAAATGGCGTGGGCGACACCGGTTTGTTGTTGCTGATCAAGCCCTCGACTTGCGGATTGCCCGGATCGCGGTGTTGTTGATTGCTGCATACCGCCTGATCTTCTGGGGTGACATAGAGGTTCCCTCCCCTCGCAACATTGTTGCCCTGGCCGTAGTGATCCTGCATCCAATGCGCCAGAATCTGGGAACCGTCGTTCGCCTGCCAGAAGAAATCGACTCCCCCCGGGTCACCGGAGATCTGCCCCAGCAGCCGGGTGGCCGTCGACGACTCGCGATCTCCACCCTGGCCAAATCCGTCGCAAGCACCCGGAACGCGCGCAAAACCAACCCCTTCGGAGCCCATCGCCTGCAGCATGGTGGGCAGCTGCGAGTCATGACCGAAGTCGTCAGGAAGCCAGATCTGGCCGGTCCAATTGAGGCCGACGCTGTCCATCCAGGTCTTACCCACGAGATAGTTGCGCAGAAAGGTCTCGCCGTGTGGCAGGAGGTTGTCGGGCGAGGTGATTCCCCCTCCGACGATGCGTAGTCCCGCGCTGTTTTTCATCTTTTCGAATGAGTCGGGCACGGTGTTGGCAAAGTAGCGCAGAAACGCCATTTCGCACACCGAGTAGTGATAGCGGTCGGAAGCCGTGAGCAGCTGCTCGGCGGCGGAGAAGATGCAATTCGTCGGTTTCGGAGCGTTGCAAGTGGCGGTGGTCTTATCGCAGCTAATCCCGCAGCCGAAATAGCCCGGGTTGACGATCGGTGGCGAGCCATCCGCCATGGTGGGGAACCAATTTTGCCAGTCCCAATCCAGGTGACCGGTTTGGCTCAGGATCACCACCCCGTCGCAGTGGCCGGTTGCGATACCGAGCTCGTCGCAGACCTTCTGTAGCGGGTCCACGGCAGGACCGGGGACCTCTCCGCCCGGGTTGCATCCGGCCACCAGGACCAGAGCCAGAAGCATGGAAGTCGATGCTTTATTCTTCATGATGGAATCTCCTCATATCTGAGTTCGTTGCGCTGACGGCCCCCGTCAGCGCAACATTTGCCATCGATAGCTACGAGATCAGTAGGGTTCTTCACCATTGTTCGAGCGTCGATGACCAAAGAGTTCGCCATGCCCAATTCCTCCACTTTCTCTCGTTTAATGAATAAACCTATTCACAAGCCGCAAAATCACGACAACGGCGATGAAGCCACTGAGCAGAGGCCAACCCTCCGTCCTTACGTTAAGTAGGATCTTGTTGGGATCCGCACCCATTTCCGGCGCTCCTTGAAGTACGTCGCGCAAGCGGCTGTGCACTTTTACGTTGGCCCTGAATGTAATATTTTTGCCTTGACTTGAAGGCTAGCATACCTGCGTCTCTGCAGGCTGCATGCTTGGACCATGTGGTCGCTTTCCAATGACCGTTCGTGTCCCTTGTCGTGATTCGCCATCTTAGCCGTGGGCTGCGCTCTCCATGCCGGGAGCGCGGAACCTGGAAGTGACGTTGCTGCTGACCACTTGGGTCGGGGTGCCGGTGACAAAAGCACCGGTGCTGCAATTACCGCTTTGGGTCCAGCCGGCCGCTCCGCCTTCGAAGTCCTGTTCAAGGGTGCCGCCGCCGCCGCCGCCACCGCCACCACCGCCACCACCACCGCCACCGCCGCCGCCGGCGACCGCAAAGACGAGATCATCGGTGTCGTCGTAGTTGCCGGAGCCGCAAGCGCTCGGACTGCCGTTGTACCGGAAATTGGCACGCACGGCTTGCCGGCTGCCGGTGGGCAAGGTGTAGGACGCGGTCAGCGCCTGGGTTCCGCCGGACGTGAGATCGATGGTGTTGATCAAGGTCCAAGCGGGATTGTTCGCGTCGGCGGTGTAGTAGAGGTCGAGGTGATCGCTGGTGCCGTTGGAATAGGCGTAAACCGTGGCTTCGACCTCCACGGTTTTGCCGACGGCGAGATCACTGCCGTCCAGGGTCCGCACCACCAGTCGGTCGTTGGATTCGTCACTTTGGAGGCCGGTCAAGCGGACCTCATGTTCCTGGGTGACCGTGGCGCTGGTTTTCGACTGATTTAGATTGGCCGCCGAGGTGCCGTAGCGTACGCGGCTGTCGGTGGAAGCGTCGGTGCGCCACCTGAGGCTGACCGCGTTGGGCGTTCCCATTTGGAGATAGGGCCCGCGGGTCACCAAGACGGTGCCGGATCCCGTGTTGCCCAAGAGTTCGAGATCCAAGTCCAGCAAATCCCAGAAAAAACAGGTTCTGGGTTTCTAAAGATTCCTAGTCAGGGTGCTGTCGCAGCGCGCCACTGAGCCGATGAAAGGATTTCTCGAGCACCTGATCACAATGCGGGACGCATTACGCCTTATAAGTGGAGCGACAGACCGACGTTTTTGTTCGGTCTGTTCGAGTTGTTTGCATATTCCATTAGGAGTTCTTATGAAAAGATCTATGCTTGCCGTCCTCTGTTTCTGTCTCGCGTTGGGGAGCGCCGTCGGTGTCGGCGCCGAAACCTCGACTCCCAACGTCTTGCTCGTGGTCTATGACGACCTCGATTTTCTCGGGGATCTCGGGCCTTACGGAGCCAACGCCACGACTCTGCCGACGCCGTTCTCCGATGTTGTGGCCGCCGGCGGCAAACGTTTCGACACGTTCTACGCCAATGCCGCGATCTGTAGCCCCACCCGGGTAGGCCTGCTCTCGGGCCTTTATCCCTCTCGGCTGGGTTTCACCTACGTGACCGGAGACACCTCTCTCCACGGGGTTCCCGGCGACCTTCCGACCCTGGCTCGGTTGTTCAAGGGCATGGGCTACCGGACGGGTGCTTTCGGCAAATGGCACGCGGGCAAGAACGATCCCGACAATCTGCCGGCGGGAGTGGGATTCGACCAATCCGCCATCGACTGCACTTACACCAATATCGGTGTGCCGTCCCAGGACGAGCCGTTCCCGGGAGCCTATGGGGATACCTACGACGACGCGGCTTTTTGCCGTGCCCCGGGAGACATCCGCCAGGATTCCGGCAGCACCTATGCCACCACCTACACCATCGATAAAACCCTCGAATTCATCAACGGCACCCTCGACCTGCCGGTCGGCCAGAACCCCGATCCCAATCCGCCACCTTTCTTTGCCCAGGTTTGGCTGCACGCGCCCCACACGCCCCTGACGTGCCCGCCGGGGTACACCTGTCCGTCCTGCGATCCTCAGCAGGGGGACGCTACCGCCTCGGATTACTGCAACGCCACCGACTATCGCGCCCATTATGAAGCGGTCGTGGGCCATGCGGAATCTCAGTTGATGCGACTCTACAACGAGCTGAACAACCGAAGTGAATGGGCGGACACCCTGGTGATTTTGACCAGTGATAACGGAGGAACCGTCCGTTCCCAGCTGGCTTCGAGCGCCTTGAAGGGGGCCAAGCACAATCTCTACGAGCGCGGCATCCGCGTGCCGTTCTTGGTCGACGGCCCGGGCATTTCCCAAGGGGTGGTCGACGAGCCGGTGATCGGCCACGACCTGCTGACCACCTTGGCGAGCCACTTCAACCAACCTCTTACCGGTTACGACGGGTCCGGTGAGCCCTTCGACGACCTGATTTGGGGGCAAGGCAGCGGCTGGCAGGGTGCGGAGCGTCCCTTGCTTTGGGAGATGCGGGCCCCGTCGAAAAGGGAACACCATGCGTTGTTTTATCCCTGGAAAAGCTATGCGGTACGCAAGCAAGTGCTCGGTGAAACCTGGAAGCTCGCCCATACTGTGCTCTACGGCAGCGGGGTGGTACCGGAGCTTTACAAGTTGACCGCTCTGGACGAAACCGAGACCAACAATCTGACTTTCAGCGAGAAAAAGATTCGTCACCACTTGGAAACCGAGCTGCGCCACTGGCGCCGTGAGGACCACGCCATGGAGCCCACGGTGACGGCGACCTCCGGCTCCGTCACCACCAACCCGGACGGCTCCTGGACGTTTACGACCCCCGGGGCGGGCCAGAGCCATGGCGTCGTGGAGCTCGCCGATCATCCGGCCTTGACCCTCGACAACCTGGACCTTTCGGTGTCCTTTACCTTCACGCCGTCCCAGGTGGGCTCCCGGGCTCGGCTGGTGGGCCGCGCCGGCTCATGGTGGGTGGTTATGCGGGGCGATAACAAGCTCACGCTTCAGGTGGTGACTACCAACGGCACCGTCGAGGTGGTCAATCGGGTGCAGGTCGTGCCCGACGAGACCTACAAAGTCACCGCGGTCTACCACCACACCCGGGGTGTTTATCTTTCGGTCGACGACGTGCACGCCAAGGAGCGTGTCCGAGCCATACACGGGGTGGATACGACCCAACCGCTCTTGGTGGGCCGATTGTCCGGCGGCGGAGATCCCTTCCTCGGTACGATTGCCAATTTGGTGTTCCACCCCGTCGTCTTGAGCACCGCGGATCTCGAGCTCGACACGGTTTACGGCACCGGCTTCGAGCCGGGGGAGCCGGCGCCGTTTTCGAACGTCGTTGGCGGCACGCTGACGGTCGACACCAACACGTTCCACAGCGGTGGCCAGAGCTTGCGCCACACGTCGTCGTCAAACGATTCCTACACCACCCCTTGGTACGGGGTCCCGATCCTGGTCGGTGTCGACGATCTGAACGTGCAGATCAGCGCCTGGGTGAAGGGGGACGGCGGTGCCGAGGATCCGGTGAGCCTGTTCTTGTTCTGCCTCGACTCGGCGGGCAACAACATCTCTTGGGACCCGCGGAGTTTCTCTTTCCGGCAGGATCTGGCGATCGACGAGTGGAGACGGCTAGTGCATCAACACCAATGCCCGTCGGGGACCCAGTCGGTCACTTTCCGACTCGACAACGACACCGCGGGTCGGACGGTCTATTGGGACGACGTGCGGGTGAGCCGTTTGGGCAAAGCCTTCGCCAACCTCGATTTCGAAGGGGAAACCGCCGGTCAAGACGTGCAGTCGATCTTTGCCAACGACGGTTTCGATGCCACCACCGGCGGCTATACGGGTAACCTGGCCATGCGGGTTCCGGCGTCGTCTGTGAGCGAGATCGAGGTCTTCCCCTACGGCGGCCGCAATCAATTCGTCACCTCTTTGTGGGCGAAAGCGGACGGCCCGGGCACCGCCCGCCTGCGGATCTGGCAATACTGCTACGACACGGGCGTCAACGGACTGGAAGAGGTCACGGTGCCCACGGGCAATTGTCCGACCGACACCTATCCCCATGCGTCCGACGGGCCGACCGATCTGACCTGCATCCGCTCGTTCCCGGCAACCCTGTCGGAGACCTGGCAAAAATACGAGGTGTGGTCTTCCTGCCCCGACGCCTCCGACCATACGGGCCTACGGATCGAAACCTTGCACTTCGGTCCCGACGTCTTGATCGACGATCTGACGTTCTCGGTACCGTCAGTTACCTACTGACCTGAGGATTCTGTCCTGATGCCGTGGGTCGTGCTGTTTAGGCAACACGGCCCACGGGTCTGCTAGGGCACGGAAGCGCTTTTTGTTTCCGAGATCTTTTGCGACTCAGCGGACGGCGTTCCATACATCACGCGTCCGCCGCGCAGGACGAGGTCCACGCGGGCAAAAGCGCTCGGATCGTCCGCGGGATCCCCGGCCAGCAGCACCAGATCCGCCGGCTCGCCTTCAGAGACGGTGCCGATGGTCTTGGATCCTCCCAGGAATCGTCGAGCCGGCGCGGTGGTCAACGCAGCGAGGATCGCCCGAAAATCCAAACCCGCCTCAGCCATCTTTTGGTACTCCTCCGTGGGATCGAAAGTGTTCATATAACCCACGTCCGTGCCGAAGAGCACCTCGCCACCGGCGGCGGCAAAGTCGCGCAGCTGCAACACGCCCACCCCCTGGAATCGATCCACCACTTCGGCGGGTACGCCGCCTCGACTGAGTTCGAAGCGCCAAAGCTGGAGGGTCGGAATCAATGCCACCCCACGGTCGACCATCTTTTTGACCAAGGCCGCCGATAGCGGTCCGGCATCTGGAGCGGTGTGGGCCAAGATGTCCACGTCACCGTCCACTGCCAGCTCCATGCCGCGCAGGGATTGGGGATGGGCGATCACCCACACGTCGTCGGCATGGGCGGTGCGGGTGATCGTGTCGACCACCGGCTGTGACATGTGCAACGCTTGACCCGGGCCCGTGAATGAGCCGGTAAAGATTTTGATGCCCTCGGGATCCCACCGTAGCGCCTCGCGAGTGGCCTGCTCGGCTTGCTTCGGGGTCGCCAGCTCGGGCAGCTTGAAGTCCAAATACGCGGGTGATGCGTTCTCGCCCACAAAGCTGCCCACCGCCGCCAGAATGCGCGGACCGGGCAAACCGCTTTCGATACGTTTCTTTAGCTCGGTGAGCCAAGCCGGGTCCGAGCCCGTGTCCACCACGGAGGTGAATCCGTAGCGCAACAACATGTCGGTCATCAGCACCGTCACCTGTTCGTCGTTTTGCCCGCGGGGATCGGTCCAAGACGGCGGCGTGAAATGGACGTGGCTATTCCAGAAGCCCGCCACGAGCGTCCGCCCTTCGCCGTGGACCACCAGGGCCTCGTGATCGAGGCCGAGCTCCAAACGCGGTGCAATCCGCACGATCCGTCCGTCTTCGATCCACACCGTGCCTTTCGGCATGGGTGGCGACGAGGGGGAAGCGTAAATCTTGACGTCGGTCAGAATGACGTCTGCTTCGAGCACCGGAGTGCTCGCCTGGGCAATGACGGCGGTCCAAGGCAGGCATGCCAAGGCCGTCACGAGAATTGAGAAATAGGGATGTCGGCTCATACCACCCATACGGGCTCTTTGGAAAAGAGTTGAGCTCGAATACTCGAGGCTCGTAGAACCGTGCCCAAACCTCTGTAATGCAGGCCCTCTGCCGGGAGCTAAAACTTGTGCCCCAACATCTGTGACGCAGGCCCGGGAGTTCCACCGATATTGTCGCGCCGGGCCCCCGGTCCAGATAGAATCAGAAAATGTCGCGATGCCTAAATTTACTTCGAGCCATCCTCGGGCTGCTCGTTCTGGGTGCGGTCCTGAGTCCGTTGCCGTCGGCGGCTCTCGACCCTTCCGGGGCGGATCAGCGAGACGGCGCGGCGGCCGAGACCACGGCCGAGACCACGGCCGAGACCACGGCCGAGACCACGGCCGA
>CBDUGP010000169.1:0-14282 GCA_965366625.1 uncultured bacterium
GGCTTTGCTGGAAAAGCTCCGACTCGGCCTTAAGAACCTTTGACATCCAGGTTTTTGTCGGACGATTCGTCCGACAAGGAGGAGGTGCGTCTTGAAAGCGAGCCGGACTACTAGGAGATCGCAATCTTTGGAATCGAGAATCCTCTTCTCACCTCAACTTCTCAAGATGCCCGGCACCCTTGGGAGGGAATTATGGCGATTCGGCGGTTACGGAAATAAGGCCACTTACCGCCAATTCTAAGGCCTGCCCCCTCAAGCCCGAGGCCACCAAACGTCCGCGGGGATCGATCATCCGCGTCGCCGGTAAAGATTCCACCGCAAAGTGACCGGCCAGCTCGCTCTGAAATCCCTTGGGCTCATGGACTTGCGGCCAAGTGACTCCTTGGCGATGTAGGAAGGCGCCCAGGCGCCGACGATCCAGGCTGTCCAAAGCCACGCCGATCACCACCAGCCGTTCACCGTGTTGATCGCGAATTTTCTTTAAACGGGGAATCTCAGCTAGGCATGGTGGGCACCAAGTGGCCCAAAAGTCCAACACCACCACCTTGCCCAGCAGTGATTGAGCCGACCATTCCTTGCCATCGAGATCGGTCCACCGAAGATCGCCCCACATTCCTGATTCGGTGGATCGAGGGTTCGTCTCCGACCCTTTCGGTGTTGAATCCTTCGGACCTGTCTCTTTCGATGCCAGATCGCTCGCCTCCGATCCGAGCAACACCAACGGGGCATCGCTCGGCGCGGCGTCCGGCATCCAATCGGGCGCGAGGGCAGCCAGGAGGACCAGGAGCCCTCGATTTATCGCAGATATCGGCAAGATCAGAGTTCCACCCTCAGTCCCAAGCTTAAAGAACGAGGAAGGCGCGGACCGTAGACATAGTTGGAATCTCGGAGCAAACCTTGGTCCAGGTCGTCTTGATAGGCGTCAGTGAGGTTTTTACCCCCCACGGTTAAGGTCAAAGATCGACCGCTGAATTCAAAGGTCCGGCCGACGTTCAAGTCGACTTCGAAGAACGATCGGGTTGTTTCGAGCCGGTCTTCGGCGATGAAACCTGCATAGTGGGGAGCGACCATGCTGCCCGTATATCGGGCCCCTAAGAAAAGATCCAGCTCCGCCGGCAACCGGATCTGGAGGCTCAGGGTGCCGTGTTGTTGAGGGGTGCGAAAGAAATCCCTGACGCCGAAGTCCGGCTCCGGCTGATTGAATCGGGAGCTTTGCTCGACGAATCCCAGCTGGGCATTCAGGCGCGATCCCCAGCGCACCGAAGCGGAAAACTCGAGACCCGCCACCCGGGCGCCCCCGAAGTTGATCCTCAGCCGCTCTTCTTGCTCGGGAGTCGTGGGATCGTCGGCGTCGATCACGTGGAAGAGATCCTGCAAATCGGTTTGGAAGACAGCCAGCTCAAAGGATGCGCTACCCTTGCGAGCAAAGGTCGGTCGCCATTCCAAAGAGGCCAAGTAGGCCCGGGAAGTTTCCTGCACCAAGTCCGGAGACGGACGGACAACCCTAGCGGCCCCACCTGCCAGCTCGATATGTAGGTCTTCGTCAAAGACCATGGGCGGTCGGAATCCTTCTGCCAACGACACCCGTACGGAAACGTCCGACTTCGGAGTCCACATCAAGGCGAGTCTAGGAGAGACCACTGGATCGTCGAGCTCGGAGTGCTGATCGGCCCTCAAGCCGTACACCAAGGTCGTCCTGGAGCCCAGCTTGCGGTCTTCCTGAATGAAACCTGCCAGGTTGGTGAACGTTGCCGAAATTTGCCGACCGTATCCCGGTTGAAAATCATCCAAGGTGTCTCGGTTGTATTGCACACCACCGGTAATCGTGCCCCGGTCACGATAGAAGTTGGCTTGGCTGTCGAAAATCCACAGGGGATTGTCCGTCTTACCGTAGGCGTTGGGGTCGAAATCCACCCCGTAATAGGAATCCCTCGAGGTGCCGGAGTACGACGTCGCCAGGCGGTAGTCGAATTTGGGCGATACTTGGTGCAACCAGCCGATTCCCGCTCCCAGACGGCTGGTAAGGATTTCCTCAGTCAATGCCGCCCGATGAGCGGGCAGATCTAATCTGTCCAAGTCACCCCCACGACGATCGGCATCGGTGTAGTTCACCTCTCCGGACCAGCGGGCGGCGGAAGCGAAGACGTAATGCTCACCCCGTAGACCGACCGTGTTCAGGCGACGGCGGGCGACTTCGGTCAAACCGTCACCGTTGCGGTCGACGGGATCGATAGCGTCGATTTGGGCCAATATCGAAAGCCCTGCTTGACGAAAACGCGGACTCCAATCCGACAAAGCCGAAACGCTATAGCCACCTTCGCCTCCGAGTTCGGTGAAACGTGCTTCGACCGTGCTGTGGGTATCGCTCGGCGCGTGGGAAATGAGGTTGATGACCCCGCCGACCGCACCGCCGCCGTAGATCGCCGCGCCTCCGCCTTTAACGATCTCGATGCTGTCGAGCATGCGCGCGGGAAATTGCTCGATACCGTAAACCATGGCCAAGGATGAAACCGTGGGTTGGCCATCCACCAGGATTTGTGAGTAGGGGCCTTCAAGACCCATCATCCGCACCTGAGAAAAGTTACAGCTCTGGCAATTGCTTTCGATCCGAATCCCGGGCGTCAGCTCGATGGCATCGGCTAACGTTCTGGCGGAGGCGGCTTCGATGTGTGCGCGCGGAATCTGCTGAACGTGAACGGGCACCTCTACCAATCGTTTGGCGGTGCGCGTCCCGGTGACGACAAGCTCTTCGCCAAACGCCGGCGTCAGCTCCAAACGAGCGCTCAAGCGCTGATCGGTAGCCTTGGTCAGCTCGGCGTCGAGCACGCTGAATCCCTCCGCAACCACCAAGAGGCGGTGGCGCCCGGCGGGTAGATGCCCCCAGCAGACCTTGCCGTCTGCGTCGCTGATCAGAGGCGGCAAATCCAACTTCGACCCTTCAAAAATCGTCACCGATGCCCCCCTCACGGGGTGTCCGTCTGCATCGACCACTTCGCCGAAGAAACTGCTTTCAGTCTGAATTTCACAGGTCCCTGCCATTAGCAGCGAAGGGCAGAGGAGCACCAGAGGCACCATCGGAGCGCGTGCTGCTACTAAGAGACGGGCGATCTGACGAATTCTCATACGAAGAAGATCTTGGCAAGCGGGATATTTCATGAGTTTGGCCTGTGGAGCTTCCATAGTCCTTTTGATTGATTGTTCTTTTGATTGATTGTCATCTATTACTTCGCTTGCTGGTAGATTAAATTTAGACTAATCAAAATTAATAATCAAGCCTCATACTCTGAAATTTTGAATAATCGAATCTAGAAAGTGCCGTTGAATAGCTGAATCCGACTCGCGTAATGACACTCGGACGAGCCGATGACAGAATGGACCCAAGCTTTCAATGAATCTAAGGCCGGGAAAGAGGAGACGCGATGCCCCTTCAATTCAGTGAGCGACAGCAGTCTGCCGTGTCGACGGCAGTGACCATCCTCGCTGCTTTCGTCATTGTCACGGCGATTGCCGTGGTCCTGTGGACGGTGGCAGCCTTTGTCGGGAAGTTTTCCAACGTGATCCTGCCATTGGCTGTCGCAGCGGTCGCGGCCTTGGTTTTCCAGCCCTATTACGAATGGCTGCAAGAACGTTTGAAGCTACCGCCAACCGTGGCCTTGATCGCCGTTTTTGCTTCGGTGATCTTGCCCCTGGTCGCTTTCTTTTGGTTCTTCGGCGCTCTTGCGTTTGATCAGATCTCCGACCTGATCGCCAGAGCTCCCGAGATTTGGGCCAAGGCGTCTCATCAGTTGCAAGAGCGATGGCCGGGTGTCCGCAAGTTCTTCGAAGGACCCTACGGATCCCAGATTCAAACCGCAGTCGAAGGCAGTAGCCCAATGATGGTCGAGGCCTTGCGGGGCCTCGCCAACAATCTCGTCAATGCCGGCGCCAACGTTTTAGGTGTGGTGGTCGGCTTACTCGGCTGGTTGGTGCTGCCGGTGTACTTCGCGTTCTTCTTGATGGCCGAGCCCAGAGAAGGTCGCGACTTACGCCAGCTTTTTCCCTTTCTCAAACCCTCCACCCGCGACGACTTGGTTTATTTGATCGAAGAGTTCATCACTATCATCGTGGCCTTTTTCCGCGGCCAATTGATCATCGCTTTCCTACAGGGTTTGCTCTTTGCCGTCGGTTTCTCGATCGCCGGTTTGAGCTACGGCTTCATCATCGGCCTGGCATTGGGATTCATGAACATCATCCCTTACCTAGGCAATATCGTCGGCCTAGGCGCAGCCATTCCCATCGCCCTTTTTCAAGACGGCGGTGGCCCCGGTCGGCTGCTTGCAGTGCTGATGGTTTTCGTCGCCGTGCAAATGATCGAGGGTTACATTCTGACCCCGCGGATCATGGGCGAGCGTACAGGCCTCCACCCCATGGCGATCATCATCGCCATTTTCTTCTGGGGTAGCGCGCTCTCCGGCATCCTGGGCATGATCCTGGCCATCCCTTTGACCGCTTTCCTGGTGGTTTTCTGGCGCCTGGCCAAAGAAAAATACGTCCGCGAGCTGGTATAACGCCTCAACAGCCTGTGGCGGAAGTCTGCCGCTGGCGAGAGCGAGCAATTTTTTGCCAAATCAAGGCGCAGAATCGCATGAATATCGTGATACTCAGGGATTCTGCAACGCAGAGTTGGCGAAGAATTGCTCGCAGCGCGGTGAGACTTCCGCCACAGGCTGTCAACTGCCGTTCTGACCCTCAGCTGTTTCCCCGGTCACCAAAGTTCGCCGGATTAGCGAATCTGGATGCGGCGCCCTTCGAGCAAAAGATCCGCTTCGAGCCTTGGATTCGGATCTTCGACCAAGCTGATCTCGGACAGGTCCAACGCCAAGCTCGAAAGGATCTCCGCGAGGGCCTTGGGTCGGGGAGTAAAGAGGCGCAACTGCTCCAATCCGGCGGCTGCCTCCAGGGACTGACTCGGGTGAAAGTCCTGCCACTCGATGAAGAACGGCACGAGCTGCTTGAATTCGTGCCCACCGAGGCTCATTAGCTTCCAGTTGATCGACGAGCCGTCGGGTCTTTGGCGCGACATGGATTCGATCGGACCTGGCTCCAAACCCGCTTTTCGTGCTGAGGTCGAAAGCACCTTCAGATCCGGAGACCGACCTGCCCAGGTCAACAATCTTTCGTTGCGCAAGCCTTCGATCCATCGACCGAAGCTGCGAAAGGTTGATTGGTTGGGATCGGGCGCAAGGATCTCAAAATAGCGCCTGCCCTCGAGTCCGAGCAGCGCGTTTCGTGTGCCGATGCCCGGATGGACGCCGCCGGGGGTCGGTGTTTTGGCGAAGATCTCAACGATCTTCGAAACCCCGGAGTTCAGATCGGGACAGCCCCAAACCAAGTGGTCGAGTTCAGAGGTCACTTCTGGACGGCTCCTCGGAGGAGTCCTCAGCCTCGGCCGGCTGAGGCTCGACGATCTCCAAGGTTGAGTCGGGCTTCGAAGCCAGGCCCAAACGTTCGTCCAAACGATTCCGCAGATCCCTGAGATAGGTCTGCTCGCTGCCGATCTCGTCGGTCAGCTCGTCGACGACCTTTTCCAGCACCTCTTCCTCCCGGCGCATCTGGTCGTAGATCGCGTCTTCGTCCAGATCACCGTCGCGGCGAGAGCGGCGGAGCTGCCGGAAGGCGGCGCCGGCAGCTTGTCGTAGCAGCCTCCTGCTGGCTCCAAAAGTCTTGCGCGCCCAACGCTCTACCGGCCTGTGGTCGACCACGTCGCGCACGGCTTCGATTCCATGGCGCAGCTCGACCACGCGCTGCAAATCGACCTGCGGACTCAGATGGAAGCGCCAGACTTGCTCATGGGAAAGCGCGTGCTGAAGCAAGAATCCTTCGTGGAAGGTAGCCGAAAAGGTATCGACGCTATCTTTGATGGCCAACACGAAAACGATCTTCCGCAAGATCTTCTTGAACAACAACTTGAAGACGAACGTGACGGGAATTTTGAAAGCCTTGCGCAAACAGCCGGAAAAACAGCCGGTCGGTGAGACCGGGTCGTACCCACAGGCCAAGATATTGACCCTTTCGTCGGACACCTCCACTTTGGATCCAGGCGACCCAGCCGACCCGGCTGCCTCTGTTGACGCAGGAACTGCAGACTCAGAGAGCAGTCGGCGTACCATCTTGCGGCGCACCACATCCCGAATCCAATCGTCCAAGAACGGCACTGGGATCAATGGACAAAGAGCCGTGAGCAAGGCGTGTCCTACGAGGGGTCGTAGACTCAAATCGCTCGTCGGATCGTCGCTCGCCAAGGGCCGGCCCTCCTAATTGTCAGCTTCTCAGTACGGGTTTGAGGTACGCATTGTGTCATGATCAGATTCTTGGCGCGGTCCCCGAATCACCAGGTCCCGAATCGCCAGCGGGTTGCAAAAAAGAAGTGCGCTTCTAAATCGGCCATCGTTCTCCCCGAATTCCCCCGGAATAGACCCAGCCGTCGAGGCACGGACGTCGGGTTTGCTCAGCTGATCGTGCAGACTTCGAAGGGTCCGGTTAAGATACCAGCGTTGAACGCAGCTGCCCCTAACACCCACAAGTCCCCCTGCCGCCAATCCGCCCCCCGGATCGTCGGTCGATTCGTGCTGCGAGCTAAAAAAGCACTCGGTGGGTGGGCCTTCTGCCTAGGTCTCATGCTGCCGGCGTTGGCCTTGGCGTCGGAGCCGCCGGTCGAGGACGCTTTCGTTCAACCCATTTCCGGGACCTGGAAGATCTCCGCTTCCGACCAATCGGGAATGGCAGCGGCCGAGTTGGCCGACGAAGATTGGCGCGAGGTTCAGCTGCCCAACACTTGGTCGAAGATTTGGCCGGAAGGACCCCACCAAGATTTTTGGCTCCGAACCACCCTTCAACTGGACAGCTCGCTGCTCGATCGGCGCAGCGGCCTTTTCTTCGAGACTGCGCAATGCGGCTCCTACCGGGTTTACGGTGACGGTCAAATCCTGGGCTCACGGGAGATGGAGTTGGCGGGAAACCGCAGCGGTCCGGTGATCTTCGAGGTGGCGCCGGAGTTGCTGGCGGACGGTGAGCTGGTCGTAGCGGTGAGATTCGAGCCCACTGCCTGGCGCTGTAGCCGACAAATAGGAGCCACGGCGCCTTGGAAACGCGTCTTGATCGGTGATGTAGGAGCCCTGCGTACGCAAGCAGCGATGGCTGAAATCAAACGACAACGCACCTCTTCCTGGAGCTTGTTGTTGGGTGTCGCCTTCCTGGCGATCGGTCTCTATCAGCTCCAGCTGTTTATGCGCCGACGAGAAGCTTCACACCATCTATGGTTCGGTTTGGCCGCCGTCGACCTCGCCGCCCTGACCTTCGTGTTCGAATCGCCCGGCACCTTTCTCGGTCCCAGCTTGGAAATACGGTTGGCGGCAGTCTTTCAACATCTATCCCTGCCGCTGCTGATGCGTTTTCTGTGGCCGTTTCTCGGCCGCAGCCTCGACGGTTGGGTAAAGTGGTACGAGCGTAGCCAGCTGGCATTGGCAGCCCTGGTGCTGATCATGCCGATTTCGTGGATTCAACTTTCGGACCCTTATAGGTGGCTCTGGGTTTTGCCTTTTTGCTTCAGCATGGTGCAATTGGTCAGCCAGGAGGTGTGGCGCGGCAACCGCGACGCGCTGACCATGAGCCTCGGCTGCGCCGCGGTCACCGTCTCCGGTAGTGCTGAGGTGATTCTGCAATCGACCCACCTGGGAACGAGCCACCCCCTTCCTGCGATCGCCTTCGTGCTCTTCACGTTGATGCTGTTGATCACCCTTTCGAATCGTCATACCCGCACCTACCAGGAACTCGAGGTGCTGCGAATGCAGCTGGAGCAGATGGTGGAGGATCGCACCACGGAGCTGATCGCCGCCAACCAGCAACTGGAAGCCGAGATCACCGAGCGCCGCTTGGCGGAAGAAGCCATGCATATGTTGGAGCGGGCGGTGGAGCAGTCGATCGACGGCATCGCTGTTGCGGATCTCCAGGGGGATATGCAATTCATCAATGAAGCCTGGGCTCGGATGCACGGTTATGAGGTTTTCGAGCTGTTGGGTTATGACCTGACGATTTTCCACACTCCGGAACAAATGCAGGAGCAAGTGGAGCCACTGATGGAGAAGGTCAAGCGGGAAGGCGCCCACCAGGCCGAGATCGAACACCGGCGCCGCGGAGGAGGCACTTTCCCCACTTGGCAGACGGCCACGTTCCTCCAGGATCCCGAGGGCGGGCCGGTCGGATTCATCTTCATCGCCCGCGACCTCACCGAGCGGCAAAGGGCGGAAGAAGAACGTCGGCGCCTGGAAGAAAAGCTTCGCCTGGCCGAGAAGTTGGAGAGTCTCGGCAGCCTGGCCGGAGGTGTGGCCCACGACTACAACAATATGCTCACCGGAGTGCTCGGAAACGTAAGCCTTGCACTGCAAGAGGTGCCCCACGAATCTGACCTGCGCCAGCGCCTGCGCCAAATTGAAGCTTCCGCCGAGCGCGCAGCCGAGCTGACCGATCAATTGCTCGCCTACGCGGGTGAGGAGCAGCAGAAATCCCTGCTGATTCAGCTCAATGACTTGATCCGGGATCATCGGGCGAGATTCGATCGCTCGGTCCAAGACCAAGCGAAGCTCGAAGTCCATCTGAAGAAGGGCCTTCCGGCCATGGAAGGGGATCCCAGCCAGATCAAGCAGGCGATAGCCAACCTATTGGCCAACGCCAGCGACAGCCTGGAGGGGGCCGAGGGCTTGATCATGCTGCGCACCAGTGTGGTCAACGCTAAGAAGAGCTACTTCGAGGGCGCCTCGCTGGAGCCCGAACTCGGTGAAGGCCGCTATGTCTTCTTCGAGGTGTCCGACACCGGCAAGGGTATGGACGACGACACCCGTGCGCGCATGTTCGAGCCTTTCTTTTCCACCAAGTCGAGTGGCCGCGGCATGGGCTTGGCGGCGGTGCTCGGCATCGTGCGAGCCCACGACGGCGCGATTAAAGTGTTCTCCCAGCCGGGCAGGGGAACGACGGTCGAGGTCTTATTCCCGGCCCGCGAAGACCTGCAGCTGGGCATGGGTAAATCATCCGGAGGCCTTCAGGCCTGGGAGGCCTTCGGCACCGCCCTGGTGGTCGACGATGAGCAATTGGTGCGGGAAGTTGCGGCGAAGGTTTTGCAACGCCAAGGTTTCGAGGTTTTGACCGCCAACAACGGTAGAGAGGCCTTGGACATCTACGAGCAGCGGCGCGGCGATATCCGCTTGGTGCTGTTGGATCTGACCATGCCCGAAATGGACGGCGAGACGTTCATGCGCGAAATGGCTCGATTCGAGCCGGAGGTCCCTGAGCTTCGGGCGCAGATCATTTTGATGAGCGGCTACCGCGAACGCAGCGCCACCCAAGGCCTGAGCACGGAACGTCTGGCGGGATTCCTGCACAAGCCTTTCCGGCCCAATGAGCTGTTGCACAAAGTGCGCGAGGTTCTGGAGAAAGAGCCCCAATAGATCGTGATAGGCTTTCCCCTGTGGGCAGTTGCCCATCCTGCCGAGCATTGGCTTTCCGCAACGCGACAACATGCTCAATCTGAGGCGTTGTTTAGCCCGATGCGATAGTTTGTTGGGCTCAAAGAGCCCATAAGCCTTCAGCCGGCTCTGCCGACTGCTAAGCCGAAGTATTAATTTGCGTAGGCTCCCTATAAGGGGCCTGCTAGGAATTTTCAGCGTGATCGAAACCGTGCTCGATGGCCCTGCCAACCTCGACACTTCCTCCCTCCCTTGCCGAGATTTACAACCTGGCGAAGCTTCGGATCTGCAACCGCGACGGATCGGGCAGGTGGATGGCCGGGTCGGATCACCGACCCTTCTTTGTTTGGGCAGCACCCACGGCAACGAGCCGTCCGGCATGCTGGCCTTACAACGCATTTTCAATAAATTGAAGCAAGACCCCACTGGGCTTCGCGGAAGCCTGGTGGGATTAATTGGCAATCGGCGAGCCCTGCGGATTGGCCAACGATTCATAGAGCACGACCTGAACCGCTATTGGCAACCCGAGCGGGTAGCCCGAATTCGCGCCACCGAAGGCCGAGGGCTGGAAGCGGAAGACGCCGAGCTTTTCGAGCTCGACGACGAGATCACCCAGATCTTCGAGCAGGCCGAAGGGCCGCTCATCGCCATGGACTTGCACACCACCTCCGGCCCAGGTCCCTGTTTTGTAGTGCTCGATGACAGCCTCAAGAATCGCGATCTCGCGTTGAACGTGCCGTCCACGGTCGTCGTGGGTTTGGAGGAAGAGCTGTCCGGCACCGTGACCCACCATTTGGCGACCCTAGGCGCGACGGTATTTGGTTTCGAGGCGGGACAGCACGAGGATCCCACCAGCGTCGATCGCGCCGAAGCTGCGATTTGGATCACCCTCGAATCTTCTGGGGTCCTCGAACGCGGAGCCCGCCCCGAGCCCCAGAAGGGGCGCGAATTGCTGGCCCTCGACCGTGGCAACCTTCCCCATGTGGTCGAGGTCAGGTATCGACATGCCGTGCAGGTCGGGGACGGATTTCAGATGGAGCCGGATTTCGTCAATTTCCAGCCGATCCGCCGCGGGCAGTTGCTCGCCACCGACCAAAGCGGAGAGGTGAGGGCGAGCAAGAAGGGGATGGTTCTCATGCCCTTGTACCAAAAACAGGGGGAGGATGGATTCTTTGTGGTCCGCCCCCTGCGTCCCCTTTGGCTCGAAATTTCGGCGCGGGTTCGGCGGGGTCATTGGGAAAAGTACATTCACCTCTTACCGGGGGTGAAGCGCCATCCCGAGTGCGCCGACTCGTTTATTGTCGATCGCCGATGGGCACGGGTCTTTGCCCTAGAGCTATTCCACCTGTTGGGTTATCGACGCACTGGCCCTGTCGGTCGAATCCTGGTGATGACCCGCCGCACGGAGGAATAGCGCTGAATCCCAACGGCCCATCCGTTTGCTGCCCTTGCCGGCTCAATTCCAGCCGGTCGAAGCTTTGGAAACCACCCCGATCGATCCCATTCCACATCGACTGCCTCGACGAGGACCTGCGATGAAACCACCGGAAACTTTTCGGCTGACCCCCGGCAAGCGAATTCTCTTCTTGACCAAAGATCCCGAGCTGATCCGGCGACAGCTTTCGGGCGAACTCGATTTGCGCATGGCAGACCTTCAAATCGAGGATTTGCTCGACGACATCAACACCGATGTCATGACCCCGGCCTGGGTGTGTTTCCGCCATCGCCCTGAGGATATCGCCCGGGATGCCTATGCCGGCCTGATCGTCGAAGGTGAGCGCTTGGTGCCCACCGACGCCTTGAAAGACGGCGGTTTCGAGGTCATCGTTTCGGGATTTCGCAAGGGCACGGGAAGCTCCCGAGAAACCGCCGTTCAAGCAGAAAAATGGAGCGGCATCCGCCTCGCCATCGCGGCCTCGTTCGCGCCGATCCACGCCCGCAACAACATTAACCAAGGGGTGTTGATGGGCGATCACGAAATCCTGCGGCGTTTGGAAGCAGGCGAGGGTGTGGAACTCGACGAGTTTTGCCGCGGGTTTGACCCCATCACCGAATTGATCATCCGCCATGGCGGATTATTTCCGTTCGCCAAAGCCTTGGAAGCGGGGGAGATCGAGATTCCGGCCCACGGAACAGGTGAGCGTCCGCTCAACATGACCGAGAAAATCTTGGCCAACCACCTGCTCGGCGACGGTCCACGCTTCGTGAAACCCGGAGATGCGGTGTTGGTCGAGGTCGACGGCGGCTACAGCCACGATTTCACCTCGGCTCAGGTGCACTACTTCCTACAGCAGGAATACGGCGAGGGATATCAGATCCGAAATCCAGAACGGTTCGCCGCATTTGAGGATCACCTCGTTTATGCCGACGAAGTCCCCCGATTCATGCGCTTTTTACCCGAAATCGGCACCATGAGGGATCTTCAACGGCAATTCCAAGCCCATTCCCAGGTCAACGACTTCTTGGTCAAAGACGGCAAATCGCCGGGTATTTGCCATGAGGTGGCGCGCGAGAGCCTGATCAGCCCCGGTCAGCTGATCCAAGCCACGGACAGCCACACCTGCATGGGCGGCTGCAATAACGCCCTAGCCTGGGGCGTAGGCTCAACGGAATACGCCAACCTGATATACAACGGCTTCACCCTGGTTGAGGTGCCCGAGGCGATTCGCTTCGAGCTGGTGGGGGAGCTGCCTCCCGAAGTGACGGCCAAAGACGTGATGCTCTTCATCCTGCTGCGGTTCGCGCGCGAGCAAAAAACCCTCAACAGGGTCATGGAATTCACCGGCCCGGGGGTCCGTTCCCTATCCATGGACGAACGGGGCACCTTGGCGAATATGGCCACGGAATGCACTGCACGGAGCGCTGTGGTCGAAGCGGATGACGAAACCTACCGCTGGATCGCCGCCCATCGCTCCGGGGTCGATGTCGACAGCTTGCGCGCTCAATCGGTGGCACCCGATGCCGACGCCCAATACGCCGGCGGCGTGCACGTCATCGATTTGGCCACCATCGAGCCCATGGTCGCCCATCCCGGCGATCCCGATCGAGGCATTCCGTCGGATCCCACCAACGGCATGTGGATTAGCGAGCTGGACAACGTCGCCATCGACATCGCTTATGGCGGCTCCTGCACCGCAGGCAAAATTCACGATCTTCAATTCTACCATCGGGTCGCCAAAGAAGCCGTCGACGCCGGCTTAAAGGTCGCCGACGGAGTCCAATTCCTGATTCAATTCGGATCCAAAACCGTCGAGAAATATGCCCACGACCAGGGTTTGGTGGAGACCTTCGAACGGGCCGGAATCCAGCTGATCCAGCCCGGCTGTGGTGCCTGCATCGGCTGCGGTCCCGGAGTTTCGGAAAACGGCGAGCAAGTCACGGTTTCGGCAATCAATCGCAACTACAAAGGGCGATCTGGGCCGGGCAAGCTCTACTTGGCCTCCCCCCTCTCCGTGGCGGCGTCAGCCTTCACCGGCAAGATCTCCGCCTACCGACCGGGTATGTTCAACTAGCCGGGAATCAACGGCTTACCCGTCGACAGGTGGACCAGCTGGTTTAGACGGTGTTCTTGCAGACGGTCTTTGGTGTCGAGCTGAGCGGGGTCGAGCGCTTCGAAGCGGCAGATTCCGCCCAGTTGATGATCGATCCACAACAGTCCACCTTCGAGCACCACGTGAACCGTCGAACCCGCATCCACGGCAACAGCTAGGACGGTTTGTCCTAGAGGCGAAGACGACGAGTCCCAGCGATGCTCATCGGGTCGGATCCGGTCCCAACCGTCGGGCGAGTTGTTTTCTGCGGCGAAAATGGACAGCGGCTCCAGCCGTCGTCGAGTCAGCTCCAGCCAGTTGCCTGCTTCCAGCTCGAGCGCAATCCGGCATCGGTAGCTCATGCCGTCGGCGTCTCGGATACAAACCGGTGCCATCCACGGTGTCTGCCAAATGGCACACAACCCGTGGCCGATCAACCGATCTTCAGCCACCCGCTGATCCAAGGTCGGCGACTCCGTCCGGTCGCCTACGTCTTGGGTTAAAGGGAATTCGAGCAAATTCTTCATCGTCATGACGGCTCTGAATCGTAGACCCGATTCAATAGGGTGCGCGATTCCGGCCCATCCAGCTTGCCGAGAATCCTACGGCGCATGAATCGTTGCTCCCAAGCAGGCCGGTGCTTGCGATAGTAGCGGGCCTGACCCAGCCGGTAGTGCAGGCTTGCTGCCGAAGTCCCCACTTGGGAACCTCCCTTGATATGCACCGCGGAAACCTCGGGCTCGTCGACCAGTCGCCATCCGGCCCGGCGGAGACGTAGGCACAAATCGACGTCCTCGAAATAGAGAAAAAATCCTTCGTCGAAGCCGCCTACTTGCTCGAAAGCCTGCTTGCGCAGCATCACACAGGCGGCGGTGAACCAGCCCCGGTCTCGCCAGGGGTGATGGACCCAAGTCCGAAATTCGAAGCGGTTGCGCACCGTTTGGATCGCTTCGCCCAACACCGAAGTCATGGGTGCCCAATGGAATTGGGGTTCACCGTCTGGATAGCTCAACCGAGGGCAGACCAGGCCGACCTCAGGCTGATGGTCGAGGGTCGAGCCGAGCTGCTCGATGCAACCGGGCAAGGGCCAGGCATCGGAATTCATCAACAGCAAATAGTCACCCTCTGCTTGCGCGGCGGCTCGATTGTTGGCGGTGCCGAATCCGAGATTCGCGCCCAATCTGAGAATCTGGGCCTCCGGGAATTCGGTGTCCACCAAGCGTAGGGAGCCGTCCGTGGACCCATTGTCGGCGAC
>CBDUGP010000170.1:0-13106 GCA_965366625.1 uncultured bacterium
GAAGCCGAGCCGCTTCTTAAGGAGAGCGGGAGGGGGCAAGCCCTTCACCTACCTCAAGTCATTTATAATCAAGGGTTTGTGGAAAGTCCGAAACGTCTAGTTAGTAGAGCGATCCAGCGATCACGGAGGTCTGAATGCGAAGAGTTACAGGGATTGGTGGCATCTTCATGAGTGCCAAAGATCCGAAGGCACTATGGGATTGGTATAAGAAGCACCTTGGAATCGATGTTCAGGAGTGGGGTGGAGCCGCCTTCACCTGGACGGATTTCGAAGGCAACCCGAGCGGGGGAACGACGATTTGGTCAGTGGGTCCGGCGGACGGCAAGCACTTCGCTCCGAGCAAGTCGACCTTCATGGTCAACTATCGAGTCGAAGATTTGACCGCGCTGCTTAAAGTACTGCGCGAGGAAGGTTGCGACGTGCTCGAGAAGACCGACGACTCAGAGTACGGAAAATTCGGCTGGGTCATGGATCCAGAGGGCAACAAGGTTGAACTCTGGCAACCGCCACCAGGGCAATAAGGTTCGTAGTCTCGAAGTCGAGGGGGCCACTGAGATAGATCGGCATCACTTCTTGTACACTCTGGCGCACGATCTACCAGGCCAGAAACTCAGGGAGACTCGATGATGCTGACGATGGCGACGTTCGTCCTGGCAACCGCCGCGGTCGCGGCATTCACCTATATTTGGGTCAGCCGGCTCGAGCGGTCGTCCAATCCCATCGACGATTATTTTGCCGGCGGCCGAGGGCTCGCCTGGCCGGTGGTAGGCGGTTCGCTCTTGCTCACCAACCTGTCGACCGAGCAGCTGGTGGGGCTCAACGGCGCGGTATTCAAAGACGGCAATCTGGTGGGCGTCGCTTGGGAGGCGCTGGCGGCTTTCGCCATGATCGCCACGGCGCTGCTTTTTCTTCCCCGTTACCTGGCGAGCGGTTTCACCACGACGCCGGCTTTTCTCGAGCAGCGCTACGACCGCACCACGCGTCAGCTGGTTTCGGCGCTCTTTCTCTTTGGTTACGTGACGGTGCTGCTGCCGGTGGTGCTCTACACCGGCTCCTTGGCGCTCAAGACCATGTTCGACCTCGAGATGCCGCTCTGGTGGGTGGTGGTGGGTATCGGCACGTTGGGCAGTGCCTACGCGATTTTCGGTGGTCTGCGCACCGTGGCGGTGAGCGACACCTTGAACGGGGTCGGGCTGCTGATCGGCGGCCTGGCGGTCCCTTTTCTGGCGTTGGCCGCCCTCGGCGATGGATCCTTTGTGGCGGGTTGCGAGATCTTGGCGCGCGAGCGTCCCGAGTCGTTGGCGACGCTCGCCTTGTTGGACAAGAGCGGTGAGCCCGCCTCGGTGCCCTGGCCGACTTTGTTGACCGGCATGATGTTCATCCAAGTTTTCTACTGGTCGACAAATCAAGTGATCGTGCAACGGGCGATGGGCGCTCGCAGCCTGGCAGAAGGTCAAAAAGGCGTTCTTTTCGCCTCGGTCATGAAGCTCGTCGGTCCGTTGATGCTCTGCCTTCCCGGCATCATCGCTCTCCATATGACCGACGTGCTGAACATCACCGCCAATGATCAGGTCTACCCCGCCATCGTGCGCCACGTGCTGCCCGATTGGTCCCTCGGCCTCTTCGGTGCCGTTTTGGTGGGCGCAATCTTGAGTTCCTTCAACAGCGCCTTGAACTCGGCTTCGACGCTTTTCTGCATCGATTTCTACGAGCCGCGGCTCATCGCTCGCGGTTTGCCTGAGGATGAGCGCGCCAAACGTACCGTACGCGTCGGCCGGCTCTTCGCCACGGGCCTCGCTCTCGCCGCCATGGCCGTGGCTCCCAAACTCGCCCAGATGGAATCGATCTTCGAGTATTTGCAAAAGATCAATGGCCTCTACAGCGTGCCGATCATCGCCATTTTCCTGGTCGGTCTGCTCTCTCGACGGGCGCCCGCGGCGGGCGCTAAGGTGGCCCTGGTGGTGGGCATTGGGGCTTATGCCGCCTTCACCTTCTTCGAGCCCGTCCCGGGCCTCCACTGGTTACACGGTTATTTCATCAGCACGGCGTTGGCGATCGCGGTGCTGATCGCCTTTGCGCTGGCTTGCCCGCGAACGGACCTGCAATTGGAGACGGAGCTTAGCGCCGCCAGCTCGCCGGTCGATATGACGCCGTGGCCCCACGCCCGTCGAGCGGCGGCGATCATCGTCACGCTGACGATTTTCCTCTACGCGGCCTTGCAGGGCCTGGCGTCATGAAGCCTTGGCCGGCTCGGTGCTCACCGACTTGTCATGTCGTTATTCTCGCTCTGATTGCGTTTTCGAGTGCCCCATGTCATTCACAAACACAAGGACAGCCCATGACTCAATCCGCAAGCGGTGAATTCGTCGTCTCCCTGAAACCTTTGGCGTTTGAGGATGCCGATCCAGAACACAAGCTTGGGCGAATGTCGATCGACAAGCAGATTTCCGGCGATCTCACCGCGACTACCATGGGTCAAATGCTCAGCGCGAGGACGAGCACGGATGGATCTGCCGGTTACGTTGCCCTGGAGGTGGTAACAGGTGTTCTAAACGGAAAAAAGGGAACCTTTGTTTTGCAACACACCGGCACCATGAATCGCGGCACACCCTCCCTTTCGGTCACCGTGGTTCCGGACTCAGGCACTGGAGAATTGGTCGGCTTGGAAGGCGAATTCAAAATAAGTATCGAGGAAGGTAAGCATTTTTACGAGTTCAACTATCGCTTGCCTGAGCAACAGAGTGAATAGCGTCAAGCCCGGAAAGCCGGGCTAGCCCCGTGTGATGCTCCGGCAGCCCGGTTCAGGTCTTGGTCCGAAACCCGTCGCCTTCTCGATCAAGCTTCAGAAGGGAAAGAAGATCGGGATCAGGATCACCAACAACACCAAAACGATTAGGGTCAAGGGAGTGCCGACTCGCACAAAGTCCGAAACCCGATAACCGCCCGCGCTCATCACGAGCAGGCTCGCTTTTTGGCTGAAGGGCGTCATGAAGGCGGCAGAAGCGGCCAGTCCCACGGCCATCATCATGGGCGTGGGGCTGATGCCGAGCTTTTCGGCGGTGATCACCACAATTGGAGCGAGGATAACCACGGTGGGCGCACCGTCCAGGGTTTGGGAGAGGAAGGAAGCCAGCACCACCAGGGACGCGAGGAAAGCGTAGGGGCCAAAAGCCTCACCGATGCGTGCCACACCCTCGGCCACCAAGAGGGCGGCGCCTGAGCTTTCCATGGCCGTTCCCACCGGCAGGATGGCCGCCACCAAAAAGAGGGCTCTCCATTCGATTGCGCGATACGCCTCTTCCATGGTCAAAGCGCCGAAGAGCACCGCGATGACCGCGCCGGTAAAGGCCGCTATGTGGACGGGAAAAGTCCCCGACACCACGATGCCCACCATCACCGCGAGCGCGGTGAGGGCAGCCGGTGCTTTGCTGTAGCGACGGACGGGCTCGGCGTGGGGGTCGAGCAGCACGAGATCCTGGTCCTCAGAAAGCTGCTCGATCTGCCGCAGCCCGCCGTGCAACAACAAGGCGTCACCCACGTTCAGCGGCAGGTCCGCCAGATCGCGATGGATCGCCTCGCCGGCTCGCCACACCGCCAGCACCTGCAAGCCGAATCGTTGACGAAAATGCAACTGCCGTAGGGTCTTGCCGAGGGCGGACGAGCGCGGCGCAACCACCGCTTCCACCACCCGCACGGATTCCGACTCGAACTGGGCTGGGTTCGAAATGGGATCGATGTCCAGGGGGCCGAGCTCAAGCACCTCGAGCAACGGGTCGGGATTGCCGATCACCAACAGCTCATCGCCGGCTTCAATGCGCGAATCCCCGGGTACCATCAAACGCGCCGAGCCGTCGCGCACAATACCCACCACCGTGAATCCCGCCAGCTCGCCGAGCCGACTCTCGCGCACGGTGACGTTCTCTAAACGCGATCCAGCCGGCACTCGGATCACAAAGAGACGATCTTCCATCAGCTGGGAGAGGGGCATCTCGCCCACGATCTCCAGGCTCTTCTGTTCTTGCAGCGCCGCCATATGCGCATCGTCCGCGAGCACCAGAATCTCGTCGTCAGCCTGCAAAGCACGTCGGCCGAGCTCTTGGCGCACTAGGTCTTTACCGCGCCGGATCCCCACCACCAAGACTTCAAAGCGCTCGCGAAATTTCAGCTGCCGAAGGGTGCGGCCCACCAGACCGGACCCCCGGGGTAAACGTAAGACCAGGCCGTGGACCTGCGAGACGACATCGCGCAAGTGCCCTGGCTCGGCTTCGGAAACCGCCACCCCGCGCATGGCGAGCAGGGATTGCAAATCAGCGTAGCGAGCGTCCACCACCACCAAGTCGTGGGCCTGGAGGCGGAAGTCCGGACCCGGCGCCAGGATCTTCTTGCGTCCACGGCGCACACCCACCACCGACACATCCAATCCGGCGCTGAGCTGGGTCTCGCTCAAGGTCAACCCTTCGAGCACTGAACCCTCGGCCACTCGGATCGAGGTCAACCGTTCGTCCACCCGATAGGCCCGGGTCAAATGCACGGCCCGGTCGTCGCGCTTAGCCTCCAACCGCTCGGGCAACATGTGGCGTCCGACGGTCATCATGAACACGATGCCCACCCCTAAGAGGATCAATCCCATGGGCGCGAAGTCGAAGAGACCGATCGGCGCGAGACCTTGTTGGATCGCCATCTCACCGGTCAAGAGATTGGGCGGTGTGCCCACCAGTGTGATGGTGCCCCCGAGGATGGCGCCGAATGCCAAGGGCATGAAAAGCCTCGACGGCGAAATGCCGGAATGCCGCGACACCGAGATCACCGCCGGCATGAGCACCGCAGCCGCTGCCACGTTGTTCATGAAGGCCGAAAGCGCCGCGGCCAGCAGCATGAGCAAAACCACGGTCACAGCCTCCCGGCCACCGCCGAGGCGGTAGATCTGATGACCCACCACGTCGGCTACGCCCGTTCGCGCCAGGCCGGTCGAGATGAAGAAAATCGAAAACATGGTGATCACCGCGGGCGACGAAAAACCGACGAAGGCCTGGTCTAAGGGCACAAAACCCGCGAAGACCATCACCAACAAGCCACAAAACGCAGTCAGCTCCACCGGCAGCTTCTCAGTCAGGAACAGGAAGACCATCGCTGCCAAGAGCGAGAAAACAAAGGCTATGTCCAAAGTCATGATGGGGGTGGCTCGCTAGGCGGAAGGCTCAGGGTGCTCGGTGGGCTCGGGTGCTGGGGCGTGCTGCATAGGTTCTCGTCAGGAAGTTCTCGTCAGGCTCTCTCCGGGGTCTGCTTCCGACATCCCGCAAGATATCATCCACACCTTCCAGTGGCCGAAAGAGAGGCTCTTTTGAGCGGGCGAGATGCCATCGATCCAGACCGGTGGTAGTGAATTAGCGAATCGAGGGAGGGTGTTCTTGGAGACGTACTTCCAGGCACTGCAGAACTCTGCGCCGAGGGCGTCGACGACGACCACTCTGCCGGCCACCGTCGAGCCTTGAAAAGGGAGCCACTCGAAGCATCTTGTGGCGTCTTGCCGCAAGATCGGGTCCAAGGCAAAGGCCAACCGGCCTGCGCGGCGTCGATTCTAAAAATGGGAAAATAAAGATTTTCCCGAAACCCACGCGGATCCGATCCGAGCTGCTGCCGGTGCCTCTCGGGAGACGCACGGTGCCCCTTCCAAGATTTGAGTAATTTAATTCTGACGTCTTCGCCTCGCCGGCAAGCGGCAAGGTTGGTGCTCGCAATTTGGCGGCTTGAGGACTTCGGAGATTTCTCAGAGAAGATTGGTATTGGTTCGACTCGACTGTAAGATTGCTGCCATGAGGAGAGCTGGAGCATTCATGGGTGAGCACCCAACAAAGCGCAAGCAGAGCGCCGCCGCATCTATCGTCCGGGGTGGCCGCAGAGTCGGTAGCTTCGTCGGACGTCAAAGATAGCTGAACGGGCTCTTCTGGTGCGCATTCCGTTCAGCGACAACACTTGAAACAGGGGTGCCCATGGGCAGAATAAATCTCAGCATTAGCATTAACGCGACACCTGAAGCAGTGTTCGCAGTAATTTCCGATTTCGAGAACTCACCAGATCGCATCGACTGGTTTGAGAAAGTCGAAATGCTCACCGACGGGCCTGTACGCGTCGGCACGAAGTGGCGCGAAACTCGTCGCATGAAGAACAAGCAATCTGTCGAGGAGTGGAAAATGACAGCGTTTGAAAGTCCAAACCACTTCTCAGCATATTGCGACTCCCAGGGCTATGATGTGGAATGGACAATGCGCGTCAGCCCTGAGGGCGACGGCAGCAGGCTTACTTGGGATATGACGACCAAGCCTCGCACATTCGTCGGTAAACTTTTGACTCCTGTTGAGTGGCTCATGCTGGGTATGATGAAGACGATTACCCGTAAAGACCTTGAAAGCACGAAGGCCTACATCGAGAAGCAAGATTGAGTCTCGATAGTGACTCCCTTGGACGCACAGCTCGCTTGCCGCGCCAGGGAGAGCAAATGGGTACCCCGAAATTGTGCGGAGGGGGGGGGGAGCCCGCGAAGACTGTAGAATGCGGTCCCCCGGGACGCTCCCTTTCGCCCCCTTTTCCCCGGGTGTGGGCCATGGCATGACGCACTGGTAGACGATGGATTCAATCAACGCAGTGATGTTTTTGGCGGGGGTTCTCCTCCTGCTCGGTATCGGGTCGAGCAAGTTCTCGGCGCGGTTGGGGATGCCGGTGCTCGTGCTGTTCCTGGCCGTGGGAATGCTGGCCGGCTCCGAGGGGCTCGGCCGGATCGCGTTCGAGGACTACGGCTTTGCGAACAGCGTGGGCAGCGCCGCGCTGGCTCTTATCCTCTTCGACGGCGGCCTGCGCACGTCCTTGGGCTCCGTACGCTCGGCATGGCGGCCTGCCCTCTCCCTCTCGACTTTGGGGGTCCTCCTCACCTCGGCGTTGACGGGCCTCGCCGCGGGGTGGATATTGGACGTCCCGATCCTCCACGGCCTGCTTCTCGGTGGCATCGTCGGCTCGACGGACGCGGCGGCAGTGTTTTCCGTCCTCCGTACGAGTGGCCTCAAGCTGCCGGAGCGGTTAACGGCCACGCTCGAAGTCGAGAGTGGGTCCAACGACCCGATGGCGATTTTCCTCACGCTCGGCCTCATCGGTGTGATCACAGGCACGGCTGGTTCGGCCGGCGCGCTCCTACTTCTGTTCGTCCTCCAATTCGGCGTCGGTGCGCTCGCGGGCGTCGGCGCCGGGCGCGCGGCGGCCTGGGCGGTCAACCGGGTCAACCTCGACCACCCTGGGCTGTATCCGCTCCTCGCGATGGCCTTCGGGCTGCTCGCCTTCGGGCTCGCCGCTGTGCTGGGCGGGAGCGGGTTCCTCGCCGTTTATCTCGCTGGGATCGTGCTCGGCAACAGCGCCATCGTATTTCGTCGCGGAATCTTCTTCTTCCACGATGCGGCTGCGTGGCTCGGGCAGATCGTCCTTTTCGTGATGCTGGGGCTGCTGAGCTTCCCGAGTCGGCTGTTCGCCGTCGCGGGCGACGGGCTGCTGATCGCCCTTGCGCTGATCTTCGTCGCGCGGCCCCTCGCCGTGGTGGTCTCCGCTCTCCCGTTCGGATTCCGCCTGCGCGAGCTGACATTTCTTTCGTGGGTTGGCCTGAAAGGGGCCGTTCCGATTACGCTCGCCACGTTTCCCCTTATGGCGGGTGTGCCAGGAAGCGAGGTCCTATTTGACGCGGTATTCTTCGTCGTGCTCATTTCCGCCATCACACAAGGGTGGTCCCTCCCCGTCGTGGCGCGCTGGCTGAAGCTCGGCCGCCCGGCGGATCCAGCGCCGCCGCTTTCCGTGGAAATCAACGCGCTGCGGCACGTGGACGGGGAGATCGTGGACTACACGGTAGCCCCATCGGCGCGCGTGGCGGGACAGCTCCTCCGCGACCTCACGCTACCGGACGGAGCCGTCGTCACGCTCGTCGTCCGAGGAGAGGAGGTGATCATGCCGCGCGGCGCGACCGCTCTCCGGCCCGGCGACCACGTGTTCGTCGCCATGCGGACCCGGCTCAAGCCGCTGCTGGATCGGCTTTTCGACCCCGATGCCGGGACGTCGCCGCTGCTGCCCGGCCTCACTCTGGGCTTCCGCGCCAAGAGCACGGTTGGGCAGCTCCACCGGTTCTTCGGCATCCCCGGCCCGACGTGGTCGACGGAGCCGGTGGGCTCGCTATTGGACGTTGACGGCGAGCACCGAGTCGCCCGACTCGGACCCTTCGCGGTCACCCCGGGTGATGAGCCCGACTACGTGAACCTCACGTACGCCCCGGAGACGGGCGGCGCCATGATGCCACGGTCTTCCATAGAACACCCCGGCCAAATCACGGGCTATTCGTGCTTGTGGTAATTTTTTGTCAACCTGTTGACGCAATGCGTTTCGAACAAGTACCCACTAGCACGAAAGTAGGACCTTATACCTTGCTTTGGGCCGTCGCCGAAGGGAGTTGAGATGATTTGGAGAGGATCGATGAGGGTTCCCAACACGGACCAAGAGCGTGTTTCAAAGCTCGGTGGACGACCAGGCACGTTTGGCAGCCCGGGCACGTCTGGCAGCCCGGGCCTTTGGCTTCGAACCACCCGAACGGTGGCCTTGTGGACGGTGGCCCTCGGGACGGTGGCCCTCGGGACGGTGGCCCTCGGGACGGTGGCCTTGACGGTATCGGTGACGGGTGTGGCTTTTGCGCAGGAAACCCCGCGAGCGGGGGACGAGATCTCTGCGGAGCTCAGAGCCCAATTTGAAGCGATCCAGCGCCCGACCATCACCGCCGAAATCAATCCACCGCCGAAAACCTTAGTCGTCGGGCGTGCCGTCATCCAACCCGGGCCCAGCACGCGTTTGTTCGTCTTTTCAGCCGGCGGCCGCAATGTGGGATATCTGCTCGACGGCGAGGCCGAGCTTGCGTATACGGTCGAGGACCGTCTTTCCATGCCGCCGGCACGGGACAATTTGAAGCGGGCCAAAGGTTTCGACTTGCACCAAACAGACGACAAGCTAGTCGCGTCCACAACCCTCAAAGGTGCCGCGGTTTGGGGCTGGGATCTCGAACTCGGCGACGGCGCCGCCGAGCCGGTCACGGGCCACGGACTGCCGGCTTGGCTGCTCGAGATCTTAGATGAGAAATATTCCTCCAATCCCGCCAGGGACCTCCTGATCTCCGGTCAACAGGGGGATGCGGACTACCGAATGGCCATTCTTCAGAGCCGAGGCGAGGACCTTTTCTTAGATGTGGACCCTCGTCCCCTGAGCCGTTCGGAGAGTCTGAGCCGATTGGAGAAGGTACGGCGTAAAGGCGCCGGCCCGCTCGCCGTCCGTCAATTTGAGCAGCTGCTGGCCACCCAGCCCATCGACAGATCTTGGCAGGAGCGAGCGGCCGTCGAATTCCTCAGCACCAACACCGAGATCGACTTGGTGAATAAGAAAGGGGATCACGTCCGGGTGAAGACGCGGACCCGTCTACTCAGCCAACGGGATGGGCTTCGGTTCCTTTCCATGCGCCATCTGGAGGGCGTCCTCGACACCGACGGCCATTGGCGTGAGTACCGCCTTCTCAAGCTGACCGTCGACGGTCAACCCGCACCGTTCGTCCAGAAGGATTCAGAGCTGCTCGTCGCTTTGCCTCGGACGGCCAAACGCGGCGATGCCTTCTTGTTGGAGGTCGAGGCCGAGGGCGAGATTCTCATTCGGCCTGCGGGCGACAACTATTGGCGCCTCGGTGGCACGCCTTGGTATCCCAAACCGGGCGCCGGCGGACGCGAATGGGCCGAGTTTCACATGACCGCCGAGGTGCCGTCGCCTTTTGTCGTATTTGCTGCCGGTGAAATCCTCGAACAAGAGACCCGCGGCGGGGTCAGCAAAATTCGCACCCACCTCAAAGGGCCGATGGAGACGGCGATGGTGGTCGCGGGCAAGTATCGGACCATCACCCAACAGCAGGACGGAACTCGGATCCACATCTCCGGTTACGGTTCGATAAAGAAAAAATCCGCGGAACGCCTCGGTCAGGTGTTGTTTTCGGTCATGGACTGTCTCGGAGTGTGGCTCGGAGTTCCTTATCCCTTTCAGGATCTTCAAGTGGTCGAATTGAATCAATGGGGTTGGGGGCAAGCGCCACCGGGATTTATTTTCATCACCCAAGAGGCCTTTCTGACCAAAGCTTCGGCGGAGCTCGGCGACAATACCCGTTCGCTCGCGGCGCTCTTTTCCAAGGGCATCAACGAGCGGGTGGCCCATGAGGTGGCCCACGCCTGGTTCCCCCACGTGGCTAAGAATGTACGCGGACAAGGCGATTGGCTCTCGGAGAGCCTAGCCGACTACGCGTCGGCCGTTTGCCTGCAGCAAAGGACGGCCGACAAGCGACGGGGCCAGGAGCTGTTCGATCGGCAGTTGATGGAATGGAAACATGCCTCGAAAGATGCCGGCGACGCGACGAGCGTTTACCTCGCGTCCTACCTTGCGGGATCTGACGACAGCCCTCGGATCCGCCAAAATCTGCTCTACGGCCGAGGTCCCCTGGTTCTGCACGCTATTCGCCGGCATTTGAATAAAAAGCACGGTGAGCAGGAAGGTGACCGCCTTTTTCTCACCTGGATTCGCTCCTATATCAAAAACTTCACCTTTAAATTGGCCGAGACCCGATACATGGTGAATATTCTCGAACAAGTCACCGGCGAACCGTGGCAACCGTTTTTCGATCGCTATGTCTACGGCCCGGAGTCACCGCAGATCGACGACTAGCTCAAATCGACGCTCAGCTCAAACGACGTTGGAGGGATTCCGCCAAGCGCAAAGCCAGGGCGACGATGGTATGGGTCGGATTGACGAATCCGCCGGTGGGAAAGACCGAGCTTCCGGCGATGAAGAGGTTTGCGAGACCGTGCACTTTGCAATCCGCATCAACGACTCCTCGTTTAGGATCTGGATGCATGCAGGTCATGCCCATGGGGTGGGAACCCAGGAAGCTCGGCGGGCCATAGAGGGGATCCGTGACGTCTAAGCGCAGGCGCCCGCGGGAGGTCCGTCCCAACTCCATGGCCAGCAGCTCCAAGGTTCGCTCGACGCTGCGATCCATTTGCCGGTTGCTGCGCCATTCCACCACCAGCCTGAGCTGGCCCAGGGCATCGCGCTCCGAGTCTAATCGCACCCGGCTATGGGCCAACGGCACATGCTCATTGTAGAGCTTGGTGGTGAATTTGATCTTGGACCGAGGCCTGGGATCGCCGCCGGCTGGAACTGTCTGGTCCAACCCCCTCGCCAATCCTCCGACCTCGCGCGCCAAGATTCCAGGATCCAGCTCTTGCTCGGTGTCCGGCTCCAAGGGCATCAAGCGAAAGCCGCAATTGAGCATCTCCAATCGGCGCTGGGTTTCCAAGGTCGGCGAATACATCACGTACGAAAATCCACCCGGCGCGGACGCCGGGCCGGTGCTGTCCCATCGTCGACTGCGTGACTCGGTTTGCAAAACCATTGCCGTTCGCGGCAGGCGGGTATGGTCCATATATCGCCGACCAACCTGATCGTGGGCATTGCCTAAACCTTGGCTATGGTGACGATTCGACGTCAAGAGCAACCGGGTGATGTCGAAGGCTCCGGCAGCCAACACGAAATGCTTTGCCTTGAAACGGACCTCGCGACCGGCGAAATTCTTGGCGATCGCCCCACGGATCGCCGAGCCGTCGGCATGGGTCTCCAGCTCGACCACATTGGCATGCAGGTAGACCCCGGCGTGTTCGGCCCGCTCCAACTTTCGGCGAAACTTTTTGCCGAAGCGCACGATGGGTTTCTTGCGATAAAGCACCTTGGGCACAAAACGAGTGAAGTCCCGGCCGGCGAGGAAATTCGAGGGTGCCAGCTGGCCATCCCGGTCATAGACCCGGAAAGGGCGAATACCCAGCATGGGAGCGGCACGATCGTAATAGGGCACCAGCTCCCGATGGTCGAACGGCCAACCGCTGTCTGCAACCCAAGGTCGAGCCTCAAAATCGATCGGATCCAGGGGTCTGCAGATCCCGAGCCATTTGGCCGACGTGCCGCCGAAGAACCGACTGCGTGAGGAATGGAGGTAATTCTTGTTTCGATGGGGCCCGTCAAAGGTCCCCTCGAGCAAGGACTCGTGGTCCGGATGCTGCTCGAAACCTCCGCTTTCCAGCAACGCGACCTTGAGCTTCGTGCCGAGCAGCGCCATCGTCAAGGCGATGCCTGCGAACCCCGCACCGACGATGCACAGGTCCGCTTCGATCTCCGTACCGCTTTCCAGTTCGCGACAATCAACAAACACGCAGGCGCCTCGCTTGATCGGAACCCGTATCGACAAGTGGGGTATCGACAGGCTGGGGCAACCGCCCCGCCCGGATTGTTTCAAACAGCCGCCCGGCCTGCCAATCGAGACCGAAGCCAAGATCGCTCAAAGCCCATCGGCCAAGGGGCGGTATGCTAAAAGCCCAGATTCCTTATCGACTTGGACCCGCCATGACGAAACAGGCCGCGCTTTTTCTCGACACACCACGTTGCAGACTGCGACCCTTGGGGCACGCCGATGCTCGGGAGCTGCACGCGCTCTGGACCCATCCAGAAGTTCGCCGATTCCTTTGGGACGGCGAGGTTATTCCGCTTTCACAGACCCGGGACCTGCTCTCCGAGAGCTGCTCTCGACATGCCGCGGGTGAGTATGGGCTTTGGGCGGCGACGCTTCAGGATCAAACCGATTTGATCGGCTTTTCCGGTTTCTGGCCCTTTCACGAGCCCCGGAGAGTCGAGTTGTTATTCGGCCTGTCGCCGGACTTCTGGGGTCGAGGATATGCTACTGAAATCGCCGCGGCTATGATCACCTACGGTCGGGAGCACTTGGGTATGAAGGCCGTACTGGCCAGCACGGACGAGCCCAACCGTGCGTCCGTTGCCGTGCTTGAGCGTTTGGGCTTCCACCAATCCCACCACGACCCGCGGACAGGCACCCTCTTCTTCGAGCAGGTCTTGAACTCATCCCTGGGGTAGCTCCGCAACCCCAGGCTGGGGGCAACAAACCCGTCGGGGACCAACAAGGAGGCCGCGACGGCCGAGCCGTCGCGGCCTCCACG
>CBDUGP010000171.1:0-13029 GCA_965366625.1 uncultured bacterium
CGACCTTCAATATCCAAGCTGAGAGCTGTCGCCCCACATCTGTGACGCAGGCCCAACAGTGCCATCGAACGGTGCAGCGGAAGGATCGACGTGATAACGTTTTTGGTCCTATGTCCCAAGCCAACGATCTGCCCGTCGACCTGGAAAAGGTCAGCACTCTGGCCCGCGAGCTCGCGGATATCGATATGGTGCAGGAAGCCGCCCATCTCTTTGAAATGGCCTTGAAGTTGGACCCTCACAACCGCGGCATTCAGCTGGGTTTGGCCAAGATCCGCAATCGCCTCAAACACGAAGCCGGAGCCCAACAGCGGGACGCCGAGGCCGTCCTGCGGGAAAAGCTTCGTCGCAACGCCATCGACGCCGGCCATTTCCACGGCTTAGGCGCGTTGTACCGCGATCGGAAGAATAAGAAGCTGGCAAGAGAATGTGTGGAAATCGCCTTGGAAAAGGAGCCGATCCACCCCCAAGCCCATCTGCTCCAAGGCCGCATTCTCTTCGAGGAAAAAGACTACGACGGCGCTCGGTCCGCTCTTCGGAGCGCCTACCGCTTCAATCCCTTCGACCGCTCGATCGCCGAGCTGCTGGGCCGTGTCGAACGGGAACGAGAGCATTACCTCGAAGCCCTCGAAGCCACTGTCGACGCCTTCTTGCTGCTGCCCGAAGAGGAGCATCAAGACGGCCGGGCGCTCAAAGAGCGGATCCGTGAGCTCAAGAAGCTGCTCGACTACGACGGCGACCAAATCGTCGAAGTCTTTCATCGACGTCAAGAGAAGCTGCAGACGGACTTTGATCGATTGGAACTCCAGCGGGAGCGCTACCTCCACGAAAAAGCCTCGGGCGTCTCACCCTCGACCGCCGATGAAGCAGAAAGCGGCCGCATCGTTCTGGCCGTTCGCCTTCGCCAATTCGATATTTGGAAACGGCTCAACGACGAGCACGTTTTTCAAATCACCCGGGTGGTTTTGCAGGAGAACCACCCGCCCAACACTACCCTCTTTAAACAAGGGGATTCGAGCTACGACATCTTCCTGGTCGAAGAGGGTGAGGTGATCATTCGACGCCCGACCCACTACGGCAACTTTGAGCTGGCGCGCCTCGGTCCGGGATCCTTGATGGGCGAGGTCAACTTCATTTCCCGCTTTGAGCGCTCTGCCGACGGCGTCACCGCGGGCGATGCCAAGATCGTGCGCATCGACGCCAACGGTCTCGACTCCTTGATCGAGGAACGGCCCGACTTGGGGGTCAAGATCTTCATGAGCTTCTGGCAAGGCCTGGCCCTCAAGCTGAGGGGTTCGAACGAGCAGCTGAGAACTTTCTTCGATACCGAGGAAGACTCCAAAAAACTCGACGAACTGCGCCAAGCCGCCCAAGGTGATCGCGTCGACGGCGCATCCACCGACACCCTGCAAGTCTTGCAGGAGCAAGGCTTGAGCGGCGCGGAGCTGCAGACTCTGGCGGACTTCTCCAACGTCAAGCGATATCCGGGCGGCACCTTCCTCTTCCACGAAGGCGATCCCGGCACCGAGATGTACGTGGTGTTGGAGGGCAAGGTGATGATCAGCAAATTCATTCCCGGTGGCGGCGAAGAAGCCCTCGCGATCCTCAAACGGGGGGATTTCTTCGGTGAAATGGCACTGATCGACAATGCTCCGCGCTCGGCGGACGCCAAGGCCTTCCAAGGTCCTGCCACGGTGGTCGCCTTCGACCAACAAACCCTGCGAGAGGTCGAAATCTCCGACCCCAAAGCGTCGGTGGACTTCATCCGCCTGCTTTGCCAGCTGATGTGCCAAAGGCTGCGAGAGGTGGACGAAAAAGTGACCTCTTGGCGCATCATGTCCGGCCAGCGCCCGGACCAAGACGGCAAGAATCAGAACGTCAGCTTTGAGCTCCTGCCCGCTCTGGCCGAAGCAGAGACCTGATTCCACCACCGAGCCTCGCCTAGATTTCTTGCCTTCTCTCCGTAACTTACGGCTGGTCCCGTCGTATCTCTATCTGAACACGCCCTCGTGGCGGCCTGCCACCTTTCTACTCTGTTTTGCCGGCGCCCAGCACCGGTCTTCCTGAAGGATCGATTCATGCGTACCGATTCCGCCGATCGTCGCGTTACTCCCGCTTGGAGCGTTGCTCATGTATTGAGCGCGACTCCAGGTTGGAAGTCAGCGATTGCCCATAGCCTCCTATTGCTGCTCACCGCCCTTTTCTCGTTCACTTTGATCGGTTGCGAGCAAATCGAAGCCTCCATAGACAAGTGGAAAGACGAAGAGAAAGAAGTTGAGAAGGATCCTAACGAAGATCTCGTGCCGGTCGAGGTGGCCACCCTAGCGAGCGGACCGATCGAGTCGGTGCTGCGCTTCTCCACCAATTTGGAAGCGGAAAGCAAAGTCCAAGTCTTCTCCCAATCCTCCCGCCTGGTCACCAAGCTGTTGGTGGAAGAGGGCAGCAAGGTCAAAGCCGGCCAAGTGCTTCTCAGGCTCCAGGACGACGCGCAAAAAAGCGCCTTGGCGAGGATCCAAAGCCAGCTCGAAAAGGCCGAACGGGAGCTGGTTCGACAAAAGAACCTATTCGCCAAAGAGCTGATTCCCGAACAGACCTTCAACGATAAGGTCTACGAGGTGGATCAGCTCGAACTACAGCTCGCCGATGCGCGGCGGGAACTTTCCTACACCGAGGTCACCGCCCCGTTCAGCGGCACCGTGACCCAGCGCATGGTCAATTTGGGCGACCACATCACCGTCAACCAACATCTCTTTGATCTGGTCGATTTCGACACCATCGTCGCCCGCATTTTCGTGCCCGAAAAAGACCTTTCCCGCTTACACGTCGGCCAAGGAGCCCGCCTGCGCTCCGAATCCCTCGACGGCATGCGCGAAGGCAAGGTCCTGCGCATCGCGCCGGTGGTCGACCCCAAGAGCGGCACGGTCAAAGTCACCGTCGGCATCCCGGGTAACCAAGGCATGTTGCCGGGTCAATACGTGGAAGTGGAATTGGTGGTGGAGCGCAAGGAAGAAGCTCTGCTGGTGCCGAAACGGGCCCTGATCTACGACGACACCTCGATCTTCGTCTATCGACTCAAAGACGATCTGACCGTTGAACGTCTGATGGTGGAAGCCGAGGTCGAGGATCAACGCTACATCGAGCCGAGATTTAACGAAGGCGGTCGCGGACTACAGCCCGGAGATCGCGTGGTGGTCGCCGGTCAGGCGGGACTGAAAGACGGCAATAAGGTTCGCCTCGCCGACACGGATCGCGATTTGCCCGCCGCACCGTCGGACCTCACGGACAGCAACGAACCGGGGCACGACCTCGAATCGGATGCCGAGCAAACCGCCGCCGACGAGGACCCAGCAGAAGAGACGGTGGCGGAGGCAGCAACGTGAGCCAGTCATCTGACCAGGAGGCATCCGAGGGCAAAGGGGGCAAGGTGCCGAGAGACCCGTTGGCCAATCTCGACCTACCCGAAGATACGCCGGGCCAAGAGCAAGAATCGAGCTTTTCCACCAGCCGCCCCGTCGCCGTCCTGATGGTCTTCCTGGCCGCGGTGGTATTCGGCTTCTTCTCTTACGGCCGGCTGCCTGTGACCTTGATGCCCGAGCTGAGCTACCCCACCCTCACGGTGCGTACGGAATATCCCGGAGCGGCACCCGAAGAGGTTGAAAACGACGTCAGCCGACCGATTGAGAACGCCCTGGGCGTGGTCGGTGGGTTGACCCGCATTTCTTCCGTCAGCCGGGCCGGCGTGTCCGACGTGGTGCTCGAGTTCAGCTGGGACACGGACATGTCCGACGCCTTACAAGACACCCTGGAAAAGCTCGATCTGGTGTTTTTGCCCGGCGAGGCAGAGCGGCCCCTGATCCTGCGCTTCGACCCGTCGCTCGACCCTGTGATGGAGCTTTCTCTGTCCGGCAAGGGCGAAGCCTACAAAGGTGAGGACGGCCTGCGTCGCTTGCGCCGGATCTCCGAGCTACAAGTTCGACGGGCCCTCGAGCCGATCAAAGGCGTGGCCGCGGTGCGCTTGCGTGGCGGTTTGGAAGAAGAAATCCATGTGCTGGTCGACGAAGAGCAACTCCGTCGCACGGGCCTTTCCGTCACCCGAGTGATCAACCGTCTGCGCCAGGAAAACGTCAACGTGGCCGGCGGCACGATCAAAGAAGGACGCACCGAATATATGGTGCGCACCCTGAACGAATTTCAAAACCTCGACCAGATGCGCGAGGTGGTGATCGCGCGCATCGAAGGGCGCGACGTCCGGCTTCAGGATCTGGCGACGATCGTCGTCGGTCATAAAGAACGCGAAATCATGACCCGCACCAGCGGTGGCGAGAGCGTTCAAATCGACATCTACAAAGAAGCCGACGCCAATATGGTGGCGATGGCCAAAAGGGTGCGTGATCGGCTGGGCGAGTTTGACCTCGCCGAATTCGAGAAAAAGCAGCAGGACGGCGAGCCTAAAAAAAACAAACGCGGTTTCGGCGGACGCACCGAAGGCGAGGGATTCGGCCCTAAAAAAGAAGGTCTGACGGAGCAGCTCTACAAGGCCGAGGGCTCCTTGCTCGAAGTGGTGGCGGATCGTTCCCTGTTCATCGACAGCTCGATCAAAGAAGTTCGCTCGACAGCGGTCTTCGGTGGTCTGTTGGCGGTCTTGGTGTTGTTCCTCTTCCTGCGCAACGCCAAATCGACCGGCATCGTGGCGGTCGCGATTCCTATTTCCTTGTTGGTCACTTTCGCGCCTCTGAACATGCTCGGCGTGTCGTTGAACATCATGTCCTTGGGCGGTTTGGCCCTCGGCATCGGCATGTTGGTGGACTCGTCGATCGTGGTCCTAGAATCCATCTTCCGTTGCCGCGAAGAAGGCGACGACCCGGTGACCGCGGCGGTGCGCGGAACCCGGGAGGTTCGCGGGGCGGTGATCGCCTCCACCCTCACCTCGATCGCGGTGTTCTTCCCGATGGTTTTTGTCGAGGGTGTGGCCGGCCAGGCCTTTGGCGACCTCGGACTGGCGGTGGTCATCTCACTGCTCGCTTCCTTGGTGGTGGCGGTGTCGTTTATCCCCATGCTCGCCAGCCGCCGAGCCTCGACCGGCTTCGCCCTAGGCCGGCACTCCATGTCGTCGTTCCGAGACCTCGGCCTAGGCAAAGACTTCCAGGCCCTCAACCAGTGGCGATCAGAGGCCGGAGCTACTCGCTTCCTACCCTGGCTGGTGGCTTTGATCTACCTCAGCCTGAGAACCCTTTTGGTGATCCTGGTTTTCCCCATCGTTTGGTTGGTGGCCGGCTTCACTGGGTTATTGATCAACATAGGGCGAGTTCTCGTCGGCCTGCTGCTGAGAATCCTCAAACCTTTGGCCGCAATTCCTTTGGCCCTGACCACCGGTCTCTTGAGCTTCGCCGAAGACCGCTACCCGCGGGTGCTGCGACGGTCCCTACGCAGCCCGGGACTGGTTTGCACCGTGACCCTCGCCCTATTCGGCGTCGTGATTTGGCTCGGGCTCAGCCTCGACTCCGAATTGCTGCCCGAGGTGCACCAAGGGGAATTCACCGTGGAGGTGGCCTTGCCCGTGGGCACTCCCCTCGAACAGACCAACAAAATCCTGGCACCGATCGAAGCCGCGATCCTGTCGGAAGAGACCCAAATCGAGAATCTCTTGGTGACCGTCGGTTACGACGCAGCCAACTCCCAACGCAGCGACGAAGGCGAGCATACGGCGCGCTTCAAGGTGTTGCTACCGAGTTCGGACCCGGCCGTGGAAGAGCAGGTCGTGGATCGCTTGCGCCGACGATTTCGGGAAATCCCCGATCTCGACGCCCGGGTGGTCCGCCCCGTGCTGTTCAGCTTCCGCACGCCGATCGAAGTAGAAGTTCACGGCGACGACTTGGCAGAGCTGGAAAGATGGTCCAACCGGGCCCGTGATCTGATGTCGAAAATGCCCGAGCTGGCGGACGTGGAAACCACCCTTCGCTCCGGGTCGCCGGAGATGCAGATTGTTTACGACCGCAATCAGCTCGCCCGTTACAACCTCGATATCGCGACGGTTGCAGCCCTCGTCCGCGATTCGGTCAAGGGCTTCGAAGCCACCCGCTACAACCTGGTGGATCGGCGGATCCCGATCATCGTCAGATATCGGGAAGACGACCGAGCCACCGTCGACGACGTGCGTCGAATCGAGATCAACCCGGGTTCGAGCCGACCGATTCCGCTCGAAGCGGTCGCCAAAGTCGAACTCGGTGAGGGACCGAGCGAGGTGCGCAGGGTCGACGGTCGACGGGTTGCTCTGATCCGCGCCAACCTGGCCCAAGGCTCCTTGGGCGGCGCGGTGTCGAAAATCGAATCCGACCTCCAGGAGCTGCCCTGGCCGGCCGACATGGCCTTTTACTTGACGGGTCAAAACCAGGAATGGCAGCGCAGCCAAAGCAGCTTGTTGCTCGCATTGGGCCTGTCTATTTTCTTGGTCTACGTGATCATGGCGGCTCAATTTGAATCCCTCTTGCACCCGCTGGTGATCATGTTCACCATTCCGCTGGCCTTCCTGGGCACCTTCCTGGGTTTGCACCTGCTGAGCATCAACCTGTCGATCGTGGTCTTCCTGGGCATGATCATGTTGGCGGGCATCGTGGTCAACAACGCCATCGTCATGGTCGACTACACCAATACCCTCAAACGTCGTGGCATGTCTCGGGACGAAGCGGTGATCACCGCCGGTAGGGTGCGTTTGCGACCGATTTTGATGACTACCGCCACTACCGCCTTGGGCCTCTTGCCCATGGCCATGGGCCTCGGCGACGGTGCCGAGATCCGCAGGCCGATGGCAATCGCCGTGATCTGTGGCCTGATCATCGCCACCGGCTTGACCCTATTGATCATCCCGACCATTTATTCGTTGGTGGATCGCTTGCAATCCGCCTTACTCGGACGTTCTGAAAGCTCCGAGCAGGCCGAAGACGGGTCCGAGCCGGCGTTGGCGCCTCGCTCCGAGGGTCCCATGCCCGATCTGCAAGACCACCCAGCCACCTGAGCGAGCCCCCGAGGAATTCTCAAATGACCGCTGAAAAAGACACCATCCAAAAGCGTAGCGAATCCATTTTGCCTCGCTTTTCCCTCGACCGACGGGTGACGGTGTTGGTGCTGCTGGCCACTTGCCTGGTGATCGGCACGATCGCGACCCTCGGCATTCCCCTCGAATTGATTCCGCGAGGCTTCGACGCCCCCCACCTCTCGGTGCGCGGCAATTGGCGCGACGCGCCGGCCCAAGAGGTGCTCGACAAGCTGACCCTACCGATGGAAGAAGAGCTGTCCACGGTGCCCGGGCTCCAGAATTTGTATTCGTTTTCGGGCACGGGTTTCTCGCGCATCACCCTGACGTTCAAAAGCGGTGTCGACATGGACGTCGCCTACCGCGAGATCCGTGATCGCATCGAGCGGGCCAAAGTTAGAATGCCCGACGACATCGACCGGGTGGAGATCCGCAAGGCCAGCGAAAGCGACATTCCGGTTTTCGCCTTCGGCATTACCACCGAGCCGGGTTTGACAGATTCCTACAATCTGATCCAAAACGAAATCATCAAACCGATCCAGCGGGTGGACGGGGTGGCCGGCATCTCGGTGCAGGGATTGGTGGAAAAAGAAGTGCTGATCGAGCTCGATCGAGAGCGCACTGAAGCGGCCGGGCTCAACATCTACGAATTGGGCATTGCCCTCGGCAGCGATAACTTCACCATGGCCAGTGGTCATGTGGAGGCCGGCGACAAAAAGCTGCTACTCCGGTCCGTGGCCAAATATAAGGATCTCGACGAGATCAAAAACCGCATGATGAACGCCAATGTGCGCCTCGGCGACATTGCCACCATCCGCTTCGCCGAGCCGGATCGCAGGTTCTTTGCGCGCGCCAACTCCAAACCCGCCTATTTCGGCATTGTGCTCAAAGAAAGCGAAGCCAATGCCTTAGAAGTCTCCGATCGCATCGCCGCCGCGATCGACAAGATGAAGACCAATCCCCGCCTTGAGCTGATCGGCATCGAGATTTTCTTCAATCAAGGGGAGACCATTCGCGAGAGCCTAGGCATTCTGCTGGACTCCGGCCGAATCGGCGCCTTCTTCGCCATTCTCGTCTTGTTCTTCTTCCTGCGACGATTCCGTATGACGGTGATCATCGCCTTGTCGATCCCCCTCTCGATTTTCATGGCGCTCACCGCGATGTACTTCTTCGGCGAGACCCTGAACATCATCTCCTTGCTCGGTTTGATGATCTCCGTGGGTTTGCTGGTCGACAACTCGGTGGTGGTGGCAGAAAACATATTCCGACTGCATCAAGCCGGCATGAACCGTCGCCAAGCCGCGATTCGCGGTGCGGGCGAAATCTCCCTGGCGATCGTCATGGCGACTTTGACCACGGTGATCGTTTTCTTGCCGGTCTCGCTGGTGGAAGGCCAAGGGCAATTCTTCATGTTGCGCCTGTCCATTCCCATCACGGTGTCGTTGATCGCGTCGCTATTCGTCGCCCTCATCTTCGTGCCCCTCTCGGTTTACCTCACCCTGCCCAACGGCGGCGGCGAAAAGAAGGCACACCATCTCCTGGGCAACCGGGCACGGGGCGCCCTGCGCAAGCTTTATGACGCCACCTTCGAACGAATCAACCACAGCTACAACCGTATGCTGGCGGTCTTCTTGCGCCGGCGCATGGATTTGGTCATGGTCCTGATCTTGGTGATCGGCATCAGCAGCGCGGGGCCTTTTAAATCGGTCAAAACCGGAGCCGTGCAAGAGGACGAACGCGGCGGCTTCGAGGTGGATGTGGATCTGCCCCAAGCCACCACCCTGGAAGAATCCACCGAGCACTTCCAGCGGGTCGAAAGAATCGTTGAGAAGAAAAAAGACGATTGGGATCTGCAAACCTATTTGATCGTCAACTGGCGCAACGGCGGTGAGGTCCAAGGCTGGTTCAAGAGCCCGCGCACCAACGAGATGACCGCCCGCGAGGTGGTCGAGCAATTGGTGGAACTCATGCCCGAACGGGCCGGCACCGAGATCTACACCGGCCTGGACAGCGAAGACGAGGGCGAAAAAACCGATCTCCAGACCTACAACCTGGTGGGCGAGGACCCCAAGCAATTGGAAGAGCTGGCCACTGAGCTGGAAGACCTCTTCGAAGGTGTGACCGGCGTGTTGGGCGTCAAGCGGGCCGGGGACCGACCCAACGATGAAATGGCGATTCAATTGGATCGAGAGCAAGCCCAGCGGCTCGGCGTCAACCCCGAAGCCGTAGCCGGTGTGGTGCGCAACTCCCTCGGCGGACGCCTTTTGCCGAAGATCTACCGCGACGGCCGCGAGATTCCGGTTCGCGTGCGATACCAAGAAAAAGACCGCGAGAGTCTGGCGCAGCTCTACGACTTCCGGGTTCCCACCGCCTCGGGCGACGCCATTCCCCTTTCGAGTGTGACCACCGCCCAACGGCTCGACGCACCCGGCCGGATTTGGAGAATCAACAAGCAGGTCAGCCGCAGCATCACGTTGGAACTCGAGGAAGGTAAGGAAGAAGGGACTCGCGAACGGCTCAAGACCCTGGTCGCGGGAATCGACCTCCCCGAGGGCGTACGCTTCGGCAATCCACGCCGCGGGCTCGATCAGCAGGACGAAGCTCAGGCGATGGTTTTCGCTGCGGGTTTGTCGGTGGTGTTCATCTACCTTCTAATGGGTTTCTTGTTTGAAAGCTTTATTTTGCCCCTATCCATCGTCACCACCATTCCGCTGGCGATTCTGGGGGTCTATTGGGCCCACTTCATCACCGGCCTGCAGGTCGACCCTCTGGGCATGGTGGGCATGGTGCTATTGATCGGCGTGGTGGTCAACAACGGCATCGTCTTGGTGGACTACATCAATCGCCTGCGGTCGGACGGCCACGAGCGCACCGAGGCGGTGCTCTTCGCCGCGGACCGACGCTTCCGACCGATCATGATGACCGCCTTGACCACCATCTGCGGCATGATTCCCCTGTTGCTCGGCGGTACCTCGAGCATCGGATTGTCCTATAAAAGCTTCGGCGTCACCCTGATCGGCGGCATGACCGTGGCCACCCTGCTGACCCTTTTGGTGGTGCCGGTGACCTATTCCTTCTTCGACGATCTACGGATGATGCTCGGGCAATTCTTCGCCCGAGCTTTTGCCGACAAAAAGAAACCGGCAGCGGAATCAAGCCAAGCCGAAGCTTGAGCCCACAAGACCGCCTTATCTTCAGCCGATGGGCTCACAAGGTCCCGAGACTGCGTGGGTAGCACCATTGGGTGGGCCCGACTTCACCAAGAGAAACGGCCCGCGAACCCCCGTGCTATATGCCTCAGCGGTCTCCAAGGCTCGCCTCACCCGATCCCCCAACGTCAGCTCCGCCAAGTCCTCCAGGGCCCGCAAAGCCCCCAACGCCGGCATGGCACCCGCGCCCACGGCCGAATAAGGCGACGCCGACAGCCCGAGCTGAAAATCCCCACGGATCTCAAAAATCCGGCCCGCCGCCCCCACCAGAAACGTGCCGCCCACCACCTGCCCGTCCTCGGAAACACCGGGTTTGTCCGGGGACGAGAACCGCGCAGTCTTGGCAAAACCGTGCTCGCCAAACGATCGGCGCACGGCGGGAATGAACTCGGTGACGAAGAATCTCTCCAAGCTCTCCATCCCGCGATCCTCGGGCAAGTCCGGCAGCTCGGTTTCGTAACGCAAAATCTGCCCCATTCGAAAAGATGTCGTGAAACCGATCAGGTATTCACCCCTGCGAAAAACCTTGGCATCGGCGCGCAAATATAGGTCCCTACCGTCCACCCCGGCGCTGTCGGCGCCCATCACCACGTTCTTGCCGTCCGCAATCGCCACAATGCAGGTCATATGGATCTCCTTTTTTCTCCCATTGCGGCCACCCACAACTTAGGTGGCCAGTGATTTCACCGAAATGTCGCACAGGGACGGGAAAACTGAGCGATATGCCTGTAAAATCAGAGAGCAAGAGAGAGACGAAGCTGCACCGGAGGATGACCGTTGGAGAATTTCCAACAACAGATCATGGAACGTCTGATCCGATTGCTCGATCAAGAGATTCGTAGCCGCGGTCAAGGATCTATCGCCAAGGTCGATCGCGCGGCAGGCTTCCAACGAGGTTGGTGGCAAAATCGAGTGAAATCGGGAGTACTTTCGGTAAAGCATCTTCTCCAAGTGCTTGATCACCTCGGACTCGATCCGGTCAAATTTGTTCGCCAAAGCTTTGGTCGGAAAGGCACCCTTGAACTCGACCGACCGCGCGGCGCGACCCCAGAGCTTGTGACCAGAATCGAATGGCGATTCCGAAAGAGAGAGGAAGGCAGAGGGGTCGGGTTGAAGTGGATCGAAACTCTAGACGAACTCAGGCGTGACAGTCCGAGAGAAGTTCTAAGAGCTGCCGAGTGGCATGTGGACCACATTGAACTCAAGCTTATGCCCCAATTTTTAGGAGTGGTCGGATCAGCGTGGAGGCTCATGATCAGCCTCGACAAATCTGAACACTCCCTTCATGCGGGATTGCGAATCGCAGAAGCTCAAAAGGCCTACTCAACTTCAGGAGATCTTCTCCAGCGGCTTTCCTACGTTGTCGCTGATCGAGGCGAGTATTGGGAGTCCCTTCGGCTGTCCAAAGAGGCGATGATCAATTTCTTGCATACGAACGATTCCCCAGGAATGGCCCGGAGCATGGTTGATCAGGGGATTTGGTTGAGCCGCCTCGAACAGTCAGAGGCTGCCATAGGGACAATGCAATCGGCGCTAGAGCTATTGCCCGCCGAGGAGCGCGAGAACCGATTTACGGCATTCCAAGTCATAGGTTTACAACTGTGTGAGCTAGACCGACTGGACGAAGCCATTGAGTATGTCTCAAGAGCTGAAAAAGAATGCCCAGGGCTCAATCCGTGGGCGATCGGGAAACTTTCTTGGTTAAAGGCGACCGTCTCAATTGCCATGAAACGTTGGGGCGAAGCCGAACGGCTTCTCGAAGAAGTTGTGGCCACTTTCGAGCCCTTGCACCTAGGCGAGGCGGCTTTGGCAACTTGCGACCAGGTAAAAACTCAGCTTCTCCAAGGAAAGCACCAAGAGGCTTTCGCGAATGCCACCCGGATCTGTGCGCTCCTCGAATCACTCCAAGAAAATGAAATCTTGGGGGCTGCGATCGCAGATCTTCTTCGATGCGGAAAATCTGGGTTGACGCTCGCCCTTGTCGAACGAGTTTCTTATCTGGTTAAAGACGAGCGTCAACAGCTTCAAAATTGGAGCATGCTGGCAGTCAGAAAAAATTCCCTTTAACCGTTCGGCTCATGCTCTGGCCCCATCTCTGCGGACGGCGAATCCTCGAACCCCCAAGGTTCTTGACCCCCGCCCACCTCTTGACCGGGCGAGCCGTCGTCCGAGATCCCCAGCCAATCCGCGAACCACCCGATTAAATCGAAGCTCGGCCAGTCGAAGATCGGCCCTTCAGCCGCAGCCGCAGGCAGTGCGAGCACGAGAGCCAGGACCAACAACAGCCCCAAAATCCTTTTGCGCATAACGTCTCCTCGGACGAAAGACAAAACAAGCGGAATTGCCTGCATCGCTTCCATCCAAGGGGTTACGCTAATGCACAAGACGCAGAATCGAGTGCTATCCGGGCTGCCCGGGCCGAAGGTTTGTCGAAAAACTCCGGAAATCGCTTGAACCCCACAGAAAATCCGACCGACTGATAGAATTTCAGGCCAGCTTCCGATTCGAAACCAGTGCGAGTCGAAGTGGCACTTGATCACCGAACGGGCCGTTTACCGCACCTACACCGACACCAATTCCGACGACATCTACGACGAAGTCGACCCGGCCTCGGAATACCGCAAGCTCGAAAAACCATCAACGGTTGGACCCTGACCGACCTCGACGGCAGCATCACCCTCTTCAACACGGCGGGTCGCTGGCTCTCCACCACCGACCGCCACGGCAATGCCAAAACGGCTACCTACTCCGGCTCCGAGCTCCAGTCGGTCGCCATGCCCGACGGTCGTCGCG
>CBDUGP010000172.1:0-12603 GCA_965366625.1 uncultured bacterium
GGATCATCACTGGTCAGCGGGCTTGAGGGAAGGTGTGGTTGCCCAGGCGTTTACCGATTCGACAAAATTGCAGGGGCACTACCGAACATCGCCGAACTCGCGCCAAATCCAAGATTAGCCCGTCACCGCAGTACCCGCAGATTGAATACGGTCAATCCAAATCGAATATCTCTCTTATAGTCAGCATCTTACGAAGCGTATCCATGGCGAACGTTCGCCATGGCTCGTTGACTATCAGCCTGGCCAACGGCTAACATCCTTGACCAGATCATTTGTAGGGAGAGGGATATGCCAAGCTCCGCTCATCGGCATGCTCGCCGTCAAATCGCATTGCGCAAACTCGGGAATAAACGCGAGGACGGGTGTGTCGTCCACTCAAAGGTTAGCCCCAATGCCAGTTTACTAGCAATTTAAGCCTAAAGGAATGAGATAGATGCGTATCGCTTTGGTCGGAGCCCACGGCACTGGAAAGACTACTTTGGCAACAGCCCTCGTGGCCAAACTTCGCTCTAGAGAGATTTCCGTCGGGGTCACGCCGGAGATCCCTAGGATCATCTGTCAACGCGCCAAGGATCCGGAATACTTCCGAAGAGCGAACAACAAACTTCTGAAGCAACTCATGCTTCTGGTCGGTCAGCCGATCTATGAACAATCTATAGACGCCTCTTCGGTCTGCGTTTGCGACCGATCCATCCTAGATCATTGGGCATATACGAAATATTTGTTTCTCGATGAAATGGAGGCCGAGGGGGTTGCTGAGCTCCTAGAGTTTCTGGTCGTCAAACATATGAGTAACTACGACAGGTTATTCTACGTCCCAATCGAATTTGCGGTTCAGGATGATGGAACTAGGGAAGGAGATTCGAGCTTTCAATCGGCGATTGATGCGGAGATTAGAGGGCTACTGTCGACTCACGAGTTGGGGCATACAAGGATTAGTGGCACCGTCAATGAACGACTGTTGGCCGTTCTTAGTGAGGTCATTGCCTAGAAACAACAAGGAGGGTTGCGATGGCGACGAAGTCTAAAGTGACTAGTTCCAATCTTAACAATGTTACAAACGCGGATGAAGCATACGTAGAAACTCTGAGAATGGTCCTTCAGAGAGGGCAGGAATTGAAAGCCTCTAGTGAAACCCGCTCGACCGGAGCTGGGAAGACCACCAAAGAGGTGATGAACTCAAATCTGCACATCGAGAATCCAATACAGCGGTTGGTCTTCAACCCAGCCAGGAAAGTAAACCTCCCAGCAGCAGTGGCCCGATTCGTCTGGATGATGGCTGGGAGTGATCGTCTGGCCGACATTGCCTTCTACGAGCCCAAAGTACGGTTTTTTAGCGACGATGGGATTTCGGTACCTGGGTCAAATTACGGTGAGCGGATGCTTCAACCTCGGCCAGGCCTCAATCAGCTTGCAGCCGTAATTGAGCGGCTAAAGAAAGACTCCGCCTCTAGAAGAGCGGCAATTGCGATCTATCACCCTGAGGATGCTGTTCGGGAATCCAGGGATGTCCCGTGTACCTTTGGGATTTTCTATCACATCAGAAGTGGTGGTCTCTATTCCACTACGGTCATGCGCTCAAATAATGCATTCCTGCTCCTGCCCTACAATATCTTTGAATTTTCATTGCTTGCTGAAGCCGTTGCAAGAGAGTTAAAGATCGAGTTTGGCGGATTGACACACCAGGCTGTATCTATGCATATCTATGAGAATGACTTCGAGAAGGCGCAGGAAGTGATATCGGCTTGGGATTCTGCACAAAGTGATTCTGATCGCAGTGTACCTGCGATGCCAGAGGATCCTGGCCCATTGAGTCAGATTCGGGAGCTGGTGATCCTTGAAGCTCAGCTGCGCCATGGCTCGGCCGCAGTCTCAAGTGCAAATATCGAAGAGTGGATTAAACGCGGATCGGATTCAATCGCTGAATACTGGAATCAGTACTATCTGCTCCTCTTGACCCATGTGGCGCGTGCGAACAAAGATGGCGTTGCTCTTGCAGCTATTGAGTCTTACCTTGAGGAGCCATGGCGCTCCTATCTGCCGGACGACACCTTCGACATCTCTGCGCCTCGGTCAATGAATGTTGGAAATCTGTTGGATTTTTCAGCTCGGGCCGAGTCAGTCAAATACGTTCCAGTGGCCTCATCTGCGGTAGGAAGATCACTAGACCTTCGGGTGCAAGATTGGGAGCGGCAGGCCCAAGTAGATCTTTCTTGGCGCCAGTACGCAGCACTTCAGAGGCATTTTGGGAGTAAGATAGCAGCGCGAGACGGAGAAGAGATTTCTCAAGAGGAGTTCAATGAAGCACTGGGCAAGATCAAGGAAGAAGAGGAGCCAAGGAGTGACTAAGTGAAGCCGACTTCCCCCGGCCTAGCTGCGCTGTGTAGGACTTACAACACAAAGAGTCCAGAAGAGGCCATGCGCTCTGCGATGCGCGAGCTTCTCGGGACATGCGGAGAGAATCCGCCTATTGGCCTGCGCGGAATCTGTCGTCAACTCGATGTTCGATTTGGGTGGAACGCAACGGCGCACAGAATTGGGGCTGGGACAGCTTCTCTCCATGCTAGTAGCAACGGGGAATTCGAAATCGTTCTCCACGATGCTAATTTCAGGCGGAGGTGGAGGAGAGCGCGCTTTTCCGTGGCCCATGAGTTGGCCCATGCATTGCTTTTGCGGTTGATTCAGGACCCGGCTCTCATTGCCTCGTTGGACGATACTGCTGAAGATCTCCAGGAGCTTGAAAGAACCTGCAATGCTGGAGCGGCCGAACTCTTGATGCCGTCTACATCGCTGCGTCAAGCAATTCTACAGTTTGGACTCGGGCCAGAAGGGTTGATTCAACTCTACGATCACTTCTTGGTGTCTTGGGCGGCTCTTCTTTGGCAGATCGCCTGGGTCCTTCCAAATGGCTCCTGTGTTCGTTGGCGGAAATATGCGCGCCATGATCGCGAGGCTGTAGCTTTCCGTGTAGTAGCCTGCTATCCATCGTACAGAAGTCGAGGGCGGCGGCCGTGGCTTCCCAACGGAGCTACAACTTCACACCTGAACTCCCGAGTAGTAGAAAGTACGGTTGCAGAAAACAGGCCGGTAAAGACCGAAGGTGCTGAAATAAAGCTCGGCTCCCGCAAGTGGCGAGGCGACTCTCTTGGGACGTTTGTACAGAAAAGGACCAATCTGGTGCAGCCTGTCCTAAATGGGTTTCCTGTTCCCGATGAAATGGAGTATAAAAGCGCTGGTGACGTACTCCTGTTCCATTCGAGCTCGAGTCGTTTGCTCTCGTCAAAAAGTTCAACAATTCTCCTTGCTCCTCTCGAGCTGGAAGAAAATGCAATGGAAAGAAGCGATGCAGTCGAACGAGCCCATGTCTAAAGAATTCGTTTATATTTCTGGAGCTCTCGCCGGCGCCCAAGACTTATCCAGCCGATGCCGTTTTTATGAGCGTTTCGCTTCCATGGCTTCGACCAAGGGGATTTCAGTTTATCTTCCGCACACAAGAACACACCCTGAAGCAGACCCCGCTCTCCTACCCCGCCAAGTCTTCGATTTGGACTTGAAAATGATCAAGCGCTGTAGTTTGCTTGTGGCTTTCCTGGATGTTCCGTCCCTAGGTGTGGGCGCAGAGATTGCTCTGGCTTGCGAGTTCGGAATTCCGGTGCTCGGCACAACTGTTCGCGGAAGCAAGACTTCCAGGTTTATAGTAGGGCTTCTTGATTCTTTTCCACACTGCATCTTCTACGAGTATGACGAGTTTGAAGATCTCGTAACATGCACAGGATCAGTTCTAGAACACGGTCTTTCTACCGGGCTAACCCTACGCTCCACCGAACTTCCTCCGCGCTACGCGCTCCGGTAGTCGGTGAGCTTAGGCCGCTCTGCGGCTTTCTCCATGTAAGACTATGAGAGGCTTGAGTACAAGATGTTCATTGGTCACTTCGGCGCCGGCCTCGCTGCGAAACCAGCGGCGAAGCAAATATCCCTTGGCACTCTCTTCCTCGCCAGTCAGTTCATAGATCTTCTCTGGCCGACGCTTCTGCTGCTTGGGCTGGAATCGGTCAAGATTGTACCTGGTGCCACGAAGCTTATTCCGCTGGAGTTTGTCCACTATCCCATTTCCCATAGCCTGGTAGCGGTGGTGGTTTGGTCAGTTCTCTTTGGTTCCATTCTCTTCGTGGTTCGTCGTTCTGCTGCGTCAGCTGTCGTCTGCGGTGCTCTAGTCGCGAGCCATTGGTTCCTTGACGCTCTTACGCACCAGCCAGATCTGCCTCTCAGGCCAGGAGGTTCTGTCGTGGTAGGGCTGGGGCTCTGGAACTACCCAGCGATCGCAATAGGTCTTGAAATGCTGATCTTCGCGGGTGGCCTGTTTTTCTATCTCCAAACCACGCGGTCGTCGGACAGGATTGGCTCCATCGGCTTCTGGTCTTTAGTCGCATTCCTTCTCGTGATCTATAGTGGCAACATCTTTGGTCCCCTGCCTCCAAGCGTTAATGCTATTGCGTGGACATCCCAGGCGCAGTGGCTTCTGGTGGCATGGGGCTATTGGGTTGACCGACATCGAGTGCTGAGAGTTGAGCATGTTCACCAAGCCGCATAACCTAGCGCTTCAGACCGACCGGAACGCCCGCTCTCGAAGAATCAATGATTGCCAGCAGCAAATCGCGTTTCTAGTTCTAAGCATTCCCGCCGGCGTTCCGGCGGCTGAGCTAGGCCGTTGTGCCGCCCAGTTCGAAAACAGTCTGTTTAAGTGAGAGACTCATCCGGCATGACTGAAGAAAGCGATGCAGTTGGTGTCACTGAGTCGGAGCGACTCCTCGCTCTACTCTGTAGAAAGTCTTTTCTCCGACTTTGGAGTTACCCCAACCTCTATCGGGATCAAGGTGCCGGGAATGAGCGCAAGGGCCATGGGAAAGAGTTGTGTGACCTCAGAGCAGGCGTTTACCGAGGCGGAAGCGCAAAAGGGCGTCAAACCCGCCGTGCAGGCAGGCCGAACGTGGATCGTCCCAAACCGCCAATGCCAGCGTCTCGATATCAATGAGATGCCTCAGGCTCTAGATCTCGGCGTCTCGCGAGCGATAGCAGCAATTGATGACGGCGGCCTCCGGGGCGCCGTCGTCGTTTCGGATCACTCCAGCGCAAGATTGGGACGCAGATGGGGCAGGGCGAGGTCACACGGTGAAGCGGAGGAGCCGCTGATGGGAGAGGCGGAAGCCGATCCTGGCGGTTGCTCTAGACCAGAGCCACCGACCAGGAGCCTGCCATGTCCCGCAACATCCTCCACCGCATGCTCTACGGAGGTCGATTCGTCCAGCCCCTTCCCCACTCTCGACGAGGCCGCCGCCGTCCTCGACTACCTGGCCGATCTCGACCAGGAGGCCGACGCTCCAGCCGGAGAGCGAGCCGTCGATCTGCTCGCTACGGCTATCCGCCACGACCTCGACGTGCGACGGCTCTCGACCAACGTCATCCATCATTCCCCCTTGCCCTTCTCGCAGGCTGTCAATCGGCGGTCAACACCTGCTCGACCGGGCTCGAAACCTGGACACCGGCGACGCTGCCGTAGAAGAGATGCACCATGCCAGCGTCGGCACCGTCGATGATCTCGCGGGGAACGCCGACGAGTAGGTCGGAAATACCGTCACCATCGACGTCGCCGGCGGCCAAGGCCCTGCCGAACAACTCGCCAGAATCTGGTGCCGTCGCGATGGCGCTACTCTTCTGGGTCCAGTTCTGGTTTCCTGCCGCTTGTAGGCCCCCTGATGCGCCGTAGAGCACGTGTACGGCGCCAGCTTCCGCGGCCCCTGCAACCGACTCGCCGGGTGCGCCAACAGCAAGATCAGCCTTGCCATCGCCATCAAAATCACCTGCGATCAGCGCCTTACCAAATGCATCGTCGACTTCTGCCGTACCATTGACGCCCTCTGTATCCTGGTTCCAAGCGTCATCGCCAGACGCGGAGAGCCCACTCGATGAGCCGTAGAGCACGTTGACCATGCCGGCTGAGGTCTGGCCCGAGACGGTCTTGCCGGGCACGCCGATCGCTAGATCGTCGCTTCCGTCGTTATCGAAGTCACCAGCGGCGAGCGACAGGCCAAAACGGTCTCCTGCCTCGGCGGGGCCCCCCTTCACCCCATGCGTGTTCTGGTTCCATCGCTGATCCTGAGGCTCGCCGTCCTGGAGACCCGTGAAACTGCCGTAGAGCACGTGAACCGCACCGGCTCGTTCCTGGCCGGCAACCGACTCACCAGGTGCGCCGACGGCAAGGTCCGTATACCCGTCGTGATTGAAGTCACCGCTGATCACCGCCGTGCCGAACTCGTCGCCAACTTCGGGGTCGCCCTTGATGCCGTTGGTGTTTTGGTGCCAAGTCTGATCTTGCGGCGCGTCGCTCTGGAGGCCGGCCTGGCCGCCATAGAGCACGCTGACCATGCCGGCATCTTCCTGGCCGGCGAGCGACTCTCCGGGCACACCGATCGCCAAGTCGCCGTAGCCGTCTCCATTGAAGTCGCCGCTAGCCAAGGCAGTGCCGAAACGGTCGCCGATCTCGGGTTCGGACTTCACGCCCTCGACGCCCTGGTGCCAGACTTGGTCGGTCACACCGGAATTCAGCCCGCCGGGCGCGCCGTAGAGAACGTGTACGGTGCCGGCTTCGGCCGCGCCGTCCAGCGACTCTCCGGGCACGCCGATCGCCAGGTCGCAGTAGCCGTCGCCGTTAAAGTCATCGCTGGCCAGCGCGGTGCCAAAACGGTCGCTGATACCGGGAGCGCCTTCGAGCGCTGAGTTTCCCTGGTGATAGCGATTCCCCGAAGCCGGATCCGCCGGCAGGTTGGCGGCGTAAAACACACGCACCGCGCCAGCGCTCGGAACATTGCCAACGTCCTCGAGCTTGGCGCCTACGGCCACATCGTCCAGGCCATCGCCGTCAAAGTCGCAGGCTGCGATCGCCGCGCCGAAGCGGTTCCCCAAGGGCGGGTAGAGATAGTCGATTCCGGCGATGTCACCGTTCGACAATGCACTACGTTGCGTGGAGTAGATTTCGCCGTTCTTGAGGGTAATGGTCGGCTCACCGTTGTCACTAAAGGCGTTCGATCCGTAGTGCATGATCGAGCCAATATCGTGCGGGCCCAGATCGAAGCCTGCATAGCCGCGGTCGACCCAAGTCTCGAAGTTGTGCTCCTTGCCTTGCTGGATGTTCTCCCAGTGAATTTCGATGGTTTCATCGCGGTCGCTGCGGCTTTGCTCGTGGAAGAGGCCCACGGCGTGGCCGATCTCGTGTCGGGTGCTCCCGGTGGAGCAGCCATCCGCAAGATTGATGAATTGCTGACCACCAATGCGTCCGACATGGGACGAGCAGCCGCCTTCCTTGGGGCGGAAGGTGACGTAGTCTGATTCGGTCGTGCGCAATTGGAAGCGGACGTTGGTATCGGCCTCCCAATCGTCGATCGCATTGTGGACACGGCTGGGGTTTGGCAGATTAGCATCGACGGTGTAGGACACTGTGTTATCGGGCCACAGGTTGGACGCGGTGGCACGGCCGGTGCTTTTGCCGGGAAAGCCGGCTCCGAGGCGGGCGATGCCATCTGGATCGAGATCGAGCAAGATGTCGCCTTCGAAGTAGGCTTGACCGTCGATCACTTCGACCGCGATCGCATGCCGCGAGCTGTCGGCCAACTCGAGCCAGGTGCGGATGATGTCGCCATGGCGGCAACCATCGCCGAGTTCGAGGTTGGTGGTCGGCTTGCAGGCGATGGCGCCGCGAGCCGGGCTCAGGGTGCCACGGTCGGGGGTCGGTTCTTGGGCACCCACCGGCGTGACCGCCAGGAGACTGACCGCGACGAACGTGCGGGTGAAGTTGAACGCACAACGGCTGACGTGGCGGCCGATCAGGGCGAAGAACTGGGAAGTGGAGGTGTTCATGATGGCTCCTTGGACGTGTATTTCGTTTGGAAGAAAATGGTGGTGGTTAGCCTGGACGCTCCCGGATGTCCGCTGCTACAGCGACACGGGCTTCTTCGAGACTGGCTGTTGACAGACCGAGAATCGGCCGAGAACGGACCGAATTGTCGTGTTCGAGAAGGAGCCCCGGATTGCAGCTCGATCCAGGGAGGCGACAGGCGCCGGATCTCGCGAGATCCGGCACCTGGCGGATTCGAGCTGCGGCGCCGGCTGGCAGCAGCTTCGGTCGCGAATCAACCGGCGACGGTGATCGTCGGATCCCACTTGAAGTAGCCGTAAAGCTCCGGAGCGCCAGCGTCGTTGCGGGTGTAGAGGCCGAACTGAACCGCGTAGCTCTCGGTCCCGCTCGCCGTGACGTCGGCCTCGAAGAACCAGAAAGTTTGGTCCGCCGTGGAGGCCGGCAGGGGTTGCGTGTTCGAGTCAGGGACCACCGTCGACTTCGTGTAATTCTGGTAGTCGAACTCGCCGAATACAACGTCGGTGTCATTGATGCTGGGCATGCCGTAGAGCAGGACGCAGTCTTCGAAGTTGTTCGAGCCCGACACCGCGAACGCGCGAACGGTGTCACCGACCGTGGCAGCGATGCTGAGGTCACCCGTGCCCTGGCCCGAGTTGATGGTGGCACCCGTGGCGACCATGTAGCCACGGAATGACCAATCCCGGTGGGATTGTCGGAATCCGGATTCTTCTCGTATTTGGCCAGGACGGCGTCCGTGTCGATGGCGATCAGAATGTTGATGATCTTGCTCATGGGGTTGCTCCTCGATTTGCCCAGAGGCCGGGCTGGCCGCGGATTCTGGGGGTTGGTTTGTTCGCTGCTCCGACGCTTGGCCTATGCCGTGCCGGCGCTAGCGACGTGATACTCAACCACCCTTTCAGCAAGGTCTGTGCCGGCGAGAAAACGGACCCGACCGGAGCGTTTTGCGCACGGACCCACGAGCCTTCTATCCGATCGGATAGAAGGCGATCACCTCATCGGATAGAGCTCGATGGGACGACCACGAGCTCGGCGCGGATCAGCTGCTATACGAGCTTGGCGCGCAGGTCGAGCTGCTTGATCAGTCGGTGAAGGTAATTGGGATGGAGATCGAGAGCACGGGCAGCGGCGGACACGTTGCCACCGGCCGCACGGACCGCGTCGACGATGATCTGCTTCTTGGTCTCTCGAACGGCGCGGTGATAACTCTCGGCCGCGGTGTCGTCGGTCTCGTGGTCTGCTGCCGAGTCCAGGAGGGATTATGTTTTCAGTATCGTGCATCGGGACGCACGGGAAGGAGATGTTATCATGCTCCGCTTTCGGCTAGACGAGGATCGCCCCATGGACTCGGGATGACCGACCGGCTCGAGCGCACGGCGCCATCGCTCATCGACCGCACGTGCCGACAAATCTACCCCTCCCAAAGCTCCAAAACCAACGGCTCCACCGACGGCCCCGTCAGCTCCCGATCATCGGCCGACGGGGCCCGGGAAACCCAATGGGACGGCGTGACCCGCACCACGAATTCCAAACCCATCACCGGCGCGGTTCCGAGCTTGAAAACCTGCTCACCGTCTCGCCCCGGATCCTCTCCGCGGACCCACGCCGTTCCCGGCTCGGGCTCGCCGCCGTCGTAGTCGCCGGGCTCTTTGACGACCAGCGGCACGATCTCACCACCCATCACAACGTGGTGGCCGAGCTCGTCGAGCACGGCGGACGGATGGGGCGTGGGTTCGACAAGGTCCGCCAGGCACCAACCGCGAGGCAAGTAGAATTCCTTGCGTTCGCCGTCGCCTCGATACGCCACCGGAATCTGACGCCACGGCGTGAACCGCCACGGCCCAGGGGTGGCGAGGGTGTCTTCAATAACCTTTAAGTCCGGCCCAAGATCCCGCCACCTCGCCGACCACCGCAGCTTGCGGGTCAACAACGGACGTCCCGGCTTGACGCGCTCGGTGGTTTGCAGGTAATCACCCAACGCCAACCGGCGACCGGTGCGCAGATCCTCGGCCCTTACCGTCCAAGTTTCCGCCCCTTTGGTCAACCGCCGACCATTGAACGAAACCGCTTTGATACCCGCCATCAGATATAAGTCAACGACGCCACGTCGTAATCCGCCTCCGTGGTGATCTCCACCGAAATCACCGGCGAGCCATCGGGTGAGTCTCTGGCTTCCAATGCGAAACCTTCCACGATGGTGGCCACCGACGCCACCGGCGCGGTGTAGTCCTTGATTTTGTTGTAGGGCGACACAATGCGCACGCTGTCTTGATAGGTGTGGGTGGTGCCGATGTCGGGCCCGCGCAGGGTCAGCTCGGTTCCGTAACGTTTTTGACGCTCTGCGCCGTCGAGAAAGAATCGACTCGCCAGCTTGCGGTTGATGCCGATGGAATATCCGATCGGTTCCTCGCGCAGTGTGCCGAATGCCGCGCGGCTGCCGGTGCCGGTGTCGGGCTCGGCTCCGCTGGTCAGGTTGAGGTCGATATTGTCGGCCCCTTGAACCCGGAATTTCTGCGTTTGACCGTATTCCCACACCACCAGGTCGAAGGCGGCCGACGTTTTTTCGTGGGTGCCGGCGTCGCCGCTGGGCAACACCAAATCACGCACCCGCCAGGCGCCGGGCCGGGCGAAGGTCCACGTATCGCCGACCTCGAGTAGGGCGTGGTGGGCTAAAGTGCCGGGCATCACCACTTCCATGCGGCGGTGGCGCCGAGGTTTTTGGCCAACGGACCGAAGGCCAGGCGCGCGCCGGGGTGTTGGCTGAGCCGTTCGCCGATGACCTGCTCGCCGTCGGGGGTTACGTAGAGCAGGACCTTGGAGCGTTGAACCAAGCCGTCGCGCAGGGCGGTCTCGGAGGCGTCGAGGAAGGCCTCGGTTTGCACGGCGAAGAATCGCGCCTTGAGCGGGTCGAGCACGATGGGGTTGTCGAGCCCTTGTTCGAAGGTGGCTTGCAGCTGCTCGAAGAGGGCGTCAAACCCGCCGTGCAGGCGGTCCGAGCGTCGATTGTCCAAGAACGCCGATGCCGCGGAGTCTGCGGCATCGGCCAGGGCCCGAAACGTCAATTCCATTTTCGTTCGTAAATCGAAAATTCGAAAATTTAGCTCGGGCTAGACCTATTCGCTGAAAAAAAAGGATTAGGATTAGAAACCTTGTGCTGTCAACGTCCTCTGAACTTGAAGATGAAATGCCGAGATGGGCTCGGTCCTGAGCGAGATCGAGCGGATAAACGCACCGCTGCAAGCTCCTCAAGGGCTGCATAGACTCCGGCCGTTGGAACAGTAGCTTCCACTAAGAGCGGTTCCTTGACCCGCGGTCCATCTATCAGCCCTTCAAATTTCACTTCCCCGTGAAACCGACTGCCCGCGGCTGTGTAGAGCGACGAGCCTCGGCGTCCCTGCCCTCTACCTTTGGGGTAACCACGGGGCTCAGGAGGTTGATGGGCTCTGACTTGAATGGCTCGAAGCGCAGCCGCTTTCTCGTCCGGAAGTAGCGTCAGGGCGGACTCCGCCTTGTCAGCGTGCAGGTTCAGGCCGATATGCCACCAGAAAGCCGCGTCCTCTTCATGACCGGCGCCGGCTTCGATGACCGCCCGCAAACGAATAGCCTGGACGAGATCTCCACCATCCAAGCTGCCGCCATCTTTGATGACGCTGAGCATATCGCCGTTGAGCTGGTTCCTTGCCCTCTTCCAGGATGCCTGATCTATATGAGCTCGAACCTCTGCAAAATCCATACGGACAACATCAGGAAGACTCAGAGTGGCGAACCCAACGACAAGCGCAGCAATCGTCAACATATGATTTGTGAATTGAAGACTTGTTGACCCGATGAAGTGTTTTGTTGACCCGATGAAGTGTTGTAGTACCACACCCCCTTAAGACACCAGCCCTCGCCGCTCACGTAGTGGGGCACGTCTTGGTACTCAATGAATGGACCGGCACCCATTGTTGGAGCTGCAAAAAACATTGCCACAAGCGCACACACTACACCTTTGCCAAGCAGCTTCAAAAAAGATTTCTTTTTCACGGGAGGTTTCTCCTATTGAATGCGAGGTCTTGTCTTCTATTCTGCGCGGGCGAAATGGTATTTAGACCCTAGTCTGGTGTCAAGAATTCTCTGGAGAATTACACATACTTGAGCATAAAACCTGTTCTGACCACGCCGATGGCAACATCCTCAGGTTGACAGATATGCAACTCCTCCCATCCTTAAGAGATGCAAACCGCGACTCAACCCCAACTCCCCGGCATCCTGCCCACCCCAAACACCACCGCCCAACTGATCCACGCATGGGAAGCCCTCGACGTCCTGCGAGGCCTCCCGTCCGGATCCGTCGACGCCATCATCACGGACGCCGCCCTATTGCTCGGGCGGCGTCCACCGAGCCGACAAGGCCCAATCGACTCTCCGCAAATACGTCCACGGCGATCACCACCGCGACGACCGCCCGAGCTTCGGTGGTGATCAACGAAGCGAACGGGGATGGGACTATTGGTCCGCCCTGTGGCTATCGGAATGCCTACGCATCGCCAAACCCGGTGCCTACTGCCTGACCTTCTGCGACTGGCGACAGATCACCGGCGCGGCTTTTGCCATGGAAGCGGGCAAGTATCTCAACCACCTAGCCCCAAAACTAGCGCTTAAGACCCCGAGTCGTCGTGTCGAACTATCAAATT
>CBDUGP010000173.1:0-11859 GCA_965366625.1 uncultured bacterium
CAGCTGAAATGCCCGGCACCTCCAGCAGCTGAAATGCCCGGCACCTCCAGCAGCTGAAATGCCCGGCACCTCCAGCAGCTCTATCGCGTGAAAGTCGCGGCCGACGGCGAAGGGGCCCTCGATTGGGTGAGGCAGGAGCCTCCGGACCCCGTCGGCCGCCACCATCACGCTGCTGCAAGAAGTCGAAGTCACCCCGGTCGACAAGTCCTTCCTCAACAAAGTCCAAGAGGTTGTCGAAGCCCACCTCGACGACGAGTTCACCGTAGAAACCCTCGCCGCCAAAGCCGGCCCGATCCACGAAATCGCCTACTCCACGGGCTTCAAAAGCCTGTCTCACTTCTCCAACACATTCGCCGAAAAATTCGGCGAGCGCCCCTCCACCTTCGCGTCCCGTTTTCAAGCGAGCTGAGGCAGTAGACAACGACAATCGCTGAGCCCGATTGTCGCCGCACGTCAGGGATAAGCGAGAGCAGAGGTAGCCGCAACCCCATCGGATCGGCAGCCTCCCCTCTCATCCGACATCGCCGACAACCCAGACAACTCCGACATCCTCGGGATCCATGCCCCGCGTCTGCGTCGCCCACCTTCGGCTGCGTGCGTTGAGCCCTCTCCCAAGGGGCGAGAGTCGAAAACGACAGCTGCAGAAACCTAGACATATCTATTAATACCAACACTTAGGCCTTCCTGGCTAGCCCTCCGTGTTGAAAAGAGCATCTCAAAAGGGCTGCACTTGATTTCGGCTGGGAAGTTGGCATGACCTTCGCTATAGGTAATCGATAGCTGTTAGCCACCTGATAGCGGGAGACCTCGAAGGAACGGCATTGCCGAATCGAAACCGGTGAATCTGTCGTTGACGAGCCATCCAATGTTGCAAGCCTGGGTTCTCTCCTTATTGACTAGGTGGAGCCCACGACTCAAACGATCCTTGGAAGGAAATGAAACATGCTCGAAGAAATCAAGCTAAACCTGATCAATTTGTCGCAGGACATCAACAACAGCGAAGTGTTGATCTTTCAGAAAAACGTAGCGGAGAGCTTCAGTGAAATTGCGGTGGCGTGGCGTGTCATCCAGAATCTCGGTGTGCAGGACAACCATCCCTTCACCTATCCCTTGCGTTTCGACGTCTCAGCCAGCGACTCCTACGGCAACTATACCCCCCGAATGCAAGCCTTCGATGGTCAAGCTTACGAGGTCGCTCGCGATCGATCCGGCGACGTGTTGCGACCGGACACCGACAACCCCTCGTCTTCGAGCCCCCTCGATGTCGAGGTTCGGAATAATTTACAAACCGGCGGCATCAACGCCAGCATCTTTCGCGACAACAAGCTGCTGGCGACAAAAACAAATATTTCTCCGGCCCAAAAAGCGGTATTCCGCTTCAAGCCGCGGATCTTTATCGGTGTCGTTTCACAGATCGTGGAAGGGCAGGTGCTCGATTCGGCCATCGTCCAGCAGATCAATACGGAGATCGATCTACTAGGCATTAGCAGCGCCGACATTGTGATGACCGGCGGAGGCGGAGGCCCAAACGCCACTCCCTTCCAATTTCAGCTCGCCAATATCAACAGTGTTTGATCTGTAGAGCCGCTCGCAATCTTTCTAGCGGCCTGTGGCGGAAGTCTGCCACAGGCGAAGGCGTGAGACTTTGCCACTGGCTGCTAGCCCCCATTCTCAGAAACCGATTCTGCTTCTGACCTTTTTGAAAGGTCCCGGAGCTACGGCCTTTCCCTCCGGCCTCGAACTCATAGGAAAACATCATGACTGAAAAAAAGCGAGGACCCGGCTCAAAGGCGGCGCTTTCGTCTTCTCCTTCGAAGCTGGAGGGCTCGGGCGGCACGTCGAACAGCGATGAGCACAAGCTACCGGCTCAAGACCCGAAACGGTCTTCCACTGCCGCGTCTTCGACCGCCAAGACGAAGAGGAAGACTAAAACGAAGACGAAGACAAAGAAGAAGACATCACAATCCGTCACACCGGTGGCCGAGGACCCGACGGCGGCCACCGGTACCGGAATCGATTCATTCCAACCGTTAAAAGACTTGTCCTATGTGTGGACGTCCGGTGATTTCAGGGCCAAACCTCGGTCGAAGCCTCCCTACAACGGCGTCTGCGTCACAGCGACTCCGAAATACGATTCCAAGGGAAAAATTGCTTCCTTGGAGCTGGAGGTTGAGGACTTCACTCTCAAGGCCGAAGGCGTGTCGGTCAAGAAGAAGTTTGAACCGGTGGAAGTCGGCCACGAATGGCAGCTTCCCGGGGGTGTCAAAAAAGACTTCACCGCAACCGGGACGGCGGAGCTGGAGCCTTCCCCAGTGGCACCCGATCAACTGGTGCTAATGGTCAAGGACGGCTCATATGGCCAGGCCGACGATCGAAAATTCGTCATCGGCGGTTTGTTGGAAATTCCGGTCAGCGTCAAAGTCCCTAAACCGCTGAACCCTGGACAACCGAGCTCCGGGAATCCGAGCACGGCGACTCCCATTCACCCGTCTCCTCTCCTGCCTACGCCCGAAGCTCCGGCGGAACAGGGCGCGATGCCGACCGCTAGTAAGCTGCATGCCGTCCATGACGAGCACGGTGATTTCCATATCCGCGGCACGATGCCGGTCACGGTCGCCGACCGAAACATGAGCCTTTCTTTGGACGTCGCGCTGCAGCCCGCCGGCAGCTTGGACGACGGAGGAGCCGATGACAAGGAGGCGGACGAAAATCCGGCAAGAAAGAGCCCGGGCTCACGAAAACCCTGAGGTGACAACGTGGACACCCGGATCACCTTCGAAAACTACAGCTATGACCTAGGCCGTGCCGAAATCGTGTTTTTTCAACACGATCCAAGGGCTGAAGGCGAAGCTCCAATTGTTTGGAAGATCATCCGGCATTGCGGTTACGAATGCACCCATCCCTTCCGATTCTCGACCGAGCCACAGGTTGGAATCGTCGATGCTTGGGGCAACGTCTTGAAGCAACCGAAGTTGATCGGCCACGGCCATGTGACCGTGAGCCGTGACCCGGTGGGGCGCACGGTGGTCCACGAGCGGCCAACACACTTTGGTGGCATCCGCGTTACCAACGGGCTCGATGTCGGGGCTCTGGATGTGTTTTTGGCCCGCAACGGACGCGCGGTGACCCCTCGGCGGCTGTTGGTGCCGGGAACGAGCACTCTATTTCACACCAGCTCAGAGCTTCGTGTGGTGGCGTGGACGGGTCTCGAAGTCGGCGGGTCCATACCACGGGCGGCCTTGGTCGGGCCCCACCGCCCCGCGGTCTTCGAGCTGCGAGGTATCCGCCACGTCCGGCTGCTCATGACGGGAGGAGGCTGGGGCGCCGACGCCTCAGCTTTGAGATTCACTTTGTATCAGCCGGTTTATGGCGCTTCTTGACTATGAACCGAGCGTTCGAAAACCGACTAGCTCGATCTTGAAAATATTTTCGATCAGAGCTTCCGAGGAGGAACCCAAATGAAGATGCACGATTTGCTGCCGCCCATCTTGACGGGCTGCGTCGCCCTATTGCCGACCACTACACCACCGACCTCGGAGGGCATGTCATGATCGCCGGGGGTACGAAGCTAGATTCTCCGACCGTGAGCCACGAAATCTTCACCAGCACGTTGGGGCTGATCTACATCGCGACTAGCGGACCGGTGATGGTCACCAGCGGCCATGCCGTCGGTGATGTCGGCAGCCCGATCGTGGCGGCAGACGGCGTCACCCTCGGCCACGTCACCCATAACTCATATTTACGAGGGCCGGTCAAGGCAACAGCCAGCCCGTCCGATACCGTTGGGGGCGACGATCCGGTGCCACTGCCGCCGCCGTTCGAGCCGGCAGGACCGGATGTGGCATCGGCCAGTTGGGCAGAAGCACTGCTGGGATTGCCCCTTACCGCCATCTTATCGATCGCGGGCGGCCTATCGGTACCCCTACCGGTGACTGGTGGCGGCGCGCCGGCTCCGGCAATGCCGATCAAAGTGCTCGGAGCGTCGACAGGTATGCGCCTGGGAGTTGTGGAACAAGCCGACGCCACCGTGACCGACGCCCGAACGCAGGCTCAGGTGCCCAATGTCGCAGTGGGGAGCTATGCCTCGTCGGAGATGGACGCAGGGGCTCCGATTCTTTCCCTCGATCTCAAAACCCACCTACCGATCATCGTCGGATTTCACGGCGGCTCGGTCCAAGAGCCCGAGCCGGGAGCCGCGAGCAGCACCGAGACCACGAACCCGACAGAAGGTCCTAAATCATGGTTCGTTCCATGGCCGGCCGCCCAAGAGGCCCTCGGCTTGCCGCCCTTTCCTTAACAACCTGACTCGAGCTCGCGTTGGACACAGTGACACACACATGAATGGAGAAAAAAATGAGCACACAAACGTCACCCCCCACTCCCCTCATGGCCGGATACCTGGAGAGCTGGGAGAGCCTCAGCCTGACAGCCGCCGCTGAGGCCGGCTATACCTGCGTGATTCTGGCCTTCGGCAGTGTCGACGGCACCCAGGTCGAGCTCTATCAGAATTCCTTTCCGCCGGACAATGGCCAAGACGGCACTCTTGACCCCACGAAGTTGAAGAATGATGTCGCTGGCGCGCTCGGAGCGGGTGCCACCCAAGTGCTGGTTTCATTCGGCGGGGCAAACAACACATTCTTGCCCGGCTCTGCGAGCGCCGCCGACGTCGGGGCGGCCATCGTTACCTTTTTGAGAACCTACGGCTTCACCGGCTGTGATTTCGATCTCGAGATCAGCACCGATGGCAGCTATCTACAGGAATTGATTCAAGCGATCAAAGACGAGGACGATTCCCTCATCGTGACCGCTGCTCCCCAACTGAATCATGTCGATTCGGCAGTGGCCTACGTGACCACCGGAACCGACACCGACTACGACGAGGCCTTGAAAGCGGGTCTCTTTGATTATCTCTTCGTGCAAGCTTACAACACCTGCTGTTTCAATATTTCGGATCAGACCGAGCAAGATGTCGGTTTTATTTCAGCGGCATTTGGTTATTTGGAAAGCATTACGCCCATCGGTACGAAGATTTGCATCGGTGAGCCGGCGACCGGGGCGGCGGCGGGAGAGTGCTCTGTCTACCATGGGCCGAACGCGGGCAGCCAGATCTACAAAGACATGGCCGACCAATACCAGTCGATAGCGTCGAGCGCCCAATTCGGCGGGGCGATGACCTGGAGTGTCAACGCCGACCAAGGAAACAACTACGCTTTTGTCAAGGCTGTCGGGCCGGTCATTGCCGCCGTCCGATAGGAGGTTTTGTCAGCGGCCTGGGTCGGGCGGAGGGCGGGAGGGCTCTGCCCGATCAGGTCAAATTGAAACTATGCCTATATTTCTGTGTCATTAAGCGTAACAATTAAAGGATGCACTCGAATGGCTTCGGACACAGTGCCCGCCGGTGGGGGTCATGAGCTCCGGCTCGGACCCTTCGACCTGGGGGCGCTATCTCGACACCGCGACTCGCTCGAATACGGAGCGCGTCATGGCGGATAAGGCGCCGACGGTCACCGCGCTGACCATCCTCAGCCACGCCGATCCCGGGCGGGTCGGCGAAATGGCTTGGCTCGACCAGCTCGAGGGCGACGGCGAGCAAGAGCTGTCTCGGCTGCTGCCGGGTTTTGCGGATCGGGTCGGTGGACGCCAACGACCCTTGGCCGATCCTCGCCTCAGCCGTCGACCCGTCCGGCTGGGGCGCATGGGCGGCACTTATTCAATTCACCTTGCCGACAGTCGTCTCAAGTTGGAAGTCAACGGCGAGGCCGTGTCGGGCCTCCGACCGGTCACGGAGGAAGAGCTGGATCGGGGTGTCGTCCTATTGCTCGGAGAGCGTGTGGCTTTGTGTTGGCACCGAGCCCAGCCGACGGCGAACGTGCCGGCGGACCTCGGTCTGATCGGCCGTTCGTCGGCCATGGTGCAGCTGCGGCGGGATATTCTCAACGTCGCCGATTTGAAGATCCCGGTGCTTATTCGAGGCGAGTCCGGGTCCGGCAAGGAGCTGGTGGCCCGCGCCATCCATGACCACGGTGTCCGTCGCTCGGCGGTCTATAGCAGTATGAATCTCGGCGCTGTGCCGCCGGGGCTCGCTGCAGCCGAGCTCTTCGGCGCCGAAAAGGGCGCCTATAGCGGCGCCCAGCACAGCCGCCCCGGCTATTTTCGGCGATGTGACGGGGGGACCCTTTTCCTAGACGAGGTCGGCGAAGCCTCCCTCGATGTGCAGGCCATGCTCTTACGTGCCCTCGAAAGCGGTGAGATTCAGCCCCTCGGTGCCGCCAAGACATTACAGGTCGATGTGCGGGTCATCGCTGCGACCGACGCCGACTTGGAGCGCGACGCCGAAGAAGAACGTTTCAAGACCCCTCTGCTGCACCGTTTACAAGGTTTTGAGCTGCATTTGCCGCCGCTGCGTCGGCGGGTGGAGGATCTAGGGCGCCTTTTCTACCATTTTCTACATCAGGCCCTGGACTCCATCGGGGAGAGCGAACGCTCGGTCCCCGGCAACCTCTTCGAGTCGTCCTATGTGCCCGCCCGTTTGGTGGCGAGCCTGGCCCTACAGCCGTGGCCGGGTAATGTGCGCCAGCTGCGCAACGTCGTCACCCAGAGTGTGATCGCGAGCCGCGGTTGCCCCAATTTACAAGCTCCGGCCGGGTTGTCGCCGCCGGCACAACAGGTGGTCGAGCTCTCTCCCACCGACCCCGAAGACGGCGACGATTCCGAGATATCGCCCATCGAGAACGCCCCCAAGGCCCCGTACCGAGATCCCGGCAGCGTGCAAGACGGAGAGGTACGAGACGCGTTACGTCGTCACCATTGGAATCTACTGCGGGCTGCCCAAGCCCTGGGCATCTCGAGAACCTCCCTCTATGAACTCATCGAGCGATCACCCATTCTGCGCACCGCCGGTGAGCTCAACGCCGACGAGATCTCGGCGAGTCTCGAGACCTCAAATGGGGATCTGCCGGCGGCGGCGCGCACCTTGGAGGTGTCGTGCCAAGGCCTTAAACGTCGTATGAAAGAGCTCGGCTTGAGCCGCGGGCCGACAAATTAACGTCAGAGGAGGATGAAACCATGAGTGTCCCAGATAGTCGCACCAAACTTGTCGACCCTAATCTGCCAGTCTTTTTGGAGTTGGCCATCGAAGGTATTTCCTTGCCGGCACGGGTTCATGAATGTCCGGTGCTGCATTGTGGCTTCACTCAGCGAACGGACGGAGAGAATCCTTTATATGTGGCGAGACACATCCCCAAAGAAAGCTCAGGAGGCAAATTGGGGATTTCGATCTTTAACTTGCCTGAGATCGGGAGACCGGAAACGGGCTTGAACATTACGAATCTGTCACTGAAAGTCTCTTTCGCGGCCAGCCGTAACGATCAAAAGGAAGCGACGCCCTTTTCTCAGATCACCTTTGACAGTTTTCTGATCTACAAGGCGCCGCTGGAACAGGACTATTCTTATGCCTTTAGAGCGACGGCCGATGAGTATCCCGATGAGCCGGGTCGGCATCAAGTGTGGAATGTCTTTTTCGATAATTCGGCCTCCGCTGCGGCCTACCCTTCTGATCAGCTGCAAGGAGGAGCGTCCGGTCCTTCGGAATCTGATCTCATGCCCATAGAAGTCGAAGACGGGGCATTCTTCGTCACCGTGGTTCTCGACGTGGAATTGAACTATCAACGGAGGGTGACTTTCCGGGTCGATCCGGAAATGATCGTCCAGACTGGAGAAGGTTCGCCTCCTCCATATCCCGATAAATCGAAGGGTAAATCAGCCTGCAAATCAAAGGACTGAGCCGATGGATCACTTAGCTCCGTAGGGACGGGCCAAACGGTGGAAAGCAACGTCTTGGCGAAGCTCGACCAGCTCGGGCTCCGCTTCGACCACAGACAGGGGGTAGCCCCGGCGCAACGCTTCCCCGAGGGCGTCCAAGGCGCGGTCTCGCTCGCCCATGGCTTCGTAGGTCAGACAAGCCCGAAACCAAGCGCTTGGGGATTGAAAATAAAGGTTTGGTCCCGGCTCGGGCATGGCCGCGCGGGCCGCGGCCGTGTCGCCGATGCGCGCCAGGTACAGGGCGAGCCGGCTTTGTAGCTGGGGGTCGTTCGGTTGACTGGAGAGCTCAGCGCGAACCAGCTGCACCGCTCGTTCATAGCTTTCGCGAGCCTGCTCGGCGCGGCCCGGAATCTGCCGGTAGGCATCGCCGAGATTGGCCCAAACACGGAGATCGTTGGCGCCCACGGCGAGGGCGTCCTCAAAGGCGGCAGCGGCCTCGTTGTAGAAGCCCTGAAAGAAATAAGCCGTGCCGAGATTGGAAAAACCAGCCATCGTCGGATGGATCGTTAAGGAGTGTTGCAAGGCCTCAATCGTGCCCGGGTAATCCCCTTGATGCTGGCGCGCCGCCGCCAAGCTGCGCCACAACACGGCGTTGTCCGGCGTTAAGGCAAGGCCTTGCTCGAAAGCACTCGCCGCCTCCCCGTAGCGACCTTGGCGGTGCAGGGTATCTCCCAAATGCGACCAGGGGATCCACGATTTTGGCTGCAATCGCACCGCCTCGCGATAGAGTTCGACGGCGGATTCGAGGTCGTCTCTGCGGAAAGCTATTTTTGCCCGCCCCAGGACGATACCCGGCTCGCCGGGATCCAGCTCGGCCAAGCGAGCCAGCTCTACCTCGGCTTCCTCGAGGCGACCGTCCTGGATCCAAGCACGGGCTAGGCTGAGTCTGGCTCGGGTCAGCCGAGGCGCGGCTTCGACCGCCCGCCGGGCGCTCGCCAAACTGAGACGACGCCAATGCTCGTCGGCATGTTCACGGGCACGAATCCTATAAGCTCGAGACAATCCGGCGTGGGCCGGTGCCAGATCGGGTTGCCGGGCGACGGCGTCTTCGAAACATGCGATGGCTCGCGCCACATTGCCGTGCCGATCGAATCGTTCCAGCTGTGCTTCGCCGGCCTGCCACAAGCGGTAGGCCGGGTCTTCGCCCGCTGTGCCGTCTTCAGTCACTGGACAGCTCAGGTCATCGCCCGGAGCAGCTGACTCGACCTGCCCCCCGACAGACTCTGTGGCCGACTGAGGCAAAAGCGCAGGCCCGGGAACGAACCCTGGGAAACCCTCGACGACCCACCAAGCCAGGCCGATGAGGCCTAAGCCGAGCCCCATCAGGAGCATTGGGCGACGTTTGCCGGCGGAGGATCCATCCAAGTCGCGCCGATCCGGATCCGGCCGGTCTACAACCGGCGGCACCTCACCCAGGAGCTCGGGAGGTTCTGACGATCGAGTCGGCGCCAAATCGAGCAGGGCCCCATGCACCTCGTCCATGCTCTGCGGGCGCTCGTCAGGAGACTTTTGGAGCAAGCTCTCGATCAGCTCGACAAGGCCATCGGACAGGTCGGGGTTGAAATCTCGCGGATCGGGGGCGGGGCAAAAGAGCAAACGCCGCAGCGGTGTCGCCGGCGGCTCGTCAGGGTCGGTGACGGCGAACGGACGCTGCCCCGTGGCCAGCTCGAAGAGCAAAACACCGAGGGAGAAGATATCCGTCCGATGGTCCACATCTTCACCCAAGACTTGCTCCGGCGACATGTAGGCCAAGGTGCCGGGCGTCGCGCCGGTGGAGGTCAGCACCTCCCCGTCGAGGGTGTCGATTTCGGCCTGAGGCTCCAGCTTGGCGATGCCGAAATCCAAGATCTTGACCCGACCGAGGCTGTCGATCATCACGTTTTGGGGTTTCAGGTCGCGGTGGATCACACCTGCCCGGTGAGCCGCCGCCATGGCGTCGGAAATCTGGGTCCCTAGGTTGATCAGGTCCGGAAAGGGTAGAGGGCTCGTCGCCGGAGACCCCGTCGTCAGCGGTTTTCCCGCCACCAGCTCCATGACGATGAAGTCGTAGGGCTCGGCATGCTGAATTTCAAAGACGGTGACGACCCCTGGATGACGAACCGCAGCGACCGCCCGGGCTTCCCGCAAGAGCCGCCGCCGGTGCTTCGGATCCTCCGCACCTGAATGGGTGAGCAGCTTGATGGCGACCTTGCGGCGGAGGCGGGTATCCGTCGCCTCGTAGACCTCTCCCATGCCACCACGGCCGAGGAAGCGCTCAACGCGGTAGTGGGCTAAGCGAAAGCCCTTTTTTAGGCGGGGAGTTTCTATCTCCAAATGTGCTTTTCTCCTCCCCGCTCCCCTATTCCGCAATAGGAGTTGGCGGAGCATATTGCCTTCAGGTCTTAGAGCTACTTGGGAAGAACCCGACTGAGAGCTTCTCCCCTGGCGAAGCTTGTCTCCGTCCTTGCCTCGCACCGGCCGGCAACCCCATCGCAAACCCCAACGTCTTGGGCATGGGCTTAGCGGTGAACTCGGACTTGGTCGGTCCCCGGCGCCAAAAGCCTCTGATCGTCGGCCCTAAGCAGCTGCTTCACTACTGTTTCTAAACAACAGAATACCACCGTAGAGCGTCGGCGGATTCCCTGGATCCCCTTGCGGATCGACATGCGTATATGGACTGCGAGGGAATCAGCTCCACCCAGCCCAAGAACCTTCTTTCAGGGCTTTGCATCATGGATGCAAAGCCCCGCAACCTGCGTGCAAGTCGACGTTGATGTCGGCAACGAATATGCAAACCTTCGCATCCTGTGAAGAATCGAAACGAGTCCGCTCTGACAGGGTCGATCCGATCTCCGCCGGCAACAGCGGTGATTTGTTGATCGGTGTCAAACGGAGGTGCCGGGTATTTCGACGTGGGCCTAGATCCGTCAAACGGAGGTGCCGGGTATTTCGACGTGGGCCTAGATCCGTCTAAACGGAGGTGCCGGGTATTTCGACGTGCGGGATTGGGTGACGCAACCGCACCAGAGTACAGAATTCAAGATAGGCTCCGCCTTGGATGTGACCGACTTTGCCGAACTTGGTATGGCCGAAGGCACAGCCCCGATTCACACCAGCCTCGAACAATACGAACCCTACGCTCACACAGCCCAGCACTAACCAAAGATGGTGATCACTGACATGGAATTGACCTCATTAAAAACAAAGGTCGGCTTTTTCGTTTTCCTCGCTCTCAGCCTGCTCCCACGACTCTCATCGGCACAAGAGGTCACCCAAAAAGCAGCTTTCACCATCGGCGAAAGTCTAGAATTCCACTCCCGGATTTTGGATGAGAATCGCGTTCTGAATATCTATCTGCCTCTCAGCTACGCCCAACAAACCGACAAAAAATATCCCGTCATTTACTTGCTCGATGGATCCGCGGACGAAGACTTCATCCATATCGCGGGCTTGGTCCAATTCGGCTCGTTCCCATGGATTGAGATGATCCCGGAGACGATTGTCGTAGGTATTGCCAACGTGGACCGCAAGCGCGATTTTACGTTTCCGAGCAAGAACGAAAAAGATCAAAAGGAGTTGCCGACATCGGGTGGCTCTGCCCGTTTCATCGAAGCTTTGGCGAAGGAAATCCAGCCACTGATTCGCAAAACCTATCGGACCCAGGACGTATCCACGATCATCGGGCAATCCTTGGGCGGTTTGCTGGCCACCGAAATTCTCTACACCCGGCCGGATCTATTCGACAACTACATCATCGTCAGCCCGAGCCTTTGGTGGGACGACCGGTCGCTCTTGAAAGCAGGCCCTAAAAACCTTGCCGAGGGCACGTCGATCTTTGTTGGGGTCGGAAAAGAGGGTGAGATCATGGAAGAAGTTGCGGCAGAACTCCATCGCAAGATCGACGGCGCCAAGGCAGCGGGTACTCGGCTATGGTTCCGGCATTTTCCGGAATTGGATCATGGCGACACGTTGCACTTGGCCGTATACGAAGCCTTCGGCGCCTTGTTCAAGACCTCCAGTCCATAACCAGCCGGTGTCGCGTCCGCCTCGATCTTTTTT
>CBDUGP010000174.1:0-11576 GCA_965366625.1 uncultured bacterium
CTGCCACAGAGGCCAGTCATGCTGCAACCCCTTAAGTTAGCGCCTATGGGGGCAACCCCCGCCACTACATCCGGAATGGCCGGAAGCTCGGCTTCGCCTCGCAGGCGGGGGCAAGCCCCGCCACTACATCTGGAATCGCCGGAAGCTCGGCTTCGCCTCGCAGGCGGGGGCAAGCCCCGCCACTACATCCGGAATGGCTGGAAGCTCGGCTTCGCCTCGCAGGCGGGGGCAAGCCCCGCCACTACATCCGGAATCGCACTGGCATTCGCCTTCCGGCGTCAGGGCGATGCCCGGCACGACGCAGTGATGATGCGGCGGAGTGGTCCATTACCTTGTCGCGGCTGCCACCCGAGATCCGTCGTCACGCTGACACGAGGTTGATTACGAGAGCGCCTCGTCCAGAATCTCTAGGGCCAGCGGCCAGTTTTCCTTGTGTCCGTCGTGCGACTTCTCGGAGACGAAACCGGAGTGGGTCAAGCGGACTTCGGTAGCCTCGCCTTTGGGGACAAGCTCAATTCGAAGGATCGTCTCGGCTCCTTCTGTTCCCTCGGCGGTCCCGTTCCCCGTCATCCACGTCATTTCGATGAACTCGTTTTCTCTTACATCGAGGAATCGGCCGTAGTGGGGATGTCTGCCCCAATCATCCCGGTTGTAGAAGAAGTATGGGCGCCCTGGCTCGGGCACCAGGGCGAGCGTTCCGGCCTGGGCGAACCAGATGTCGAAGTCTTTCGTCCAGGCGGCGAAGACTTTTTCTGGCCTGGCGTTGACCGTGTATTCGCAGGTCATTTGCAGCGGTCGAGCGGAGAGTTCGGGGCGGGGGATTGAACTCACGGAATCCTCCTGACGAGACGGTGATCTTCCCAAGACAATACCACGGCGGTGGCCATGAAGCGCTGGAACGCGATACCCCCAGTGCTACTTGACGCGACACCAAGAATCACGCAATTCGGGTCGCTCATCGAGCCCATCGGCGGTCCGGTGGCGGCTCCCTCTATGAGCCCGCGAATCGACGCCGGCGTTTCTCAGTGTCTCGTCCGCCCAACGGCCGGTCTTGTCCGCTGCAATGATTTGTTATGCGGCATCTCACCCTGGCCACTTAGACATGGGTTTGCAAGGAATCTCGAAGTCGATGTGGTAGTGCTCGTCGTGGCGGACCCACGAGGGACGTGTAGAGAACTGGAGGTCGCGGATCAAAGGCCAAGAAGGAGTGCTGTGGAGCAACGGCTGGAGCTTTGGATCGAAAATGACGCGCCAGATACCAATGCCGTTTGCTGCCGCGGCTTTCTTGACGGCCGCGATATGTGCAGCAAGAGCGACGAAGTCGATAGTGAGGCCGTTATATGACCCTGCAGAATCAAACTCAATGCTGTAACCAAATTTGTTGGTGATCCCGGTTGGCAGGGGCACCGACTCGCCAGACTCGTTGAGCACCGGCACCATGAAGTCGACTGACAGGCCATTTTGGTGCGTCTTGTGAGGGTCGAACTGCCCTCCTTCAGCAAGTCCCGACTCGCCGTAGACGAAGTGCCACTGTGGGTGAGACTTGGCGAGAGACCCATAGGATTGCGAAATCACCGTTGCCACGGTGCAGTGCACCCAGGTGCGGCCCAGGAACGAGCCGAGTCTGGTGTATGCGGAGAAGTTCTCGCCATCGGAGGCGATCTTGCAGCCACCGGCAAGAGCGCCGTTTGAAGTGGTGCCAAAGCAGGTGCTCGCCATCGCAGCCTGAACGAACGAGAACGAAAAACATGCCGAAAGAACGATCGTGGCCAGTCTCACGCTAAATCGCCGATGCGGCTGAGCGGGCCAGGAGAGTTGATTGTCCATTTGTGAAAACACGTCCATTTGTGAAAACAGGCTAGCCCGGCTCCGTTGCAACCGATGGTTCCCGGCCGTTTTCGATTGTCCAACAAGTCCGATCGGGATCATTATCAATGGTGAATCGTAAAAACGACAAGACTCGTCGAGTGGCCGGCGGCCGTCCACTCCTGAGCAGTGTAGGCACAGTGGTCTTCGGCTACGATCAAGTTCTCTTGCTGCCTAATTTAGATCTGCCGGAACGTTCAGATCAAGGAAAATACATCGCCTATTAGAACCCGCATTCGTCGGTCGCCTGAGAATGTCTCTGCCCGCTCCGCTACTTGAAGGTTTGCGTCTTTAGGAGCTCGCCCGCTTCATCGTAGACCTTCCAAGTGCCCATCTTCTTGCCGTGTTCGAAGCGACCTTCGTCCCAGAGTTGGCCATTGGCATGGTATCGCTTCCATACACCGTGCTTCTGCTCTTCATCGTCGAAGCCGCCCGTCGCCCGCGGTTCGCCATTCTTGTCAAAGGCGCCGCTCAGGATTCAAGCCGGTCACGGGCCCGTTCGGCGAGTTCTTCCCATCGAGTTTTCTGCCACGCCAGCTCGCGCATCGGCAAATTTTGGTAGTGGAATTCCCCCGGAGCGTAGGCGTGAAGATAGAGCGCCAGGGCGTGACGTCGATGGAAATTCGAGGCTGCCTGGTCTTGCAAGTAGAGTTCGGCGAGGCGGGCCGTGGACTGGACTTCAACGGTTTTCCAGACCACCGGCTGGTCGAGAGCGGCCCTCGCAGCTTTGAGGTCGCCTTCTTGCAAAGCCTTATCGCCGATGCGGATGGCAGAAACCAGGCGCCGGATAGCCGAATCCGCCGGATCGATTCGGGCCGGCTGTGTCAAGGCCTGCGCCAAGTCGAGCAGCGGTTCAAGCCAGCGTCCACCTCGAGCTCGGCGAGCACCGCGTGACATGCGTTCTGTTGACCGAGTCGATGATCGAGGCTGACGACGCCCTCATCGTCGCTGGGGCTGACCCGCAGATGGTCGCCGTGTTGCTGGATCAACAGGCTCTGCAATGCGGACTTCTGCCGATAGAGTCGAGCCTCTTGGTCGTTGGGCAGATCACGACCCGTGGGATTGACGCGGTGGATGAGTCGGAACAAACCTTCCAGATCCGTGCGCGTGCGTCCACTGAGCACGTCTTCAGGCTCGATCGGGCGCGCCTTCTTCCCCTTGCGACGACCCCTTGCCATGCTAAGCGGGGTGGCCCATCACTTGGGCCGCATCCTTCAGGACGCCGGCCGGTGAGACGCCGGCTGGTAAATCGTCGGGCGCGATCTGCACCTCATACTCGATCTTAGAATCCATGAGGTCTCACTGAATGGTGGTGATTCGAGGCGGTGTCGGTCACAGACTATGAGAAACCTCATCCCGCAGCAAGAGATTGGGCACAGTGCGGGGCCGATCGATTCGAATCCGACCCGGAAGGCCTTCCAACACCGATGACGCTCAGCCCGATCAGCGAGCTTGCTCCTCCGCAGACCGATTGGCAATAGATTGGGAATGCCTCGTCACGAAGGCTTGACGACCAGCGGCCGACGTTCCTAGGCATGATCGGTGCGGATCTGATTGGCATGACGCTTGCACTTCCAGGACCTGGAATCGTGAATTTTCTCAGACCCACACGGGAGCAAAATCATGCCTTACCAAAACACCAACGTTTCGAAACAACTGGGCGGCCTCGAATCACTCGCTCGAATCGGCTACTTGGCCAAGGGCGTCGTCTACGTCGGAGTAGGTTTGCTTTCCGCACATGCCGCCATCGAGGCTGGGCGAGCCCACGGCTCGAAAGACGTGTTGCAGACGGTCATCCGGCAGCCTTTCGGCCAAATCATCCTCACTTTGCTCGTTCTCGGCCTCGCCGGCTACTCGACCTGGCGCTACATCCAGGCGATCAAGGACCCTGCGAATAAAGGGACCGATGGCAAGGGTCTGGCCAACCGTTTCGCCTATTTCCTCAGCGGTCTCCTGCATACGTCTCTGGTCGTCTTCGGCCTCACCGTGCTTTTCGGCCAAGGGAGTCAGTCCGGCTCTGACAGCAGCAGCGAAGAAACAGCCGCCACGCTGATGCAGCAGCCTTTCGGGCGCTGGCTCGTCGGGCTCGGTGGTTTGGCCATCCTCGGCTGGGCGCTTCACCAGCTGTACAAATCGGTGACCGCCGATCTCAGCGACCGCCTCGATCTTAGCCCGCTCAACCGGACCTGGCGCACATGGGCTGTCCGCATGGGTCGAGCGGGGATCGGGGCCCGGGGCGCCGTATTCTCGATTGTCGGCGTTTTCTTCATCCTTGCCGCGGTTCGCTACGATCCGGAAACCGCCCAAGGCTTGACCCAATCCCTGAACTGGCTCGGCCAGCAGCCCTTCGGACCCTGGCTGATGGCGATTTCGGCCATCGGATTGGCCAACTACGGCGGTTATATGGGCCTCAAGAGTGCCTACCGCCGCATTGCTTGATCGCGCTCAACGCCGGCTAGCGGGCGGGCGCTGAGAATCGAATCCGTTATTTCAAGACTGAAGCACATAGCAAGACTGAAAAGCGCATAGAAAGAGTTACAAAGACAATGCAAGACCTACCATCGGCAGGCACCTATGCGGCCCGGAAACCCGTTAGATCAACCTCTACCGTCTTGGCACGGCCTTTGCTTTTTTTAAATGGCACCTAGACAGGGTGACGCTCTACGCCCCCTGAACACGAAATTCCAACTCTGAGGAGCACCATGAAACTCGACTCACTCGAAAAGCTATTCGTTCACCAGCTGAAAGACCTTTTCAGCGCTGAGAACCAGATTTCCGACGCGTTGCCTAAAATGATTGAGGCCACCCAAGACGGCGATCTTCGCCAAGCCTTCACAGACCACTTGGCGGAAACCAAGACTCAAATCAAACGCATTGAACAGATTTTTTCCGGTCTGGATTACGGTCCCCACGGCGAGCGCTGCCAGGGTGCTGCCGGTTTGATCGAGGAAGCGGAGGGTTTGATCTCTGCCGCCACCGAGCAAGCCGTGCTCGACGCCGGTTTGGTCGCTGCCGCCCAGCGAATTGAGCACTACGAAATGGCCGGTTACGGCTGCGCCGTGGCCTATGCCGAGAAGCTCGGCAACCAAGATGCCGCCGATCTACTGCGCAAGAGCCTCGACGAAGAAGCCGAAGCCAATCGCAACCTGACCCGTCTGGCAGAACGCAGCCTCAACTTCCAGGCTATGGTCGCTTGATACTCAGATCGTCCGTCCCATTGGGCGTTGCCCGGTCTCGGCCGAGCGAGCCCAAAACTGCGAAAGCCGGCTTCCGTGCACCCACGGAGCCGGCTTTCGGTCTTGAACAGCAGTCGCTGCGAAGCCGTCCTCGATGCAAACGCTGATGATTCAAGACGACGGCGAGTCGTTGCCCGATCAGGGGACCGCGAGCGACCACGCATCCGTGTCGCCCGGCTCGAAGCCGTCCTCGAAGAAGAGGTGGACGGCGTGGCGTCGTCGAGTCCGTCATCGTTCAGATCGCGCGACTCGTACGCACCGGCGTCGCACCGGAATTCGCCACTGCCGGATCGTCCCAGGGGCGCGCAAAGCCGCGAGCGTCGGCCGTGGCTCCGGAGACGGTGCAATTCCCTTGGTCGTGGGCGGGGCTCTCGTTGATCACCGGATGGGTCAGGACACAAGAACCGTCGGGCAGCGGCGTCGTGCAGCCGACGTCACCCAAAGACAAGAGCGAAGAACCGACGGCGATCTGGTCGCCGACGGCCTTGTTGCCGTCGAATACGGCGGCACCACCCCGGCTGGCGCACCCCTCCCGTGCTCTCCGTCCCGCCAGAGGTTTCGAAGTCGATATTTGTCGAGGCAGCCGGCACCGGTGCCACGTTGATGAATGGGTGCCACGTTGATGAAGGGTCATGCCGTTGATGAATGGGTGTCACGTTGATGAAAGGTCATGCGGGAACCCAAATGCCAGAAAATTGGTTAGGTCTCTTTTGACGGGATGCTCAGCTGTTTCTCGCCGATCTCTTTGATCACTGCTTGATCACTGCTTGATCACTGCTTGATCACTGCTTGATCACTGCTTGATCACTGTTTGATCAATAAGCGACGGCAGAGCGGTCAATCCGACCGATCTCACAGACTCGAACCGAGCCGCCCTTCGACCGGGTTGGCGTTCCCAGGAGACCCCCATCATGTTGAAACCTATTCGCCTGCTTGCAGCTGTCGGCCTCACAGCCTGTTTGGCGATTCCTTCGGCACCGGCATCCGCCATCACTCCACCCGGCAGTCACGGCGTTGCCAAAGACCGTGGATTCACCCTCACTCCGCCTTGGAGCCGGGGCAAAACCTTCCGCATGACTTGCGGCTACGGCCACTACAAGCATCTGGGCAAAGATTATTTCGGGCTCGACTTTCCCATGCCGCTGAATGAGCCTATTTACGCCGCAGCGCCGGGCAAAGTGCTGCTCGCCGAGGGGCTGGGCGGTGGCTGGGAGCCTTACGGGAATTCCGTTTTCATCGAGCATCAGAACGGATACCGAACCCTCTACGCCCATCTGAACACCATCGATGTTTCTGTCAATGACTATGTGGACAACAACACTCAAATCGGCACCGCCGGCCAAAGCGGTTCGGGCGCAAGCTCGAATCACCTACACTTTGTGCTCTACGACGGCACCAATGTGGCCGGTGACGGCCTCGGGAATTATGGTCCTTCTGGAGGTTCTGCCGCGGTACCCGAGCCGTTCGCCTCGTGTACCCAACAAAGCGGCGGTGACTGTGAAGACATCGCTCAATGGGATTACCTCCGTCGTGACGATTTCGCCCCGGAAGCGGTGGTGCATCCCGATGGTGCGTTAGAGCTGTTTACGTGTGCCCGCAATACCCAAGCCTTGCTCCACCGGCGCCGTGAAGCTAATGGAAATTGGGGTTCCTGGACGAACCTCGGCGGAACCTGCGCCGGAGACCCGACCGCGGCGCGCGACGCTTCAGGGCGAGTTTTCGTCTTTGTGCGGGGCCTCAACGGCGATCTCTATTACCAATACCGGACATCCTCCACCAGCGCCTGGGTCGGCTGGGGCTCGCTCTCAGGACCGGTGGTCGGACGCGCGGCGGTTGCCTTAGACGACGCTTATAACAAGCTCCGGGTCTTTGCCCGCAAACACAACGACAACGCCCTCTATTCAGCCTCCCAATACACCACGACCTTCTCAGGCTGGACCCGTCTCGGTGGAGAATTGCTCAATTCCCCGGTCGCCGGCACCCGATCAGACCAACGGGTCGACGCCTTTGTCGCCGGCGACGACTACCAGCTGTGGAAAATGCCCGCCAACAGCAACGGCACCTTTACTGCCGGGAATTGGCATTCCCAAGGTGGCATGAAGATCCAAGGTGAGCCCGATCTCGTCACCGAAGGGGACTTGGAATGGGCCGTTCACAGCATCTTCGACCAATTGCAGGTCGCCCCGGGAGTTTATGTTTCCTCTGGCACCCATCCGCCGGCGGCCGCCCGAAAAACCAACGATCGCTTGCATGTCTTTGTTCGTGACCGTTACAACAGCAACGCCGACTACTTCTACGAGACCTCATCGGGCGGTTGGAGCGGCAGCACACTCGGCGGCTTAGTCACCAGTGAACTCGAAGCCGTACGGGCGGGCAGCGGCAACAAGTTGATTTTCTTTACCTGGGGAACCGGCGGTCTTTATTACCGCGAGCTGGGCACGTCGACGGGAAACACCAATTGGGGAAATTGGGTGGACCTGAACGTGCCCAACTGACCTCTACGCAGTGGGCTCTCAGTGGGCTCTCAGTGGGCTCATGAAGGTGTCGCCATCGGAGGGCGGCACCTTCGGCCGGCACCTTCGGCTCTGTGGGCAGACCGATTTCGACCCTGTGGGCAGGCGACTTGCGAGCGGTTGTGGCCCGACTCAGGAGAGTTCCCGGGCGAGCCAATGTCGCGCGACTCGCCAACTGCGCTCGACGGTGGCTAGGGAGGTCTCTAACACCTGGGCAATTTCTTCCAGGGTCAAACCTGTGAAGTAGCGCAGCTCAACCACTGAGCGCTGTCGGGCATCCAGACGGCCGAGGCGATCGAGGGCGCGGTCTAATTGCAGCAGCTCATCCGGTGACGGACCTTCAGCGTTCGGCACCCCCAAGGCGACCTCCAACTCGAGCAGAGCCTGTCCACCACCACGCTTGGCTGCTTTTCGAGCCCGAGCGTGGTCGACGAGAATCTCCCGCATCAACCGGGCAGCAAAGGCAAAGAACTGGCCACGATTCTTTAGCTCTCCCACCTGGCCGCCTTGTAAACGCAGATAAACCTCGTTGATCAATGCCGTCGGCTGAAGGGTATGCCCAGGACCTTCACGTAAGAAGCAACCCTGGGCGAGCCGCCGAAGCTCATTTACGACTTCAGGAAAGAGGCGGGCCAACGCTTCGCAATCCTCTCCGTTCCATTGTCGTAGGGCCTCGGTAATATCCGATTCAATGCTCAGCTGACCGGCTCGAAAGGAACCGGAGCAGGTGGGGTTCATCGGGTCAGAGTCGACGGATCCAGGGCCAAATTTTTGCAAATTCATTGCCGTTTTACCTGAGAAATCGTCCCAGAAGAACGAAAATTGTCCATGGCCTCTCTACAACTAGAAGAATGTACATGAATTGATAAGATGGTGCCACAAAATATCTCAGCCCACAACACTATCCATGCACACTCTCCAATCCTGTTCCGAGGCCTCCCGAGGTATGAATCCAGAGACCTGGCAACGAGTCAATGATCTGCTGCTCGAAGCCCTCGATCTGCCCGAAGACCTTCGAACTAAGTTCCTGGCCACTGTGGACAGTCAGGAGCCGCTCGTCGGCCAAGAGCTGCGATCGTTGCTGGCAGCAGACACGGGAGCGGTAGCGAGCCTGGATCATCCGGCTGTGGATCTGCGCACAGCTTCGTCTGAGCTTCAGCCCGGAGCTCAAGTCGGTCCGCATCAGATCATCCGAGAGATCGGGCGTGGTGGAACGGGCATCGTCTATTTGGCCCGGCGCGTCGACGGCGAGCTCGAGCGGCAGGTGGCGGTCAAGATTTTGAAACGGGGCATGGACACCGACGATTTGGTGCACCGGTTCAGAACGGAACGACAGATCTTGGCCAATCTCGAGCATCCGCACATCGCCAAGCTTTTCGAGAGCGGCAGCACCGACGATCACCGGCCCTTTTTCGTCATGGAATATGTCGATGGCGTGCCCATCAATGCCTACTGCGATCGCCACCGCCTGACCGTGTCCCAGCGGCTGAAGCTTTTCGTCAAGGTTTGCTCCGCGGTGGAGAAGGCCCATCGTAGTCTGGTGGTACACCGGGACCTCAAGCCGTCGAATATTCTGGTGACTCACGACGCCGAGCCCAAGCTGTTGGATTTCGGCATTGCCAAGCTGCTCGATCCAGAGACCTTCGAGCCCCTGACTCGAACGGCTACCGGCCGCACCATGATGACACCGGAATATGCCAGCCCGGAACAGGTGCGCGGCGATGTGTTGACCACTTCCACAGATATCTATTCCCTGGGGGTGTTGCTCTTCGAGCTGTTGACGGGGCATAGGCCGTATCAGCTGAAGAATCGCCGACTGGACGAAGCCTTGGATGTTGTTTGTCGTGAAGAGCCCGAACGCCCGAGCTCTATGATCAGTCGGATCCAAGAAATCCGCGCCCGCAACGGAACTCGCACCACCATCACACCGGAAACCGTGAGCTGGGCTCGAGGTGACGCACCCCGCCGCCTTCGTCGGCGCCTGGTCGGTGATCTAGACAACATTGTGCTCATGGCACTGCGCAAGGAGCCGAGCCGACGCTATCCATCGGTCAGTGACTTGGCCGAGGACCTCGAGCGTCATCTCCAGGGTCTGACCGTACGGGCTCGCCCCGACACCCTCGCCTATCGAGCTGGAAAATTATTGCGGCGACGGAAAAAAGAAACCGCCGCCGCTGCCCTAATCTTGGGCCTGGCAACATTCTGGGGATTCGAGCGCTTGGATCAGCAGCGTCGGCTGCAGCAGGAGAGGGATCGAGCTCAGCACGTCTCCGAATTCCTGGTGGATATCTTTCAGGTCTCCGACCCGAGCGAAGCCAGGGGTAATCAGGTGACTGCCCGCGAAATCCTCGACCGCGGAGTCCAGCGGATCCACGAGCGGCTCGCCGAGAATCCGAGCTTGCGGGCTGCCCTAACCTTGACCACCGCTCGGGTATATCGCAATTTGGGCCTCTACACCGAGGCCGAGACCCTGGCGGAAACCGCTGTTGAGCTGAACGGAGAGGTTTACGGGCCCAACAGTGGCGAGTTCGCCGGCGCTCTTGCCGCCCGGGCTACTCTGCACTATGACCAAGGTCAGCTGAAAGAAGCAGAAAGTTTGTTCCGCAGAACCTACAACATTCGCCGCGCGGTCCTGGGCGAGAGCCACTCACTGACGGTGACCAGTCTCAACGATGTCGCGGTGATGCTCGAAAGGCAGAGCAAGTACGAGCAGGCGGAACCGCTATTTCGACAGGTGCTCAAACAGCAGCGCGCGCGGCGCGACGCGGACGTTGAGGTTGCCCAGACCTTGAGCAATCTCGGAGTTTTGCTGCAGAATCGGCTCGATTTCGACGGTGCCGAAGCAGCGTTCCGGGAATCTCTCGACCTGAAACGTCGTCGGCTCGGTGAGAGTCATCCCGGGGTTGCTCTAGGGCTCAACAATCTGGCTCTGTTGATGAAAGAAAAAGGTGACTTCGAGGCTGCCCAGCAGCTGTTCATCGAAGCTTTAGGCTTGGCGCGCAAGGTCTACGGCCATGAACATCCCAACGTCGCCAAGTCCCTAAGCAACCTGGCGGGCGTTTACGAAAAAACCGGAAAGCTGGAACTCGCTGAAGAGACGTTCCTAGAATCCCTGGCCATGCGACGAAAGTTACTCGGCCCCGACCATCCGGGGGTGGCCCGGGACTTGATCCTGCTGGCGCGGCTTGCCGCGAAACAAGATAACCCGGCCGAGGCCGCAGAGCGGGCCCGGGGCGCCGTCGACATCCTTCCAGACGACGAACGAAATTTGCGGCCGGTGGCCGAGAGCCTGCTGGGTGAGTGTCTGCTCAAGCTCGGCCAGGCCGAGCAAGCCCGCCCGTTCCTGGAAAATTCCTACCAAACCCTCTTAGAGTCCCGAGGTGCCCACTCCGGGGCCACCCAACGAGCCGTCCGCCGATTGATCGAGCTGCACCGGACTCTCGGCGAGTTCGAGCGGGCCGATGAGCTTACCCGGTTGCTCACCGACTCCGAAGCCTCCGCCGGTTGATGTCAAATAACCAACGTGGCACCGGGCGGGTCTTATACCTTCACCTTCAAGATCACCGCACCTTTCAGCGGCACGGCCAACTTCAATGTCGACCTGGTGCAAGACAACGTGGAGTGGTTTAACGACACCGAAACCTGGTCCATTCCGATTTCCAGCAGCAACCCCTACCCCAGCTGCCCGTGCAACCGCACGGACAACTATTGTCAGCATCCACCGAATACGCCGGGGTGTCCGATGACTTCCAACCACGGCTATTGCGATCCCGACAACAACGGCGACTATAGCGACGGCGATTGGCCTCGCGGTTGGTACGAGTACAACGACTACTGCCCTAATTATACGTTTCGGAATTTCACAAATCATTGATTATAAATGTTTTGATGTAGGGGAGGGGCTTGCCCCATAGGCGCTAACTTAAGGGGTTGCAGCATGACTGGCCTCTGTGGCAGCATT
>CBDUGP010000175.1:0-11382 GCA_965366625.1 uncultured bacterium
AGGGGCGCCGCCGACGTCCAGCCGCCGGTCGCCGGGTTGAAGATCTGCACCGAGTCGTGGCGCGCGAGACCGCCCGCGGCCCCGCCCACCACCAGCACTCGACCGTCCGCCAGGCGGGTGGCGGTGTGATCACGCCGGGGCACCGCCATATCCAGCAGGGGTGACGGACCGGTCTCCGGAGCGGCCTGGGGGTCGAAGAGTTCGGCGGTGTCGGTGGCCATGGTCGGGCAGGTCTCGGCGGATGCGTCGCACGGGCCATCGGGGACCCAACCGCCCGCCACCAACACCCGGCCGTCGAGCAGCAGCGTTGCGGTATGGCCGAACCGGGCGGTGCCCAGGGAGCCGCCGAGCACGACGTCACCGGTCGCCGGATCGTAGAGCTCCGTGGACGCCACGGGCCGAATGGGATCACCGGACTGCCCACCGACCACCCACACCCGTCCCTCGTGCAGGGTCACGGCGGTCGCGGAGCTTCGCGCAACGTTCAGCTCGGGACCGGCCGTGAAAACACCCGTCCGCTGATCGAAGCGACGGCTGGACGCCAGCGCGCCACCGGAATCCCCGCCACCCACCAGCAGCACGCTGCCGTCCCCAAGATCCACCAACGAGGCGCCCTCCCGCGGTCGATCCAACCGGTCCACCTCCAGCCAGACCCCGACGTCGCCGGATGCGTCACAGCCCTGGGCGACGACCGTCGAAGGTGCGAGCACGGAAAAAAGACATAGGACGACGGCGGCGATGGAAACACGAGCAAAAGGGCGGCTGAGCGTCAGCATGGCGGTCTCCTGGGATTCCCTGCGAATAAAATCGAGCGTGGTCGTGATTCGGTAGTACCAATTCAATAGCAAAACCCGTACCGTCCGGCCGTTGCCGAGCCGAGACCGCTCGGCTAGCCGACAGCCCGGTCATTTCGAGCATTCGATCGATTTCTGAAGAGCTCTTTTAGGGTCCTAGCAGGCTGTGGCAAAAGTCTCATCGCGCTGCGAGCGCGCCTGCGCGGCCCGGCCTTTTCCGCCGACTCTTCGTTGGAAAACCTCGACGATTCCCGAATCGCCTGCGGTTTTCACGCCTCGATTCGACGAAAAATTCGCTGCTCTCGCCGGCGCGAGACTTCCGCCACAGCCTGCTAGTTGAACTCAGTTTTAAGTGTCGGGAGCGTCGCCACCGACACTGCGTGGACCTCACCGACAACTTATCCGACAGGCCACTGGTAAAATCAGGTCCGGATGACCTCTTCAAAAGCTAAGAACCCCATTTCCGACACGGAGACCCGTCCTTTTACGGGCACCTCCAGCGATGCAACACCTCCCCTGGTGCCGGCCTTGACCGTGATCGCCCACCGCGATCCGGGCCGAGTCGGTGACTTGGCGGTGCTGGCTCCTCTGCTCACGGGCAAGGCGGTGACACTGTCGCGTTTAGAGCCGGTTTTTGCGCCACGCCGGGGGCGCCCGGGCTCGACGCAACCCCTTGGGGACGAGCGCCTGAGCCGAAAGGGCCTGCGGCTGACCGTCGACGCCGACGGTGGGGTGCGCATCGAGTCGGTCTCTCCGGGGCAGGACGTATTCGTCGAAGGCACGGCCCTCGGTGCGGGACGCAACGTCAGCCCCGAGGAGTTGGAGACGGGAGTCACCCTGTTGCTTTCGCGCAGCGTGTGCCTGCTGCTCCACCGACTCGCGGACCTGAGCCTGGAGCTGGCGCTGCAAGACGACGGCATGATCGGCGAGAGCCTGGCTATGCAGCGCACCCGTCAGGCGGTGCGGCGAGCGGCGGCCGACGACGAGCCGGCACTGATCCGGGGGGAGACCGGCTGCGGCAAGGAGCTGGTGGCCGCGTCCATCCACCGCCAGAGCCGACGCGGACAAAAGCTTCTGTCAGTGGTTAACCTGGCGGCGATTCCCGGCGAAATGGCGGCCTCGACCCTTTTCGGCTCCGTGCGCGGTGCCTACACCGGCGCGACCCGCCGCGCGGGTCAATTTCAGAGCGCCCACGGCACCACCCTGGTGCTCGACGAAATCGGTCTGGCCGGCCCCGAGGTGCAGCAGTCCCTGTTGCGGGCGATCGAGAATCGGGAGGTGCGGCGGGTGGGCGCCACGGAGCTGGAAACCGTGGACGTGCGGGTGGTGGCATCCACCGATCGAGATCTCGAAGCGGAAATCGAACACGGGCGTTTCCTGGCTCCCCTGCTCCATCGCCTGGAGACCCACCGCATCTGGGTAGCGCCCCTGCGCGAGCGACGGGACGACATCGGACGTTTGCTCTACGCCTTTGTGGGTCGACGGCTCGACCAGCTGGGTCGCCCGGATCGCCTCGATCCGGATCCCGACGGCGGCTCCTGGATCCCCGCCTGGCTGGTGGAGCGGTTGGTGCGACATCGCTGGCCGGGAAACGTGCGCGAGCTGTGGAACGTGGCCCGAGAATTGGTGAGCCACGGCCTCGACGATCCGCGCCTGTCGTGGACGCCGGAACTCGAGGCACGGCTGACGGCGCCACCGCTCGGCGGCTCGCCCCAGCTCGAAGTCTCATCGGATCCTGCCCGACCGGCCAACCCGGATCCCGCGCCGGCCGCACCCCAATACCGCGACGTGGACGGCGTGACCGACGAGCAGCTGGAGCGCGCCATGGCCGAGGCCGATTACGTGGTGGCCGTCGCCGCCCGACGGCTCGGCGTCCGACGGACGGCGTTGATCGAACGCATCGATCGTCATGATCATCTGCGTTTAGCGCGGGATTTGGCGAAACCCGAGATCGCTCGGGCCATCGCCCGCATCGGTTTTTCGCCCGACACCCTGGCGCGCCATTTTCGGGTCGGCAAGAAGGCCCTAAAAGATCGCATCCGCAAGCTCGGACTGCACCCGGAAGACGGCCACGGCTGATCCGAGCTCCACGGGCAGGCGCCACGGGAGAGCCCAAGGGCAGGCGCTGCCGACGCTTCCGACACTGCCGACACTGCCGACCGTCGAGCTTCGGGCTACCGACCGCTGCCGTAAATTCCGGGTTATGAGCCTCTAACCTATGTAAAACCAGCATTTAACATTTTTCTACCGCGATCCGTCCGCGCCGGCATCGGTGTTGCTATTCCATGGGGGAAACGTCCTGTGAAGACCACCTCGCCCACTTCCAAGGAGACACCCCATGCGCTCTCACAGGCCCGCACCCATGCTTCAGCACCCCGGCCGAATCCACCGGCTGCAGCTCTTCTCTCTCGGCATTTGTGCGCTCTTGCTTTGCATGCCGGCGACCTCCGCCGGACCGGCTTTCGCTCAACCCACGGCCGGCCTGGTGGGACATTGGGATCTCAACGGCGACGCCGTGGACAGCTCGCCGTCGGCCCGAGACGGCGCCTTTGTGGGCGCGCCCGTCACCCTGCCGGGCCCGTCCGGTGACGCTCTTGTCTTTGACGGCGACGACTACGTGAAAATCACCGACGACGGCTCCCATCCCCTCGACCTCACGTCTGCGATCACCGTGGCGGTGTGGCTCAACCCGTCGTCGATCGACGGCACCAATCAGAAGCTGGTGGCCAAGGACAACGTTTTTGAACTCGAATTCGGCCACGGCGGCGCCGATCGGTACAGCGCCAGGCTGGCGAATCAACGTCGCGGGCGCGGCGATACACCGCTCACCGAAGGCGTTTGGCAACACGTGGCGGTCACCTGGGACGGCACCACCGTGCGCTACTACCTCGACGGCCAAGCCGACGGCGACGCCGCCTATGTCTGCTCCTTGCCCGAGAACGACAGCGACCCCGGCCTCGGCGCTCGCCCGGGTGGTTACCTCAAAGGCGCCTTGGACGACGTGCGCATCTACGACCGGGCTTTGTCCGCAGCCGAGGTGGCTCAGCTGTCGTCCGCCGGCGGCGCAGATCTGGCACCGCCGGTGCTTTCCCAGGCCCAACCCACGGGTGAGCTGACCGCCGGCACCAGCGCCGCCGAACTCGGTGTCGACACCGACGAACCCGCCACCTGTCGCTTCGCCGACACGCCGCGAACGGCCTTCGGCGCCTGACCGAAATCATGGCGTCGGACGCCTCGAATCACCATGAATCCACGGTCACCGGCTTGGTGGAAAACGCCGACCTACGCTATTTCGTGCGCTGCACGGACGCGGCCGGCAATACCAATCACCTTGATCCAGGCCGGACCTTGACCCGCTCACACCTTGAAAAGGACCGCCGAATCCTCGGTGAGGGCTCGAGGAAGCCCCGCCGAGAACCTTGGGAGGGAAAAGACTCGGGCAAGGCGCTCCACGACCCCCGTCACTGCGGGCCGTGGACGCCTTGCCCGCTTTGTCTTGCCCGGCGTCGAGCTTGAAAGGCACAAACCAAAAGGCGGGACACGTGCTCCACGTGCCCCGCCCGATGGATTCGCTCAGCCCGAAAAGGATCAGAGCTGTTGAAGCACGGACACCAATGAAGCGCCCACGGCTCCCCAGGGTCCACCCTGCAAATAACCGATGGCGTCTCGGATGGCGACCTTCCACCAGTTGATTCTCGCCGCCGCCTCTTGGGTATCCACGCCGGTCGCGGGATTCAGGTAATGGACGCCACCCAGGCCTCCCTCTGCCTGACTCGTCCACAGGATGCTGGATTGACGAGCCACCGAGGTGTGGCCGTAGAAGGTCCAAAGGTCGTCGGCCGACAACACCGAAGCCGCTTCTTCTTCCAGCGCGGTCAGCGCAACATCGAAATCAGCCAGCGGCAGGCCTTGCTCCGCAAGATTCACGGACTCATGCACATAGTGCTCCAAGTCCACGCTGAGACCCAGCTCACTGACCTCGGCGTGAAAATCAATGCCGGTCAAGAGCCAAGGACCGGTCGGCGGACCCGGCCAGGGCCACGGCCACGGGAAGCCGGGAAACGGAGGCCAAATGCAACCGCCGTCGATCACGGAAACGTAGTTGCAAAGTGATTGAGCCACCACCTCATTCATGTCTTCTTTGGCCGGTAAATAATCCAGATTCTGAAGCACATAAATCACTTGATCGTTGTGGGTCATGCCCACATCACTGCGGGGATTTTCGGCGACGGCGACGGTGGCAAATAGGAGGCTTGCAAGGACGATCAGAAACTGTTTCACGGGATGCTCCTTCATGGGAATGAGGTATCGGTATCCGGGTTTAAAAACTGTGCACGCAAAAGAGACAGAGCAATAGCCGTGCCAAATCGAGCACACCCATGAAACATTCAAACAAAGCCTTTAATTGGAACCTTTACCAGTTCACTCGTCCTAAACGCTGCAACCAAGAAGGGTTGGGGTAGGTAACCAATTTCCCAACCGCTTGCCAACATGGGGAATCCCTTGCCCACACGATCGAATATGAGCAAAAAACTAGGTGAGAATCTCCGCCGGCTGAACCCGATCTATCCTCGTGGCGCAGCCAGGTAGCCTAGCTTTTGGGCGGCGACCACGGCGTCGACCCGCGATCTAGCGCCGAGTTTGGTAAAGATGTTGGCCAAGTGGTTTTTGACCGTGCTTTTCGCCACTTTCAGCCGCGCGGCCACTTCTTTGTTGGCCAGGCCATCGGCCACGTGACGCATCACCTGGACCTCGCGCCGGCTCAGCAATCGACGGTCGAGGGTTAGGGTTTGTTGGGTCAGGCGCATGACGGCGGCGGACACGAGTGGGCTCATCCAGCCGTTCTCGCCTCCGGCGACCGCTCGCACGGCTGCCACCATGTGACGGTCCGCTTCTTCTTTGGTGAAATAACCGGCGACGCCGAGGGCGACCATTTCAGAAAGATAAAATTCGTCGTGGTAGGCGCTGAGCACCAGAATGCGGGTTGAGCATCCCTGGTCGCGCAGGGTGCGGGCCACTTGCAGGCCACCCATGCCCGGCATTTCGATGTCGAGCACCAGCACCTCCGGCTCAGTTTCCGCCACCTTCTGCAAAGTTTCCTCGCCCCGGGTCGCTTCGGCGACCACGCGGATGTCGTCTTCGGTTTCGAGCAACGCCCGCATGCCCAAACGGAATAGGGGATGGTCGTCCGCCAACACGACCCGTTTTTCAGATACGCACCGTTTCTCAGGATCGAACCGTTGCTCAGGATCGAACCGTTTCCTAGGCTCGAACCGTGTCTCAAACACCCCCCGCTTTTCAGGAACACCCCGTGTTTCAAACATGTAGCACCTCCACCGCCCTAGCGGCCTTTTTCTTTGAGATTGACAGTTCTTCCGCACGCTCCGACGCCGGCGGGAACGCGCGGGTCGCCGGCACGTCGATGGTCACTTTTGTTCCCGCGCCGGGGTGCGAGCAAACCTCGAGTCGCCCGCCGATCAGCTCCGCGCGCTCGGCCATGCCGAGCAGGCCATAGCGCTCTTGACGCCCCAGCTCAATGAGTCGTTCGGGTACTACAAATCCCACACCGTCGTCTTGGATTTCAAAGACGTCGCCCTCGGCGTCGATTTCGAGCCGCACGGCGATCCACGAGGCATTGGCGTGTTTGACGATGTTGGCCAAGGCCTCTTGGAAGATTCGGAAGAGCTGCACCCGCTCCCGGGTCACCACGACCTGGGAGTCGGCCATCAAATCCACTTCCAACTCGATCTCGGGATGGGTTTCCGAAAATGCCGATAGATGGGCTTCGATCGCAGCCGCCAATCCCCGTTCCATCAAAGCCGGGGGCCGCAGCTCACGGCAAATATGACGCAGCTCCGACGACACCCGATCCACCTGATCAAGCGACTCGCTGCGTTTCGATTCTCGATCGAGCCCCGGCCGCCGCCTCGCCTGCCCCAACTGTAAACGCAAGCCGCTCAAATCCTGGAGAGGCCCGTCGTGCAGGTCCCTAGCGAGCCGGATCCGCTCCTGCTCGCGGGCGGCCAACAGTCGACGACGGGCTTCGGTTTGCTCGGCGTGACGCCGGGCCACGGCCGCCAGCCGGCGCCGATACCAGGCCACGGGCAGGAGCAAGAGCGTCGCCGCTGAGAGCCCGCCGACCGTGAAGCGAAAGAGGGAGGTCTGCCAAAAGGGGGGAATGACGCGCACCCGCAGCCGCAGCCCATCGTCGCTGGGCTCGCCGACCCCGGCGGTGTTTCGTACCCGGAAGACATAGTCGCCGCCGGCGAGGTTGGAATAGGCGGCCACGCGGCGAGTTCCCGCCTCGATCCACTCTTCGTCCTGACCGTCGAGCCGATAGGAATACCGATGCTTGCGCGGGTCCCGAAAATCGACCGTGGCGAGCTCGAAGAGCACGTCTCGATCTTGGTATTCGAGTTCGATGGCCTCGATGGCCGGCGCCACGATTTCTGGGCGCAGGTGTCGGTTAGCACTGCGAATGGCGGTTAAAACGATCGGTGCCGACCGGGCCGGAACGTCGAGCGCGCCGGGTCGAAAGAGGTCGACGCCGCGGGTGCCACCGAGCATCAGCTCATCACTCGACGGGTCGTAAAACCAGGCTCCGGCGTTGAGTTCCGGATTCAGCAAGCCGTTGCGGGTGTCGAAACGCCGTACGGAGCCCGTGTCCGGATCCACCCGCACCACGCCGCCGTTGGTCCCCAGCCAAAGACGCCCGCGGGAATCCTCCACAATGCTGTACACGCTCAAGCGCGCCAAATCCGGACGGCCGTGCCGCCAAGGCACGGGGATGCCGGCGAGGGTCTGCGGATCAAAGCTCGCCAGCTCTCCTAAATGCGTGCCCAACCACAGCCGACCGTGGGAGCCCGGGCTCATGGCCAACAGTTCACCGTCCATCCAATCGTGGGAAGTCGCCCCGTGACGAAGAATCGTGTAGGTCGCGCGATCGGGCGACATCGCATGCAGGCCGGCGCCGGTCGCCAGCCATAGGGTGCCCCGATCGTCCTCGACCATGGCGGCGATGCGCTTCGAGCCCACGGGCAACTCGACCACTGGAGGCGGATCGGAGCCGTCTCGCATTGCCATCGCAAAGCGTGTTTGCGGGGCCGGCACGGACTCGAAACCCGTTTCCGAGCTGGGGCTCCATCGTGCCAGCCCACCTCGCAGGCTCGCGGCCCACACCTCACCTCGGTGGTCTTCGAGCAAGGCCCGAATCGGTAGGTAATCAGCGGGCGCTCCGGGCTCGGGCGATGCCAAGATTCCCAAGGGCTCAACCCGGCCCTTGGCAATGTCGAGGCTGTCCACCTGGCCGGCCATTCCCCCCACCAACAGGGTGCCGTTGCCGCGACGGTGGAGGGCCGTCGGAAAATCGGTGGATAGGCCGGAGCCGTCCGGTGAACCCCGTGAATAGTTGGTTCTCGCGCCGGTTTGGCCGTCGAATCGATCCAGGCCGGCGCCAGTGGCCACGAATAGCGTGCCGTCGCGCTCCCGGTACAGCGCCCACACCACGGGATGGCTGAGGCCGAGACGGTCGTCGGTCGCTTCCGCCAGTCCACGGAAGGCTTCTTGGCCCGGGTCGTAGCGCAGGGCACCCTCGGTGCGGGTGCCGAACCACAATAGCCCGGACGCATCTTCGAGCAGGCTGAGCACGGCGCCGTTCGGACCGTCTCGAAACGGTTGCAGCTGCTCAGTGCTCGGATCGAATCTCAACACCCCGTCAAGGGTGCCCAACCAAAGGAGCCCGGACCCATCCAGCACCAACGACACCACCGGCGTTTCGGTGGCAAAACGAGAATGGCTGCCGTCTTTTTGTACACGGATCAACCCATGATCCGTGCCCAGGTAGAACCGCCCCGCCGGGTCCCTCAGCAATGCATAAACATTGCCGAAGTCAACCTCCTCAAAGCCGGCCTCGTCAAAGCCGGCCTCCTCAAAGCCAACCTCGTCGGGCAGTAAGTCCGAAGGCCCGCCCCCTAAAAGACGATCCACCCTGTGGGTTGCCATCGAGTAATGGACCAGACCGCCGGCGCCGGCCCACAGCCCATCGTCGGTTGCGACCATGGCGCAAACGGGACCGATGGCGGGAAGATCGATGGCGGTGGCCCTGCCGGACTCGATATCGAGTAGGTCCACACCCGCCGCCGAGCCGACCCACACCCGCCCCGGGCCGGCAGAAACCAAGGCGCAGATCTCACGGCTACGCAGGCCACCGGCTCCCCCGCCGAGCCACTCGATCTGACCGGTGCTCAGGCTCAGCCGTGCCAGGCCGACACTGAAGGTACCGATCAACAAGGTGTCCGCATCCGCGACCAGAAGATCGGAAACCACCACATCGAGGGATCCACCGGGGTCGATGTCGACGAAGCGATAACCGTCGAATCGAACCACGCCCCGCTGGGTGCCCAAATAAATCAGACCGCGACGATCCTGCGCCACGGAATAAACCGTCGATTGGGTCAGCCCTTCGTCGATCGACAGTCGAGTAAATCGGGCCGACGGCTCCACCGGTAGCGAAATCGCGGCGCCGGCGCTGAGCAAAAGCGGAAGCAGAAGTAAAATCCATAAGAATAAATGTTTACACGGTTCCATGCGGAAATCATGCAGGTGAATCGCTTCAGGTTAAAGCCCATTGGGATGAATCGCACAGCTCGAGCGCCCAGACGCTCGACGGTGAATGAGATGACTCGCTCGGTAGGGCCAACGGCCGGTTGGCATAGGCCGAACGGCTCATTGCGAGATGTTGGCCACGAGCCTAGATTGTTGCCCATGACGGAACGCTTCCGTCGACAAGGTCGGCCGACCGAAGACATAAGGACCCCGGTCCTAAGCTCGAATCCAACATCTGCGCCCGATCCACACCGACCCACACCACTCCGCGGCATGGGTCTCGGTGAGAGGACGCAAGGAGACACCACAATGACTGCTCGAACCCTGACCTTTGGCCTGATTCTCACCTTGATGACCGCCGGCTCCGCCTTCGCCCAAAACAACTCCCAGCCGGTCGACGCCCCCAGCCTCGAACCCATGGTTTCGACCACCCAAGCCGACTCGACGGGCTGCGACCAAGCACTGACCGCCACCCAAGAAACCAACGCCTCCCAGGCCGAGGCTTCTCAACCGGACGTCACCGAAGTGGGCATTTCCCTGCAAGAGTCCGCCATGGTGATGGTCACCAGTGGCAGCTTCTGCGAGTCCTGGGGGTATGCCGGCTGCTGCGGCAACGGCCAGAAGAAATACACCCGCGTGTGTTTCGATGCCAGCGGAAATCGTTCGTGGGAAACCAAGTGCCAAGGAACCTGCCCCTTCTGACGCCAACTCGGTAAGACCCTTCAACGGCCCGTCGAACTCGGCGGGCCGTTTTTCGTTCTGCTGTCCTTCTTGCCGGCTTTCTCGATCCACGAATCCACCGGATTCCCGCCGAGCGATCTACGGCGCCGAACCGATCGATTGGCTCAGGACGATCCATATCGTGTCACGGGGAAAAACCAATAGAATGCCTTCAGATTCACATCCATTCGGACCCCAGGAGCTTCCACTTTGAAATTGAGATCCACCCCTTTCTTGACCTCCGTCGTTTTCCCATCGTCCTGCTCAGGTGCGCACAAAGATGCAAGAAAGTCCTGAAAAACCTTTCCATGTGGGTCTGCTGATCTTCCCAGGAATGACTCAGCTCGATATGACGGGGCCTTATGAGGTTCTGAACCGCATGCCTAGCGCCGTGGTTCATTTGATCGCCAAGACCTTCGAACCCCAGATCTCCGAGCACGGCCTACCCATCCAGCCCACGACGACCTTCGAGACATGTCCGCACCTCCATCTCATCGTCATTCCGGGCGGTTTTGGGATCAACGAGCTTCTGCTCGACGAGCCGACCCTCGATTTTGTCCGACGAGCCGCGGAGAAGGCTGATTATGTAGGTTCCGTTTGCACCGGCGCCTTGCTCCTAGGAGCGGCGGGTTTGTTGGTCGGTCGGCGAGCCACCACCCACTGGATGTCACTGGCCATGCTCTCGCAGCTGGGAGCGATTCCGGTGGCGGAACGGGTCGTTGTCGATGGCTGGCTGGTGACCGGCGGAGGGATCACGGCCGGCATCGACTTCGCGTTGGAAATCGTCAGCGAGATTTCCGGTCGGCAAGTCGCCGAGGAAATTCAGCTGGCCATGGAATACGAGCCCGCACCGCCATTCGATTCCGGCTCGCCGCAAAAGGCGACCCCAGCGACGGTCGAGAGCCTGAAGGCGAAATGGTCGAAGAGCCAAGCAACCCGACTCGAAAGAGTCAAGCTGGCCGGCCGCAAGCTCAACCTGAGCTGACTTCCATCGGCCAGTAGATTGCCGGGTCAATTGAGACCGAGGACCCGACCCACCGACACCGACGTCCGGGCTCACGCTACAGGCACGCTTTGACAACCTCGGCCTCACCTTCGACCACGACTCTAAGTCAAGCACAATCTGGTCTACGCGACCGTGCCCACCAGCGGCACTACGAGCTGGTCTACAAAACCTGCGGGGGTCAGTAGGCACCGTGGCCCCGCGCTCGATTGAATGGAGCGCCGGGCCACTCGATTTTCGACCATAGGCTCACCTAACCCA
>CBDUGP010000176.1:0-11212 GCA_965366625.1 uncultured bacterium
ATATGACCCGATCTTTCCTCCCAAACTGCGAAAAGAAGCAGGAAGGCCAGGATCGCTCCGGTCGGCGAATGCCGTTCGGCTCCGGCAAGCAGACCGTAAGGAATGCTCGAGGGTGTGGAGGAAAGGATGTTGGAAGAAGCGAATGCCGGCCTGTAGCGGGTTGGATACCGGTTCGAGCTTTGCCCGGGACGCAGCCGGGCTCGAAAGGGAGCCCACGTCCAACAGGTAAGCCGTCGCAAGATAGCTTGAAGAACCATTTTTTACAGGGCTGCGCACCCCGGAAAAAGCGCAAGAAGGCCGAAAGAGCCTGCGCGCCCTTGATTTCACGCCAATCCGTGAGAATTGATGGCTGCAAGTGCGTATTGCGAAGGAGATCCGATGTAGACTTCGTTTCAGGACGAGCATCGAATTTCCGGGCCGGTCAACCGGCCTTTGGTGAGCTTGAGCCGTATGCCGGGAAACTGGCACGTACGGTTCTTAGAGGGGCTCGGGGCCGGCAACGGCCCCCTACCTACTCGACCGGCGGCAGGGCAGCCGCGCCAGTTTCGGCTTTCCGCAACGAGCCCGCTGCATTCGAGCATTCGATCTGTCATCCGTTACTTCAAGATTATTTCGTTCGGAGGTTCGAGAGATGCGTAGTGATTCGCCGCCCAACATAGCCTATAGCTTGCTACTTGTCCTCGTCGGGTCGCTATTCACGTCGGTCGCGTACTCTGACGCCGCCAAGCAAGGACTGACCAGCGGCGAGAGCGTGGACACCGAATCAGCCGCGACTGAAAACCGAGCTGCCCAGTCAGCGGCCGAGATCGGCGCAGAAGCAGAAAATGGCATCTCCGGCTTCGCCGTGCTTTGGAGCACCGTTGATGGAGGCAGCGGAGATTCAGCAGGAGGCGTCTTTGCAGCCCAAGGGACTTTTGGACAGACAGATACCCAAGTCTTAGATGGCGGTGACTTTAAGGTCATCGGAGGCTTCTGGGCGCCATTACCACTACCGGAGAGTGCGTCAATATTCGCAGACGGATTCGAATCCGGCGGTACCAGTGCTTGGAGTAGTTCTGAGAACTAGATTTAATTCCCAGGAGGTGTGAAATGAGAGGAAGATGTCGTTGTTCGGTGCTCGCAGCGTTCGTGATGGGGATCTTGGCATTCACGGGTTCGCCTAGAGCAGCCCCGCTGGGTACCAGTTTCACTTACCAGGGAGTACTCGTCCAAGCCGGCGATCTAGCGAATGGTCAGTTTGACATTCGGTTCAACCTGTTGGACGGGCCAGATGCGGTTGCAGCGAATCTCGTGGCTTCAGATACGCTGCTAGCGGTCCCAGTATCTGATGGCCTCTTTTCGGCTGAAGTTGATTTCGGTGACGTTTTTGGAGGCGATGCTTTTTGGGTAGAGTTAGAGGTAAGACCTGCGGGGGCTGGCCAGCTAACGCGGCTGAGCCCGACCCAAGCTATCGCTCCAAGTCCTTACGCTCTTTTTGCCCTTGATGGCAATCCTGGGCCGCAGGGACCTGAAGGACCGCAGGGACCTGAAGGACCGCAAGGGCCGCAGGGACCGCAGGGGCCACCCGGCCCTCACACGAATTCCGTGGCTACATGCCTCGACAATGTTGACGGGCAGAGCATTGGCCCGTTTCTTCGCTGCAACAATGTGTGCAATCGCGGTGTAATTCTGGAATCCTTTAGCCAAACACTGTGCGACGCCCAGTCTGACCTCGGCGATTGTACAGGTGTCGACAGTGCTCCAGTAGAAGGCGATGAATGGGCCCTCTGCTGTGTGTGCGATCAGAACTAACAGTTTTGTTGAACAGTCGAAGAGAAGAGCTTGCATGTCGTGTCAGAATTGGGTGCGATGTGACGGAAGCGCCGAACACAGCCACTCCAGCCGGACCATCTCCGACGCTCCGCGGCTCCGATGGCCGCTGAGTGGCAAGCCGTCCGGCGCTAACCGATCCGATTCATCACCTAACGGAGTGGCCCTGATCATGAATGTCGTGACTGTCGGAATTGGCGTGGCGGCGGTTCTCTACGCTTGCTACACCTTGTACCTACGGACTCAGGACAGTTCCAAGTTCGGAAAGCTCCAGGCGATGAAGGAGCGATTTGGCGATTCTACGGGATCAGCCCTGCACCTCGTTGCGTACTCAATCGTTCCGCTGATCTTTGGAGTTGTTACTGTCCTCGCTGGGCTGAGGGGCCAGTCCTTCTTCTAGATGCCGAGAGACTCGCCCGGTGCTTTCGCTCGCGCTCCAGGCCGAGCTTCCTCGAGAATCTCCGTGCGAGCGTGAGAACGAGGATCAGAGATTCTTGCGAGATCAGCCGTCCGCTGCCGTCGAACAAGACCGTCGAGCTGACGGGATCACCGTCTTTCGCGAGGTCGAGCGACTCTCGGCCCTCAGCTCACGGTCGGACACGTTATACCCAATACCCACTAGGGCAGCCGAGCGATGAGCTAAGCCATTGACTCACTGCATCCGCGGCTTATAATAAGCTTATGCGCTTCGGATGGGATGAATCGAAGAACCAATCAAATCAAGCCAAACACGATGTCTCCTTTGAGGAAGCGCGATCACTCTTTGAATCTGGCGTCGACTACCTCGAAATTTTCGACGCTAAACACTCAATCGACGAAGACCGCTTCATTGCGATCGGGCCAGTTCATCGAGGTATCGTCCTTGTCGTTTGGACGGATCGAGTCGACGAGATCATCCGAATCATCAGTGCACGAATGGCGACGACTCACGAGAAAGCGCTGTTTAGAGAGCGAATGAGAGAGACCAAATGAGCGAGATTTCAGAGCTTACGGCCAGCGACTTTGAGGCAGCAATTCCTGCAACCCTTCGACGGCGTCTGATGGAAGGTGTTATCGAGAGCGGCTCGGATGTCGGAGCGCTCCGGCGATTCGTGGGCTTGTCCCAAGTACGTTTTGCAGAGGCACTCGGTATTAGCGTTCATACATTGCGGAACTGGGAGCAAGGCCGGCGGCGTCCAGAGGGCCCAGGCTTGGCCTTGTTACGGATTGCAGCCCGTCATCCGAGAATAATTCGCGAAAATTTGACACATGCAGCCTGATTTGAGAAATCTGTGGCAGATTCGATCGTGTCCATGCAGCCTGATTTGAGAAATCTGTGGCAGATTCGATCGTGTCCATCCCGGAATAACCATCGCTTCAAACCAATTAAGGCAATTAAGGTGCCAGGTGAGTGAAAGGGAAATACCAAAGAACATGCTCGTTGCGCTGAAACTGGCGACCCAATTAAGGTGCCAGGTGAGTGAAAGGGAAATACCAAAGAGCATGCTCGTTGCGCTGAAACTGGCGACCCATAGCTCGATTCTAGCTCACGGAAGACACAAATTCCCCCTCCCCAAAACTTGAGCAATTCACTTTCCAACAGTGTGAGGCCAACGGACGACGGGAAAACTAACTGTTATCCAGGTTCCGGAGACTTCAAAGAATGCCCCGCCATCGCCCACGCAGGCTCGACAAAAGGTAATCCCGGTGGAAAGGTGTTTTCGGGAAAGACGACATCCCGGTCACCGGCCCGGAGACGCTCCGCAGCCTCGTTGTAGGCCGCGACCAAGAGCAGGAGAGCCTCTCGCATTCCCTCGCGAACCTTCTTGCGGAAGGCGTGAAAATACGGCTGTGGAGATTTCTTGAGCTTCGCCGGGTAGTAATGGGGATCGCCGGCAAGGACGGCCTCCGCCCCGAGGGGCGTCGTGCCGTTTTCGGCATGACGGGCGGCGGTTTCTTCTTCGATCTCCCGGATGATGTCCAGAACGAGTTCACGACGAGATTCCTGGCTTAGGCGAGCCCAGCAGGGCAATGGGGCGATGGGCAGCTCCAGATGCTCGGTGAAATCTTCAAGGGTGACATCTTCATCTCGTTGGCATGCACGGTAGTATCCAGAGCGATCGATCCAGATACCCTTGAGGGGCTCTCCGGTGATCAAGGCCTCGACAAAGTTGACGCCGGGCCAGTCGAGTGGTCCGGATACAAGTCCCTCCTTTGTGCCCTGTTTGAGGTGGTAGACGAGCCGCTTAATTTGGGCTTCGGGCTCTTGGGACACTTCCGAGGAATGGTATCGATCAGGGAAAGTAGAGGTTTTCCAGTCATAGAGGATGCCGCTCTCGATCGACAGCTTGCGGGTGAAGTAGGCCATGAATCGAGACTGGATTTTCACGGTGGGGGCTTGCAGGAAGATGTGGAAATGTGAGCTGAGGAAAGCGCCGCTGTAGATCTCGACCGGGTACTTTTCTCGGGCTTTGGCCAGAGTTCCGATGATGATGGCGTTGAGGCGGGGGCTCGGTTTGAGCAGATGACGGCCTTGGATGCAGCGGTTCAGGATCTCGACGCCGGCGTTGGGTCGGGTCCAGAGGCGGGGGAACCTAGACATGGGACACCTGCCTGTTCGGGATCCGCCGGAGGCGGGCAACGTGGATTGACTTTCTCATGTCTGTCTACCTCAAAAGGAAGTTGGTGTTTGTTGGGCACAATGCCTCTATTTGAGGTTGGACGGAAAAAAGGTTACGGATTCTGCAGCTCAGCGATAATGGTCAAGAGTTGGGTAGTGAAACATCAACGTTGTGCCCAAAAGCGGGTCGGCGGCCGAGTCCCCGATCCCGACAGAGACGGGCCTTTTTGATGAATCCCCTACCCCGCCTGGGTTCTCGACCCGTGCGTCTCGTGCAGGCCCTGGTTCCCGGCCTTCGCATTCCTGGTATCGAACCGAGCTTTGGTCACGGTCGTGGAGCTCGCACGCTGCGCTGGTTTCGACCCGCAATCGCCAACGTGTCTGCGGTGGCGATCTGGTACATCAATCGTCGCCGTTGAGCCGACTATCGGGCTCGGTGATCACCAGCTCCAACTCGGAGAGTGTTTTCAAGGCTTCCCAGACGCTCAGGTCGAGTGCTGGAAAGTCTTCACAATCGAATTGCGTCGCTAGATTCTCCGCGAGATGATCGCTGGTATTCGTGCCGTCGCAGTGTCCTGGATCAGGGCGGAGTCTTGGGCCCACGTGCAATAGCCTGAGCAAGGCTCGGGATGCCTTGCTTTTGGCTAGAGGCTCTAACAGGCTGTGGCGGAAGTCTCGCGCCGGCGAGAGCTGCGAATTTTTCGCCGAATCGAGGCGTGAAAACCGCAGGCGATTCGGGAATCGTCGAGGTTTTCCAACGAAGAGTCGGTGGAAAAGGTGCGCTCGCAGCGCGATGAGACTTTTGCCACAGCCTGCTAAGCTGGGTACGCCGTCTGTGCACAGTGCGGGTATCGCCGCGCGAGGTTTCGGGAATCGCCGTCGAGAATCGAGCGCATGCGTCGTCGAGCCTGCGCAGGGTCCGTCCTGCGCTCGGCTCCTGAAACGCAGCTCGGGAAAGTGTCGATTCGGCACCTTCTCGAGCGCGCTGGACCGGGTTGAAAAACCGTGTGCCGACGGAGAATCAGACGGCGTCGATGATGCCGTTCAGGAGCTCGCTCGGACGCATGGCCTGGGCCACCTTTTTGGGGTCGGTCAGATAATAACCGCCGAGGTCCACGGCGTCGCCTTGGGCGGCGTTCAATTGGTCGAGGATCTCCGCTTCTTGGCTCGCCAAGCTGTCCGCCACGCCCTTGAAACGCTTCGCCAGCTCGGCGTGGTCGGACTCGGCTAGAGCCTCAGCCCAATAGCGGGCCAGGTAGTAGTGGCTTCCCCGGTTGTCGAGTTCGCCCACCTTGCGGCGCGGTGCTTTGTCGTTGAGCAACACACTGGTAACTGCTTGGTCCAAGGTGTCGGCCAAGACTTGCGCTTCAGGTGAGTTGAAACGTCCGGCCAGGTGCTCGAGGCTGGCGGCCAGGGCCATGAATTCACCGAGGGAATCCCAACGCAAATGGCCTTCTTTCACCATCTGCTGGACGTGTTTGGGAGCCGAGCCGCCGGCGCCGGTTTCAAACAGGCCGCCGCCGGCCATGAGCGGCACGATCGACAGCATTTTAGCGCTGGTGCCGACCTCGAGGATCGGGAACAAGTCGGTGAGGTAATCGCGCAACACATTGCCGGTGACGCTGATGGTGTCTTGTCCCTTGCGGATCCGCTCCAGGCTGAGACGGGTAGCTTCCCTGGGCGCCAGAATGTGGGTTTCCACACCTTCTAGGTCGTGGTCTTTCAAATAGACCTTCACCTTGGCGATCAGCTCCCGGTCGTGGGCGCGATCCTCGTCGAGCCAGAACACCGCAGGGGAGCCGGAAGCCTTGGCGCGGGTGACGGCGAGCTTGACCCAATCGCGAACCGGATCGTCTTTCACCTGGCACATACGCCAGATGTCACCGGCCTCCACCCCATGCTCCGTGAGCACCTTGCCGTTGGCGTCGACCACCCGGACGGCGCCGTCGCGTGGGATCTCGAAGGTCTTGTCGTGGGAACCGTATTCCTCGGCTTTTTGCGCCATCAGGCCGACGTTGGGCACGCTGCCCATGGTGGTGGGATCCAAAGCACCGTGCTCTTTGCACGAGTTCACCACCTCTTCATAAACCGCCGAATAGCTGGAGTCGGGGATCACCGCTTTGACGTCGCGGGTCTTGCCCTCGCGATCCCACATCTTGCCGCCGACACGGATCATGGCGGGCATGGAGGCGTCGATGATCACGTCGCTGGGCACGTGCAAGTTGGTGATGCCGCGGTCGGAATCGACCATCGCCAAGTCGGGGCGGGCTTGGTAAATCGCTTGGATGTCGGCCTCGAGCGCGGCTTTTTGATCCCCCGGCAGCTCGCCGAGCACCGACGTCAGATCGCCGAAGCCGTTGTTGGGGTCGAAACCGAGTTGGTCGAGGGTTTCGCTGTGTTTCTCGAAGAGTTCGCGGAAAAAGACCCGCACGGCGTGACCAAAAATGATCGGATCGCTGACCTTCATCATGGTGGTCTTCAAATGCAGGGAGAAAAGCACGCCCTGCTCGCGGGCCTCCTCCACCTGCCGCTCGAGAAACGCCACCAAGGCCTTCTTGCTCATGAAGGTGGCGTCGAAGATCTCGCCCGCTTGCAAGTCCAGACCATCCTTCAAAACCGTGGTCTCGCCGTCCGCCGACACCAGCTCGATGCGCACGGTCGTGGCTTCGTCCAAAGTCACTGAGCGCTCGTTGGAGCGGAAGTCGCCGGCATCCATGGTGGCCACGTGGGTTTTGCTGTCGGTGGACCATTCGCCCATGGAATGGGGATTCTTGCGGGCGTATTCCTTGACGGCTTTAGGGGCTCGACGATCGGAATTGCCCATGCGCAGCACAGGATTCACAGCACTGCCCTTGACCTTGTTGTAACGGGCCTGGATCTCGCGCTGCTCGTCGTTCTCCGGCGACTCGGGGTAGTCGGGAAGATCGTAACCCTTGCTCTGCAGCTCGGCGACGGCGTCTTTGAGCTGGGGCACGGAAGCGCTGATGTTGGGCAGCTTGATGATGTTGGCGTCGGGGCTGTGGATCAGCTCACCGAGCTCGGCCAGGGCATCGTCGGCTTTTTGCGCTTCCGTGAGGCGCTCGGGGAAAACGGCGAGAATGCGCCCGGCCAGGGAGATGTCGCGGGTTTCCACGTTGATGCCGGCACGCGCCGCAAAGGCACGGACCACGGGCAGCAGTGATTGAGTGGCCAGCGCCGGGGCTTCGTCGGTATGGGTATAAATGATGGTCGGATTGTGGCTCATGGCTCTTCCCTAAGTTGAAAACGGAGTCGCGAGTGAAGCGAGAGTCCCGGTTGAAAGAGAGTCCCGATCGCACGAGAGTCGCATTGGGGTTGCCCAAGGAGATGGGAACTGAAGCGGGGTGCGCGCCGAAAACGCCGAAACACGGTCGGGGTCGGCAGCTCGAACGAAGCGTGGGCAGCAAAAAGAGGCTCCAGGCTTCGGCCGGCCCGAGTGTATACGCCCACGGTATCGAAGGCGAGACCCAGTACTCCGTTTGTGGGACTAACCCGCTTCCAGCATGCCGGAAAGCAAGGTCGCAATACCCAGGAAAGACATGAAGCCCGCAATGTCTGTGACCGTTGTCAGAATAATGGAGGACGACAACGCGGGATCCTGACCCATCTTCTTGAGGACCAGAGGCACCAAGGCACCAGAAACGGCCGCGATCATCATGGACGAAACCATGGCCAGGGCAATAATTAGGGCAAGACCCACGCTCTTGCTCCAAAAGTAAACACCGGCTCCGCAAGTGATAGCAATGGATATCCCGTTGATCAACGCCGCACCGGCTTCTTTTCTCGATACTAAAAACCAATGCCGGACGGTGATCTCTCGCAAGGTGAGGCCCCGCATGGTGACCGCGAGCGCTTGGGCTCCGGTATTTCCGGATTGCCCCGCTGCAATAGGCAACAGAATGGCCAGGGCAGTGTACTTGGCTATGGTTGCTTCAAACATTCCGACCACTGCTGAGGCCATGAATGCGGTCATGAGATTGATTTGTAACCAAGGCAAACGTTTTTTAACCGCAAACCAGCTGCTGGAAAGCGCGCGCTCATCCTTGCTGACACCCACCATGGTCAACATCTCTGAGGCCAGTGTTTCCTTCAAAGCACCAAGGATATTTCTACCGCGAATCACGCCGACAAAATGGCTATTGCCATCAATCACGGGCATGGTATCTATTCTTAGCTTCTCCAACTTTTCCATCACCTCGTCGATGGGGTCGAGTGCGGTCACATAGGCCTGAAGGGGTATGGAGATGGAAGCAAGTTTCTCGTCACCGTCTGCCAAGGCGAGACGCTGCACCGGAACTTGTCCATTGAGATACATTTCGTGGTTCAACAAGAATAGGTGATTCAAATCCCTTACTTTTTGGTTTCGAAGCTGTGCCACCGCTTCTTGGACGGTCATGTTCTCACTGAATGCCGTAATATCGGTATTCATTAAGGCTCCGGCACTGTCGGCAGGATACTCGAGCAGCTCCTTCAGCTCCAGCTCAATTCCATCGTCGAGAAGGGAGAAGAATTGCTCTCGTTTTTCCGTGCCGAGGCGACTCAGCAAAGCGGCACAAGACCCGGAATCCATGGAGGTCAGCAAGTCGATGGCCAGCTGATCTGGAAGGTGTAGCAAAACGTTGTCGACCACACCCGGGGGTAGATTTCTCCAGACCGCCAAGGACACATCCGCCGGTTGATCGGCCAAAACCATTGCTGCATCTTCGGGCCGCATCGATTCCAGCTTGCGCGCCGCATCCTTCGGGTGATTCAACAGGAATGCTCTATTTAGAGCTTCTACGGGCGCGTTCAGCTCGATTTCAGTTGCGGTCTTCATCGGTGGTCTCCCCGTGGGGTGCCTGGGACTGCGGCGGCTTCACAAAGCGTGCTGAACAGGGTCAAGAGACTATGCCCGTAGACCTCGACCGCTCCTGAAAAGGGGCTATGGCCGCTCGTCCGGCCAATGGTGTTTGAAATTGCACCCAATCCTTTGCGCAGGTCGGCATGGCGTAACATCCCAACTATTTGTTGGTTCCTATTGATAACAGCAACCGTATCTCCATGGGACCAGACCGGATGATTGGCCGCGGTCACGAGGGGAACTCGGCCTGAAATTGCCTCTGAGTTCTCCTTCATCATCGACGTAATGGGCGTATCCGGCGCCGCGCGCAACAGGCTGCCGACATCGACCGACCCTTGCACTTTCCTTTCACGATCGACAACGTACACCGAATCTCCCTCCAGGCTATCCTGGTCCGAAGCAAGCCGCTCCCGAGCTTCTTGGGCGGTGCAATCATGGGGTAGGGTCATGATATTCGCCACCATCCAAGCACCCACTGCCTCCGCAGAATATTGAAGCAATAACCTGCAAGTGATCTTGGTTCGCTCTGGTAGATGCTCCAGCACCTCTCCAGTCAAGCGGTCATCAGAATACCTCAGGACCGCTACCACCAGGTCGATATCCATTTCTGAAAGAAAACGCGCAGAAACAGCGGGTTCGAGTTGCCTGCAAATGTCCGCGACGTACTGAGGAAGCATTTTCTCCAACACTGCCGCCGCATGGCCATGGGGTGAATCGCGCAAGAATCCGGCAACTTGCTCTGCCGATTGTTGTTCCAAAACGGCCGCTGCTCCGGCAGGTTTGGATTCTAAGAATGCCAACGCCAAGTCGATCTTCTGTTGGCTCATTTCACACCTTCCACATGCGGGTCTGGGACCTCACGTTTGGGGGAGTTCTCGCTGTTTGCAAAGAAACTGCTTATCTGCTCCTGAAAGAGTTTTGCAGGAATAATCGTCCGCCCCATTTCAGTTTCGATCACGATCGAGGTCTGGGTGACGTCGACCACGCTGCCCTCAACGCCCCCCATGTGCATCTGTTCACCAATGCGGCAATGCTTGCGCACGTATTGCGCACCAATCACATTGGCAACCAGCGTTTTGGCGCCGAGCCCAAAAGCCAAAGTGCCCCCTGCAAGTAAAACGCCGAGAGCCACAACTAGCGCATCGGACAAGAAATGCACATTGATACCAATTTGTTCTATGCCGATGACAAATGTAGTGAAAAGAATCACCACCTGGGCTACACGCCCCAAAATGTCGCCCTGCTCCACCCCTGCGGAATGTGCCGCACCCATTACGCCTGCTCTCGCTCCGCTGCCCAGCAGGAATCCAGCGAGAATAATCATCACGCCGGCGATCAGATTCGGCAAATAGGCAATAATACGGTCCATCCAGCCCGAGAACAGCTGCCAGTCGAGCATATTGGCTGCCACAGCCAAGAAAAATATCATCACGGTCCAGAACACTATTCTGCTGATGATTTCGGCGTAGGAGCCCTTTATCTTCTCTTGGCGTGCACCCTCGACTCTGGCCGCGCGTTGGAAGAGTGAGTCAAGACCCCTGACGACCCTCCTGGTGAATACACGCGCCAGATGCGACACGATCAACCCAACAACCAACAGCGCCAATGCCCCAGCGAGCTGGGGGGCAAATACAAGAAGCCGATTCGTCAATTCTTCAAAAGTGCGAGCTGACGATTCTTGCCAACCCAACCCATCGTCCGTATTCATAGTTGATTCCTTGTCGATGCAAGCACAAGAACAGTCGAAGTGCTTTCAGGTTCTCGACTCTGTTATTTGTGGCAGGTTTGTAGTCACTCCGTGGTCGAGCTTCCCGGTGAGGTCCCGGGCCTCCTGGCGTCATCTCAACACCCTAGCACGCGGCACCGGCCGCCAAATAGAAACGGCCTCCCGAAGGGCCTGCGTCATGAAAGTGGGTCTGGCAAGTTGAGCTTGATTTTTGCTAGCT
>CBDUGP010000177.1:0-11100 GCA_965366625.1 uncultured bacterium
AGCTCAACTTCTGGATCGGCTGGGCTTGCGTCTACCTCAGAGACTCATGATTCCGGCCTATTGATGCACTTGTAGTGCCGATGTAGTGCCGACTTTTTTGCTAAGTCATTGAAAACATTAGACCGGGTATCGCTAACTGCGGAAGTTGGCCTAGGCGCGACTTGATAGGAGGAGAAGGCATTTCCAAAGCAACGCACTTGAGGTATTCAAAGCTGCTGTTCGGCGTGGCGATTTTTACACCCCCGGTAGCAGGGGGAGTGTACGGAATCTTTTTTCGTGAATGGTGGCTCCTAGTCGTGGCTTTTTCGTTTTCGGTGCTGGTCTTATACCTCGAGATCTACACTTTGGGCTCGAAATCCGATCCGTATCGGGTCATTTTTCGGCCGGCCTTGGCCGAAGAACTGCGCGAGGCGCCGGGTGCGTCCAAAGGAATCGTGCGCTCGTTCGTTTTCCACTGCACGTTGGTGCTCTTCGCCTTTCTGTGCTTGTGGGCTTTGGACGGGCTCTACTTGCAACCTTGGGACTGGAATACCTCTGAAATGCGCACGACCGAAGGGGTTGTCCTTCGTTCCCGGGATGTCGGGAGCAGCTTCATCTCTACGATTCGGTACACACCAGAGGGTCTGGGTAAGCAGGACGACCTCAAGCTATGGGTGGTGGGTCCTAGACTTGAGCCGCGGGCATCGATCGAGGTGTACTATGCCGTCGGGGATCCCAAGCGCTCGGGAGTAGAGGGAATGGTACGGTGGAAGCTCTTCGACTCGCTGATCGGATTTCCCTTTGCCGTCATCGTCTCTCTGTTTTGGCTACGGGCGAGGGTTCAGCGCTTTTCAAATTCGAAACGATTTTGCTCGGTATAGCTCGACATGTGGTTAGACTCGCACCTGATTCGAATCGATGGGATGAAAGGGTCGGGCTACTTGTGGCCTGCCGTGACGGTGCTGGGTGGGCTCACGATCTCGATCCGCCTATCCCAGTTTTGGGTGGATGACCCTGTCTGAATAGGAACCATGTCGGCAGGATTGCCTTGGTGAAGAACTTCATAACCAAACTGCTCGAAGGCCCAGCACGAAGGGATCAAGGGGAAGATTCCGTGGCTCTCGTGCTGAATGACGCCGGCGATTTGGTGTCGATAAAAGTCGATGAGCAGACTCCGAGCCCACTCTTTCGTTTAACGCGAACGGCAAAAGCGTTTGACTCGCGATTGCCCGATGGAAGAGTCGTAGAGGTAAGAATCCAGCAAGGCAGGAGATGGCTTGATTCAGCGGTGGAGCTCTCGGTGAACGGAGTCCGGAGCAATTCTACGATGTGGGAAGAGAGATTCTGGGTGAAGTCCTGGTTCCGATTGCTTTGGTTCTTTTCAGTCACTCTGCTCGGAGTGGGCCTGATCCCAATAGGCGCGGATGTTGCCATAGGTTGGGCTGGTACCGATATCGAATTTCACGAGGAGTGGGAGCTGAGTGTCGCAGCCACGACGGCAGGAGCGCTGTTGGGGTGGGTAGCTTTGAGATTTCGCTTGAATCCACTCACGGCGCTCAGGATTTATCATCCAGTGCTGATTCTGCTGGCTTGTGCACTTCCGGCCGTAGGAATCGAAATAACCTTTTCGAGTCTGTCCACCGTCTTCTTGCTGACCTGGAGCCTGGTGCCGTTTTGGATGACCGTTCGAACCGCCGTGAATTCGCTCGCTGGTTCCGGGCATCCTGACGCCTCGATGAAAGGCCCTTGGATTTCATGGTCTGACGTCTCCACGTCGTCCCGTCAACGGCGCCCGACGGGAGAAGGGGGCGGATAGTGGGCTTTTTGGAGATTAGAGAAGTCTGAGATGTTGGAGCACAGCCTTTTTTCTCTCAGCATGGCAGGGCCGGCCGCTCTTCTAGGATTGGGTAGTTTTTGGCTGTCATTTCGGATTTTGGAGCCTGCTGCTTAGGGGCTACTCGGAGGAAAGACTGAAAAATGTCATTGAAAAGCCGGAGACTTGCAGATACTTCCGAGAGTTGGCGTTACGTGGACCTTGGGCTCGGCGACCACGCCATCAGAAGGCTAAACAAGCTGGCAATCGTCTTGTGCCTGCTGATTCCGGTGGCGGCCGGTGGCTACTTCGGGCTTTTGTCCCGTGAGAGGGAGACTGATCTGGCAGAACGAGTGGGCCCCGTGATGAGGGGCATGACCCAGGAGCAGCTTCTAAGGCAAGCTGGGCCGCCAGACTCAAAATGCCGAAATCCAAAAGGTGCATATCTGGCATTGGGCGCCTCGAGCTATTGGATTTACCGTTCGGTTTCCGATCGGACGGTAAAGACTCCCTGCGAGATCCGATACCGAGACACCGTCGTTGGATTCTCGGAAAAAGGAGAAGCGCTCTGGTACCAGCGCAGAGCTGGGGAGGAGCCGATTCGGAGTGACCGATGAAGATAGCCTACTTCGGCAGGCGACGCCGGACGATCGATCTGGATGGGCTTTCACTCGATATCTCTTGGGTCTGGGATTTTCGAAGGCTCGAGATTACCGATGGCTCGGGGCCGATCCTGAAAGAAGAAAGTCGAAGCCGATTGCGGAAGGGCGTCCGTTTCTCGAGCCAGGATGTGGTCGTAGAGGTCCGATTGAAAGAACCCGCGGGTGTGGCTTCGGACTACCTCCTGCTACGACGCCTGGATCGCTTCAAGTCGCTCAAGATCATCGATGCTGAGACCCGAATCGCGAAACATGCGCTTTTTGCCGGATTGCTCGGTTTGGTGTATCTGATCTTTGCTTTAGTCGCAGACCTCGGGCCGCGAGATCGATGGGGGAGCCTTGCGATTGGCGTCTTTACTTCTTGGTTGGCGGTGGCCCCAAAGCTCTGCAGGAGCCGCTGGTGGGCTGGGTGCCTGCTGCTCTTTTTCCCGGCCGTTTTGGTCGTCGCGATGATGGCGGTCGTCGTCTACTCTAGCTCTGTCAATGATCACCCTAATGGAGCCGGCGATGTGCACCCTAATGGAGCCACTCACAAACGGCCATTTCGGGGGCCTCGGTAGTTGCTCAATTATGCCTTCTAAGTAAACGGCCCGTCAGTCGCGATTTCTCGATTTTCAAGAAACCGGCGGCCATTAAGTCGATCCCCCTTTAAGTGCTGCCTTTTTCCGGACACCGGCTCGGTTTGGCAGGTCGGCGGCTTCCCGCAGACGGCCACTCATTTCACCTCCTTAGCTGCTGTCTTGTTCTGCCTTCCGCTCTTCGATCCAGACGAGCTCGGCAAGGGTTTCGGACGGCGAAAGCTCTCGCCTTCCAGGATCACTCGGTACGCACCGTCCCGGAGTCGATCCAAGGTGGCGGCCCCCAACAAACGGTTGGGGAACGCTTCGCCCCATTCGCTGAAGTGGAGATTGCTCGTGACCACGGTCGAGACTCGCTCGTAGCGCTCGGCGATCAAATCGTGAAGATCCTCGTCCTGGGGCGATCTCAGTGGTTTCAGGCCGAAGTCGTCGATGATCAAAAGATCGACCTTGGCGAGGTTCTGAAACCGGCGCTCGAACGAGCCGACGGCCCTGGCCTTCTGGAGGCTTCCGAGGAGCTGGGTTTGGGTGAGGAAAAGCACGTTGTAGCCTTTGCGGACAGCTTGGTGCCCTAGTGCCTGGGCGAGATGACTTTTACCGGTCCCGCAAGGGCCGACGATCAACGCGGAGACTTTCTCCGCCACGAATCGGCAGGTCCCCAGGTCGTAGATCAGCTCACGTGGAGCCTTGGGGTTGAAGTCGAAGTCGAAGGCTTCCAGCGTCTTGGACGAACGAAAGCCCGCCCGTTTGAGCCTCAGGTCGAATTTCTTTTGATCCCGTCGGGCGACTTCGTCCTGGATGAGGAGGGCCAAGAAATCCGTGTAAGCGAGCTTGCGCTCGACGGCTTCTCGGTTGCGCTCGTCGAGGGTGTGAAGGATGCCGGAAAGGCGCAGCCGTTTGAGCATCTCACCGAGTTCGGGCATAGGGTTTTGAGTCATGGGTCGTCTCCTCAGTGGGACAGCAGGTCTTTGGTGTCGCGGGAGAACCGACCGGAGCCGGTGTAGGCATCGGACAGTCGATCGAAGGCGTCCTCGGCGACCGCGACTTGGTCGAGGCCCCGGTTGAGGATCGTCTTGACGGTTCGGTAACGCGGATCGTCGAACGCGAGCGCCCGGCGGCAAGCGGATTCCAGTCGCGGGGCTCCGTAGCTCTTGCCGAGCGAGATCAGGGATTTGGCCGCCGGTAGCCGTTCCACGACGCGGTCCGCCAAGAGCAGGTCGACGACCTGCCGGCACCCCGGCCCGATCTCGTCCGCCCGCTCACGACACCAGGCAGGGGTTCGACGCAGATGAGCCTGCGCCTCCGGCGGCAAATGATCGATCACCGTCCTGCATTCACCGGCCTTCGAGCACCGCGTATGGGTGGCGACCATCGTGTGCTCTCGATAGATCTGCACCATGGTCGCCGTGATCCGCACCCACAGAGATTCGTCGATATGGATCCAAGGCGCGGAATAGCGGCAGTGCTCGAAACGGATGTGGCAGTCTTTGTGGAGCTTGAGCTTTTTCCACTCCGCAGGTTCATAGGCCGGGCTCGGAATCGCCCTCAGCGTTTCCTTCTCGGTCTCGACGAATCGGGTCAAAGGGCGCTCCCGGGTGGTGCCGTGGATGCGATTCCCGGCCTCTTCGAGCACCCAGGTCTCCAACTCCCGGTTCGCGTCGGCCAGATCGCGAAACTCCCTTCCCGGAAGGAACGAGCGCTTGACGTACTTCACCCCGGCTTCGACCCGCCCCTTCAGCTTCGGAGAACGGGGCGGGCAGACATCGAGCTTGAAACCGTAGGCCTCGGCAAGCTCGTAGTAGGCCCGCTGAACCTCCGGCTCTTTCGCGCAGGCCCGGACGATTGCACACTTCGCATTGTCGAGCACGATCCGTTCCGGAAGGCCGCCGAAAAACCGAAAGGCACGTTGGTGACAACCCAGCCACGTCGGCACCTTCTGATCCCAAACGATTTCCGCATACTGATGGCGGCTCCAGCAAAGCGTCATGACGAAGACCCACGTCTTGGTCTCTTCACCGGTCACCGGATCCGGAAGCAGCGGGCCGGTCCCGAAATCCACCTGCGCTGCCTCACCCGGCGAGAAGTGCATGGGCATCGTCGCCTGAGGAGCCTTGGGCACGACTCGACGTACGAAACGCCGCACCGACGAGTAGCTCCCGGTGTATTTGTGCTTCCGCTTCAACAGCCCGTAGATTGTCGTCACCTGTAAACCGTTCTTCGCCCAGGTCTCCACCAAATCCCGATACTGTTCCAGAGGTGACACCGACGCTTGCGCCGGCGATGTCGGTCGGAGGAAAAAGACCGCCAATTCCTTATCGTCGGGTGGGTCTTCCGCGCTCAACCAGCCTTGTTCCTCGGCGATCTTTCGAACGTCTGCCGCTTTTGTTCGACCCATCAAACCTGAACGGCCGATGGCTCGGTCGGTGTCGCCTTGGCGCATCCGCAGCAACACTTGACGGTACTGGTACATCTCGAAACTCCTGTTTGCCATGGCAACCTCCGCGTCATTGAATCTGACGAGAGGTTACCGGTCAGTGAGTCCGAGGCTCCCGATCAGCTCGTTCGGCCGGCTCCATTAGGGTGCACATCGAGTGGCTCCATTAGGGTGCACATCGAGTGGCTCCATTAGGGTGCACATCAGGTGGCACCATTAGGGTGACTACGGATTGGCTCCATAGTGGTGATCAATCACAAGCTCCCTGGTTTTGAAGGTGACTGCCGTGGTGGGCAGTGGGTTGACCATTTTCCGGAGAGTGGCTCCCACGAAGGAGACGTGGGAGGATTTCGTGTCTCGATTCGGAGGCTGTAATTGATCCGGAGGCGATCGGGGAGTAAAAGGTTGGGGTGTTCAGGAATGCAATGAGCCGGTGACGACTAGGAGAGATAGTCATAATTTTAATTTTGACTATCTGTAGTCTCTTCGCATTCCCCATCACCCCGCTCATGCCGCCCGAATTCACCAAAGGACCCTGCACTCGAGTCGGGGACGATGACACTCGTCGCGTCAAGTAGTCTATGATTGAGCTACATAACCTGCCGGTTCTTGCCTCGAACCTGCACAAAGGTTACGAATTGATTTCGTTTCAATCAGGGAGGGCTCAGATGCTCAAATTCGAATGTCGCAAAATCGTTTGCCTCGCCATCCTTCACTCCCTCGGCTTCTTGATTGCTTCGAGCTCGATCGGCGAAGCCGCGAGCAACCCTTCTCAGCAAGCTAAATCCAGCGCTGAATGTAAATGGGTGCCGGGATTTCATCAGGCCGGTCCGAGCGGCACGGTCAGCGCGACTGTGGTTTATGACGACGGAACCGGACCGGCCCTCTACGCCGCAGGCCGGCTCAATGCAGCCGACGACACCGTGGCTCATCACATTGCGAAATGGGACGGCAGCTCTTGGTCGCCGCTGGGGGAGGGGACCAATAACGCGGTCCGGGCGTTGGCCGTTTACGACGACGGAACGGGACCGAAGCTGATCGCCGGTGGCTATTTCTCCAGCGCGGGTAGAACTCCGGCCAGTCGGGTGGCTCAATGGGACGGCACCTCTTGGTCGGCTTTGGGCATGGGTGCCGACGGCCCTGTCGACGCGCTGGCCGTCTACGACGACGGCGGCGGCCCCAAGCTCACCGTTGGAGGGTCCTTCACCTCAGCCGGGGGATTGCCGGCCAACCGGGTCGCCCAATGGGACGGCACCTCTTGGTCGCCCCTGGGCTCGGGTGTCAACCAATCGGTCAAGGCCCTCACCGTCTTTGACGACGGCTCCGGCATCGAGCTCATCGTGGGTGGCACCTTCAGCCAGGCCGGTGGAGCGAGCGCCAACAAGATCGCGCGCTGGGACGGGAAAACTTGGTCGCCTCTGGGCTCAGGGGTCGACGGCTCAGTCGATGCCCTCACGGTACTGGAAGAGGGGAGCGGTCCCAAGTTGATCGTCGGCGGGTCTTTCGACCAAGCCGGTGGGCTCGCGGCGGAGCACATCGCCCGTTGGGACGGCACGGCTTGGAGCGCCCTCGGCGGCGGCTCCGTCGACAGAATCTACGCGCTGACCGTCTACGACGACGGTGCGGGACCGAAGCTGATCGCTGGTGGATCCTTCGACGATGCCGGTGAATGGGCGGCGATTCAATGGGACGGTGCCGCCTGGAGCCCCTTGGCGAACGGCCTGGATCCCGCACACTTCCATCGAGTCGAGACCCTCGCCGTCTTCGACTCGGGAAGCGGGCAGCATCTTTTCGCGGGCGGAACCTTCGACACACCAGGCCAAGCGCAACATTTGGCGCTGTGGAGCGGGACCGGATGGGATCTGGTCAGCGCGGGCTCGGGCAACGGCCTAGACGGAGAAGTGCGAGAGCTGGCCGTTCACGACGACGGCACGGGATCCGCCCTCTACGCCATCACCTCCCTGCCTTTGGCCAACGGCTCGACGACGCAACATGTCGTCACCTGGGACGGTACCTCTTGGAACTCTCTGGATCCGAGCTTCACCGGTCATCTGCACGCCCTCGGATCGTGGGATGACGGCAGTGGGCCGGCTCTCTACGTCGGTGCCACGGACCCCATTCAAGCCAACTTCTCCTACGTCGCCAAATGGGACGGCAGCGCGTGGGTCGCGGAAACTGCGAGCTTCGAAGGCACGATTCTGGCCATGGGGTCCTGGGACGACAGCACGGGTCCAGCTCTTTTCGTCGGCGGCGAATTCCCCGGCATCGCCGGCGATCCGTCGACGGCCTACTTGGCCAAATGGGACGGCATCGCGTGGTCGGCCTTGGCTGGCGGCGTCGACGGCTCTGTTTTCGAGCTCAAGGTTCTCGACGACGGAGCCGGACCGGCACTCTACGTCGCCGGAGACTTCAGCACCGTCGACGGAACCCCTGCCTGGGGCGGTATCGCCCGCTGGGACGGCTCGGCTTGGTCGGTTCCTGAACAAGGATTCGACGGCAGCGCGACGGTTCGCTCATTGGCGATTTACACAGACGAGCTCGGGCCGGTGCTCCATGCCGGAGGCTCAATCGAATTCGGACGCGAGCCCGAAAGCCTCGGTGGTTTCGACTGCTGCCTCGCTCGATGGGATGGGATCCACGGCTGGACCTTCCTGGACACCGACATCTCCAATGCTTTCCATTCCCAAACGGTTTACGATCCAGGTGGTGCTCCGCGACTCTTCACGGGCGGTTACTTCCAATTCCTCAACGGCCTGCCGGCGAAGAGCGTCGCCGCCTGGGACGGTTCTGCTTGGGACGATCTCGGTGGGGGAGTCTCGTCGGAAGGCTTCAACGAAAACGTTTGGGCCATGGCCACATTCGACGACGGGACAGGCCCGGCGCTCTATGTGGGGGGTCTCTTTTCAACCGCCGGGGATACGGCATCGTCGAATATCGCCAAATACCGGTGTCCTCCTATGCCCAATTTGGGTATCGAGGAAAACATCCCGGCGATTGCCGGACAAAGCGTCGACATCCCCATCGCATTGACCACTTTCGGCGCCGGGCTCATCGGTACCAGTTTTTCGGTGGATTTCGATCAAACCTGTCTCAGCCTCGACCCGACCGATGAAGACACGGACGGAATTCCGGACGCGCTGGTCTATCACGGCCCAGCCGGTTATCAATTGGAGGTGACCGTGGATGTTGCGGACACCGACGGAGAGCTCGACATCAGCCTTTTCGACGCTTTCCCCTCGAGCTTGCTGGGTGACGGCTCCTTATTCACTTTGAGCCTCGACTCGACTTGTACCCCGCCCTTGGGTGCCGACCAAAGCGCGGCCGTCCGTTTTTCCGTCGACCCTGAGCCGAGCTTCACCAACGATCAAGTGCAAAACCTGGCCGGCTCATGGACCGACGGATCTGTGACCGTCTTCAACGGCGTACGCGGCGATTGCAACGGCGACGGCACCCTGGCCAACGTCGACCTGGTAGCCGATACCCTGGAAATCTTCGACGGCGACGGGGCCTTCTGGGCGGACGTGCCCGCAGGCACCTTTACCGGAGATCCCATCGGATGCGACGCCAACGCCGACACCTCGGTGGATGCGGGGGACATCTCCTGCATACATCTCCTGATCTTCGGCTCCACCTGCGCCGGCTCGCCTCTGAGCCGCCGTTTGCCGAAAACCGAGAGCACCCTGCGCCTCGAGCTGGGACCGTGGGAGCTACCCGTCGAAGGCGATCACGTCACCGCCGAGCTCGTGCTGAGTTCACCGGATCACGACATCAACAGCCTGGCGGTCTCCCTCGATCTCGACACCGACCGCTACACGATCGACACCACCGACGCGGACGACGATGGGCTTCCCGACGCCATCACCGTGATCGGCGCGGCCCCGTCTAACGTAGACGCATCTTGGAATCCCACCGACCTCGACGGCGAGCTCGACCTGCTCCTGACTCGTCCCGGTACCCAATCCACGGACGCCTTCCCGGACACCTTGACGGTGAGAATCGAAGCGCGCCTTTTTGATCCGTCGGCCGCCGGGCCGTACGTGCAACAACCGTTCCGATACTCCACCGAGCCCCTGCCGTCCGCGGGAGACGTCACCGGCCGAAGTCAGCCCTTGACGGCCGTGCTGCCGATCGTCGGCCTCTTCAGCGACGGCTTCGAGTCCGGCGACACGTCAGCGTGGTCGGTCCAATAGAGGCCTGTGAGATGTCCCCGCTGGCTGGCGCTTGGCTTTTGCGCTGCAGCCGAAACACCTTGAGAGCGAAGTGCTCTTCGCACCTCAAGGAAATATCTTTGTCCTGATCCGGCCGATGCGCACTGAGATCGATCCGCCGGAGCGAACCGTGGGAGCGTTACCGTTCTCAGATCCGCCGCCACCTCGGTTACCGCCTCGGGCTACGCGATCACCATGCACTGCGCCGATGGCTGACCGACGAAGCGGTTGACCGAGAACCCCGTCCAGACCGTCTCTATTGGTGGCGACTACTAGCTGTTTGACCGGGGACGGATCTACACCGATCGCGGATTCACCGGCACGAATCGAAAACGTCCGGGATTGGACCAGGCGCTCGCCGCGGTGCGAGAAGGGGACACCTTGGTGGTGCCCAAGATGGACCGCCTGGCCCGATCCGTTCCCGACGCTTGAGATATCGACCTGATCCGGATGCGGACCCGTGAAGGCATGGCCGTCGCTCGTGCCAAAGGCAAGCTGTGTGGTGGGTAGCCTTTTCTTCCTCCTGATCTTACCGAAGCGCTCCGAGCCGGACGACTGGTTCCCTTCGTGCTTGCGGCAGAAAACGGAGCACGCCAAGATCTGGTATCGTTCTGGAAACAAATCGCCTGGCATGTCGGGCAAAATCAGAATCGCTGAGCCGACTCCACCATCACCTCGGTGCTCTCTAAAAAGGGAACTGGGCAGAGATTACGGACCCGGCCGGTTTCATTTTGGCTTGGCGTCTTCTGTCTTTGATCCTAGACGCTCTAAACGCCGATTCCATCTAATAGGATGATCCGTAAAATGAAAAAAAGCCATCACGAACCGCCAGAACACAGAGTCGAGTAGAGGACCCCGGCGGTGTGACGTCGTTTTAATGCCTTTAATCTGTAAGTTCTGCAATCCACTATTCCGCAGGAGATCTCCGGGAGCTAGTCATGGAATCTTCCCAAGCCGACACAAGGAAGAATCTTAGGGACTAATATTGGTCTAGCAAAGCGGGGTGCAGCGCCTTTCTGGGTTACGTCAAGGAACTACTTCAAAATCTATTGGAAAAACGACGGCTACCTCTACATACAATCGAGTCGCGAGTCAGATCCTGGGAGAGTGCTCATGACAAGGCTTTGAAGTCACCTGGGAAATACGCTTCACTGGAGGATATACAAGATATTTGCGGAATTCGAACCATCCTCTGGTCCGACGACAAAATCGAGAAGGTTGGTTCAATCATCGAAAGCGAGTTCGACGCTTCGCGGCCCAAACTCAAGGAGGATAGCCTAATGCCTGACCGATTTGGCTATCGGTCACGGCACTACATTGTGTCACTGTCCTCCTCTAGATTATCTCTGCCGGAGAACCAGAGGTTCAAGAACTTCAAGGCCGAGATTCAAGTGCGGTCTGCCCTTCAGCACGTATGGGCTCAGATCGA
>CBDUGP010000178.1:0-11064 GCA_965366625.1 uncultured bacterium
GGGTTTCGAGGATCTAAAAGGCGCGGTGATCCGAGCACGGAAAGCGAGCGTGTCTGAGCGATACAGCCCATGAATCGGCTTAAACTCCTGCACATCATAGATTTGCGACGACACTCCAGCGGTGGCGCGAGTTCGGAGCAACGCGCGCAGGGCGCCGCGCCGACCCACCGGAATCCATTTCTGGACAGAACCTAGGCTAGGTGGACGCCACGGACAGACACGACGGAACGATCGCCACGGAATAAATTCCGAGGGCGCTTACCCTTTGCTCGGCTCCCCATACCCACAGGTCGCGGCTCGGTCCGTGGCCTGTTTACGTTTATCGGTCGCCTTTTCCGGCTGGCCGTTTTTCTTTGCCAGCCTAGCCGACGCGCCGAGCGCGGCGACCGCCAGGCGGCAGTCGCCACCTTGCTCGGCCCGTTCGAGAATCCCCTGGATTTCTCGATCGGCGTCGGCGCCTTGCTCTGCCGATGGGTCTAGGATGGCCGAGACCAACACCAGCCGGCCTTCGTCGTGGGCGGTGAGGGGTGCTGTTTCCCGGCTGATGCGGGCATAGGTTTGGGCGACTTCGAGCTTGCCCCGTTGGAGTTCCAGCTCAGCTCGTAGGGCCCAGGCCAAGGCTGCGCTTGGGTCATCGCCCAAGTCCCGCGAGCGTTCTAGGACCGACCGAATCTGCTGTTCGGCGGAGTCGAGACGTCCCGTGTCGAGCGCTAGACGTGCTAAATCCAAGCACGCTCGGTTTTCCATCGCCGCTCGTCCTGAGGTTCGCCATTCTTGCAAAGCTTCGGTCATGGCTTGTCGGCCGGTTTCGGGTTCGCCGCTCCACCACAGCCATCGGCCGCGGGTTTGCAGGAAGAGCGCTTTGAGCTTGGGCTCGGTGATCTGTGGGAGGAGTCGATCCGCTAGTTCGAGCTGCTTTTCCACCTGCGACGCGGAGCCTCGATACATCGCCACCCGAGCCCGCGACAGGGCCAATGTGAACCGCCGCCTCGCATCGGCGCCGTCGACCGGTGCGATGGGGCTGAAGAACGGCAGCGTGGCCGCTTCGTTGAGCCGTCGCTCGGCGGCGTGTAAATCACCGCTGACCTCGTCGACCCGCGCCAACATTTTGTGGGCCGCCAGCTGACCCGAGGGTCGACCCTGGCGGCGAAACTCCTCTAAGGCTGCGAGCGCCAGTTCCATGGCCGGGTCGAGTTCGCCTCGGTTCAGGGCTATACGGGCGGACGACAGGCGAATGTACGCTGAGCCTTCACCCATGTCCCCTTGTCGACGCGCTTCGGCCGCCTCCGCCAGGCTGCGCTCGGCGTCCTGCCAACGCCCCATTTCAATGGCGACCATGCCCAGATTCGAAGCCGACGAGGCGATGTTTTCCCACCGCTTCCGTCGCCGGTAGACGTCCAACGAACTTTTCAGCAGGTCCATCGCCACATCCAACCGACCCTGGCGGTAGCGTAAGTGCGCTAGGCTGGTGCGCGCCGACGACGCACCGATTTCTAGCCCTGCCTGCTCGTAGGCGGACATGGCGGCGGTGATTTCTTCGATCGCCCGATCCAGGTCTCCCACTGCGATCTCGATCCGGCCGAGCTGCAACCGCGCTCGGGCAATGCGCACGGGATCTTCCAGCTTCACACTCGCGGCCAAGGATTTCTCGGCGATCTCTCGGGCGCCGTCGAATCGTTCTTGCTCATAGAGGAGGGTGGCCCAAACCACCTGCGCCTCGGCTGCGCCCCGAGCCACGTGCAGTCGCTCGAATAGGTCGGCGGCGGCAGCTAAATCCGCCACCGCCTCCGTGGCTGCCTTCTGGTGATGGCGGGCACGGCCGGACAAGAGCAGGGCTTGGGCGAGTCGATAGGGTCGGTCTTCGAGGCGCGCCGCTTCGGCCGCCCGCTCTGCGGCGGCGAGCATTTGCTCCGACTCACTTCGGGCATGCCAGACTTCCGCCCTTTCGAGTTCTATTCGCATGTGCAGGACCGGCTGCTGCAAATCCGTCCCTAGCCGGTTCAAGATCGCCTCCGCGCGCAACGGATCGCCGAACCGCCGCTCGGCTTGGGCCAGCCTCAAACCGTGCTCGAAGTCGTCTGGAAAGAAGGTCGCCAGGGTTTGGCGTAGCTCCAAGGCCTTTTCACCCTCTCCTTGCAGCTCGTGGTGCAAGGCCTCCACCCCCAACACAATCTCCTTCGACAGCTCTGGCAAATTCGGACCGACTTGGGAGCCTTCGAGCACGGCATCGAGCTGCTCGAGGGCTTGTTGATGCCAGCCGAGCTCCGCGAGCGCGTGGGCTAGGCCCAATCGAACGCTCGGTGAGCTTCGAACCGCCGGATCCAGGAGCGCGAATCGATTGCGCACCGACACGGGGTCGTCTTGCCCGGACGACATGAAAGGTGGCAGCAAACGAACCGTGACCTCGACGTTTTCGACCAAGGCGTCGCCGGCTTCTCCCACCGGCCATCCCAGCACCTCGCCCACAGCCGGATCGTCCGCTGCCGAATCGTCCGCTGCCGAATCGTCCGCTGCCGGATCGCCCACTGGGAGGTTGGCCGACCCCGTTGGCGAGCCTGCGGTGTCCTGCTCGGTAGTGGTCAGGTCCATGGACTTGGACGACTTAAACCCACGGCTTTCGAGCCATGAAGCTCCCACCACCCAAACTGTGCCGAGCAAACCGATCGCCAGCGCCCAGGCCCAACCTCGACCCCGACCCCGACCCCGATACCGACGTGCGCTGCCCCGATCGGCAGCAGGGATCTCCGGTGGCTCGGCTTCGATCGACGAGTGGTCGCCGGGTGGGGACGTCGACTCCGGCGCTTCGGCATCAGGGGTTTGGCCGAGCGCCGATTCGGCATGCACCGGCTCAAGAGCTGCGACGAATCGATAACCGCGCCGATGCACGGTTTCCACGTAAATGGGCGAGCGAGCATCGTCACCGAGGGCGGTCCGCAGCTCGCTGACGGTCCGCTGCACCGAACCCGCCGACACATGGGCCAAGCCCCAAATCTCGTCGATCAACCGGCGTTGGGGCACCGGTCGAGGCGCCTCGCGGATCAGCAGGCCCAGCAATTGGAAAACCTGGGGCCGCATGCGGACCTCGCCGTCGGGGCCGACCAGGGTCTCGGAATGGGGATCGTAGAGAAACGGACCGAACCGCCGGCTGATGGATCGATCGGGCAACCCGGATGGATCGTCCGGCCCGGATCGATCGTCCGACCCGGTCGTCATGCTCGACGTTTCCTCCGTCCCCCTCTCGCTCATGGCGTCGCTGAATCCCCTCGGTGTATTCTGGGCCGGATGAAATGCTCCAATGCCGTCCGCGGCAGCGCTGATTGGGAATGTTGGACTCAGGATACCAATCTCCTGCTTCCGATTGAGAAAAACACCTCCACAAGTCGTTCATCTAGGGAGTCGACGAACCCATGAACCACCCACCTCACCCAAGGTCTCGGACGCCGGCCATTGAAATCGATTTTGCATCAAGGCCTTGGGGTCGTCACGGTGGGGACGCAGCTTTTTGGAGCACATCATGTCTCAACCCAATTCTCAGCCATGCCATTCCTCTCAAGACGTTTCAAACCCCAACCCGGGCTCTGGTGCCGTGAATCCGGATCAAGTCACCGGACTTCTGGTGCGCTGGCGCGACGGGGATTCCGGCGCGCTCGACCGACTCATGCCCTTGGTCTACGAAGAGCTGCACCACGTTGCCCAACGGCATATGGGCAGTGAGCAGGGCTCGACCCTGCAAGCGACGGCGTTGGTCCACGAAGCCTATTTGCGCATGCTGAAGATGGATGTGCCGTGGCAGAACCGAGCCCATTTCTTCGCCATTGCCGCCGGGGCCATGCGTCGAATCCTCGTCGACCGAGCACGTCGACGCCGGGCCGAGAAACGAGGGGGCGAAGCCCGCCCGGTGGAGCTGTCGGAGGTCGCCGATCTGGTCGAGGCACCGGGAATGAACCCTGACGACCTCTTATTTTTGGACAAATCCCTGAAAAGCCTCGCCGCCCTCGACTCGCGCAAGGCTCGGGTGCTCGAGCTGCGCTTGTTCGGCGGTCTGTCGATCGACGAGACCGCCGAAGCCCTGAGCATCTCTACTGCCACCGTTGAACGGGAGCTGCGCATGGGCCGAGCGTGGATAGCACGCCGGCTCAGAGGCGGTGATGAAGCCTGACGCGGATCGCTTTGCTCGTCTCGACGCGCTTTTTCAAGGTGCGATCGAACAACCACCGGCCCAGCGCGCCGCCTGGTTGGAGCGCGAATGTGAGGATTCGGAGCTGCGCCTAGAAGTCGCCGAGCTGTTGGCGGAAGATGCCCAGGGGAATCTGGCAGAACTCGAAGGCATCGTCGATCAAGAGTGGCGGCGGGCGGCAGATCAACGGGGCGAGCCGGCCCACCCGGCCTCGGAAACCGACGAAACGCGGACTTTGGATGAATTCCAAGCCGTTCCACGCTCGCCGATGATCGAGCCGGATCCGGAGCAGCTCGGCCCCTATCGAATCCTCGGCCGGCTCGGCCGGGGCGGCATCGCCACGGTCTACCTGGCGGAACGGGACGGCGAGTTTTCCATGCCGGTGGCCCTGAAGCGCATCCGCCGGGGCATGGATACCGACGACATCCTCGAACGGCTGCGTCTGGAACGTCAAATTCTCGCCCGCTTGGTGCATCCAAACATCTGCCGGATCCACGACGGTGGCTCCGACGACGAGGGTCGCCCCTACCTGGTGATGGAGGTGATCGAGGGGATACGCATCGACCAATGGTGCATTGAAGAAAACCTGCCCCTGCGCCGACGGCTCGAAACCTTCGAAGCAGTTTGTGAGGCGGTGGATTACGCACACCAAAACTTGGTCCTGCACCGGGACCTCAAACCGTCGAATATCCTGGTCACCGCCGAAGGCATTCCGAAGCTTCTCGACTTCGGCATTGCCAAATTGCTGCGCGGCGAGTCGGCCGGTGGCGGTGAAGGGACCGACGCGCCGACGCTGACCCGGTTGGAAGAACGCCTGCTGACGCCGGAATACTCCAGCCCGGAGCAGCTCTTGGGTCTGCCCCTGAACACCGCCAGCGACGTGTATGCCCTCGGCATTTTGCTCTACCAACTGGCCAGCGGTCGTTTACCTCACCAGCCGGAGGACGGCACTCTGCCGAATCCCCTGCTGTGGGCCATGGTCCGTCGACAAAAAGACGCCGAGCCCCTTTCGGACGCCCAACGGCGCTCGTGGGCGGACGGGAATCCCCTGGTGCCGGCGGAAGACAGATTCACGATCCAACATCGCGCGGAACTCGATGCCGTGGTGGCCAAGGCCCTCGAAGTCGAACCGGCCCATCGCTACACCAGTGTCCGTGACCTCGCCGAGGACCTCCGACGATTACTCGACGGCCGGCCGGTCCTCGCCCGGCGCCAAACCTGGACCTATCGGGCCCGCAAGCTCGTCCGCCGACACCGCACCGGTGTGGCGGTCGCGGCGTTGGTGGCTTCGTCCATGTTGGCGGCGGTGGTGGGAACCTCCTGGCAAGCTTCGGTGGCCCGCCAAGAGAGGCAGCGCGCCGAGCAAGAAAAACGTCAGGCTGAAAGCGCGGTCGATTTTCTGGTCGATCTTTTCGCTGTCAGCGATCCCTATAGCGAGGTCACGTTGGCGGCCGGTGATGACGGCTCGTCCCCACGGGGCGAATCTGTGACCGCCCGGGACCTGCTCGACGCCGGAGCTCGTCGCATTCGGGCGGACCTGCACGAGGACCCGATCGCCCGGGCCGACATCCAAAGGGCCATGGCCAAGGCCTATCTCAACCTCTACCTTTTCGACGACGCCCGAGCCCTGTTGGAAACCGCTCGGGACGACCTGTCGAGCTTGAGCAGCAGCGACCCGGAGGTGGGCATGGCACGGGCTGCGGTCCAACGGAGCTTGGGCCTGCTCGAAGCCCGCCAAGGCGACTTTGACCAAGCGGAGCTTCACCTAAAAGACGCCGAACGACGATTCTTGGCCATCGGCCCCGCCGCCGCCGCCGAAATTCCCACCACCCTCGAAGGCCTCGGTGAACTCGAACGACTGCGTGGCAATTTGGCCGACGCCGAGGACTTGCTCGAACGCGCTCTCGATCTCCACAATGCCCAACAGGGCGAGGGTTCCCTCCAAAGCGCCGGGGCCCGCGCCGGGCTGGCCAGGGTCCTACAGATCCAAGAGCGACATCCCGAAGCCACGACCCTCCTGCGCACCGTGCTCGCCGATCGAATCGAGCTGCTCGGTGAGAATCATCCCCTAGTGCTCGAAACCACCAACGATCTGGCGGTCTCCTCCACCCCCCACGACCGAGCCGGAGCCCTAGTGATCTTTCAACAACTTTTAGAAAAGCAACGCAAAGTTTTGGGGGACGATCACGCAGACCTGATTCCGACCCTCTACAACCTAGCCGATGGGGCCTGGCGCGAAAAGCAGGTCGATTTGGCGGCGGCCTGCCTCGACGAAGCTTGGGCGCTGGCATCCAAACACATCCCGTCGAGCCACTTGGCGAGCAAGGTCCGATTGCAACAGGGTGTGTTGTTTCAGTTCTCCGGTCAAATCGAGCAGGCGGTGGAAGCCTTTCAGCAGGCCCTCGAAATCCGTCGCAGGCTTTACCCCAAAGTCCATGAGGGAATCATCAATCCTTTGCTCAGCCTGGGCAGCCTACTGGCTGAGAACGGCGATGCTCGAGCTGAGCCACTGCTGCGCGAGGCCCTCGAGGTCAACGGGGAACTGAATCTCGGAATCGAACCAAATATATATATGGCTCTGGCGGACGCGGCGGCGTCCGACGGGCGATTGGCCGCGGCGGAATCCAAGCTCCGCTTGGCCCTAGAGGCCCTTGGCCGACAAGTGCCGGGCACCCTACCCTTGACCGGATCCATCGAGAAAAGGCTGGCCGAGGTTCTGAGACGCTCGGGGCGCAAACAAGAAGCCGCCGCCGCTGCAAAGCGGGCGGTGGCGATCTATACGGAGCATCTCGGAGCCTCTCACCGTTGGACGGTCGAAGCCGTTCAGCTAGCGGAAAGCTTGAATGGCTAATCCGAGAGATTCGCGACGCGGGGCGGCGCTCGCCGCCGACCGGGCGAGGCGCTGACGAGCCCTTGCCGATAAAAGAACGGAGGCACAAGGCCTCCCGTTCACTGATTCCCATTCCGGCTCCGCAGGTCCTCGTCAAGGAGGAACGCAGTGGTATTTGCACTCGGGTACCGTGCCGCCCGCCGGCACTCGTGCTCGGCCGCCGGAAAAATCAGTCGCGGGGTCGAACGTAGGAGTGGAATCGACGCCGGGTCGCAGGATGATGTCGAACAGGTACTCGGGCGGCGGGTCGCCTCCCGTACCGGGAGCGGGGCTCCACAAGAGGTGGACGGAAGGGTTGCCGGAAGGAACCGTGATCACCCCGGAACCGTTGGCACGCACATCGCTCAGCGAGTCCCCGGCCGTCCACAAGTATTGTGCATGGACCAAGAAGTTGCGGAACAACTGCTGATTCGATTTCGAATGCTGAATCGACAGGTAGAGATTCTCGCCCTCATCGAAGGTCGTACGGAAGCAGCCCGTCATGTCGCTCGGAAAGGCCCGAACGCTCAGCTGCGGAGCCTCGAAGGCAATCTCCTCCTCGATCACCGGGCTTTGGGCGGCCGGGAAGAGGATGCCCTGATATACCTCGACTCGAAACGTCCGCTCGTCGAGCAGGGTTTCCGCTTCTTCAAAACTCTCAAATTGATACTCATCGGGATCGTGGACGGCCCCCGGGTCGCAACCCACGACACCGGTGCGGGTCCAAAGACGTCGGGTCACCGATGACCCCTGCCCCTGGGAGAGATGGAGCACGGTCGAAGCCACGATCTCATCTGCTTCGTCCACCAATCTGACCGTGTAGATCCCTTGGGGTCCACCGCTCAGGTTGACATCCAGATCGCTGCCAATGGTCATCTTGCCCTCTTCCTCGCCATCGTGAATCAACAAAAGATCCACGGCGAAAACTCCGGGGGCTGCTAAGAGGAACGACCCAACCAAGACCACGAGACAGGTCCAACGGCTTAGATCGGCGAAACGGGTATCGGATAAACGCATGATTCTCTCCTTAGGTGGGAACGGCCCCCTACGAGCTCGTTTCCAAAGACCGTCGAGCTGGGTGACCCGGCAACGGGGCAGAGTCAACGGCCTTCAATAGGAAAGCGCAACCGAAATCAGGTCTCCATCAAAAAAACCCAAGATTTTTTGATTTTCTTTTTCGAGCTGCCGATCTCGCTCATTTTGCTGTGGTTAGCCGAACTCGTGGAGAGATCGAGCGAGGCCGATCACGGCGCCTTTATGCCCGCTGTCCGCCCCGCTGCTCGCCCGCTACTCGCCGACGGGCGGGCGGAGGCAATCGGGCAACGCCGACTAGCCCGGCAAATAGGGCCTGGTGAAGTCGGTCATCTCGTCGAGCTTGTAAAGAGCCCAGCCGGCCCGACGAAAGTCGTCGAGTTCCGATTGGCTGGGGAACGAATAGTAGGCTCCCCCCTCGCCCTGGTCTTGGGTCTCTAACGGCTGCCCTTGGTCGATTTTAGACACCGCTTCGAGCATCAATCGGCAACCCTCGGGGTAGAGGGCCAGGACATGCCACAGATACGACTTGCCCCGCTCGACCGGAAGACGCGTGCGGCCGATCACCCGGCCGGTATCGATACCGGCGTCGTCGATGGTGTGCAGGGTTGTGCCGATTTGCGGATCACCATTCTGCAGGGCGCGGAAAGTCGCCATCACCCCTCGATAGTTCGGCAGCAAGCCGGAATGCAGATTCAACACCCCGTTCGTGGGCACGGCGATGGCTGGATCCCTGAGAATCGAGCCATAGCGGATCGAGAGGATCAGATCCGGCGCCGATGCCCGAAGGCGCTCCATGCTCGCGGAAGCGTTCACCCGATTGAGAACCTCCACGCTCCGGCCGGTCAGCCGCCCCAAGGCTTCAAAGCTCAGCAATCCTGGACGAGGATCAGCTGAGTTTTCGTCGGGCAGTGATCGGTCGAGGGCAGGAAAAAGCATGTCGTTGAAGAGGGTCTGCTCGAAAAACGCCAGATCCACCAGCTCGGACGGCATGTTCTGGCTACCGCCCACGTGGGACGACAAGAAGATCTTGACGTCGTGAAGCGGAATCAGCTGTGGAATCAGATGATTCAAAGCAAAATTGGCGGGCAAATCTCGATTGGCGAGCACGGTAATCTTCACGGGCAACAACCTCTCATGGGTTTACGGCACTTCGGGCAAACGGCGGCGGATCGTCTACTATGATGACAGACGTTTCAGCGCACGGAGGACGGCATGGTTCGGTTTATCGCTTGGTTTTGGATGGGTTTGGTGGCCGGCATTTCCTTCATCGCCACCCCAGTGAAATTCCGCGCCACCTCATTGACGATGGCCACCGCCTTGGATGTGGGTCATGTGACGTTACACGCCTTCAACCGCATCGAGTGGCTCCTTTGTGCGCTATTGGCCTTTGGTCTCGCCCGAGGTGCGGCGTCGCGACGCCCATCGACGACGGACCTCGTGCTCACTACCCTCGTACTCGGTTGGGTCTTCGCCCAGTCGGTTTGGCTACTGCCCGCCCTCGACCTGCGCACCGCGCAAATCATGCAAGGTAAGCCACTGCCCCCGTCGCCCCTGCACGGACTCTTCATCGCCGCGGAAACCACCAAAATAGCGGCGCTCTTTTTTCTCGGGCTGCTGACCCGGGATCATTCGGACGGGAGAATGTGGTCGGACCGAGGCAAGCACAGTGCCGGTCTGGCTCCATAGGCTCAGCCCCGCCGAAGCACAGCGCTCGTGAGCACAGGTTCGATCCAGCCTCTTCGGCGCCCCGTATAATGAAGCCGAAAGGAGTGTTCGAATGTCTACTGAACCCATGTCTACTGAACGAATGTCCTCTGAACGAATGTCCTCTGAGAGTAACAACTCTTTATTTATAGCCATCTTCGCGGTTTTGGTCCTGGTCGTTGCCGGCTTCTTCGGCTGGCAACACATGCAGCGTATGGACCAACAAATGGCGACCCTCAACCAACATCTCGAAACCCTCAACCAGCAGGTGGCCAGCGCCGAGCAACGGGCTTCCCAAGCCGAAGAGCGCGCCACCCAAGCCCAACAGGAAGCAGGGCGGGCGGCAGACAACGCTCAACTCGCCGCCACTCGCGAACAGGAGAGTGCAGCCAAAGCCGAGGCGGCTCTTCAAGCCGAAGAAACAGCAAGGCAACAAGAAATTCTGGCCCGGTCCGAACGCGACCAAGCGCTGACCCAAGCCCAGCAGGCGGCCGCCGCCAAAGCTGAAGAAGAGCGTCTGCGGTTAATCGCCGAAAACGATAAGCAGGAAACCCTGCAGGCCCTCGACCAATCGCGTCTGGAAACCATGGAAGCCAAAGCCGAAACCCGGCGGTTGCAAAAAAAGATGGAGAGCGAGCTCGACCGTCTACAAGCGGCTCTCAATCGCATCGCCGATACCAAGAGAACGGCCCTCGGCTTGGTCATGACTTTGGACAGCGACCACATTGAGTTCGACTTCAATAAAGACACCCTACGGCCTGAAAACCGCGAGGTGCTGAGCAAAATCGCCGGAGTATTGCTGACCTTCAACGACTACGGCGTACAGATCTTCGGTCACACCGACGATGTCGGCTCGGTTGAATACAACAAAGACCTGTCTAAACGACGCGCCGAAACCGTCAAACACTACTTGGTGGACTCCGGCGTCAAACCCGACGTCCTCGCGACCCTCGGCATGGGCAAGAGCGCGCCCGTAGCAGAAGGAACCGATCCGGAATCTCGACAACGTAACCGCCGAGTCGAGCTGGCCATCGTGTTTTCCGAAGGCGAATACGAATCCATTCAAGAAGAGAGCCCAGGACTACCCGGGTAGCGCACTGTTCGAACTTAGCGGACTAAGTCCGCAAACCTCCGGAGGTAGGGGGGCTTGCTCCTTCTCCCGCGGCGGGAGAGGTCTCAGACCCTCACCCCCTAGCCCCCGCCCTCTGGATGTAGGGGCGGGGCTTGCCCCCATAGGCGCTAACTTAAGGGGTTGCAGCATGACTGGCCTCTGTGGCAG
>CBDUGP010000179.1:0-10700 GCA_965366625.1 uncultured bacterium
GGGCCGCGCAGGCGCGCTCGCAGCGCGATGAGACTTTTGCCACAGCCTGCTAGGCGACCGGTCTTCTCAGACCGGAAGCGAGGTAGCCGCCGCGGGCAAGTCCTAGGTTGTGGGCACGTTTCAGGGTAATCCGGATTGGGATTCGTGTTTTCTGAATAGGGTGGTTCCACCTGCCGTAGAATTGACATCGAAGAGGAGGCCCCATGGGATTATTTGACAGCTTACGCGACGAATTCGTCGACATCATTGAATGGCTCGACCATACCCGCGACACCTTGGTATGGCGTTTTCCGAGATACCGCAACGAGATCAAAAACGGTGCCCAGCTCATCGTGCGCCCGGGCCAAGTGGCGGTTCTGGTGCATCGTGGTGAGCTCGCAGACGTTTTCGAGCCGGGTCACCATCGCCTGACCACCGACAACATACCGATTCTGAGCCGACTGCAGGGATGGAGGCACGGCTTCGAGAGCCCGTTCAAATCCGAAGTCTACTTCGTCAATACCCGGCAAATCGTCGACCTCAAATGGGGCACCCCTAATCCGATTCCGGTCCGCGACCCCGAATTCGGACCGATCCGCCTGCGCGCCTTCGGCACCTACACCCTGAGGGCCACCGATCCGCGCGCCCTGCTGCGTGAGCTGGTGGGTACGGATGAACGCTTCGAGGCCGACGAAATCCACGAGCTGATGCGCAGCATGGTCCATTCATCCCTAGCCAAGGTGCTCGGTCGAGCGTCGATACCGGCGGTGGAGATGGCGGCCAACTATCCGAGCTTGGCCGAGCAGATCCGCCTGGCAGTAGTCGAGCAGGTCGACGACGAATACGGTCTCGACCTACCGACCCTGATCGTGGTCAACATTTCCTTCCCAGAAGAAGTGGAAAAGGCGCTCGACGCTCGCGCGAGCATGAACGTGCTCGGAGATCTCGGTCAATACCAGCAATATCAGCTCGGCCAAAGCATGCCCATGGCAGCCCAAAGCGGCGGCGAGTCGGGCAATATGTTGGGCCTCGGTTTGGGTTTGGCCATGACTCAAGGGCTCGGCGCTACGGCCGCCCCCGCCCAGACGGCAGCTCAGCCGGCCGCACCTCAGCCGGCCGCACCTCAGCCGGCCGCACCTCCACCCTTGCCCACGGCACCTACCTTTTTCGTCGCCGTGGGCGGACAACAGCAGGGCCCCTATCCCGCTCAGCAAATCGTCACCGCCCTCGGCCAGGGTCAAATCACATCCCAAACACTGGTCTGGACCCAGGGCATGGCCGCTTGGACTCCCGCGTCGCAGGTGCCTGCCCTGAGCTCGAGCGCGACGCCACCCCCCCTTCCCCCCACGCCACCCGCCTTCGAGCCGGAGGGCTGAATCGTGGATTGCACCAATTGTGGGGCTCCCCTGCCTGCCAAAACTATTCGCTGCCCTTTTTGTCAGAGCCTCAACGACGTAGATCTACGCGGTCGAGTCACGGTCACCCGCGGCCAATCGAAAAGAAATTGTCCACGCTGCAAGCAGGAGATGACAGCCATGATGCTCGGCGTCACCGGCCAACAGCTCGAGCTGGATCAATGCAAAGGCTGCCAGGGTCTCTTCTTCGACCCCGGCGAGCTGGAGACCGTGCTCGGCGGCATCGAGAAACAAGCTCATACGGTCGATCACCGCCAATTGAGAAGCCTGATCGAGAATGAGACCCCCACCGACGACTTCAAGCAGGTGGCCTATGCCCCCTGCCCGGACTGCGGCAAGCTGATGAACCGTCGCAGCTTCGGCCAACGCTCTGGCGTGATCATCGACGACTGCCGGGAACACGGCCTTTGGCTCGACGGCGGTGAGCTGCGCCGGTTGATCCGCTGGACTCAAGCCGGAGGGCGTGAGCATCACACCTCCAGCGTTGCCGCCAAAAAAGAGATGGACGCTAAGCTGGCAGCCATTCCCTCCACCGTCCCCACCACCGAGGCCTTCGAGGATCGCAGAGAACGGGGCTCATTCTTCGGCGACTCCAACTCGAGCTTCGGCGGAATCGACGCGATCGACGCGATCGACGGGTTACGGATCTTGGGTTCTATCGTCCGATTCCTGCGATAGAGCGGGGTGATGCCGACCGCTGCCTGAGATCTAGCGCCCTTGCCAGGGTCTCCCCATGCGTCCCTGTGCGCATCGTCCGACTCCAGGCCGAAGACCCGTCCGAACGATTCCTCGCTGCGACCCGAAACTCATTGCGGCGAGCCTCCAGCGCTTCGTTGTGGGCGTGCATCTTCCACCAACATGGCGGTGCCGGTTCCACCGTCGAGGGAAACCGCTCGGGTCAGCGGTGTGGCAGCATCGATATAGGGACTTGAAGAATCTAGGCCAAAGTCGCCACCAGCGTAGTCGACGAACCCTGGATCCGCATCATAAAGGTTGTCGAAACCAGCCAATGGGCTGCATCGTTGATCCGAGTGGGGCATTCAACCCACCGGCTGCGCTGTACAAATCGAAGGTAACTTCTCTGACCTGGCCGGTTTTTCGGGCCTTGATTTGACGAAGAGGTTGTAAACATTTGACAGAAGGGGGCATGACATGCGGTTCTCCAAGACACTAGCGCATAGGGCAAGCGTTTTAATATTCATGCCGCTTTGGGGGCTCCTGGGTTTCGCGACCATGGTCGGCGCGGCAAATCTCGAGCTGGTGGAACTGCCGGGGTCTCCAGGGGCCCTACTCAAGATCGATCTCAAGGCTCCCTCAAGCGGCGAGTCAAAGAAGCTTCTTTTCTTGCGACAAACGGGAGAGACCGAGCTAAAAGAAGTCGAAGTCTTCACCAACGTGACAGATCTGAACGTCGAGATCGCCCCCAAAACCGTCAACGTACCCAAAGCGGGCGATGGGGCTGCGACGGTGACACTCACCGTGTCTGGAGCCGGGCGTCAGCCGAACACGATCGGCTCAATCTTCGCCAAAGTGGGCAGCGAGATCCAGACGCTGGCGGACCTCAAAATTGGTAGCCAGTTGACTCCATCGAGTGTCAGTTTCGATTCGACGCCCACGGCGTCGAAAACCATCTACCGGTTGAAAGGAACGAAAAATGTCGACGTCCGCGCTTCGATAAAGCAAACCGGTGGGCAGGAGCTGGAATTTACCGAAGTGAATGTGGAGCTCGTAGGCCTCTCGCGTAAATGGAAGGAAAACACCGTCCAGGTCTCTGATGGGAAGGCACAGGCCAAAGGCTCCGACGGCCAGATTCTCAAGACATTACACCTAGAGCCCAACGGGACCACGCATTTTACCATCCGCATCGATGGGCTCGCGGACCCAGGGGAATACCAAGGCACGGTCAGGCTGAGCGCGCCGCATCTCAAGGCGATCGAGTCGGAGATATCGGTCATGCTCCGATACCACTGGTGGATAGCCGCAATCCTGATCGGCTTCGGGGTGTTGGTGGCGGAGCTGCTCCGTTGGTTTCTGGCCGTGCGACGGAATCAACTCATCGCACAGCGTCGTGTCGCCGCTATCCGAGAAGAGCTGGACCGCGTGACCACCGAGCTTTCTCAAACGTCCCCCTTAAACGACGACGAAGAGAGAGTCACTGCGGCTCTCCGTTTGGACCTACAGCAACTCTTGGTCAAAGCAAGTCGTGGAGAAGACATTTCGGCCCAAGCCGCTGTACTAGAGCACAAGCTTCAGGTCGTGCCGCGTTGGATCCACCTGCGCCAAGAGATCCAAGACGCCAACGAGAGCCATGCCCTGTTGAGAACGCTTATGCCAGTGGGCCAGTGGCTCAAGAGCCACGGCGGCACGGAGCAGGAGATGAAAATGCAACTCAAGGCGCTCGATGACGCAGAGCTCGAACTAAAGAAGCTACATGACGCTCAGAGTACAACCGGCCAGCGAGGGAGCGCCCCAAGAGTCCCAACTCTTTCGGTCGAAGAACTCAGCCAGAGGCTTACCCTCGGCGAGAACATGGTCACGCTAGTCCTACTGGTCGTCTCCGTCGGTTTGGGATTGGAACTCTTATATTACGACTCCTTGGCCTGGGGCGCCCCTTACGATCTGCTCCGCGCCGCCCTCTGGGGGCTGGGGCTCCACGCCGGGGGCAAAATTGCGTTCGGAGGAATCGCCGGCCTGCGAAAGATCTACGGAAGTGGGTAGGTTGGATAGGTGCCTAACCTGACGTTTCGAAATTTCCACAAACCATTGATTATAAATGACTTGATGTATGGTCGGGGCTTGCCCCCTCCCGCTCTTCCTTAAGATGCGGCTCGGCTTCGCCTCGCCCGGGCGGGGACAAGCCCGGGACAAGCCCCGCCCCTACCTCCAGAGTTTTGCGGGCGTAGCCCGCTAAGTTCAAGTCTGGCGCAACTCCGGCGAGCGCCTGGCCCAGACCCGATCCCCGCCCTCGATCATGAGCTGGTGGACGCGCAGGACATCGCTGGGCTGAAAGCGAAGCGCCTTGCTCTCTTTCGAGAGTGGCGTGCTTTTAGACGGCGCGGTCCCATTTCGAACTATCCAGCCCGACGATTTCGATCAAGTGTGGAAGAGCCGCAGAGCAATAGCGCTCGACACTTGGATAAACGCGGATAAACAAAGGCATTACTACTTCAATCCGCATTGCGTTCGCAATATGCCTGCGTTCTGGTTATAATAGACAGATCTAAAGCAAATTATTCGGCCCAAAGCCTGCCGAACGGCACCGCAATCATGCGGTCGGCAACGCTCAGCATCGATGGACTCCATCGTCTGAGCCAGCTGAGCTGAGGGATTATCGCAATGTGGAGATGGTTTCATGAGAGAAACACGTGGTGTTTTTAGGACTTCTTGCATCTTGTTTGGACTTCTGGTCCTCCTGTCGGCGATGGGGATTCAAGCTCAAGTCGAGCCGGTCAAAAAAGACGATATTGCCGCCAAAGCTTTCAAGCATTCTGATCTGACGATCGAGGAGCACTACGAAACCCTCGAGAGTCTCGGGTCCCTTTCGAGCGCTGCCGCCCAGCAAGCTCGTCAAAGCTTGAACGTGCTGCGCGTGAACCAAGACAGCGCACGCATCGACAAGCGCACCGGCCGATTCGTCACCCTCATGCCCACCACCCCGCTGATTCCGGGCCGCGGCGTCGGCAACGGCCTCGATTGGTCGGACCTCGGCCGCGCGGTCGCTCCCACCAGCGACGAGCAAATTGCCCAGGAAGCCTTTGCCGCCTTCCACGACTACTTGGTCGTCAACCACGAGTTCTTGAATCTCGACCTCTCCGAACTCGGTGACCACCGCGCCGCTTCCCACGCCCTCGGCGATATCGTACAGATCCACATTCCACGGGTGATCGACGGCATCCCCGTCCGCGGCAGCAGCCTCTCCGCCGTCATCGGCCAGGGCAACCTGACGCTGATGAGCATGAATCGCTGGGCCGAACGTACCGATCGAACCACCCGGCCCAGCATCAACGCCCTCGGCGCCCGAGATTTGGCTGAGCGCTACCTTGTGCCCCTCAACATCACCCACGAGTGGGGCAAGACCGAACTCGTCTACCTACCCATGATGAAGGGCAAAGAGCGCGGTTCCGTGAGCCTCGCCCGTGGCCTCGAGAACCGACTGGCTTGGTCCGTGAAGCTCGAGATCCTCGGTGACCGCGGTCGCTGGGAAGTGCTCGTCGACGCCAAGACCGGTGAGATCCTCGCCAACGAGGACACCAACCATTACGCCGAGGCCAAAGGCGGCGTCCAGCCCGTGACCAACGACGGCGTGGTGCCGGACGGCGTCGAATACGGCGGTTGGCCCATGCCCTTCATGGAAGTCGGCAGTCAAATCACCGATACCGGCGGTAACTTCACCGCCGCCGGCAGCCAGACCGCCCGCCTCTACGGCCCTTACGTGAACATGGCCGACAACTGCGGCACCGACAGCTTGACCCAAAGCAACGGCATCGATTGGGGCACCTCCGGCGGCACCGACTGCACCACCCCCGGATTCGGTGGCGCGGGCAATACCCACGCTTCCCGCGACGGCTTCTACGAGCTCAACAAGCTCAAGGAAATGGCCCGTGGCCAGCTGCCGTCCAATACCTGGTTGCAGGGTCGGTTGACCTCCAACATGAACATCAACAGCACGTGTAACGCGTTCTGGAACGGCTCGACCGTGAACTTCTACCGCTCCGGTGGCGGTTGCGCCAATACCGGTGAGATCGCGGCGGTCTTCGACCACGAGTGGGGTCACGGCATGGACGACTTCGACGTCGAAGGCACCGTCGCCAGCCCGTCTGGTGAAGGTATCGCCGACGCTTATACCGCCTTGCGCCTCAACACCTCCTGCATCGGACGCAACTTCCTGTCCACCAATTGCACCGGCAACGGCGACCCTTGCATCAATTGCACCGGCGTGCGCGACATCGACTACCTGAAACGTCAGTCCGGCAACCCGCACACCTACACCTGGTCCAACGCCAACTGCGGCGGCAGCGTCCACTGTGTGGGCGGCGTCTACTCCGAGGCCATCTGGTCGCTGTGGAAGCGCAAGCTGCAAAGCGCGCCCTACAACCTCGACAACAACACCGCCCACGAGATCGTCACCCGCATGACCTTCATCGGCGCCGGCGCGGTGAGCAATTGGTTCTCCGGTGGCCCGCCCAACGGCGGCTGTGCCGGTTCGAGCGGTTACCAGAACTTCTTGGCCGCGGCCGACGACAACGGCAACTTGAATGACGGTGTGCCCTTCATGGGCGCCATCTACGCCGCATTCAACGACCAAGAAATCGCCTGTAATACCCCGACGGTCCAGGATTCCGGATGTGCCGGCACCCCGACCGCGGCGCCGACGGTCAACGCCACCGCCGGCAACCAAAGCGTCAGCTTGAGCTGGAATAACATCTCCGGCGCGTCGAGCTATGACATCTTCCGCACCGAGGGCGTGTTCGCCTGTGATTTCGGCAAGGTGAAGGTGGGCTCTACCACCGGCACGTCGTTCAACGACACCGGCTTGCAGAACGCTCGCGATTATTCCTATGTGGTGATTCCGAAGGGCAGCTCCGCCGCCTGCTTCGGCAACGCCTCTGCATGCACCACCATCGCGCCGGCCAGCGCCCCCGACTTCACCGTCGCCTGCTCGCCGTCGTCCACTTCCATCGCCCAGGGCGGCAGCGACACGTTGACCTGCACCGTCGGCTCCCTCGGGGGTTATACGGGCACTATCAACCTGTCCTGCGCCGGCAACCCGGGTGGCATCGGCTGTGGTTTCGCGCCGACCTCGGTTTCGCCGCCGGCCAACGGCTCTGCCAACAGCACCTTGACCTTGAATGTGAACCTCTCCCAAGCCACGGGAAGCTTCAACTTCAATGTCGAGGCCAACGACGGCAGCACCACCAAAACCACCGACGTCACCGTTCAGGTCACGCCGGAAGGTCAGAATGGCCCGCAAGACGCGGTCTACAACTCCGGTCTCGGCGTTCCGGCCTGTCTGACCCCGGGCACCGAGTGTGACACCAACAACCTGGTGATCGGTCGCGCCGGCTTGGGTCCGGAAAGCAACCAGCCGAATACCCTCGACGGTTGCGCCGACGGCACCTCCGGCAGTTACCAGAACGACGAATCCAACGAGCGCATCATCGTCCGCACCTTGGACGGCTTCGACTTCGCGGAAGGCGCCACGGTCGAGGTGGAGGCCACGGTCTACGCTTGGAGCACCGGCTCCTCGGACACCTTGGACCTCTACTACGCCGCCGACGCCAACAGCCCGAGCTGGGTCCTGATCGGCTCACAGGTTCCGTCCGGCGGTGGCACCCAGGTGTTGACCGCCCAATACACCTTGCCGACCGGCACCTTGCAAGCGGTTCGCGCCAGCTTCCGCTACCAGGGCAGCCAGGCACCGTGCAGCAACGGATCCTATGACGACGCCGACGACTTGGTGTTCGCGGTCAACGGACCGAGTTCGAACACGGCCCCAAGCGTGTCGATCACGGCGCCGACCAACGGCTCCACCTACACCGTGGGTGACAACGTCAGCTTCGCGGGCTCCGCCAACGACGCTGAGGACGGCGACCTGACGGCTTCGTTGTCGTGGAGTTCGTCCATCGACGGCGCCATCGGCTCCGGAGGAGGCTTCTCCACCAGCGGGCTGTCCCAAGGTAGCCACACCATCACCGCGTCCGTGACCGATTCCGGCAGCCTCAACGGCTCCGACTCGATCTCGATCACGGTCAATCCGCCGGCCAACACCGCGCCGACGGTTACGATCACCGCTCCGGCCGACGGCTCGTCCGCCGACGAGGGCACCTCGGTGAGCTTCGCGGGCACGGCTTCGGACACCGAGGACGGCGACATCAGCGCCGGCCTCTCCTGGAGCTCGTCCATCGACGGCAATATCGGTTCCGGAGGATCTTTCTCCACCTCGACTTTGTCCGTCGGCAGCCACACCATCACCGCCTCGGTGACCGATTCCGGCAGCCTCAGCGGCTCCGACTCGATCTCCCTGACCATTGATCCCGTGAGCAGCGGCGGCGCGGTCCAATACGCCAGCGTCACCAGCGACGAGATCATTCGTACGGTGGCCCTGAGCGGCTTCACCAACCCGCGCGTGGTGGCGGGCCCGTTGAGCTTCAACGGTAGCCATGCCTCCACCATTCGATTGAACAACGTCAGCAGCGCCGGCTTCGATCAACAGCTGGTGGAGTGGGCCTACCTCGACGGCAGTCACACCAATGAGACGATGGGTTACCTCGCCCTCGACGACGGTGCTCAAAGCCTCGGAACGTTGGCTGCCGACGCCGGCACCGTCAACATCACCAACGCCTGGACCACGGTGAGCTTCGGTCAAACCTTCGGCGCCGCGCCGGTGGTGATGACCCAGGTGGCGACCTACAACGACGCGACCCCCGTGACCACCCGGATCCGCAACGTCACCGCCACCAGCTTCCAAGTGCAGCTGGAGGAGGAGGAAGCCAACGATCAAACCCACATCGCCGAACGCGTCGATTGGGTGGCCATCGAAACCGGCACCACCACCTTCGACGGCAACAGCCTGACCGTGGGCATCACCGGCAACACCGTGGACGAGGTGTGGGAGGCCATCAACTTCGGCACCTCCCTCTCCGGCGCCACCTTCTTGGCCGCCATGCAGACCACCAACGGTGGCGACACCTGCACCCTGCGCTACCGCAACCTCACCGCGTCCAGCGTCGAGGTCTCGGTGCACGAGGAGCAGTCCGCCAACAGTGAAACCGGTCACATCAACGAGGTGGTGGGCTGGATCCTGATCGGCAACTGATCCAGCTCAAATCCCCGAGCTCGCCCTAGGGCGGGCTCGATGGATCCAAACCCGCGACGGCAACGTCGCGGGCTTTTTTAGTTTCGGCGGGATCGAGCTGGGCTTGGCATGGAGTTGTCCCACTATCCCCCACTCTCCCCCACCGGGAACGAATAGCGGATGCCGCAGGCTCCGAATAGACCGAACGAGCCCGACCACGCCATCGGCGCTGGAGGCTCGGCAGACCGTTCCGTGACATTTAGTCGGGCTCGAGCCGTTAATAATCAGCGGGCCGTCCCACTAATTCTTCTCTCGGGAGCTGAAATGCCGCTGGTCGCCCACTCGGATCTGCCCGCCTTCGACTATTTGCGCCGCCAGGGATACGACATCCTGAGTCTCGAACGTGCTCGGCACCAAGACATTCGGGAACTCCACATCGGTTTGCTGAATTTGATGCCCGATGCCGCGTTGCGAGCCACCGAAAGGCAGTTCTTACGTCTGGTGGGCTCGTGCAATCGCATCGCCCAGATCTGCGTGCATCCGTTCAGCGTCGCGCCGGAAGCTCGGGGATCCGAGGCTCAGGCCTATTTGCGCAGCCACTACGAGTCGTTCGACGACCTGCGCCGCGAAGGGCTCGACGCCCTGATCGTGACCGGAGCCAACCCGGCGGCTCGCGATATGACCCAAGAAGCCTTCTGGCAGCCGATGGTCGAGGTGGTGGATTGGGCGCGGCATAACGTGTGCTCGATCCTATGCTCGTGTTTTGCCAGTCACGCCATGCTCCAGCAATATTTCGGGGTGGAGCGGATCCGTCGGCCTTTCAAACGTTGGGGAGTGTATTCCCACCGCATCACCGAACCCGAGCACCCCCTGGTACGGCATGTGAACACCCGATTCGACGCCCCACGTTCCCATGTCTTCGAGGTCTACCCTGAGCAAATCACCGAGGTGGGTGGACGGGTCCTGGCAGCGAGCCCGGAGGTGGGACTTCATTTAGCGACCAGTGAAGACGGTTTTCGCTTCGTCTTTTTTCAAGGGCATCCGGAATATGACGTCGACAGCCTGTTCAAAGAATATAAGCGTGAGGTTCAACGCTACCTGAGCGGCGAACGAAAGGATTTTCCGCCCTATCCTGAGCAATACTTCTCGACCGAGGCCGCGACCTTGTTGGACAACCACAAACAAGCGGTGCTCGAAGCACGACATTCCGGGGGAGAAGCCCCAGCCTTACCCGAAGCCGAAGTATCACCCTTGCTCGACAACACCTGGACGGATACCGGCAAGGCCATTTTCAACAACTGGCTCGGATTGGTTTACCAAAAAACCGACCGGGATCGCCGACGCCCGTTCATGGAGGGGCTCGACCCCGAGAAGCTAAAGATCTAGGGCGACGCCCCAACAGGCGGCCGTCGGCGTCGATCGGGCCGTCCAGGGTCTGTGCAGCCCGCAAACCTCTGGATGTAGGGGCGGGGCTTGTCCCGGGCTTGTCCCCGTCCGGGCGAGGCGAAGCC
>CBDUGP010000180.1:0-10307 GCA_965366625.1 uncultured bacterium
CCATGATCGGCCAACGCATTGAGCGCATCAAAGAAGGCATCGCCCACCAGGCCCGTTCCGAAGGTCTACAGGAAGGGCGCCTAAAGGGTTTGCAGGAAGGGCGACAGAAGGGTTTGCAGGAAGGGCGACAGAAGGGTTTGCAGAAGGGTTTGCAGAAGGGGCTGCAGCAAGGGCGACGCCAAGAGAGACAGGCCATGCTCAGGGAGCTCATCGAGCACAAATTCGGCAGGGTCGACCCACAGCTTGAAACCCGCCTGCAAGAGGCCTCCTTGGACAAGCTTCTGGAATGGAGTCGCAGGACACTCGCGGCAGCGACCCTTGACGAGGTCTTTGCAGATCGCGGACCTGCAGCCGACCGGGCCGAGCCCGAAGCATGATGTGCCGACGGGGGATGAGGATTCACAGTGTGCCGGACAGGCGTTCGAGATATCCCGAATCAGGCAACGGCGTGTAGTCGCTGAAAGTCGTCAGAACCGGATCACCTTCGCTTCTGACACAAGCTCGAGGCCATACATCCCTCATGCCGACCACCACACCTACAAAGAACCCGGACCGTCCTACGACGGCCCTGGACAGTGGTTTCCTATCAAATCAAGGACACGCGGCGAAAGCCTCTGTATCCGTGATCGCCGGCGCCGAGACGCCGAGCCTGTTGAAGTAGGTCTGGGTCTCATCGGTCTGGGTGTCGGTCACCGTGAGAGTGTACTCGACGTTCGACACCGCCGCAGCGAAGACCCAAAAATGGTTGTTGATATCGCAACCGTCGAGCACCTTGACCATCATCTCCCAATTCGAGGCGGTGAAGAACCACCAGAAGCTCGAATCGTCGGAGTCGTCGACGATGATGGCGTCACCCTCCGTGCCTTCGAAATCCTGCCAGCGGATCGAAACGGCGAATCGGCCGTTGTTGAGGCAGCGGACCGTGGACGACTCGACGCACTCGCCGCCATCGTTCGGGTCCAGGCCGTTCAGCGTCGTCTGTCCGGTGTTGAGGGGATCGAGGAATTGGCGGATGTTGCTACGGGCCACCTGCTCGGAGAATTTGCCGTACCAATCAGACTCGTCATTGCCGCAGGCGGCGTCTCCGCCGGTCAGCGTGCCGACCAACAAGCCGTTGCTGTGCTTGAAAATCGCCGAGCCGCTGGAACCTGGTTCAGTGGTGCCCGAATCCCAATCCACAACCTGCCAATGGGCGAGCTCGTTGGGATTGCTCCACCAATCGCTGATCAAGGTGTCGCCATCGAAGCTGATCGCCTTCTCGTCACCGCTCGGATGGTGAACCGCCACCACGCTTTGCGGCGCCGAGCTGGAGGCATCCCAACCGGCGTAGTAGGCGTTGTAGGACGCCGGTGGCGACGAACTCAGGCGCAGCAGCGCCATGTCGGTGAGGGAATTAAAAGTCATGACCGTAGCGCCCTGGAGCGACTGTGCCATCGAGCCGCCGGAAAGCGCTCCGCAGATGGGGGACTCGAAATTGAAATAGAAAGTCAGATCGGGGAAGTTGCCGTTCGGTCCGCAGTGGTCGGCGGTCAAGACATAGGGCGTGCCGTCCTGGGCCGTATTGTTGACCAGCGTTCCGGTGCAGAAACCGTTGCCGTTGACGCCGTACATGACCACCGATCGTACTTGATGGTCCCACGGATCAGCTTGGGCGCAGACCGTGTCGATGTTGCAGGAGCCTTGCTTTTCAGCGTCGAACAAGCCCCGGTAGCCGTGGGAGATCTGGGTGATGTGGATGTCCGACCTACCGGCTATGCCCGCGGGCTCGTGCAGCTCCACCACGGCCACGTCGCCACGCAGGATCGGCGTCCACAAACGCCCCGCCTGAGCGTCTGCCCGGCCAAAAGGGCCGAGCACGTGCCGGCCGTCCGGGCTGTAGACCCAGAGCCGGGCACCTTCAGAGACCTCGAAGCGATCCATGGTCAGAATCAGGGAGAGCGCGCCGGGAGAGCGGATACGCAGGCGCCAGAGCTTCGAGCCGTCGTCGAGCTGGGTCCACTTGCCGTCGGCGGACGGGCGATAGTCGACCGCAGACTTGACCGCGAAACGATAGGGACCGGGCGCCCGGCCGGCTTCACGGATGGCATCCTCGGCACGGGCAGCGGCGACATCGGGCACAGGCGCGGTCTCGAGCGGCACGATCGCGAGCGATTCGACACTCTTTTCGAAACTGACCGGCGGAGTTGCCCACACGGCCGAAGCAACGAGGGCCGTGAGAGCAAATGTGCTCAACAGGCGGATGGAAAAGCGATGCATGAATGAGATCTCCTTGGCTTCGGGGGCGGGAATCAGGGGTGGACCGTCCATTCGGCCTCAGGAGATTCAATTGTAGCTGATCATGGCACCGCCACCCACGGTACCCCAGAACACATCGAGCACCGTGATGGGTGGCGCTCACTGAGCCCCCGAATGTCCAAAGACTGCGCCACGTTTGGTCTTCAATGGCAACAACATACCCAACGATCAGAGATCTTCAGGAGGTTCCCACCATGATCGGCCAGCGCATTGACGCATCAAAAAAGGCATCGCCCACTAGGCCCGTTCAGAAGGTCTGCTGGAGGGGCTGCAGCCGACCGGGCCGAGCCCGAAGTATGATGTGCCAAAGGGGTTTAAGGATTCACAACATGCCCGACAGGCGTTCGAGAAACCAGAAGGTCGCCAGGGTGCCTATCCCATAAACGGGAAGTCCAGCAAGGGCCACGCTCCAGGACCGGGGAAGCCACCCTAGGCTCCGTTCCGCCGAGAACGTGGCGACGAGCACCACGACGACGAAAAATAGCTGACCGAGTTCGATGCCGAGATTGAATGAGAATAGAGCCGCCGGAATCTCGTGCTCAGGCAGCCCTATTTCCGATAGAGCTCCGACAAAGCCCAGGCCGTGGAGCAAGCCAAAGAGCGCCGCCATCGACCACGGCGAGCGCCGCAGGAGAGATTCCTTCTCCCGAGGCCGGGCCAGCTCGACCGCAAGCACGAATATCGACAGCGCAATCGCCGCCTCTGTCGGCCCTGGAGGCACATGCACCAGCCCGAGGGCGGCCAGCGCCAGGGTGATGCTGTGACCGGCGGTGAAAGCGGTCACCGTGCCCACCAAGCGGCGGCGCCCCTCCACCAAGAGCACCAAGCCGAGCACGAAAAGAAGGTGGTCGAAGCCGGAGAGAATGTGCTCCACGCCGAGCTTTCCATAGAGTCCCGCGATATCGAGCACACCGGGGCTGCGGGGAATCTCGATCGACGGTCGATCCGCCGTCAGCACGTGATGGGAAGAGCGACCGTCACCGAGCTGGAGGCGCAGGAGCACGTCGGCGCCGCTGCCGCCGATGCCCTCGACCCCGATTTCCTCACCCACGAGCCGTCCACAGACAACCCGCCAAGTAGTGACGATGCCCGTACCTTGAGAACGAATGTCGGGCCCGTCGATTTCGCGACAGCTCGGTGGCAGGACCGGACGCAGGTTGCTGCCGAGGACCCTGACTTGTGGCTGTTTGAAGTGGACAACGATGCCGTCTTGCTGCTCACTCAATTCGAGCAAGGACGGAGCGAAGGTATGGGCGGCCAGGGGCGCGACCGCAGAGAAGAGGACCACGAATAGGATCACGGTCAAGATCGAGATCAAGGCCGGGCGAGACCTGATGATGTGCGCCCGCCGGATCGAGATGTAGGTATTCATGAGGTGCCCTGCGCGTCGGATTCGAAGTCTGAGCTTGATTCGGACTCGGTGATGGCCTGAGATACGGTGTTTGCTTGAGACGTGGAGGCAATCGAGGTGTCCGGGATCACCACCTCGTAACCCTCGCGCAATTGGCGCAGACGCACCGTCAGCCAACGGTCGGCGGCCTGCTCGCGCAATAGGGGTCGGATTTTGTCGCGAGCTTGTGCAAGCTCGGGCAGCTCTCCCGGGCGAGACTCATGGACGAAAACCACGTGAGCCCCGTGGCGGGAAAGCACGGGTCCGACCCATTCTCCCGCCGGCAGGGCGGTTAGGCCGGCAACAAAATCCACACCGAACCGACGCTCGAGGGCCCGCGTTCCGAGCAGCGGCAGATTTGGCGGCACGATTCCCGGATCCGCGAGGGCTTGTGCGTCGTCCGGAGATAAATGCTCGCGCCTCAGACGGGCGAGCAGCGAGGCGGCGCTTTCGAAGGGCTCGTCTCGGACAGCTCGGTTTTGCAGCACATGGGAAATCCGAAAACGGTCTTCGCCTCGAAAACGCTCGCCGTGGGACCGCAAGTACTCGACAACGGCCTGTTCATCCGGTTCCACGAGGCGGGCGGCGCCGCGAATCAGACGTCGCGCCGCGTCGACCAACACCCGTCGGGTCACGAAGTCCCCTTCGTGCAACCCGAGATCCACCGCTTTTTGGGCAAGCTCGGCGGACACCGAGTCGGACTTGGGCTCGGATGCGGCACTCGAGCTCGCCGGTGACCCAGACTCGACGAAGGAAGCGATCTGCGCCAAGCGTCGACGCGGAACCTCCGATCGATGAAGGCCCAGGCGCAGGGCGTAGTGGAAGAGGACCTCGTCGTCGATCAGACCGTCGATCAGCTCCGCTTTCTCCGACGCGGTCGGGGATCGCCGTTGCTCCGCCCGGAAGGCCCGCTCGGCCTCCGCCACCCGCGAGACGGGAATCTCGAGTCGGGGGCGATCGGCGGATGCTTCCGCGTCGGCCAAAGAGGGCTGCCGGCTGAGCGATGCGACGAAGAGCAAGGTGCCTAGCACGGCGAAGTGCAAAGCCGGTGAGCGGCTGAAGCGCGGCAGGATCGACCGCAGCTGGACCAGGTATGGGCGCACGACGTCACTCCTCACCCGGGGTCGCGGAAGCCGGACTCGGCGGGGTGTACCAAATCGGTGAGGTCCAAGCGCGCTCTTGAATCACCGGCTGCACGATCGGCAGGGTCGTCTCGTTGCTACAGCAAAATGCCGCGTCCCTTGCCTTTGACGGATCCTTCGATCGAAGCCTGTCGAGCTGCTCCTTGCAATCGTCCGCGAGGGGATTGATGTTGTAATCCTTCTGACAGAGATGCGTGGTGTAGCGACAGACCGGATTTTCGAGCACACGCACGTAGTAGAAGGCCGGCACGGAGGGATCGAAGTCCGGATCTTGCCAGTATTTACAGAGCTGATCGTAACCTTCGCCGGTGAGCCCGCATTGCTTGTCGACGCCGGATTCTTTGTCGCCGCCGGCAACGGTGTAGACCTTCTCGTGGGTATTACCTGCACCGTCCACCCAGCCTTTGATGATTTGAACCTCCTGGAGGGGAGTGCCTATGTTCTGGTCCATCATCGCTGCGGTAATGAAACGGGGCGCCCCGGCTTGGTCTCGGGCCGGCAGATCGCCACCCATGGGTACGCCGTTGTCGTATCCCGTAGCGACGTAGTTGCCGGCGCAAGCATTCTGAGGGAAATCCCATCCGCCGAAGAAGCGCACTTGGATGCGGGTACCGCTAGTGCCGTAGGTCTCGCGATTCTTGAGTGCCGTGAAGATGGCATCGCGTGTATTCTCCTCGGCCCACACTACGGAATGGCCGCCCGAGCTGTTTTGGAGGGTGGCGGAGCGGGTGGGTACCGCGTCCTTAATGCCCGAGTGGCCGCGCAAGGTCTCGTTCTCGGGATGCCAGCCCATGGTGCCGTTGTGGCTGTCGTTGGAGGCCACAATGCCGAGCTTGAACGGGTTCACGCCGTCGTATCTCGGGTCTTGCTGGAGCTTCAGCCCGTCTTTGAGCACATTGCGCACCCAGCTGCGGGGAGGATACGGCGCTAGGCTCACGTCCACGTCGCTGCTCACCGCCGAGCCGGCCGCCGCGTCGAGCAGCTCGAAGGCACAATGCTCGTCGGTAGTTTCCACACCCTCCCCCAGCCGTGGGTCCCAACGACATTCGCTGCTTCCTTTGGTCTGGTAGATCTCGACCAGCGGCTCCCATTTCTGGCGTTTGGCGGCGTACTCTGCGGTCGGTGGATCGAAAAAAGCCGGGGGCACGAGGGTTGTGCCGTCCGGGGCGTAAACACCGCCGCCGAGATTCGAATTGTGAGGAATGGTGAGCGCTTCACATGGCCATTGGCATTGCTCACCGAGACGATCCCAGAGCTTTTCGGGATCCTGCGGTCCAAGCCACTTGGGTGGAACGGTCTTCGGATCCGGGTTGTCCTTCACTGCCATGTCGATAGCCGTCACCGGTCGCTCGACCACGTCTCTGTTGCGAAAGATCACATTGCGATGCCAGGTCGTGCCGAGGGGCACGGAAGTCGCCTCGTAACCGACAAAAGAGGTAAACGTACACGGTTCGTAGGCTTCGTGGGCAGCGTTCTGCATCTCCTGCCAGACATCGAGCTCGGCGGCCGAGCATTCGGCGCCCCCGAGCTCGCCAATGCAAAGCGGAAGCTGGACGTTACGACTGCTGGGACCGAGGACCACCGAGCCGAGAAGAGCGAAAGCCGTGCCGGCCAGCTCCCGCTGCAAGAACGGTGGGGCCCGGGTCCCCTCCTGATCACTGGTTGCGGGTCTGATGTAGAAGCCGCGAATGAGCCGACATTCCAGAGAGTCATAACCAGGGGGTTTGTTCTTGTGGTCTTGGCAGATGCCGACGGCACCGAAATACTCCGAGTGGTCGGTCACGGTGCCCCAGTCGAGGGCTGGGAAATTATTCGGGCAATTCGGATCGACATCGGGATTCCTATTCATACAGTAATTGCGGGTCACCCATCCGTGACCGTCGACCCCCGGCACGGTGCCTTCTCCCTTGGCCAACGCATAAGCCTGACGCGGCGTCGACGGCACCAGGTTGATGGCGGCGTCGAAGGACCGGCTGGTGTGGACATGGGTGGAACCGAAGAAGGCCTGTTTGAAGGGATCATAGTCGGAGCAGGGCGAAATATTTTCGGTCCGCTCAAAGGGCGGATTGTCCAGCGGTTGGGCTGCGGCGGGAATAGCGGCGGTGAGCATCACAACAGTGAGTGTCACAACAAAGAGGATGAGCCCTGGGATGGGACGTAGAGGCTCTTCGAAGCGGACGGTATGTCTCATAATTTCTCCTTCGTCTCGAGATCTCTCCATGAATGCTTGACGAAGCGATAGAGCAATGACCGTGCCACAACGAAAAGAGCCCCGTCACTGAATAAATTCCGAGGCTACATATGCCTTGTCCCCTGCGGGGGCGGCCCGGAAAAGTGCAGGGCAGCCCCGCAAGCAGGCTGTGGTCCTACCTCAAAAACCGGTCCAGCTCCTACAGGTGAACGGATCGGTTCATCCGAAACCCAGCGTTTTAAACCTACCAATACCGGATGTGAACCGAACGGTTCACCTGAATCTCGAAGATTGTGAGCCAATCGGTTCACCCTTCTCTACCCCTCCGACGGCAAGAAAAGGCCAACCTTGCGGGCGAGGGCCCTGTGACAAAAAGACCCGGTGATGGCGCCCCGCTCCTGAGCACCCTGCGAGCGACGATGCGAGCGTCACCTCCTACAACACACCGTGGCAAGGGGTGTATCAACAACACGGCAGCGCTCCCTTTAATAAGATTTATATCAACAACAACACGAGCGAATGGCTTACGCTGCCAAATCACAAAAATTTCTCAAGGAGCGTTCAGGGATTGATTACACCCCGCACCACGTCTGTAAACCCGAATGCGCAGGGGATTCAAGTGATTTATTACCAGACGGAATATCCCCAGCTGCAGGTCACGGAGGCCAGCCGGCTACGGGTCGTGGTCGGTGCCGTCCCGTAGGCCAGGGCGTAGCACCGCACGCCACGGTCACCGTGCTTTCGTTCAAGAAGACTAGAGCTGGACAGGCCGCCCTATCTAAGGCCCATCCAGGTTTGCGGTTTTGAAGATCTAGAAGGCGCGGCGCGCCGAGCACGGAAAGCGAGCGTGTCTGAGCGATACAACCTATAGATCGGCTTAAGGTCTTACACATCAGCAATTTGCGACGGCAGCGCAGCGGTGGCGCGAGTTCGGAGAGACGCGCGCAGGGCGCCGCGCCGACCCACCGGAATCCATTTCTGGACAGTACCTATCTAGGCGATGGAAACCCACTTTGTGGGGTCAGTGGCTCGACCGAGCCGTCTTCGTGGACCCGCAGGCCGGCCCAGCGTAGGCGATCAAAATCGCGGCGCCTTGCCGCTTCCGCAAGGCAGACGCCTAGATCCGGCTTGAGCCGGCCGGAAAAAACGATCTGCCCGTCGAGCTTTAGGATCACCGGCTGTTGCCAGTCGATCATGTCGTCACCGATCCAAACGGTCATCTCGCGAATGTGTCGGCGCGACACGCTGAGGACTTGACCGTCGAGGGTGCCTTTGAGTTCGCCGAGCAAGGGCGACATGACCCGGCCGATGGCTTCCTGCCGGCTTTCACCGCTTTGTGGCTCGATCGGCCGCCCCGGCTCGCCCCAATGATCTCCCGTCCAGCTATGGCCTTCGAGCCAATATGCACGTGCTTGGTGCAGATGGCGAAAAGTATGACGAACCTGTTTCGGTGAATGTATTCGGCGGCCGTCGAGAAGCTTGCGAAACGCTTTCGAGGGCGGTTCGATGTGAGCATGGCCGGCGCTCGCCACCCGATGGTCGTTCACCAGGGATAGATCGAGTTCTTTGATCAGGCGGCTGAAACGGGCGTTGAGCGACGAGATCGTGCCACTGTTCTCGCGACCTTCGAAGCCGGGCACCGGCAGGCGATCTCGGGCGCCCCAAACGTGCAAGACGGGTACGTAGGCGAGGTTCGGGCTCAGGCGCTGCCATAGGCCGGCGAAATCCGCAGGCGGCGAAAAGGCACTGGCGATGGGTACCGCACCCGCAAGCTCGTCGGCGTGCAAAATGGCCAAGGTCCAGGCCGTATAACCGCCCAAAGACATCCCCAAAGCATAGATGCGATCGGCGTCGAGGTGCACGGCGCGCCGTAGCTCCCGTAACATCACAGGATGCTCCGGGGTAAATGGCGGCGGTGCATCGATGGTGGTCTGGCGGTAGTGGGTCGGCGCGGCGACGATGAATTCCTCGATCCGTTTGCCGAGCAGCTGCTCCACCCGCCGGATATATTCCGGTCCATTGCCACCGCTCGGATGCAGGGCATAAATCAACGGCCAGGGCCGGGTCGAATCGTAACCACGGGGGACACGAAGGGTGAGGTGACGGGTTTGCCCCAGGCCGACGTCGATCTCAAGCGGAATATATCCAGCCTGATGCTCGACCCCTTGAATCTGGGCAAAGAGAGGCAATGCATGCAGGTCTCGACTCAGACCTGGCCCCGTTTTGAAGGCGGGATTGGCTTCGATCATCACCACCCGGCGACGGTGATCGGACGCGGTCTCGGCGAGAAAATACCCTTCCAGGTCGGCGAGCAAGCGCTCTCGATCGCTCCCCGCCGTGGCGTCGGAAATAGTTGCCAGCAAAAGAACAATAAAGATTCCGACTCGATTGGGCATTCAGCGATGATTCTCTTGAGTTTTCCACTTGGATGCCCGTAACACCGGGCCGAGAGCAGACGCTAACAAAGACCTGAGGCTCGAGCATCTCCACCCGTCGAACGATTCCAGCGTTTCGGCCCTGGATCCCGAACGTGTTTCCAGGCAACTGGTGCTCGAAATCCCCTCGAGCTGCGGTGGGTTGATAGAATAACGCCATGGACGAACGCATCATTGAGCTTGAGACACGGGTCGCCTATCAAGACAAACTGCTTTCCGACCTCGACGAGGTCGTACAAATCTTTGCCAAGCGTGTTGAGACCGTCGAGCAGAAGCTCCGCCTTCTCGAATTAAAGCAGGGCGAGCACCAAGGCGAAATCGAACCGCATCATTCGCCGCCGCCGCATTATTAGACCCGAAAAGCTGTGGGTGCCTTGCGACGGACCTAAGTGCGGACGACTCGATGCTGACCGAGGAGGCGTAGTGCGACTACCGAATTTCGTCATCGAAGCTTTTAACGATTCCTTAGATCAATGCGTCGGCGATCCGACCTTCCTCGACCGCTTCTACGATCGCTTCATTGCTTCGTCGCCGGACCTGCCCGCTTTCTTCGCAAACACCGCCATGGATCGCCAGAAAAGGGCGTTGAAGGCGTCGCTCTATACGGCGCTGATGGTCGCGGATGGAAACCAGGCAGCCACCGCTCACCTGCGCACCTTGGGAGAACTCCATCGTCGTCTCGGAATCGATGATCGGCACTACCGACTTTGGTTGGACAGCTTGACGGCGACCGTGGCAGAAACGGAAGCCGTCGAGCAGAATTCTGCGGTGGAAGAAAGCTGGAAAAAAGTCCTGGGTTGTTCGATCGACATCATGGTCGGTAACCTCTGAGTCGGCGCCTACGGTACCCCGTG
>CBDUGP010000181.1:0-10251 GCA_965366625.1 uncultured bacterium
GCTCCACTTCCTCGGCCGGTGAACCGATGTAGCCCCAAATCTCCAAGGGCGTCAGGGTCCACGTTTGGCGGCTAAAATGGGGCAAAAGGTCCGTACCCGCCAGCTCCAACCGTCCCTGACGAATCGGCGAATCCCGCCGACGCGTCCACGTCACCGATCCCACTAGGCGGTGGGTGACGTCGTAGCCGTCGAGCAGAAGGCGCAACCCCGCGGCCCGCGGACGGGCGCGCAGGGCGCGGAATACGGAATTGTCGACTTGAAAGGCGAGGTCGAGAGCGGACGCCTCGCCGTCAACGGCGTAGGCGAAATCGAGGGATTCGGAGGTGGGAGGAAGGCGGTAGGAGAGTTGGAGGGCCGTCGACATGGGACGCCCAGGACATCACGGAGGGCGTCAGGCGTCGATCGGTGGGAGGTGTCGGAAGGTGGCTAGAGCCGCTTTGGATGGGGTTTTGTGGGGATCTGGTGGAGTCTTGAATGCCTCAGCGTCGGTGGCATTGGTGGATCCCGTCCGGCCGCCATGCGGCCTCGGCCTCGACCTAACGACGCCCGCGTCTATTCGACAAAATCGACAGGGGCACTACCGAACATCGCCTAGCTCGCGACAAATCCAAGATGAGCCCGTCACCGCAGTACCCGCAGATTGAATATGATCAACCCAAATCGAATATCTCTATTATAGTCAGCATCTTACGAAGCGTAGCCATGGCGAACGTTCGCCATAGCTCGTTGACTATTAGCCTGGCCAGCCGCTAAAATCCCTGAGCAGATCACTTATTAGGAGAGGGATGTGCCAAGCTCCGCCCATCGGCATGCTCGCCGTCAAATCGCATTGCGCAAACTCGGAAATAAACGCGGGGATGGGTGTTTCGTCCACTCAAGGGTTAGCTGATCGTTCGGTCGCGTGGCGGCGTTCCGAGAGTTACGCCTCCTCAACTAGGAAATAGGAAGAAGGCTTGAAAATGAGTGAGACAGCTCAGCTGACACCGCCTCGTAAAGGCGAAACCGCAGATTGAACATGGTCAACCCAAATCGAATATCTCTATTATAGTCAGCATCTTACGAAGCGTAGCCATGGCGAACGTTCGCCATAGCTCGTTGACTATTAGCCTGGCCAGCCGCTAAAATCCCTGAGCAGATCACTTATTAGGAGAGGGATGTGCCAAGCTCCGCCCATCGGCATGCTCGCCGTCAAATCGCATTGCGCAAACTCGGAAATAAACGCGGGGATGGGTGTTTCGTCCACTCAAGGGTTAGCTGATCGTTCGGTCGCGTGGCGGCGTTCCGAGAGTTACGCCTCCTCAACTAGGAAATAGGAAGAAGGCTTGAAAATGAGTGAGACCGCTCAGCTGACACCGCCTCGTAAAGGCGAAACGGATAAGCTTGTTGCTCATGTCGAACGGGACGATCTCAAATCGCTCTTCTATCTACTCGCTGGGAAACCGGATAGTGTTGTCAAGGTATTCCAAGGGAACGTAATTATCGATAAGGATGGACTGGTCGGCTTAGAGGGTCGTATAAGATCCAAGTTGGATCAGCACCACGTGGAGAGTTTGGTAGCTACTGTCCATCTAGGTTGCTCAGGTCGGATAACAAAGGAATTTTCTAGCTGGCAAGATTTTGATGCGTATCGCATGGACGGCGGCGAAAAAACGGAGTCCTTGACATTACGTTGGGATTTTCTTGTGAAGCTGCCTCTCTATGAGGCACCACAAAGGCATACGTTGACTTTGAGGATCGCAGCGGCACCCAATCCAGCAGATGTTCTGAAAATGATGACGGCGGCTAATCCAGAAGATCACTCGGCGGCAGAGTATTTTGGAGCGCCGATTGTCTGCCGCGTTGACTTTATCAACTCACTATTGAGCGACGAACTAATCAACATCGTTGCTGCCTGGCACGAAGGGCTCGTTCGTCCACCATCGGTGTCCTCTTTGGTGAAGTGGCTGAGCCGGCATGAAGGGACTGTTCATGTATCTATGCATCGTGGATTTGAGATCCTATTCGGTAGCTTGGCATGTTGGCTATTGCTCAGGCATTCGGGAAGTCTTGACCTGAGGATTGGGCTAGCCTGGCTTTTGGCCAGCGTGATTTTCGTAAGGTTCGCGGGCAGCTTCGGGCACTGGGTGGCCAGATCTCTTGAAAGGGCAGTTTCTTCTGTTCTTTCCGGTGTGGTCTTCAGTTTGACAAACGGAGATTCGAATCATCAGAACCTGCGACTTGAGGCGGCTCGGAAGAGTTGGAAAAAATTCGTAATCCGTGCGCTCGTCGCGGTCGCAGCTAATGTCGTGGCAGGACTAGTAACAGCCTGGATATTGACCGGCTAACCCGCTGGCTCGAGCGCACGGCGCGGCGCCAGCGCTCAGCCGGGTCACGTTCGCCGAACTCTTGATCTATCGACTCAGTAAAATGTAAGGATCTGGAAAGAGCTATGGCAGACAGAAGACTGTTCTTCGCACACGACCTAGGGAAATCGAGTGCTCAGTTTCAGGACTATTTGAGAGACCTTCAGCCGATGCAGGACTATCTCAGGGAGATCCAAGATCAATATGAGCGGCTGGGGCTCGGTAGGTCATTGCCGGAACTCTATTCGCCGTACTCTTGGGGGCCAGATCTTGCGCGTCTTGCCGAAGGAGCCTCAAGAGAGGAGGGGGGGATTGAGGCAGAAAATAGACTTGCGAAGGAACTCGACCGCCTATCCTCGCGTCATGACATGTTGCTGAGTTTGATGGGTGAGGAAGCGATTTCTTCTAGACTTCAGCAGCTCTTTCCAAAGTCTCTGACTCGGGTAAAATACACGATCAGTTTTGAGTGCCAGGCAGATGCGACTATCGGTGAATACTCTGCTTTTCTCGGGTCGCTGGATCGCTTGTATAGATTACTGCTCACGTTTTCAGGCGTTGAGTACTTCACCCAACGATGGCTAGTGGGTCGAAGACCAACCATTGCTGAGGCGCATCTCTTCACAGTAACGTCGTTTGTGAAAAAATCCCCGGGGGAGATCCAAGGATCTTCAGTTGGTGAAGTGGCCCGGTCGCTCGGGGAGGTACTTTCCCTAGGAAAGCAAGTCGAAGCTCTCAGAATGTCGGGTGTCAACGTCGAAAAGGCGAAGCTAGAGCTAGAGCAGAAGAAACAGGAAGTCGAAGCTGCAAGGGCTGATTCAGCAGCAAGGGAGAAGCTCAAGGGGCTTGAAGCTGAGGTCGAAAGAGCCAAACTGGAACTTGAGTTGGAAAAGCTCCGGACCCAACGGGACGAAGAAGTGCGCAAGAGACGAAAGCTACTCCTAGAAGATCTAGACCAACGAGTTGAAATGCTTTCAAAAGGCATGAGCGTTCTTGATGAAATCCCAGAGGAGATTCAAGAAGATTTCAAGGCGGCACTTCAAGTGGAACTGGAGGCTCTCAGAGGCAGCCCGATAGCAATCACTGGGTTTGCCACCGCACCTTTGATTGCCGAGAATTCCGAAGACACCGGAGACCGCCTTCCAGGTGCCGAGTCTAGAGATTGACAAGATGCTTGATATCAATACCAAGTACCCGGCGAGACGCACGGCGCCGCGCCGGCGCTCAGCCGCGGGGCGTACGCCTCGAAAGGGCGAATAGGTCGATGACAAGTCTGCAGAAATCGGGACGATTCAGGAGGGCGGTTTAAGTGTCCCATGTTTTCGTTTCATATCTCCATGAAGACGACGAGACGGTAGACCGACTATGCGCTGACCTCTCTGCCGAGGGCATCGACGTCTGGCGCGACAGGGAGCGAATCCAACCGGGTCAGAGATGGAAGCAAGTGATTAGTGAAGCGATCCGAAACGGCGCCTATTTTATTGCATGCTTCTCGACAAAGTACGCCGAGAAGAAGAACTCTCATATGAATGAGGAGCTTACGGTTGCCATAGAAGAGCTGCGGCGCATGCCTACAGAAAGGGTATGGTTCATACCTGTCACAATCTCTGAATGTGAAATCCCAGACCGGGCGATAGGGGCCGGAGAATCCATCCGCGATCTTCAATGGATTAACCTTCAAGAGAATTGGCAATCGGGAATTCGGAAGATAGTCGAAGTAATCGCCCCCCGGCGCAAGCGTGTGCAATCAGAATCAACTGGACGAATAGCCGGAGCCCCGAAGGCGCAGGAACTCTCAAGGACTTCTGAACCACAAGCGGAACCCACAGTAATTATTGACTTCGAGAGGGCGAAGGTCTTCAATGTTCTGGGCGACTTCAACAGGCATTCAATGACAATACATATTGATGAGCGGACGTTGGGGATCAAGGGCGGCGAACGAAAGCGCGTGAAAGTAACGCCTGGTCCTCATCTTCTGTGGGCGAGCATGGTCGTCACTTTCGTGGACAATGACATGGAAATGCCGCAAATGCCTGATCAGACCAAAGAGTACAAGAGCAAGAAGCTACGCCGAGACTTCTCCGCAGGAGAAGAATGGGAGTGCAATCTCCGCTTTGATACGCGATTCATCATCATTGGAGATTACGTTATAAAAGTAAACATGCGTGTTCGCCCAACACTGGGTGCAGTCTATGACTAGACTGGAGCCGCGAGATGCGTAGGGCACCCACTTCGAGCGAACGCGCAACGCGTCGCTCAAGTTCGAACGTTCGCCGCTGATGCCGATGAATAACCATGTCACGTCTAATTTACCTTGATCAACAACACTGGATTTCATTGGCTCACGCATATCACGATGAAGATAACGTTCATCGAGAGCTAGTCGAGTTTGCACTCGACTCTGTTCGAAACGGGAAGACCTTGTTTCCGCTGAGCATAATGCATTGCATGGAACTTCATAAGATCAAGAAGCCGGAGACTCGGGCGAAGCTAGCCAGCTTCTTTGCGCTGCTCTCCGAGGGATGGTTTTTAGGCGCTTGGCACTGGATCCTTGAGCGAGAAATCTACAACGCACTACTCGAGTTTTATTCTTTGCCCGGGTCTAGAGTTGACTTCAACCCAGTACGTCGAGGGGTCTTCTTCGCTTTCGGAGGGTTTGAATGGGTTAACAAGGAACTCGGGTGGACTGAGGACGAATATGTGCTTTTCAATGAAGAATCAACTCGCCCTCGGACGCTGCTGTCGTTCCTCCAAGGCGGAGACGAACCATCCCTTGGTGAGTTGAGGAGTGTCCTGGAGAAGACCGGTGCGCGATACTCCGCCGGAAATCGGAGATACAGAGATGAGAAGAGGCAACTTTCTCCAAGCAAGCTCCGAAGACTCAGAGCAGGCGAGATCTTTTTGTCGATCCAGGATCTCTTGATCTTGGCCCACGACCGCATTGGGCTAGATCACCGGAAGATGCTCGAAGGTGGACCCGATCGCCTAGTCTCACTAATTTGCAGGATCCCTTCTACCTGTGTGGATCTTGAGTTGGGGTTGCAGCGTGAGAAGCAGTGGAATCGTGACGTGGTCGGAAACGACCTCTACGACTTTGGACATTTGAACCTTGCAATTCCATACTGCGATGTAGTGATCACTGAGAAACTCTGGACCGAGCTGGCCGGGCGTGCCTCTCTTCATTCGCAATTTGAAACTCGAATCGAATCGAGACTGGACTCTCTGAGAGAGGTCATGTCTTGAGAACGGCGAACCCAGAGGCTCGTCGAGACGCACGGCTGGACGCCAGGGTTCAGCCGCGTCACGTTCTGCGGCGAGGCCACTCGTGCTAGCTATTTCGCGAACAGCGCTGAGACTTCGGCGTTCGTCAGCAGCTGGTTGAATGGGCGCCCGTGATCGGCAGGCGCTCTGCGGCTTGGCTGGTGACGAATACGCTAGGAGTGCCAGAGCATTTAGGCACCTATGCTCACTCCTCCCAAAGCTCCAAAACCAACGGCTCCGTCGACGGCCCGGTCAGCTCGCGATCATCGGCCGACGGAGCCCGGTAAACCCAATGGGACGGCGTGACCCGCACCACAAACTCGACCCCTACGACCGGCACGCTACCGAGCTTAAAAGTCTGCTCACCGTCCCGCCCTGAATCCTCTCCACGGACCCACGCCGTTCCCGGCTCGGGCTCGCCGCTGTCGTAGTCGCCGGGCTCTTTGACGATCAACGGCACCGCTTCACCACCCATCACCACATGGTGGCCGAGCTCGTCGAGCACGGCCGACGGATGGGGCGTGGGCTCGACGAGGTCCGCCAGGCACCACCCGCGCGGTAGGTAGAATTCTTTTCGATCGCCGTTTCCTCGATACGCCACCGGAATTTGACGCCACGGCGTGAACCGCCACGGCCCCGGGGTGGCGAGGGTGTCTTCAATAATGTTTAAGTCCGGCCCAAGATCCCGCCACCTCGCCGACCACCGCAGCTTACGGGTCAAGAGCGGACGCCCCGGCTCGACTCGCTCGGTAGTTTGCAAATAATCACCCAACGCCAACCGGCGACCGGTGCGCAGATCCTCGGCCCGAACCGTCCAAGTCTCCGCGCCTTTGGTCAACCGTCGACCGTTGAACGAGGCCGCTTTGATGCCCGCCATCAGACGTAAATCAACGACGCCACGTCGTAATCCGCCTCCGTGGTGATCTCCACTGAAATCACCGGCGAGCCGTCGGGCGAATCTCGGGCCTCCAAGGCGAAACCTTCCACGATGGTGGCCACGGAGGCCACGGGCGCGGTGTAATCTTTGATTCGATTGTAGGGCGACACAATGCGCACGCTGTCTTGATAGGTGTGGGTGGTGCCGATGTCGGGCCCGCGTAGGGTCAGCTCGGTTCCGTATCGTTTTTGACGCTCTGAGCCGTCGAGAAAGAATTTGCTCGCCAGCTTGCGATTGATGCCGATCGAATACCCGATCGAATCCTCGCGCAAGATCCCGAACGCCGCGCGGCTACCGGTGCCCGTGTCGGGCTCGGCTCCGCTGGTCAGGTTGAGGTCGATATTGTCCGCCCCTTGCACCCGGAATTTCTGCGCTTGGCCGTATTCCCACACCACCAGGTCGAAGGCGGCCGACGTTTTCTCATGGGTGCCCGCGTCGCCGCTGGGCAACGCTAAATCCCGCACGCGCCAAGCCCCAGGCCGGGCGAAGGTCCACGTATCGCCGACCTCGAGTAGGGCATGCTCGGCGAGGGTGCCGGGCAGCACCACTTCCATGGGATTCCAATTATTGCCCACCACCAAACCTAGGTGGGCCCGGTCCGCACCGCGGGCGACCTCCCACACGGCATAACCGTTTTCACCGTAAGACGCGCTCAAATCCAGCTCGAAACCCGCCCAGGTCGGGGCATCGGCTTGCTCAAGGTGGACCCTCAGCGGTGCTTTGGACGTGACCCGCAAATGGATGGGCTGCGCATCGGACGCGGCGATGCCGCGCAGAATCGGTTGATAGGGATAGCTGCCCGTATTGGTGCCGGCCGCTTGGGCAAAGCCGAATTTGCAGCCGTGGGTGCTGAATCCTTTGACACGGGTGGCGATCTCCGTGTTGTTGCCGCTCGCCGCGGTGAGCTCCGTGGGCGCGATGCCGTCGCGGCGCACGGTGTCCACGGGGTTGCGACCCAACACGGCGGAAAACGTGGGAGCGCTCACCAGATCCGACGACAACACGGCGTCGAAAGCGTAGCGGTAAACGCCCGTCTCCGGCTCGGTTTTGTCGATCGCTCCCCCGGCGAAGAATGCCAACCAGGGCACCAGCGTGCCCGGTGCGGTGCGCAGACCCACGTCGAAGGTGCCGCTGAGCTTGCCGGGCACGCCTTCGGCCTTACCGGTGCCGGAGGAAAGCTTGGTGGGCTCGGTGGTTTCGTCTTTGCTCTGCACGTCGACGCTCGGCAACATGGAATATTGACGCAGCCGATTCTGCTGGGGTTGACCCGGTCGAAGCTCGACCCCGGCGCCGAAGTCGGCGCTCGATCCTGTGGCGTTTCCGGTCATTCACTTACCTTTCTATTAGAGCTACACGTTGGGCATTTAAACGTTGGGCAGACCGTCGCGGCCGAGGGCCGAGAGGTCGTGGCGGGTTTCGAGGTCGAAATCACAGGTCCGATGGGTGGCGATCAGCTCCACGGCCAGGATGCTTTGGTCTCGCAGCACCACGGGTTTGGGGGCTCGATCGAGCCGCAGCACGCCGTCGGTGAGTCGGCCGAGCCCGTCGCTCAGGGCTCCGCCGTCCTGTTGCAGGGTGGCAAAAATCGCGTCGACCACGTCGAGCCAGGCGAGCACGTCGCCGGTGGTGTCGGTGGTTTGGGAGGCGGCGAGGGTGTAAATCAACGACGTGGCCACACTCTGGCCGCCGTGGCGTCCGGTGCCGGTGCCTTCCTCCACCAGGCTCTCGCCGCAGAGGTAGAGCCGGTCGGCGCTTAGGGACGTGCCCGGGGCCCGCAACAAGACCGCGCTTTTGACGAAAAGCACGCGACTGCCCGGCTCATACTCGCTGCCGAAAAACGGCCCGAGCTGGGCATGCTCGCGGATGCGGCGGGCGATGGCGGCCGGGATGCGACGGGCTCGGCTGGGTGGCAAGGGCGAGGTCATGCTGGGTTTTCGCCTTTCAACACGTGACCGTCGAGCAGCTCGGCGCCGTCCTCGATATCCACCGGTTCGGGCTCTAAGAAACGCCGCGCCGGGAGCCGGTGGCGTCGGCCGTAGCGGTCCACGGCCTCGCCGCCGTCATGCAAAGTCAGCGCGTCCCAATCCACGGACGGACCGAACGAGCCACCGTCTCTGCGGGAATCTTGGGGGCCGATGGAATCCAAAAGCTCACCGGTGCGCACAAAGGCGGGTTGGCCGCCGTAACCTCGGCGCTGACGAATGGTTTGGGTCAGGGGTGAGAGGGCCGGTCCACCGACGCGACCCTCGCGGATGCGTCGCACGGCGGCGTCCGCCAGCAAATGCAACAGCTTGGGAGCGACGGGTGAGACGTCTTTCAAGCGCAGACGGACGCGCCGTAGCTCCGCGGCCACGGACCGGGCATCGGCGCCGGTGGATTGAAGCCGAAAACGCAGCATCAGTGGCTCTCGCCGGGATGGCTTTCGAGGTAATCGCGGATGGCCGTCGCGGGCTCGGCGCTCAACACCGCGGGCAAGGTGAGGTCCACGGCGTTGGGGCGGTCGAAGATCAAGGACGCGCTACCGTTGGCCAAGCCGGCCAGGTAGGCCAAGGCGTCTTTGTAGTCCCGGTGGGCCGGCTCCGCTTGCAGGTCCTCACCGTCGCGCAGCAGGAACCACCACGCCATCACCATCACCCGATCCCGCAACGGTGCCGGGCACGTGTCCGGCGCCAAGGTTGGCAAGCGATCGGCATAACGGGAGCTGAGATATCCCGCCGCTTCCTGGGACGCGCTGGCCAAGGCCTCGGACGCTTTGGCGTCGAAGGCGGCGGAATCGAGGGTGGGAAAAAGGCGGGCGAGACGGTCCTCGCCCTTCAAGGCTCGCAGCTGGGCCACACTGGCCAATTGGGTCATTGAATGCGCTCCGGTTTCATCTCCTGTGGGTCGAAAATCTGACCCCCTTCGATGCTCTGCAGCTCGTCCTCCCCCACCACCTCGGCAATCACGCGGCCGGAGCGCACGGCCTCGGCCAGCTCGGGCGGCACGCCGCGGATAAGCTGGAACGGTACGGGGTTCAAACCTTGATGGTCGTAGACCTTGAAAGGTCCGGAGGTGATGTTGAGCGTGCAACGGACCCGTCCGGCCTCACCCTCCAAGACCTTGCCGTCGGCGCTTCGACCTTGGAGGGCCACGGCGTGTTGATGGAAATGTTGGAGGTGGGCTTCGGAGCAGGTCAATCGATAGACTTTTCGGGTTTTTGCGGGCATGGTTTTCCTTGTTTTGGATTTAGATAGATTCCGTCTAGAAACAGACTCTCGGTGGGTCGGCGCGGCGCCCTGCGGCCTGGGCGGCCCCCGCTCGCTCCGAATTCTCGCCACCGCTGATGTGCCGCCTCAAATCACTGATGTGTAGGAGTTTAAGCCGATCCAAACGTTGTATCGCTCAGACACGCTCGCTTTCCGTGCTCGGCTGGGCGCCCCCGGCGCACCGCGCCTTCTAGAACCTCCTGGCCGGCCGCGCCTGGCCACTTCGGAGCAACCCGGAAGCTGAAATGCAGGGCCGTCCCGCAGGGACAAGGCTTGTGTAGCCTCGGGCTTCAGCCGGGGGCGCCTAGCCCGTGGCGGGGGTTCCCGTGGCGGGGGCTTCCGTGGCTGGGGCACCCGTGGCTGGGGCTCCCGTGGCGGGGGTTCCCATGGCGTGGCGGGACTTCAACCGCCACCGCGCCATCCCGCCAAGGCTCCTTGGGGCAGGCCGAGCTTGGCGCCGAAAATCATT
>CBDUGP010000182.1:0-10245 GCA_965366625.1 uncultured bacterium
GGGCTTATTCGGAAGTCGGGCTTATTCGGAAGTCGGGCTTATTCGGAAGTCGGGCCGTCGTCCCAGATAGAGGTGTCAGAGAATAGAATCGCCGTCCAGCTGAAGTAGCTGGGCAGTATGCACCACTGCGATCACGTCTATCCTTGTAGGAAGAATTCGATAGATGATGCGATACGGACCTTCAAAGACTTCTCGCAGCTCGGAAGAGTCATATTCAGGAACCTGACGCCCTGAGAGAGGAAATTCAGCGATCTGTTCCGATTGCCCAAGGAGCCGATCGACCATTCTTCGAGCATAAAAACCCGAATTTTGGGCTATGTAATCGTGGATAGCCGCTAAATGTCGGACGGCATTATCTGTCCACTCGACGTTCAAGAGAGTGGCGGCGGGTTATCGATCCAGGTCGAAGCGGGCTCTCACTGCTTCGACCGAATGCGTCCGCCCTTGATCGCTATCTTTCAAACCCGCCTCGATCGCTTCTCGAACATAGATGCGATACATGAGATCTTCCCAGGTTGCTGATTCGGGCAAATCGTTGATCAATCGGTGGGCTTCTTGCTTCAGCTCTCGCACTTTAGGCACTCCAATTGGACACTCCAGATCCGTCCCTTTCGGCTCTCTTCAGAACGAGCTGCACTTTAGCATGGTCAGTAGCATGGTCAGTATTCTGTCCAACTAAGAGGGGACGCTCACGCGACCGAAGTCGGGCTGTACGAAGGTCCAGGCCGCCGACGGGTGGATCGGATGCTTACATTCGTGTAAGATCTTTATGCCTCATTCAAATCGACTAATTGTACAAAAAAAGAGTGCAATTTAGCAAACAAGGAGATTCTCTATGAAGCTGAAGTTGATGGCCTTCTGTGTACTTTTCGCTCTGGCTACGATCCCCGCCTTTGCCGAAGACGCCCCGGAAATCACGAAGCCGACGCAAGAGTCGGCCGAAGCCTTGAGTTTGGAAATAGCAGAACTGGACACTCAGGAGCCCGAAGAGCAGCTCGATTTCGAGAATCGAGGAGAGTTTGATGTCTTAACGCTGCTCGGATTGAAATCGCCGCTCGTTGAAGAGGGCTATCGGCCCGGTTATTGCTACCATGACTGCTCTTCCTGCGAAACGAGCGCCGATTGCAAACCTCCCGGCTCACCGTACGGGTTTCCATGTACCTCCATTCCCCTTTGTTGAGGCACCCCGCCTCCATCGGGTCTCTTGAAGATTCGGCCTGAAGAGTCGGCCGAAAGAAAGTGGGTGGACGGGGTTCGTCCACCGCTGCGCCGAACCGGTAGGTAGCTGAACGCTGCCTGCCGGTTCGACACATATGAACCCATCTAAACCCATCGGCTGGTGCGTCTTCGCCGTGACAACCGTTTCTTGACGAAGAAGGTGACCGTGCCGGCCGGCCTCTTGGTGGTCGACCCCCGCTGACTTGCGGGCTAGGCGCCCCCCAGCTCTATACTTCTGCCTTCAGAACGTAAGGGTGCTGCAGGTCTGCGCCACCGCCGGTCGCCATCTTCTTAGAAAGTATTTAGAACCACAAAGTGGGAGCTGAGATGGAAGCATTGGGATTACTACTGTTTGGAATTGGTTTGCTCATATTTGTAATTGGAGGGTTTTGGTTTCTCTTTGTTGCGTTCACAGAGGGTATTATTTGGGGTCTGGCTTGTATCTTCCTTCCTTTCGTGTCGCTCATTTTTATGTTTATGCACTGGGATAGGGCGAAACAACCCTTTCTTTTGCAGCTGGCAGGATCGGTTTCGATGGTTATCGGAGCATTGATATCGGATGGATCTGTTTGAAAATAAAGGTTGCTGAGATCCCGATCTCAATGACGATGGCCAGGGAGAATGCACCACTTGCGGCGAGTCTGGTCGAGGATGCTCCTGTATGAGCCGGCCGCCGTCCTGCAGGACCGGCGGGATCAGGCTCATCAAGAGTGGAGTGTCGTGGTTATTCGACTTCGAAGCGCCAGGTTTCGCTCTCGGAGGTCGCGCCGAAGAAACCTTGGAGATAGCTCAGCTCCCTCGTACGGCTCCGGCAGGCATGGCGGGCTGGTGCCCGCCTCAGTGGTCGTGATGACTGTGCGATGCCTCGGTCTCGCCGGCTGCTGAGCGCAAATAGTGCACGAGCAACGACATGTCGGTTCCCGGGGCGGGCACGACGTCGTGTTCCTCACCGGCGGCCAATAAGACGAGGGTGCCGCGGGATACGGCCACGGCCTTGGGGCCGACGTGGATCAGACCTTCGCCTTCGAGCACTTGAATGGTGGCCGGTACAGGTGTGCTGTGGGTGGGGAGGGCAGTGCCGTTGCGCAGGGTGATGGTGGCCAATTTGAGATGGCTATGATCCACCAGTACCGAGACCTCTTTATTCTCTCCGTCGTCAATGGCCTGGGGTAGCTGAAATACCTCGTCATGTGAGGGCGTTTCAGGGCTGTCGGCGGTCGAGGGCGTTGAGATGAGCACGGCCACGCCGGCTAAGAGGAGGGTTGCGAGCAAGCTATTTTTCATGGATAGTCTCTTTTTTTGTTGTGATAATTTATCGTGTTTGAACGAAAGGTTAAGTGGGAGACGTTGTTGGCCCGGTGTTTGTTTTCGGACCGCTGTTTGTTTTCGAGGCACTTTATGCCGAGGGCGCCAAGAGGGTGATTCCGTGCCAAACCACAGTTCCCAGCATCAGGACGACGAATAGAACCACTAGACGGTGAAGTGTTTTGGTTCGATCGCCGACCCCTTCCGAGGTGAAGCTCGAGATGGATCCTTCACGGTCCTTACCTTTAATGTCGGCCCGACCTCGTCCGCCGGCCTTGAGTGCCGATGGGACTACCAAAAATCTATTGATCAGCCCAGCCGCCAATGCCGAGGCCGCTGAGAGGGTTGCGGCGGAGACGGCGGCGGCAGAACCGAGCAGGGCAGGCGCCAATGAAGCGATCAACATGACCACAAGCGACACCGTGAGCGCTCCAAATAGGGTCATCGTCAGCCGCATCTGAATGGGAACGAATTTCTCTCGCCCGATCGACTTCAGGAGCACCGGAGACTGGATGAAAAAGAACCAGACGGTGGCGCCGAATACGAAGGCCGATGCGAAGAGGTCGACCCCTCGGGCGAGTTGCTGCATGTCCATAGTGAGATGTCCTCGAAAGATGGTTGAAAATCACCGCGCCGAAACGGTCGACCAGGGGAAGGATCAGGGGACCGACCCGAGCGCGCCGGCACGGAGAAAACGTTCTAGGGTCGTCCAAACCTCCTCGGGGGACGTGTCCGAAAGCGGGGTCTGACCCGGCACGTTGTGGGCGCCGGGCGTGGAGGCGCCACGGATCACACCGATCACCATCCAGGTCAGAAACGTCACCGGCACCTCTTGGCTCACCTGACCTCGGCTTTGAGCTTCGGCGAGACAATCGTGGATAACCGTGACCGACCGCCCGACCAGCCGCTTGACGCGCGCGGAACCCTCTGCACCGGCTGCTTCGGCCAAACGGTCGTTGAGGGCGAGGCGGGGTAGCTCAGGATTCTTGCGTACCAGGGTCAGACGTTTTACCAAGAACGTCCCGAGTCGCTCCAGGGGCTCTCCGTCGGGCGGGGGAAAGGTGCTTTCGAGAGCGGTCTCGAACAAGCCGATCGCCGTGTTGACGATCTCTTGCTTGTCTTTGAAATGGCGAAAGATCGTGCCGTCGGCAATGCCTACTTCTTTGGCCAATGCCATGGCGGTGAGTCGGCTCACACCACGGTCGGAGATGATCCGAAGCGCGGCCTCGGCTATTTGTCGGCGACGTTCAGCGGTGGGAAGGCGTTCAGGTCTCTTCATGGGCTCACGTTTCTCACGGGTCCATCGTAGCAAGCAAGTGCTCACTTGCCAACAGATTTCCTAGATCCGGCTCAGGCTGACCGTCTCTCTGATACGGCCGGCAAATGCCGTGCTCCGGTTCCGTGAGCCAGGACAAAGTCCGTCAGTCGGTCACCCTGCGATTCGGCGAAAAATTCGCAGCTTCGCCGGCGCGAGACGTCCGCAGTCTGCAGTGGGCACAGTCGCGAAGGGAAGGGCCGGCAGCTAGTGGACTAAGCCACCGGCTTCCGCATTGCCAAGAACCAGGCGGGCAGCCAAGACCATCCATTCAGGGACGAACCCGCCGTTTCTCGTCACCAAGAAGTAGCGATATTTACCGTCCGGGATCGAATGCAGCCGATGGGAGCCACGCCAAGGGTCGTCCAGGGAGAGCGATGGGCCGAGCGCGGCCTCGATCTCGAGGTTATGTTCGAATGCCTGTTGTTTGAGGTCATGTAGGGTCCATTCGACACGGTGGACCCAAGGAACCCGGATCATCTCATCCACGTCGCCACGGGTGACTCGCGCAGCCCCGTGGAGCTTGCAGTAGTGGTAGAGACCGTAGAGCGAGCGGGTCGCTTTTGCCAGCTGCCTCTTCAGCAGCAGGTCTTTCCCTTGGTCGAGGTATTGCAGCATCTTTTTCTCGTCGCCGAGGGGTTTTACGACGTTGCTGCAACCTCGGATCATCGCTTGGGCGGTGATCTTGAGTGGCCGTCGGCCGGCAATCGCCAGGGTCTTTTGCGGCGGCCCCAACTCGGCCAAATGACGCACGCCGGGGTCGAAGCCAAGGTGGCCGAGCAAGGGACGCACTTCGAGGGCGCCGATCCATTCGTAGGGTTCGAGATCCGACCGTAGGGCGGAGAAGTCCGCCTGCTCGAAGAAGCGCATCTCCCGAGTGGCGAGATCGAGTCGCACGATCCAGGCCGGCCGATTCCGGGGAAAGGCGAAGAGAAGACAGCGACGCAAGGCCTCGAAGGTTCTTCTCTCCTCTTCTCGACGTGCCTTGAGCTTGGCGGAGAGGTCGGCGCGTTGTTCTACTTCGATTTCTCGTCTCGGCCGCCCCTCCGCTCGAAGCTTGGTGAGGCGCTCGCGTAGGGCCTTGCGGGCCGAGGCCACCTGAGGGTGGTCGGGAAAGAACGTCCAGAATCCATCCTCGTCTTCGCGGACACCACCGTACGTCCAGCGATTCGGCCAGTCCGCTCTCAATCGGTGGTAGGGGGTGTAACGGCTGAGCCGATCGGAGGCCTGCTCGCGATGCATCGGTTCGCCGTGCGCTTCCAGCAGCAAACATGCGAGGCGCTGGGTGGACCACGAGCCGAGAGCTGCGCCGGTGAACGCCTCTTCCAGCTCCGCCGGAGTGACGGGCACATCTAGACCCGGCACCGGCTCCGGTTCCGGCGGTGGCACCCGCGACAGCGTCGGCAGCGGTACTTCGGCCGACTGGAGTCGGCTCGCTTTCGAGGGGCGTAAACCCAATCGGAAGGCCCATAAATCGAGGTTGTCGTCGTAAGGGTCCAGCGAGTAGAGATCGCCGTTTCTATAGACCGGCGCGCGCCCCGGTCTGCTGCGTTTCAAGGAAATCAGAGCTTTCTCGAACGGCGCCACACCCGCCTGCTCGAATCGCTTCGCGACCTGCACGAGAGTCATGGGCTCGCCGCTCTCGAGCAGCGCCACCAAGAGGAGGCTGTAAGTCGTAGCCTCGCGGTGGTTGCGAACCTCCTCAAGGCGAGGGACGTCGATTTCGAGGATTTTGCAAGGAGTATTCATAGTTTGCGAATTCTAAGGCATTTGTCACGGATCGCTAGGCTAGCGTCATGTTTGAAAAATTCCGAACCCTATCCCGAGCTCATTCCCGGTGGCAGATTTTGGCGTGAGGAGGCGTTGCGACCCGGATAGAGAATCGTTGGATAGTTCGGCGTATCGTTGATCGATCCATGGACTTGATCACGCTCGGCTCGACCAGGCTTGACTTCTTCTTCAAGTGCTACGAAAATAGCATAGTGCTACTTTTGCAGCATGTGCTCCGGAGCACGGTGCTGCGAACGTAGGATGTGTAGCAAGCGTCGCCCACGGGCGTTTGAACAACTTGCTGCGAAACGCGTAGGGAGAACCATGGATCAGTCACCTGCAAAGTTGAGTCGTCGGGAACGGGAGATCATGGACATTCTGTACCAACTCGGGGAAGCCACCGCTGCCGAGGTACGGGAGCGTTTGCTGGATCCGCCGAGTTATTCGGCGGTGCGTGCCATGCTCGCCAAGTTGGAAGGTAAAGGCCACATTGGGCACGAGCAACAGGGGCCCAGATATGTCTTCTCGCCGGTGGTGGACAAAACCGAGGCGCGGGATTCCGCGATGTCGAAATTGGTGAGCACGTTTTTCGGCGGCTCGACTTCCGCGGCAGTGACCGGTTTGCTCGGTCGATCGGCGGGTGAGATGAGCGACGAAGAGCTCGACCAGCTCTCGGCGATGATCGAGCAGGCCAAGGAAACGAGAGGCGAGCCGTGAGCGCGGCGATGGAGATAGCGTTCATCATCTTGACCAAGGGCAGCGTGCTGTTGGGGGTCGGAGCCCTTGTCGGCTCAACATGGCGACGCACGAGCGCGGCGGCTCGGCATTTGATCTGGACGTTGTCGGTATTCGGCTTGGTCTTGCTGCCGGTGGCTGAGCGGCTTCTGCCGTCCATCGATTTGGCTTGGTTGCCTCAGGTGCCGGGGCAGGGGGAGGTGATTTCACTTCCACCCGATGCGGTCGAGTGGTCCAACAGCTTGCCTGGGGGGAATCCTTCGACCGCCGGCCTGCCGGCGCAGGAGCCTTTGCAACCCGGAGAGCTTTTGCTTTGGCTGTGGCCGATCGTCACCCTCGGCTTGTTGGGCCGCGGGCTGGCGGGTATTCGTCGGCTTCGACGCCTGGAGGCCGGGGGGAAACCCTTCGATTCGGCCTCGTTGCGTCGCTTGGTGGCCCAGGTCGGTCCCCGATCGAAAGTCCGATTCCTTACCCACGAGCGGGCTCAGACCCCTTGCACCTGGGGTGTGTTTCGGCCGATCGTGTTGCTGCCCGAGTCGGCTGCGTCCTGGAGCGAGAACGACTTGCGGGACGTGGTGGTCCATGAGCTGGCCCACGTGCAGCGCTTGGATTGGCTTTCCGGTCAAATCTCGCGCTGGATTTGTGCCTTGTTCTTCTTCCAGCCTCTGGTTTGGCTGGCGGCGGCACGCATGGCTCGGGAAGCGGAGCTGGCATGTGACGACAAAGTGCTTTCGTTCGGTGCTTCGGCACCCGACTATGCGCAGCGTCTGTTGGGTTTTGCCCGCCTCAAGCGCCGTGACCGGGCGGTTGCCGCCGCTGCCGCGCTCCAAATGGCTCGTTCCAAGGATCTCTCCCTACGCATCGCGGCGATTCTCGATCCAAAACTCAGGAGAAAAGCCATGTCTCGTTTCAATATCGCATTCGTGTGGGTCGTTGCCTTTTTGTTGGTGGTTGCCATCGCTCCTTCCCATTTGGTGCATGCCGTCGGTGGTCAAGCCGAGGTTCGGAACAGCCGGACGGAAGCGCCGCTGATCGCGGCGGCCGAAGCCGGGGATCTGGATCTCATGGCTCGCCTGATCGAATCCGGCGAGCCGGTCAATGTCGGAGTGCGGGGTGACGGCACTCCCCTGATCCGGGCGGCCATGGAAGGGCATCGAGAAGCCGTGCAGCTGCTGCTCAAATCCGGCGCCGACGTCAATCTGGCGGAGGTCGACGGCCCGCGCCGTATTCCGCGAACACCCCTCGGAGCCGCGGCGGTTTCCGGTGATCCTGCCATTGCCGAAATGATGCTGGCGGCCGGGGCGGAGGTGGAAGGGGCGCCGAGGGGGGAGGCGAGCCCGCTGATGATCGCGGCGCGGAGCGGTCAATTGGACATGGTCGAAGTGTTCTTGGCCGCCGGTGCCGATGCGGATCGTGCCATCCGAGGAGACGGCTCTGTGTTGATCCGCGCGGCTGCCGGCGGCAACGCCGAGGTGGTGGCGCGATTGCTCGAAAACGGGGCAGACCCGAATCGAGTCGTGTACGGTGATGGTAGCCCTTTGATCCAAGCGGCCTCCCGGGGTGACGTGGAGTCGGTGAAATTGTTGCTCGACGCGGGTGCCGATCCCAACCGAGCTGTGCTCGGCGACGGCTCACCTCTGATCGCCGCGGGTGGTAACACCGAGATCGTGGATCTTTTGGTCGCCGCCGGGGCACGGCCGGACGGCAAAGTCATCGGTGACGGCAGCCCGCTGATTCAAGCTGCAGGCCGGGGGGATCGGGCCATCGTCGAGCGTTTGCTCAACGCCGGAGTCGATCCGGACAGCTCGGTCCGAGGAGACGGCAGCCCACTGATTCAGGCATCAGCCTCGGGCCATGTGGACGTGGTGGAGCTGCTGCTCGACCGCGGAGCGTCGATCGATCGAGTGGTGCCAGGGGACGAAAACGCTCTGATCCAGGCTTCCGGTTCCGGCCAATTGGCCACCGTGGAGTTATTGATCGCCCGCGGCGCCGACGTCAATCGGCAAGTGCGGGTCAAGACCTGGGGTTTAGGTTCCGAAACCCGAACCCCCCTGTCGATGGCGCGCAAAGGTGGGCACGATCAAGTCGTCGCCCTGCTGGTTCGGAGCGGCGCTCGCGAGTGACCTCCGAACGAGGGTTTGGTCGTGGGCTCACCGGGGCGAGTTGAAGGCTCAAGGTTCCTGGGTCGCGGTAGGTTGTTTCCATGAAGCACCGTGCCGCCATCGCCATGACCCTTGCCGCCGCCATTGCCGTCGCCCTGGTGATCCCGCCATTGCTCGCCGAGCCGTTTCCGACCGATCGATTGATCGAAGGCGTGGCTTGCGGCAACGACCCGACCCAAACTTACACCCTCTATTTGCCTCCGGGTTATAACACAGAGCACCCGGACCGACTTTGGCCAGTGCTGCTGATTTTCGATCCCCGAGGGCGCAGCATGCTTGCCGCCGAGCTGTTCGTGGACGCAGCTAGGGACTACGGTTGGATTCTCATGAGCTCCGACAATACCCGTAGCGACACCACCTGGGATCCCAATCAGAAAGCTTTAGAGGCAATGTGGCCAGAGGTGGGGCAGCGCTACGCCGCGGATGGGCGACGAATTTATGCCACAGGATTTTCCGGCGGCGCCATCGTCTCCTATTTTCTGAGCCGTTCGACCGGTGGTGTGGCCGGCATCATCGGTGTCGGCGGACGGTGGCCGAAAGATATGCCGTCGGAGGATCTCGATTTTGCTCACTTCGGAATCGCCGGCAGCACCGACTTCAACTACGGCGAAATGCGCAAGATCGACGCCATGTTCGCCCAGCGGAATATTGTGCACCGACTGGAAATCTTCGAAGGAGGCCATCGGTGGATGCCTCCGGACTTGGCTCGGGAGGGCGTCGAGTGGCTGGAGATCTTGGCCATTCGCTCGGGTCTGCGGGAGTTGGATCCGGCCTTGGTGGAGAAGCTTTTCAGCAAGAATCTGAGTTTAGCGGGGCAGCTCGAAGCCGAGGGACGATGGTTGGCGGCCCTGCGGCGCTATCGCGCCATTCGCAGCACATTCCACAGCTTGGTTGACTTAGGGGCAGTGCAAGCGAAAATCGTGGCCCTCGAAGTGGACCCTCGGGTGGTTGAGGCGGAGAGCCACGAAAGCCGTTGGGATGCTTTCTTCGCCGGCTATTGGGCCGACACCTTGCCCTCCCTTTTCCTGCTCAAGGATACGTCTCGAACTTTGACCGCCCAGGAGCTGATCACCCGCCTCGAAGTGAGGAGCTTGCTCCAGAAAGCCGAGAAAAAGAGCTACGAAGGCGTTGTGGCCCAGCGCCTTCTGAATACTCTCCACACTCAGAGCGGTTTCTATCTAACCCGGGAGCTGGCGGCCGAGGGACGCTACCGCGAGGCCGCCATCGCCCTTGAGGTGGCGATCGCAATCCGCGATCAGGGCTGGCATCGGTGGTATGACTTGGCCTGCTACAGGGCTCGGTCGGGGCAGAAGAAACAGGCATTGAATGCCCTAAAAAGAGCCGTGGAACTCGGTTTCGACAATCTCGATTACATGACTCGTGACACCGACCTCGACTCCCTGCGGAACATGAAAGCCTACCGTAGATTGGCCAATCGACTCGCCGACCAGCTCGGGTCGGGCGGCGGTCCGAATCTCCAGTGAAGCGAAGGCGAAGGCATATCTTTGTCAGCCGGCATTTTCCTGCCGAACAAGTTGATGATCCTCTACGTGTGCGCTGGAATCCACCTTGCGATTGTTGGCGAAGATAAAGTGTAAAATAGCCGCCGTCAGCATGGACGCACTTCAAAGTATATTTTTCTCCCTAGCTGATTTGAGTTATGTCCAAGAAAGCAAATCTACACTTAACAGGCTGTGGCAAAAGTCTCATCGCGCTGCGAGCGCGCCTGCGCGGCCCGGC
>CBDUGP010000183.1:0-10010 GCA_965366625.1 uncultured bacterium
TTTCGAGCGGATCGAGCAGCGATGGGTGTGGAACAACCTGCCGCCCGCCCGGGTCGACGTCTTCCGCCGTCGCATCACATCAAACCGGCCTTAAAGCTTCCACCAGCCCCGACGACCGCCGGCTCGTTTTTCGGATCGCCGATTCGAGAATCGAGACCGGCGCCACCAGGTCGACCCGCTCCCGAGCTCGGGTAACCCCAGTGTAGAGCAGCTCTCGACTCAGCAAATCCCCCAGCTCCTTGGCCGGCAAGACCAGGAGCACTTGGTCCAGCTCGGATCCCTGGCTCTTGTGTACCGTCATCGACCAAGCCGTCGAGAAGGGGGGCAACTTTGCCAGGGGAAGCCGGCGCAAGCTCCCAGCCCCCGAGTCCGGGCCCGCGGGCGAGCCGCCACCCACTTGCTCTTCCGGAAAATACGCCCAAAGACCTCCCTCGTGCGGCCAGATCATGCCCAAATCCCCGTTAAAAAGACGGGTGGAGTAGTCATTGCTCTCGATCAGCACGGGTTGGCCTGCGTAAAAACGGTCTAGGGTATTGAAACCCCGACTCTCCAAGAAGCTCTCCACCAATCGATTCAGCCGTTGGGTTCCCCACGGGCCGACTCGGGTTGCGGCCAGAATCCGGAAGGCGCCCAGACGCTCCAATGCCTGTTCGGGTCCCGAGGCGGACATGCAGGCCTCGAGCTGCTCTTCGACGTGACTGAGGATCTGGCCCGCTTTTGTCCTGCTCGGCAACGGATGCAGATGCACGTCGGTCAACGACGGATCCTCGAGGGCTTGAAGGGCACCACGATCGTCCCCGGAGCGAATCGCCGTGGCCAAGCTGCCAATACCCTTGCGACTGCGGAAGCGATAGCTGATCTGGAGTTCGACTGCGGCTCCGGCCAGGGGTGAGTCGTCGGCTCGGGCTGCTTCGGCCGCGCTCTCAGGGGCCACCTCGGATTCCGCCGCCGGCGTTTCTTGCCGCCCGGACAAGATCTGGAAGGCCGGAGCCAGGCGGGGAGGCAGTCGGGCGGTCCGGTTGCGCGCCAATCCTGCGGCGGTGGTCAAGTCACCGAAAACGAAACCCGTGTCGACACTGGCCAGCTGATCGCGATCACCGAGCAGGATCAATCGGGCGGTCGGCGGCAAGGCCACCAACAGGGAAACCATCATCAGCAAATCCACCATCGACGCCTCATCCACCACCAGGACATCCACGGACAAGGGCAAGTCGGCACCGAATCGAAAGCGATCCGTGCGCGGTGAATATCCCAACAGACGATGCAGGGTCGATGCTTTGCGCGGAATTCGCCCGCGCACCTCCGGATCCACCGGCAGACGGGTGAGCTGTTCGGCGATGGATTCTTCCAAACGGGTTGCAGCCTTGCCGGTGGGGGCCGCAAGGGCGATGCGGGCGTCCGGATCGAGTTCGGCGAGCAAGGCCAAGATGCGGGTGACCGTGGTCGTTTTCCCGGTTCCCGGTCCGCCGCTGATCAAGGTGAAGGAGCGGCTCAAGGCAGCGGCAGCGGCCACGGCTTGCCAATCGAGAGGCCCGTCGGAAGCGGCGTCGGTAAAAAGACGTCGAAAGAGCGGAGCCACCCGCTCGAACTCTTTTGGGGTCGTCGAGCCCTCGGCCAGCCGTGTCTTGAGATCGCTCGCCAAGACCTGCTCCGCCCGCCAATACCGCCACAAATAGATTCGATCCTGGCCGTCGAGCACCAGGGGACGGGGAGCGGAGTCCAAGGACGGCGAAACCGCCACCAGGGCGCTTCGCTCCAACACACTGCGCCAGGCATCGCGGCTCGGCAGCCGCCCCTCGGCCGTGCCACTTCCGGCGCCGGGCTGATCCAGGCTGGGCTTATCCAAGATGGGCTTATGCAAGCCTGGCTTAGTCAAGATGCGGCCGGCCCAACGATCCAAATGCAAACACGAATGGCCCCGACTTCGAAGCTTGGACACCAAACCGGCGGTGATCGCCAATAGGTCACCCTCGGATTCGGTTTTCGCCAGACGGCTCAGCAGCTCCGCGAATCGAAGATCGAGGGGTGCGAGGGATTCGACCTCGGCAACCCATGAAAGAAGTTTGCCGGTGCTCAAGCTCGATCCTCCCGGCCGGAGAGCCGCTTCGCCAAGGCGTGAATCAAGGCTTTGGGGGGAAGGTCGGCAAAGATTCCCCAGGTCTCGGCTGCCGGAGCCGCCGTCACCTTTTGGTGAGCCGCTGGAGCTGCTGGAGCTGCTGGAGTAGCTGGAGTCTTTGGGGCCGGCGGAGCCGGAGCGGCGCTGGCCTCGGCGGGGGGGCCGAAGAGGCTCAGCTGTCCCGTGAACGGCGGCTCAGGCTGCGGCAACGGCGCGGGCTCGACGATAGGCTCGCCGCCTCCCGAATCACCTTCTACGAGACCACCGATCTCAAGGGGGCCGGCCCCACCGGTCTCAAAGGGGTCAACCCCAATGGGATCGGGCGCCTCGCCCCCGGCGCCGCGCAAGAAGATGTAGAACACGCCGCCAAAGTCCCGCTCATAGCTCCAATCTGGTAGCCGAGACTGCAAATATCGATGGGCCGCGACCGTGTAGAGGTGGTATTGCAACAAATAGTGGTGCTCGATCATGGCTCGCAACATAGCGTCTCGGCCGTAATCTTCCACCCGATCGCCCAAGTGATTCGACTTCCAATCGACGATAAACCACTTGCCGTCATGCTCGAAAAGCAGGTCGACGAATCCGGTGAGAAAACCTTCGAGCCGGGACCGACCGAGGTACTCGAGACGACGACTATAGTCTTCCACCCACTCCCCTTGGCCATGGGCTCGGAAGAGGTCGGACAGCTCGACCGGCGAAAGGTCGGCGAGCGGAGCGTAGAACTGCCATTCCACCAGCCGTTGGGCTTTCGTCACTGAGGACAGCTTAAAGCCCTGGTCGGGCAGGCCTTGGTCTGGCAGGTGCAGGCCGGGCAGGTCCACCGTCATCACCCGATCGATCATCGCGTCCACTGCGGTGATCGGGTCGTAACCCGCGGGAGCCGAGGGGTGGGCGTCTTCGCGGTCCAATCTGAACCGTTGCAGGATCTCGGCCACACGCTCTCGGGTCGAGGGTTGACGGTGGTGCGAAAAGTCGATTTGCTCCAAGATTTGGTGCAAGCAATCGCCGGCACGTGGACCACGGGCGAAAGCGAAAAGGTCCTGGGGCTCGCGAACGGCGGGGCGGCGGTCCAGATCCGGCAAATCCGGATCACCGTGGTCCGGTGACTCGCGCTCGCCGTCTCGAATCAAGCTCGAGAAGCTGGAAATGCGCCACGGCACCGTTCGTTGCCAAGCCGCGGGTGGGAAGTCCAAGGCCTTGAGTTCGGACGAGGCCTCCATTTGGGAAGGGCGGCGGTTCGATTCAGGCTCGAAATCCAACACTTGCAGCGCCATGCTGTCGCTGTGGCGGCCGACCAAGGCCTGAAGGTCTGCCAACCACTCGGATCGTCGAGCCCTCAGGCCATCGACTTCGCGAGCCACTCGCTGGGCGACCGCTTGGGCACCGTCACCTGCTTTGGTGCCCGAATCGGCGATTATCGGGCTCTGCAAATCGGATTGGCGTCGATGCAGAAGGTAAGCGAGGGCGGACAATCCGGAGGCACCGCCTCGGCCGATATCCCCCCAAACCACCACGCAACGGCGCTTGGCTCGGGTCAAGGCGACGTAGGTCAGCCGAAGATCCTCGGCCAGGCGTTCGGCGTCCGCCAGGACCAGGTGGGCGTCCAAGCGATCGGATCCGCAGTCGTAGACCACTTTTTCCGGGGTCAGGTGGGCGGAAACCGGAGGGCTCACCGCCTGGCTCTGCCACAGGAACGGGCAGAAAACCACCTCATATTCGAGACCTTTGCTCTTGTGCACCGTCACCAAGCTGACCGCCATGGAGTCGCTTTCCAATCTCAGCTCGGCGGCGTCGCGGTCGTGCTCTTGGGCCTCCGCTTCTGCCCGGGCCCAAGCGATCAAGGCCGACGCACCGAATCCACGATCGTGAATCGCTTGGTGCAAAACCTCGACCGCGTGTTGGAGGTTGGTCAGCCGGCGATCGCCGCCGTCGATCGAAAGCAGCCGATGGGGTACGTCTTGTTCGTCGAGCAGCAGCTCCATCATGGCGATGAAACCGCGCAGGTGCCAAAGCTCCCGATAGCCGTCGAAGCGGTCCACCAAACGCTGAAAGGCCCCGTCGTCCCGCTGCAATTTGTGAATCGCTGCGGCATCGTCGCCCCAGGCGAGAGTTGCGCAGGCCGTCCGCAGACGATCGCCGCGGGCGGGATCGAGCACCGCTTCGAGCAGTCGTAAGAGTTCTTCCATTTCCTCCGACTGGAAGATGTCCCCGGAGCGCCCGACCACCGCCGGTACGCCGACCCGACGCAGGCTTTCTTGCAAATCCATGGCTTGGGCGTTGGTCCGCACCAGCACCGCGATATCGCCCGGCCGGAGATCTCGATCTGCTCGGCCATCCCCTTCGGTCAGGCGCAATCCGGAGCCCAACAAGCGCACGATCTCTTGGGAAACGTGGGCGTAGATCCTGGCCTCGGCTCGGGCTCGGCTGCTTTCCTCCGGCAACCACATCCACTGCAAAGCCTTGCCTTGGTCGCCCTGAAGATCCCGCCCCGTCACCGCCTCGGCGGATCGCACCGGGCGAAAGGGGATCTCGTCGAAAACGAACGGATGGGGTGAGTCGCCGAACAGGCCGTTGACGGCCGCCACCAGGTTTCCACCGCTGCGCCAATTCTGGCCGAGGGTGTAGGTGAATGCCGCGTCGCGACGGGCGAGCAAGTAGGCGAATATGTCGGCGCCGCGGAAGCCGTAGATGGCCTGTTTTGGATCGCCCACCAGAACCAAGGGATTTTGGTGGAAGAGACCTTTGAAGATCTCGTATTGGATCAAGTCCGTATCCTGGAATTCGTCGATCAACGCGGCTTGGTAGCGGGCGGAGACCGCACGTCGCAGCCTGGGGCCATGGCGTGGATCTTTGAGGGCGTCGTGCAATCGGTAGAGCAGATCGTCGAAGGCCAGGGAAGCGTTTTCTTCCTTGTGGCTCGAAAACCGATGATGTAAACGTTCCAGAAAAACGCATTTCAGGGCATGCTCAAAAACCACGAAACCCTCGAAAAGCTGATCGATTTCGGTCAGCGCCGGCAGCCGTTCCAGTTCCTTCTCTTTGCCCGGTGGAACCGCGGCTGCCAGGGACGAAGATCGCAGCAATTGCAGAGCCCACAGGCCGTCGCCCACCCCTTCCGCGTGGTCGATTTTTCCTTCAACACCTTGATCGACAAAAGCCTGAGCGGCGGCCAAGACCTCTTTCAGACGCTCCGGGCTCGACAGCTCCGAGCGCTCCCGCAATTTTAGGCGGGTGAGCGCGAGCCGCAGACGTACACGGTCGAATCGGGAGGCCAAACGGCGATGCGCCTGCTCCAGGTTTGCCAAAGCCGTGGCCGGCGACTGGGGGTGGGGAAGGATCTCAGTCCGGGGATGTCGACGCCATTTCCGATAGTCGGTGATGAAGCTCAGCGGTCCCAGATTCTGCTCCGAAATCCACATGCCGACGAAAGCATGTTGCAAGTCCGGACCCGCGAGCAGGCGCCGCCAGACATCCCGGGCGATTTCCATCAACAAGCCTTCGTCGTTGTCGAGGAATTCCAGCTCGAAGGGTAGCCCGCTTTCGAAAGCGCTCTCCTCCAACACCCGCTTGCAGAAGCCGTGAATGGTCGCAACGGTCAGCTCGTCGAAGTCCAACAGGGCGCGGCGCAAGGCTTCGACCCCTTCGGCGCCGCCGTGTTTTGCCAACAAATCCGCCAGGAACGGGTCCGTGTGGTCGTCGACGGCCGAGCTGTCGGAGAAGAGCTGATAGGCGTCCCTCAGGGCTGAACGGATGCGCCCGCCGAGTTCTTCGGTGGCCGCGTTGGTGAACGTCACCACCAAAATCTGTCCGACGGAAAGACGCTTCTCCAGGATCAGCCGCAGCACGATGCCGGTGAGGGTGTAGGTCTTGCCCGTTCCGGCGCTCGCTTCGATGATGGTGGTGCCGGGTTGAATCGCGGTCCGGGTCAGATCCAACACTTGATCCGCTGCCGGATCCGCTGCCTGGGTTTCGTGGGTGGGCCGGTCGGGGCTCATCGTGCTTCCTCCCGAGAGGCGGCGAGAATCGGTAGCCAAATCCGTTCGGAGAGCTGGGAGAACTCTGGATCGTCGATAGGATCGGCGCCACGGAAAGCGAGCCGGACGTAGGGATTGTCGGCGTCCGGGCGGAGCTTTGCCGCGCCGATCGGGCCGCTGCGACCCTCGAAGATCCTGCGCGCTTTGTCCGCGGGGCTCAGCCGGGCCGGATTGCGTGGATCCGAGAGCTTCAGGCTTTGTTCGGCGAAGGCGTGGGAGGCTGCCGGGAAGAAGGGCAAGGCACGACCGAGCCCGCGTCGATAGCCCTGCAGGATCTCTTCGAGCCGGGTTTCGACGTCGATCGGCGGGTCGATCCGCAGGGTTCTATCCTCGCCGATCAGCAAGGCAGAGGGGGCTTGAAGATCTCGCGACGCCGCGTGTCGGCAAACGGCCAACAGCTCGATCCACGTATCGAGCAAATCTTCGGGACGGATCTCGCCGCACCGAAGTACCAAGATCCGGCTCAGCCGGCCGTTTTCGTCCAGGGTGCCCCGAATCACAGACCCGGTCAGCCGAAATCCGAGTTCATCGTCGGAGATATGCAAATCGATGCTCGAGGGCGGTGCCGGGCGGAAGGACGGTAGATTCTCCAGGAAAGACTCCACCCGTCGGCTTTGACGGCGCATTTGGTGTGCACCGACTCCTTCGGCAGGAAGGCGGCCTTGGGCCCGCAGGATCTCCATCTCCCGCGCTTCAACCGCTGCCAGAGGTATCGGGTCGCTGTCATGCCCAGCGCCAGGCTCACCGTCATGCCCAGCTTCATGCACTGAATCCCCATCCTCGCCCAGGATTTCGTCAGGATCGGGGTCGGAATCGGCCAGCGAGCGACGCGTCAGGCGCCGGTCCAACATCCATTGTCGAATTTCAAACGCTTCGAGCCCGCCGATCAAGAACGGCTCGCTTTCCGCTTCGGCTTCTTCTTCATCCGGTAATCGCAGACCTAGGCTGCCCTGGCAGAAATGCCGACAGGGTAGCCGCCAGAATCGCCGAAGATCGTCGATCCGAACTTCGAGTTCTACGGGGCCGTGGCTTTCCAGCAGAGCATCCTCGAGACCCGGTAGCTCACCGTCGGCAAATCGTGGTACTTCGTGACGCACGGCCGCCAAGGCCTGGGCAGCCCGGGCATTCTCGTGGGAGAAGCTACGCAATCGATCGTCGATTTGAGCCGGGTCGGCGTCCTCAGATGTTTCCTGGGCGCTGAAATAGGCCGGGCTCCAGGGCTGTAATCGATGCTCGACCCACAGCAGCTCGCGGGCAGATCTTGCCGATCCGTCCGCAGGTGGGCCGGCAGGCACGAAAGTGCGATCGATCTGATCCATCAGCTCTGCCAAAACCACCGACGGCTCCCGTTTAGAGCTGTCCTTCTGCGACCGGCCGACGAAGCTGAGGATCAAACGATCACGGGCTGCCAAGAGGGTTTCCAAAAAGAGATAGCGATCGTCGTCGCGCAGGGAGCGATCTCCGGCCTTGGGAGACGCGGCGATCAAATCGAAGCTACGGCGCAGATCCTGCCGGGGGAAGGCCCCATCGTTCAGACCGGCAATGCAGACCACCCGAAAAGGGATGGTGCGCATGGGTTTGAGGGCGCAAAAAGTGATCCGCCCGTCGATAAAGCCGCTGCCGAATCCCGACCCGTGCAGGACCGAAGCCAGATGATCGCGCACCACCCGCGGTGAGATCGGTTCATCTAATCCGATCGCGGCCTGGAGCTTGGCGAGCTTATTGATTTCGTCCCTCACCCATTGCAAGCCCCGTTCCTCGGCCTCGGATTCGGCGGCGAATAGATGATCCACCGCCGAGAGGGTGACCCCGACCCAATCGTCCAAGGGTCGCGCTTTGCCGAGTTGTCTCAAGATTTCGAACAGTCGCTCGACATAAGTGGTGAATCGACCGATCGCGTCTGCCGCACCGGTGGTGTCGCCGGCGAAGGGGGCAATTCCGGCGGGCAACACCGAGTCGAAACCTGCGTCCGAGCCCACCGCATAACCCATCAGCAGTCGATCCAAACCGGCCCGCCAGGTGTTGGCGTCCAAGGCCGGGAGTTCAAAGTCCGTTCGCTTCTGACCGCCGTCCATGGCCCAGCGGATTCTCACGTCGTCCACCAAACGGCGAAGGGTAGGGATCTCGTCCACCGCCAGCTCGAACCGGCGGCGAATGGCTGGGGTATCGAGCAGGTCGAAGACTTGGCGCACGGTGAGGCGGCTGCCGACCAAATCTAGGACGTCGAGAAAAACTTCCGAGGGCGGTTGCTCACGTCCTGCTCGGCGGTCGGCGATGGAGAAGGGCAAACGCGGAGCCGCGTCATGGTCGACCCCAAAAACGGCTTGGATGTAGGGCCCATAGAGTTCGATATCGGGCACTTGGACCAAGATATCGCCCGGGCGAAGATCCGGGTCGCGGGCTAGGGAATCGAGCAATCGATCCCGCAAGACCTCCATCTCCCGCAGGGGTGAATGGCAAGCGTGAATCTCGATCGATCGATCCGCGGGATCTAGAGGCAGGCGCTGCTCGGAGCCCCGGTCGACCAAATGAAGGATGTCGTTCTGTAGGACGTGCAGGGCGCTATCTTCACCCGGTTCCTCGAATTCCACATCCTGCCAAGCACCACCCGTTTCGTCCGCTTGTTGGAGGAGATTGAAGAAATCCCGGCCTTGACGCCCCAAGGCCGCCAACAGGGCGTGCCCCTGTTCGAAGTGACGCTCCTCCAGCAGCTGATCCGGGCGTAACTTCATTCTGCGAGCCAAACGGGAGGTCTCGCGCTCGGATCTCAAGTCGCCCCAATAGTGGTAGGTGGGGCTGACGAAATAAACGGCCACCGGCAGGTGCCTGGAAAGAGCCGCCAGCAGGTCGATGAAAATCGGCGGCAAGCTCGACACCCCCACCACTGACACCCGTGAGGGCAGGCCCGCGGGAGGTTCCGACGCCGACAGGACTTCGATCAATCGATGAAGGCGTCGATGCAAGGGAGTGTCTTTGGGCGCGTCGTCCTCGGCTGAGTCCGCCGATGGGAGGCATAGATCACGCCAGAGCATGGCTTGCCAAAGCTCCGACGCCGAGTTCGGCTCGTTGAGCCGCGGCTCGGAAGCGCCCTCCCAGCCGCTCAACATGTCGGGACGGAACATCTGATAATCGTCAAAGAGCGCCGCGATGCGCGACGCCAGCTGCAATCGCTTGCGCTGGTCCGGATCCGCCTCCAAATAGGCCGCAGCCTCCGCCACCCGTCCCGCGGTATCTCCTTCGACGGCCCGGGTGAGCAATTGAAAGAGACGCCAAGTGAGCGTCTCGCGATCGAAAAGCCCGGTCTGGCGGTCGCCGATGGCTTCCGTGGAGGGTAAATCGTCGTGATCGAGCACGCGACCAGCCAGCCAATGGCAGAAGGGGCGAGGAAAAGGGGTGGTCAGGCCTCCGGCAATACCGTGTCGCGCAGCCAATTGCAGGGTCAACCAACGTTGCATACCCTGACTTTGGGTGATGAAGATTTCCCGCTCCAGGGGCGGCAGCGGAGAGTCCACCATCACCTGTGCGAGACGCGCGACGAGCACGTCCAAGCGGTTGCTGGTGTAGAGAGTCAGCTCGGACATCATGGGCGGAGGAGAATAGCCGAACCAGCGACGGGATGCGAGGGCGGGTGCACGAGGCCGATATCCAGCCGAAGGCCGGCCGACGGGTCTTCGTCATGGCATCCCGCCGTTTGGCTGAATAGAGGTAGGGAGGGCCAGTTACCGGGTCCCCCCTACCTCCGAACCGTACGTACGGTGGGGTGGGAGGGGTCGGCCGGGGGATTCCCGGCCGCCTCTACCCGATTTGGCCGAAGGCGATCTGGCCGAAGGCGATCTGGCCGAAGGCGATCTGGCCGAAGG
>CBDUGP010000184.1:0-9776 GCA_965366625.1 uncultured bacterium
CCTGTAAGTCTAATTTATTCAGATACTTAGCATTTGCAACTGTTTAAGATCAGTCTAACCACGCCCCATAGGCAGGACCCACTCGGCCCTCCTCTCCCAATAGATGCTCGCCTTTACTAAATCGATATAGTTAAGCCCAATTTTCTTGATTGGATAAATTACCCGAACCGAAATAATAGTCGGTCCCTATCGTTCGTAGGCTCACCGCCAACCTCCCAAGACTTATCCGCCCTCTAAAATCTCGTTCAGCGCCTGGGGTCGATATTTTTCGAGCAGTGCAAATAGGACCGATGCAGTTTCCTCATCCACCAGCCCGTCCGTGCCCGACGGCCGAAAATGCATCTGGAATGCCCGCACCGCGAAACGCGTCTGCACATCGTTCTGCCCGGTCTCCTCGACCTGGTAACCATAGGCACGCAAGCCGCGCTGGATCAGCTCCAGTGAAGGCGGGACGCCCTTGAAACGCCGACGGTATTTCATGAGCGTTTCTTCGTCGTACCAGGCACCGATGCCATGGTCGAAGAGGCGTTTCCACGGAAACTTCGGACCGGGATCGAGACGTCGCGTCGGTGCGATGTCGCTGTGACCCACCACATCGACGGCATCTATATCTGGATGGCGCGCCAAGATATCTCGCGCCAGCTGAATGACCAGGTCTATTTGCGGCTCGGGGAATTCGAGCAGGGTGCAAGTCTGCATTTCCGGTGTCTGGATCTCCGCCTCCGGATCGCTGCTTTCACAATGGGATTGATTGACGATTTCGATACCGATGGAAGAACCGTTCAACGCCCGCCTCCCACCCCAAAAGCTGCTGCCGGCATGCCACGCCCGTCGGCTCTCGGGAACCAGCCGGTAGATCTGGAGATCCTGACGCGGATAGGTGGGATCTCCGAGTTCGGGCACCAGATAATGCACGCTGACCGGTCGATCGGTCCTCTCCGTCAGCCGATGCATCGACTCGTCAAAGGGCAACGAGGTAAAATGGATCACTAGGTGTTGAATGCGACTATTCTGGTTGGCGGACGCTACGTCCACCATCGGCAGCGTCGCGCATCCGGTCAGCAGGGCCAGGCATACACCGAAGATCGGCTTGGTCACGTCGACTCCTTGATGTGAGGGCTTGCAAGGGGCGAATCCGTTACGGGCCGCCATCCCTCCAGACGATGATAACCGCTTCGAAAGAAATGCCTGGCACCCGAACCGTTGGCACACGAACCGTTCCCGTCGCAGGAGCGCATCTGCGCGAACTCGTCGTCCGGGCCGCCGCAGATTGGCCGTTTGCTCCGGGAGCACCACGGACCATTGAAGGGCCAACTCGACCTACTTCTCTACCTTAGTTGCCCCCTCTCGCTATATAGATAGGGTCTAGATTTCGTTTCCTACTGTTTGGCCCGGATTTTATCTTGTCCAGGCGCCTATTTCGTCCAACAGACAACTCATGCCCTCGGCAGGTAGGCGTCTCGCCACCGTGGCCCGAATGTCCAAGTACGGCTCCCGATCTGCCCTGCGACGAAACTCCGCAGCAGTCGCGGGAACTCCTTCTAAACGCAGCCCCTCCTGCCGACCCGTCAGCAGACTGCTCTCGCGATCTTCACCTGACGAAGGTGTGACCACAGTGGTAATTTTCAGCGCATGCTCAACAGTGGCTCGGGTGATGGCGAGCGGACGAATTGGCACCAAAGCCGCCAGCGGCACGGTAATTTGAACCGAGGCCTCTCCCAGAGCGCCATCCGCAGTCCTAGTGGGTCTAGGTACTTGCAGCCGAAAAGTCTTGACCTCGAAGGTGGAATCCAAACGTTTCTTCAGCCCCCAACTCAACATCTCCTGACCTTGGGAAGTCGCGACAATATGCTGGGCCGACGCCAACGCCCGCAGGGGAAGGTTCAAAAGCTCGGAACAAGGGAACCCCCATCGCATGTCGGTCCTCCACCGCTTCGGGTCAGAATTTGCGCAGCACCGCATCATTGATGCGCGCCAAGCCTTCCGGAGGATCACTGTTTTTATAGGTGATTTGAAAGCTCGCTCGCTCGGCAGAACCCTCGTCGGGTCCGAGCGAAATACACAGCCTGGGGCCCCCGTCGTCACCCGCGGTCAAACCGGAGATCGGGCAATCGAAGCTCAAGGCCACCTGATCCACCGCCAGGTCAAGTGACACGCGTCGAGGCCACTGAGCCCACCGTCTCCTGCCCAGTTTTGCCGTTTTGAGACCGGCGAGGCGGACTGCGAGCTAGGCGCCCGACGTCCTAGAAGCTCGCAGACCTATTCCCTAGATGTCCTAGGATGCTGGACTCTAGCTACCGGTGGTCGAACTGGGAACCGGGGTCATCACACTGGCGAATACGTCCGTCAACGTATTCATGCCCTCGGTCGACGGCTGCTGCTCAGCTTCCACATGGAAATGATAAGTCGCCGTGTAGTCTGTGGTGCGGGTATTGTCGTGTTGGGTTTTTACGTTCCCACTCATGGTGAATTGGCCATCTTCTGAGCGAGGAGTTAGGAGGCTCGAGCACCTCTGACAATCTTACGACCTTGACCCAAACTGCCAACGCCAATCACTCCACCGTTGAGCAGGCTCTCAAGAGAATTCTCAACAAGGCCCAATCGATTCGCGAGCAATACCCGGACGATGAGCATTGGTACGGTGTGGAGTATGAGGTAAACGCGGTAGGCAAGATCACCAACGATTCCCCGGCGAGGAAGCAATTCAAAGGAGTTGCCGAGCGCATAGAGATCCAAATACGGCCGGTGCGGCGAAAAAAAGCCGTCACTGGGCAATCCACCCCAGAGCTGGAATATAAGTGGAAATCAGTACAAAACGAAAAGGGCCAGAGCAACGAGGAAAAAGAGCAGAACGAAAAAAAGAACCGGGTGAGCAACGATTTTCTGGACAAATTCTCGTCGGAGATGAAGAAGGCCTCCCAGGCAAAAGGTATCCAAATCCTCAATGCAGGCCAGGGAAGGTTTCCGACTTGGAAATTCGCAATCAAAAATGAATTCGCTAGTCCGAGTACGACCTCGCCCCAAGCATCCCCTCATTCCAACAAACATTCCAGGGCATCGATACCTTCGAAAGCTGAGCCGGATCAGAACCAACGCGCCAAACCGGCCCCCTCCTCGGCTCCAAAGAGAACAGCACCCCAGCGAGGAGATCAAGCCCCGAACTCGGCACCCCAAAAAAGGGCACGTTTCGACACGTCGGGTAAGAATAGCTTTCCAAGGTTCGAGGATCCGGTCGTAGATCTGCCCGACGCTCTGGCCGACGCTCTGCCCGACACCCCAACCGACCAACCCGGCGAGCCGGCCAATGCCAGGGTGGGCACGGTCGCTTCCCGCGGCGCTCGAAGCGGTAGCGAGCTGCTCGGGGACGGCGACGTGGCGGAGCTGGCGGAAATCGCCGAATTGGCGCTGCTTTGACTAAGGCCGAATTGGCGCTGCTTTGACTAAGTGGGTACCTTCGAACCTTCAATCCCCAAAAGCGAGCATATTCGGACGCGGTGACGATGTATGGCCCGCCGCGTCGCGCACCTCGAAGCGTACGAGGCGGTCGGTTTCCGGAAAGCAACATAAGCTGTTCTTCCCGGCTGAAATCTTTTGATGATGTTCAAAGTCTATGTGATCGGGGCTTGTAAGGGACGAATCCGTCCAAAATAGATGGACCGGCCCGCCGCCGGCTTCTGAGAAATCCATCTCGACCTCTAATTCCCGAAACGACCCCTCACGGGCCGGGTGCTGCCAGGGCATTCGATAGTTGAAGCTCAACCCCACCAGCTCGACCGGTTTCTTCCACGTCGGCGGCTCCACATCCCGCGGCAACGACACGTACCAAACCACTCCCTCTGCTTCCCTGGCCAACTGTTTACGGTCATCGTTGGTGGGTTCGCTGGAGGGATGTAGCCGCAGGCGGTAGTAGGTCGACGGTTTGAGATCCTCTTCCAGGACGCCTTCGACCAAACCCTGGGGCCCTGACACAAATTCTATCGGCACCACCTCACCGTCGAGGCTCACCAATTCGAGCAAGGGTTTTGGCCCGAGGAGCATGGACGTCTCAAAGGCGTCCTGCATCCCGCTGATCGACACCAGGAACCTTAGATTGGGCGGGACTGCCCCGTTGGGCGGAAAGGTCCAAAGACTGGCACCTTCGACCGGTTGGTAGGACTCCACCTGTCGGACGGGCCACCCCAGGAGCAAGGCCAACACCACGAGGCTCAAACATCGATAAGACATCTTCATGGCAAATTTTACTCGGTCCGCCGCGAGCTGCGGAGAGGTGGGTCGATGGTCGAAAGTCCCCTCGATCAAGAGCCCTGCTTGCCACCCCTCGAATAGAGGACCGGCACCACCACCAGATTGAGCAAGGTGGAGGTGATCAAACCGCCGAGAATGACCTCTGCCATGGGGCTTTGGATCTCGTTGCCCGGCGCTCCCGACGCTAGAACCAGCGGGATGAGGGCGAAGCCGGCGGTGAGGGCGGTCATGAGGATCGGTGCCATGCGTTCCTCGGATCCCTGGCGAACGGCTTCGTGCAAGGCCATGCCGGTCTTGAGCAGACGTTGATAGTTGGTGACCAACAGCACTCCGTTGCGGGTGGCGATGCCGAAGAGGGTCACGAAACCTACCAGGGTAGCGATCGACAGCACCCCTCCGCCCGCGGCCGCGGCGATCACGCCGCCGACCAACGCCAAGGGCAGGTTGACGAGCACGATCCAGGTGTCTCGATGGGTTCCGAGGCCGACGTAGAGCAAACCATACATGCCCACCAGGATCAGAAATACCATCAGGCCCAAGGTGCGGACACTGCGCGCCGCTTCCTCGAATTGGCCACCGAAGGTCACCAAATAGCCCTGGGGCATCGACACTTGCGCATCGACCGCGGCTTGAGCTCGCTCCACGGTACCGGCAAGATCGGTGCCCGCGACGTTGGCGGTGATCATCGCCACCCGCTGGACGTTCTCCCGCCGCACCATCGACGGGCCTAGCGCTTTGCGCACCTCAGCGACAGAACTCAAGCGCAGGATCTCTCCTGTTGGCGTGGACACCGGCAGCGCACCAAGCCCCGCAGGGTCCGAACGTAGCTCCGGGGGAAGCCGCACGGTGATCGAAGAGGTCAGACCGTCTTCGACGATCTCGCCCACCACAATGCCTTGGAAAAGGGCCTGAACCGAGTCCGACAAATCCGCCGCGTCGAGACCGAATCGAGCCATGGCCGTGCGGTCGAAATCGATCACCCACTGGGAAATCGCCGCTTGCTCCTGATTCGACAAATCAACGATGCCCGGAATGCTGCCCAGCACCGCCTCCACCTGAGAGGCCAGGGATCTCAGGACCGTCAGATCGGGGCCGAAAATCTTGACCGCTAGATTGGTTTTCGAGCCCGAGATCATGTGGTCGATGCGATGGCTGATGGGCTGGCCGAACGACACCGTGGTTCCCGGAATCGTCGCCACGGCACGGCGCATTTCCGCCACCAACTCGTCCTTCGATCGTCCGCCGTCCAGGGGTCGCAAGACCACCTCGAGCTCCGACGCGTTGACCCCCTGAACATGCTCGTCCTTCTCGGCCCGACCGGTCCGCCGGCTGGTGGACACCACCTCGGGGAAGGCGAGCAAAGCCTCCTCCACCTGACTGCCCAATCGGTCGCTGTCGGCCAAAGGCGTGCCCGGGGGGCTGACCACCGAAATCGTCAACGAGCCTTCGTTGAAGGACGGCAGGAAGCTTCGCCCCAAACCCGCGATGAGCGGCACTGTCAACACCACCATCAGCACCGCGAGCGCCATCACCCATCGGCGGTGGCGCAAGCATCGAGTCAGAGTCGGCCGATACCACCCGTGGAGCCGACGCAGAAGCCAGGGCTCGCGCGCGTCGAGCACCCGAGCCCCGCCGAGCCACCATGAGCAAAGGACTGGGGTGATCGTCAAAGCCACCACGAGGGAGGCGCCCAAGGCGGCCATGAACGCCAATCCCAAAGGCCTCAACAGACGCCCTTCGAGACCGGGAAGGAAGAAAATCGGCAGGAATACCAACAGAATAATCAGCGTGGCGAAGAGGATCGGGCTGACCACTTCGGTGGTGGCGGAAGCCACGACTTCTCGGGTGGAACGACGCTCTTCCTCGCCACGATGCTGTTCTTCTTTCAGGCGCCGAAAGACGTTCTCCACCGCGATGATGGCATCGTCCACCAACAGGCCGATGGCAATCGTCAGCCCCCCCAGGGTCATGGTGTCGATGGCCAAGCCGAAGGCAGAAATCACCAGCACACCAGTCACCAGCGATAAGGGAATCGCCAGGGCCGAAATCAAGGTCGTGCGCAGGCTGCCGAGAAAGAGCACCAGCACCAACACCACCAACACCGCGCCGTCGCGCAAGGCGTGGCTGACGTTGCGGATCGCGACTTCAATGAAATCCGCTTGGCGGAAATTCTCCTTTTCCACCACCACACCTGCGGGCAAGGTCTGTTGGAGCCGCTCCAACGCTCGATCCACGGCTTCGGTAAGGGCCAACGTGTTGACGCCCGGTTGCTTTTGCACCGACAGGATCACCGCGGGGCGATTGCCGTAGGACGCCGTGCCGCGGGCGGGCTCCGGTCCCCAGGCCACGTCCGCCAATCGGCCGACCCGCAAGGGGGTGCCGTTTTGGGCCCGCACCACGGCGGAGGAGATGTCCTCCGGGCTCCGCGCCCGGCCCAGACCGCGCACCAAATATTCTTGACCACCCTCGACGTGAAAACCGGCCGCGGGTTGGCTGCTCGACCTTGCCACGGCCGACAGCACGTCGGCCAGGGGCACTCCGTGCTCGAGCAAGGCGGAGGGAGAGACCGTCACCTGGAGCTGTCGAGTTTCGCCGCCGATGGGCGAGACCTGGGAAATACCCGGGATCGAGAGCAGATTTCTCCGCACCACGGTTTCCGCCAAACGGCGTAACTCCATGGCCGACACTCCGGAATCCTCGGTCGCGGTCATGGCCACGAACGAGATTTCTCCCATGATCGAAGAAATCGGCCCGAGTTCAGGGCGACCCGCTTGGACCGGCAGCTCCACGCGCTGAAGGCGCTCGGTCACGGTCTGCCGTGCCAGGTAAATATCCGTGCCCCAATGGAACTCCACCCAGATCACGGAAATGCCGTCCGCCGAGACCGAGCGTAAACGACGAACCCCAGGTGAGCCGTTGACCGCGGACTCGATGGGGAACGTCACCAGCAGCTCCAGTTCCTCGGGCGCCAAACCCGGCGTCTCGGTGATGATCGTCACCGTCGGCGCGGAAAGATCGGGAAAGATGTCCACCGGCAAGCCGGCGATCCACACCGCTCCCAGGGCGGTGACCAAGGCGGCAACCCCCAACACCAGCCAGCGGTGGCCGAGGGAAAATCGGATCAAGCGCTCTAGTCGTCCCATGGTCCGCACTCCCGTCGCTTGGATTCTTGCTGCTTGATTCTTTTCAGTGGACATGACCGTGGGCCTGACCGCTAGACATCAACGAACTTCGGCGGATCGAGGCGCCACCACGGCTAACCAACCGCTGGCCGGGCACCAGACCTTCCACCAGCAACCGATCTCCCTGGCGCTCCAACACCCGCACCTCCTGGCGCACGAAGCTCTCGCCGGAGAGCTGAAGGTAGACCACCGAAACGCCGCTGTCGTCGACCACCGCGGAGGCCGGAATGACGATGCCGGGCTTCTCTTCGTCGAGCAACACTTGAGCGTGGACCGTGGTTCCGAGCACCAGCCCGGAAGCGGGCGGAGCCTCGAGCAGAACCGACACGGTGCCGGTTTCCGGCGACATCTCAGGGGCGACGGAAACCAGTCGCAGGCCGTCCTCCAGCCGTTTCGGGCCGCGCTCGGGATCGGTGAGCACCAACCCTCGCACCCCAAGTTCGGCGAGTCGGCGGGCATCGCCCGGCGCCAGGGCAACCTCCAGCCACAGCACGTCGGTGCGCACCAGGCGGACCAGGGGATCACCGGCGGCGACCGTGGCTCCAGGCATGGCTTCCACCCGGGCCACCTCGCCCGCAAACGGAGCCTTGAGTTCCAGGCTGCTACCGCTGCCACCCTGGCGTGAAGATTGCGCGGATTCAAAGTCACGGGTGGCGGCTCGGTGTTGGGTCCCCAAAACCTCTACCTCCACTTGAGCTTCTTCCACGTCCCGTCGGCTGACCGCTTCGAGTTCGAGCAGCTCTTCGAGCCGGTCGAGGCGGGCCTGGGCGCTTTCGAGCCGGGCCCGCAGGGCCAAAACGTCGGAATCCAAAGTCGAAAGGCTGCGATCGGCGGCCACCAACGGTGTAACTCGCAGCACCGTGCTGAGCCGCTCGACGCGCATGCCTGGATAGGGCCAAGGACCGGACGACGCCCGCAGCACCCCGTCCAGCGGTGAGCTGATCCACGCGTCACCCCCGGCCGCAGGCCGAACCCGAGCCGAGCCCGTCACGCTGCCGGCCAACTTGCCGGGACGCACCCATTCGGTGGCCAGATCGCTACGCCACTGCTCCTCCTTGAGGAAAGGCTGGGCCTGACCGCCGTCGGTCGCGCCCTTGGGAGCCGGGGCGACCCTCAGTCCTCCCGGGCTTGCAGGATCGCCCACCCTCACCTTGCCGGAGCGAATTTCTTCGATGCCATCGGCATCGCCGATGCGAAAGAAGAGTTCGTAATCTCCCGGGGCCTCGGGCTCGATCGACAGGTTGAAGATTCCCGGTCGAGCCGGTGAATCCGAGCCGAACGTCTGCTCTCCCGCGGGTCCGGAGAGCACCAGCTCCACGGTGCCTTTTTCCAGGGGCGAAAAATCATCCAACACCGTGACGTGGGTGTGGGCCGTGGCCGTCTGCCCAGCGACTAAAGGCTCGACCTCTGGAAAGACCTCGAAGCGTTTTCCCCAAGCCGTCACCGACCAATTTTCCGCCGTGACCTCGGCGGGCGCCTCCGTCGACGGGGGTGTGCAACCGGTAGTCCAAACCAGGACGATCGGGGTGATCACCCAGCAAACCATGCCCAGCCACCGAGCGGCAGAATCGGCCAAGCTAGCCGGGAAGCAACTCGGACGCGACCCCGAGCAGTCTGCTTGCGAACCCGGAAGGCGCGGTGATCCGAGCACGGAAAGCGAGACTGTCTGAGCGAGACACCCCAAGGATCGACCAAAGTCCCCACTCATCAGCAGCTCAACGCGGCGCATCAAGGGTTGCGCGAGTTTCGAGCGACGCGCGCAAGACGCCGCTCCGACCCACCGAGCAGCAGAACCGACAGGACTGGGAAAGCCCATACTAGTGTTCGCCATGCTCCTCCCCTTCATCATGGCTGTGGTCCCCTTCGTCACCATGGCTGTGCTCATCCTCGTCCCCGTGGGCGTGGGACTCCTGTTGGGAAACGTCGCCATCGCTCAGTCCTTCTGCGCTGACGTCTTCGGGATAGGCCGGCTCATAGGCCACTTCTCCGTCGGTCTCGGCCGGGCTGGTTTCGGGGGCATCGCTTGCCGTCGGTTCGGCCTGCTGAGACGCGGGCTCCGACTCGGCAGCTGCGCCGGCATCGGCCGGTGCGGGATCCTGGTCGGCTCCGCCTTGGCAGCCGGTCAGGGTGAGGGTCAAGGCGGTGGCGAGCAATAGGGCTTGGATCTTGGTCATGGTGATTCCTTTTCAGATTTCCTTGGGCTTGATTCGGATCCCGTCGCCCGTTCGAGTTCTCGAAGGGCCGCGAGGGCCTGTCGGTGAAGCTCCAAGAGCGCGAGTTCGGATTCGGTGACGGATCGATAGATTTCCAACAAGTCGGTGAGGCTCGTCTCGCCGTGGCGAAACGCGG
>CBDUGP010000185.1:0-9630 GCA_965366625.1 uncultured bacterium
CCACTTGGGCGATGAAAGCCCCAGCGCCCGAGCAATTGCAACCCGGATAACGTCGGGTCTCGTCTCGATTCCGTTGTCTCACAGTGTTGGAAAGAAGTGGTCAGGATCCGATGATCTTGGGTAGGGGGAGGTATGTCCCAAGTCTGAGGCTCGTGGCGCCAAACGCAATGTGAATCTTGCCTCTACGCAAATCGCGAGGTTTCTTCTTCAAATTCGCATGGCACCCGACTAGGAACTGGTGTGTCCGAAATCTGAGGCTCGTGGCGCCAAACGCAATGTGAATCTTACCTCTACGCACATCGCGAGGTTTCTTCACACAAATTTGCATGGCACCCGACTAGGAACCGACTAGGAACTGCATGAGAGCTGAATTTCAGGCCTACAAGATCGAGCGGACCCCTTGATCAGCCGCTCGATTTGGAGGGGCCGGGCACCGGCAAATAATGGGGCACGGTCAGACGTTCGAGCTGGGGTAAATCGATCCAGGTCAGTAGGGCAAGACTGCCGATCAAGAGCAAGACCACGAGCATCAACGTCTTTTCCTGAAATAGGCCTTCCGGCGCCTGAGCCAACGAGTCTCGCTTGAGCCCGACCCGCAAATAGGCCGCGAAGAGGGCCGCGAAGAGCGGCAGGGCAAGCAAGTACTCGATGCGGTACTTGATCAGAAAAACCGCCAAAAAGAAGGCCGCCAACTGTGCGTAAAGAAAAGCTGAGACGAGCAGACGATTCTCTGAATAGAAACGGAAGGAACGACGATAGAGGCCTAACGTCTCGATTCCGACGGTGGCGGCCAAGCTGCGATATTCTGCCAGTCGCTTGATCGCCATCAGAAACGCGCCGCCCATCCAATAGGCCAACAACAAGCTCGACGGCGGTAGGGTTTGGGGCCACACCATGGCCCAACCCAGGGTCAACCGGATCGGATTGTTGATCGCCTCGGAGACCACATCCAAATAGACTCGATCTTTGGTGCGCACGCCGGGTACGTTATAGGCTAGGCCGCTGAGCAGAAAAGCTACGGACGTGGCTAAGTAGAGGCCCGATACTTGGGTGGCCAAAGCCAAACCAGTGATCGCCAGAAATAGGTATTCGAGTACCACAATCGTTCGGGAAATCTCTTTCTGTACGGCGGGGCGTTTCGATTTCACCGGATGATGGCGATCAAATCGAAAGTCGAGCCATTCGTTGAGCACATAATTGGCCGAAGCGATCGCGCAAGCGGAGAGCAGGCCGAGCAAAACCGGCGTCAATAAGCTCTGTGGATCACTCGGATGAAGAATATAGGCGAGCGCGATGCCGGGGCCGATAAATATATGCTTGGTCCAGTGGTCAGGCCTCGCCATCGCCACATAATCCCCAAAGCGCGCACGGGGTCTCGTGGAATCGAGTTCAACACTTCCGCTAATTTTCATAGAAACACCTGGTGAAAAATCTTAAGTCGTAGAATCTAATGGATTTCTTGAGAAGTCGGTCGTGGGCCTTCCACAGTCTACTCGGATTGGCCCGGGCCGTGCTAGCATCCGCCGCCTGCCCGCTAGCGGAACCGTCCGAGATCTTCACCCTGAGACCTTCATGAGCCGAAAATCCCTCATCCTTCTTTTTTTAGCGCTGATTTGTGTTTTCGGAGGCGGTTTGCGCCTTTGGTACGCATCGAGCGAGCTTCACATCACTCGCTTTGAAGACGAAAGATACAGCCTCGAGAACGTGCGCAAGATTTACTTCACCGGTGATCTCGAGCCGATGAGCGGCTTCTATCCGTCGCCGGTCTTCACCTTGCCTCAAGTTTGGGCCTTGAAAACCAGTCAATGGTTCTACGAAACCACCGGAAATCCGACCTTTGAAGCGATCGGTGACGACAGACAGCTGGAGCCGACGGGTTTCTTTTTGACCCGGGTCTATCCGGCATTGTGCGGCGTGCTGATGCTGCCGTTGCTCTTCTTGATCGGCCGCCGTCTATTCTCGGAACAAGTCGGCCTGCTCGCCGCCCTATTGCCGGCTTTCCTTCCCTGGTGTTTGCACAGTTCGGGCTACAACAAGCCGGACGCGCTGCTGATGATGGCCGTCTGCCTGGCGATGCATACCTCGCTGCGAGCTGTGGAGAGCGGCCGAACTCTGGATTATGTTTGGGCTGGAATGGCCATCGCCCTCGCCATGAGCGCCAAGCTGACCGGCGGCCTGACCGCCGTGCCCCTGGTCGTTGGGACGGCATTTTTCCTCAATCGCCCGGATCGCGTGCGCCGAATTGCGATGCTGGCGCTCGCCGGGGTGACGAGTGCCGTGACCTTCATGCTGGCTAATCCCTATTGGTGGGCCTATCCCCACTTCATTCGCATTTTGCAAACCGATTATGCGGGTCGCACCGCGGCCGGCCCGTGGGAAATGCCGTTGCGGATCGTCGAGCTGCACCTCGATAAGTTGCTTTTTGGACCTGTGCTCGGCGCCTTGTCGCTGGTCGCTTTCGGGTTATTGACTGTTTCGTGGATACGGGAGTCCGGTGACCGGGAGATGACGGAGCGTCAGCGCCTCTTGTGGGTGATGAAGGCGATGGTCCTGGCCTTTCCCTTGGCCTATACAGCTGCCTACATGTCGCAGACCAATTTCTTCAAACCCAATAATTTCCTTCCCGTGGTTCCGTTCACGGGCCTTGCCCTCGCCTGGTGGCTCCACGGGTTTTTTTCCTGGGTAGTAAACCGATCATCGTCGACCCTGCCGGGACCGGCCATGGCCCTCGCGACCCTCGTGCTCGCCGGTGTGGTCTTCGTTCCGGGTTATAGATACGTCGAGCGCAGCGTGGTGCCGACCACCTACGACGTCGCTCGCTATTGGCTGGGCCAGCGCATGCACCCGAACGTAGGCCGGTTGGTGCTCAGGGATGCTTGGCAGGAACCGAAACCAAGCTGGGAGGGGAGGGGTCCGTTTCACGACGGTCTGTCCGCGCAGCGCAGCTCGGACTTGTCCGCCCCGTCGTCCTTTTCCGAGCTTGAGCTGGCGGACGGCGTCATGCTGCGCAATGACTTGGCTGGACGAAAGGAGTGGATCCATAGGTTGACTGTGGGCTCCAGAGCGGGAGCAGGTTCGGCAAAGATCCAGACAAAAACCGTCGAGCCGAAGCTATTTCGGCTTCGGGGGCCTTCCTTGACCACGATCCTCAACCCATGGGTCCGCCTCGGAATAGGCAACGCTTCGATCGAAACCATCGATGAGCGAAGCTTCGCCGTCTTGCCGCCTCCGACCTTGGCGCCCGGCGCTTATTGGTCGGTTTTTGCTTGGTTTCCCAAGTCCCTGATCAACCGTGGCAAGCCACCTCGGATCCTGCTCGCAAACCCCGATCAAACACCTATCGACCTGACCTGGGCGTCTCAAAAGGGTTTGGGGCACCTTTTCGTCAGTCGGCGTTTCCCCTCCCAACAAGCCGGTCAAACCCTGCGTTTGCTTGCCGACGAGCCCCTAGGACCCGGTCTTAAGGATGCCCGCATAGAAATCCATTCTTGGGCGGACTTGCAGTGACCGGCAAGGTCTGCCGGCTTGGCAAAGCTGTTCACCAAGTTGTCCATCCATCAACGTCGCCCACTCATCAACGGCCGAAGCCACCCACATCACGGATTGAACTCATGCCCATGCACTTACCGTCGACATCCCTTTCGATACCGCGCCTAAACTTCACCAGTCGAGCGTTTATTCTTCTTTCGTTGCTGTTGACCCTTTCATTAGGGTTCGCAGGGTCGGTTTCGGGCCAGGAGGATTCAATCCGTTTGGTGGCCGACCTGACCCAAGAGCCGGCGGAGGTGAAGGCGCTGCCGAACGGCGTCGTCAGCGTCGCTGGGCAGCAGGTTTTTTTCGTGACCATCGACCCGGTATTCGACACCCGCCTTTGGAGATCGGACGGCAGCGAAGGGGGCACTCTGCCACTGGTGGAGATTTGTCCAGGGGTCTGCTTTGATTTCGCCCTTCTGGGAGCTGCGGAAGAGCGGGAGTTTTTCATCAGAGGGGATCAGCTTTGGGTCAGTGACGGCAGCGTGGAGGGTACAGGGCTCGTCATACGTCTGCCCCATACTTTGAATCCATCAAACCTCCGGGCCGAGGGAGTGGGTGTGGACGATCGATTCATATTGAGCTTCCAACCGGTAAACGCTGCTGTGCCGCCGACCGACCCCTTGTGGATCACCGACGGGACCGCTGAGGGTACCTACCCCTTGCCCTTGCCGGCGGGCAAGACAGCCTACGACCTCACCCCGGCAGATGGCCAAGCATTCTTCTGGACCTCCGACGACAGTAACGGCGACCTGCTGTGGCGTACCGACGGCACCGTCTCCGGCACTCGGAGGATCCAAAGTGCCTGCGAAGGTTCGTGTCGCACGATCGTCTCCGTCGGTCTAGACCATCGCCTCATTTTTCTGCTGCAACGTTCAGCCACGGAGATCGAGATCTGGGTCAGCGACGGCACCGAAGAAGGCACGAAGGCGCTGCAGGAATTCACCGCAAGCGATCCATCACTGATCGCACAGGTCTTCAACCAAAAAGTTTACGGAAAGGTCAGGGTGGCGGATCAGGAGGTGCTCTGGGTCAGTGACGGTACGGAAAACGGCACTCGATTGGCTCCGGAGCTGTTGCCGCCCGCTTCCATCAGCTTTTTTCGTGGGCTCCAGAGCACCGACCACACGCTCTACGCGGTGTTTGATGTGCTGAGCCCCGATTTCTCGGAGTCCCACTCTGAGCTGTGGGCACTTCTGGGCCCCCAAGGCCGGCAAAAGGTGGCCGAGCACGAGGTCATTTTTGTTCAAGGCGCCGGCACGGAAGCACTTTTCTTTTCGCGCTACAACCGTGAGCCGGGTCCGATCGGTGAGTCCACGTTCTGGACCACCCGCGGCACTCCGGCATCCACAGAGCCGGCGGGATTGGATGCTCAAAGCGTCTATTCCTTCGGCGATCAGGTGTTGCTGACCAGCGTCATTCAAAATCCGGAGCCTTATTCGTTATGGTTTCGACCGGCCGACCTATCCTCCGTCCCCCGTGCGATACCTTTGAACTCCCTCGATTCCGGCTCCAACCCGGGCTCCCTGACCCCTTGGGGTTCGCATCTGGCGGTGACCACACATCCGTCCGACTCCCTCTATTCCACTTCCGAAGCCGATCTTTGGTTGCTGGGCGGTGATCCAGCGCAACTCTTGAGTTCGGGAGATGTGGGTAGGGTTCACAGCACGGAAGACCGCCTCTATCAAGCTGCTCCTGATGCCAAAGGCTTGAAAGTCTTCCACCACGAGCAGCCCGAAACGTCTATCCACCTCGGGGTGGCTCCCTTCCGCATGGGGCACGTGGACGACAGGTTGATTTTCACCGCTCGAGAGGACCAGCAAGTCTGGGTGACCCAAGGAAATCAAGACTCAACCGAGCTGCTCGCCTCCATCCATCCCGGTTGGATGCCGAATACCTCGGGTGGTGTAGGTTCTGGCGGGGCGGGTACCTCGGCACCGGCCCTGACCGTTTTGAGCTTGCCGGATCGAGTCCTGCTCACCGCTTTTCAAGATCTGGAAGGGCCTGGAGAGCTTTGGTCGTCGAACGGAAGCTCGGCAGGCACTCAACAGATCGAAACGTTTCCAACAGCCAACAGCTCGTTTCCGATCCTTCCCCGGGAGATGACCCGGGTCGGCTCTAAGGTTTTCTTTGCCGCGCCCGATGCCGAGGGCAATTGGCAGGTGTGGGTCACAAGCGGAGATCCCCAGTCCGCGACGGTCCTGACCGCTTTCAGTGGAGCGTTAATAGGTCCTATGTTGGCGTGGGATTCGATGGTTCTTTTTCTCACCTCGAGCAGTGGGGGTAGCCAACTTTGGAAGCTCGGTGACGGCGGTCTCGGCCCCGAGCTGTGGGCGCAATTTGAGCCCGGCTCTTGGGTGGTTGAGATGACCATTTCCAGCGACCTCGTCTTTATCGTCATGGAAGCTTCCGGCAGCTCCGACGCCGGCCGAGAGCTGTGGGTCATCGACGGCCCCGAACAACGTCTAATCGACATTTATCCCGGCGCCGCCGGTTCAGGCGCCCAGGGTTTGACGCCTATTCCCGGCGGTATCTTTTTCGCTGCTGACGACGGCTCCGGCGCGGGTCTAGAGCCGTGGGTCAGTGCGGGCACGGCGAAAACGACCCGACTCTTGGCAGACCTTTTTCCCGGACATGACTCTTCGAATCCTCAATCGGCGACCTTGGTGGGTGACACCCTCTATTTCTCGGCCCGCGCGCCAGAGATCGGCCGCGAGCTCTTCGCCCTCGATCTCGCGGATTTGAGTTTCGATCGCTGTCCCACAGATCGACTTTGCTTGCAGGACGGACGGTTCGAAGCAAAGTTGGAGTGGAGCACCGACAACGAGTCGGGAACCGCCCAGCGGGTGGCGTCGACTGAAGATTCTGGTCTTTACAGCTTCTTCGACCCCGACAATTGGGAAGCCATGGTGAAGGTGCTCGACGGCTGCGCGATCAACGGTCACTTCTGGGTCTTTGCCGCCACCGCCACCAACTTGGGTTACACCCTGACCGTGGAGGACACCTCCACCGGTGTCACCCGCACCTATACCAACCCGGTAAGCAACTCGGCGCCGGCGATCACCGACGTCGAGGCGTTTGACGGTTGCTAGTCAGCTGTAGAAAAGGGCGTTCTCGGCGTCGTTTCCTTCCCGAGATTTAGCTACTGCTGGAGGCCCTGCCCTTCCGTGGCTCCGTTAGAGATGCTGAGAAGAATGGGAGTGGTGTTCAACCGGTGAGGCCTGTCCTGATCGCTGAGGCATAGTCATTCAAAGTAAATCCAGTTGAAGACATGCACGTCTGCTGGTCGTCGTAGATCCAGACCCAGCCACCCTGGATGCCGCTTGACTGGTGCCAGTCCTGGTATTGGCTCTGCATTTCTGCCGGTGTGGACCCATCGGCACAACCGTCTCCGTGCTTGCACCACATGCCCGGAAATACGAACCCTTTTGCGTCGAAATCAGGGCCCATTTTAGCCTCAAGAGCTTCGATCCACGGACCAGGCGTGTTGCCTGTCCCTCCTGCGTACGTCTGTAAGTAAAACCTGGTGATGGACTTAGGCGCCTGGGCCACGCAATCGACCCACTGATCCATGTTCTGATAAGGATTGCAGGTTGCCTCAAGATCGACTGACGCCAGTAATTTGGACAAGTTGACGATCACCGGCACGTCGGGGGCAGTGGGATCCTGTGCGTCGTACTCGGCATCCAGATTGATTCCGTTGAGGCCCGGGATCGCCGCTTTCAGAGCACAGAAGTTCTTGTAAAGGATGGTATCGGGACCGATCTGCGGATTGTTGGGATAATCGCCGGGATTGGGAAAGATCAAATTCTTGACGTTGGCGAACGATGGGTTCTCCCAGCCGCCGATCATGATCTGGAGCCGTTTACCCGCGTTCGTCAGCTGGGCGAGTTGCTGGGGCCAGTCAGACGGACCCGTGTAGCTACCGCCCGAGGCAATGTTTGTTCCCGAGTAGCTAATGGCGCCGTCCGCCTCGAGGCCGGCCCAGCCGACGACTTCCGTAAACACGGTCGCGTCCACATTTGCGATGGCAGTGGCAGGGTCCGTGAACAGCGGCCCACCAATGAAGATGGAATTGGTAATTTCTTGGGTGCTCATGACGTCGTAGTCTCCTTTTTTTTAGACATTCTTTGCGGGCAGCTTCATACGACATGCAGTTTCATCCTCAAGTCGTTCTCGACTTAGGCGAACGCTGCGGAAAGAAGGCTCGGTCCGAATCAATGATGTTGTTGTTAAGGTGAGTGTGCTCACAGGGGCAAATGTCGCAACCTTTTTCAGCTTGGTTGGACCACTCCATCTGGTCTGAAGACTGAAGATCGCTTGCCGTATTGGAACTCAGTATTGTCGACTGTGTTTAGCTGAACGATTCCAATGCTCACGGAGCCGTTGGCGGGCGCGGTAGAGGATTCGGTTGAAGAGTCGGGGAGTGACGTCGAGATCGCCGCAAATCTCATGACCTGATTCCCCTTTGAGGTAATAGCGCGTCAACACCTCACGGTCCCGGTCGTACCGCAGCTCATCCAGGACTCGACGGGCCAGCTGAGCTTCCTCGGCCGCTAGAACTTGATCCAGCTGATTGGCTTCGGTGGCGAGACTGCCTCCTCGACTTATCAATGGTGAGTGAGCTTCGTCGTCGAGGTGATCGTAGCAATCGGACTTGCGGCGATCATCGCGCAGTAGATTGCGGGCGGTGGAGCGCAGGAATCCGACCAGGGCGGCGGGCTCGTGGACTTTTCCTTCGCGTACCTTGGGCAAAACAGTCGCAAATGTGCCCTGATAAATGTCGTCGTTGAGTGAAGGCGATGCACCTAGGCGAGCCAGCAACAGGCGCAGCCCTGGACCGTAGCGTTCGACCATTTCCGTTTCCGCAGCGGTTTCACCGTGACGGATGCGCTGCACCAGTTCAGCACCTGCGATCCCTTCTTGGTCGAACATTCCGGTTTGCAAGACGGCAGGGGGGGAGTTCTCAGACCTTCGAGTCAGCCGAAATAGGTCCGATGGTGTTGGATAGGCGTGACCCACAGTTTCGGTCGAAGTTAGGCAAGTCATTCGAATGCACCTCCGCGTTTGAGTTGAGTACGAACCGCTGAATGCGGACGGAAGCCAAGCTCTTCGATTTGATAAGAACGCGCAATCGGGTGTCATTGAAGACCAACGAAAGTAAAAAACCTAAACCTACAGCTCGCTCTCCCTTGGCCTCGCACTTTCAGGAGCACTGGATTCAGCGAAATCAAAGGCAGACCTTTGAGTCTCCAGTGAGTCTCCAAGCATCGGTCCAAACCGGGCCGGGTCCAGTGAAAGATGAAGTCATGCGGTGAAGGAACAGCAAATCGGCCCGGCCTCCGAGCGCGAATGAAAGCTCCTTGTGCGGAATTTACAGATCCCTCGTGGAGCCGCGGACTGAGATCGGCGCACATCAGAGATTTACATCGCGCTAAAGAGGTTGCGACATTTGCCCTGGCAAGCACACTCTCTTATAACAGCGTTACCGTAGAACAACCTACTGTGAGCCGAGCCACTTCTTTCCGCAACGCGTTCCTGTGGATACGTTTCGGGTGGAGTGTGTCCCTTCGAGCCCACCAACCTTTGAGTTGCTGAAGGCAACTCTCGACAAGGAGATCCAAGATGCGCAAAAACCTTTACCCGACGGTCGTGCTCGCCGCCTTGATCCTAACTTTGGCGCTGCTCACGACTCCGGTCCTGGCAAAGAGCTGTAATATTGATGCTGGCCCGATCTGGAACCAACAGGACGCCGACAAGAAATGCCCCAAAGTATGCGATCCCTACGGTCCATGGACCGGACAATGGTGGACCACGGAACCTGGCAAGATGTCCGTCTGCCAGTGCCAGGGCAACAACGTCACTGAAAAAGCCGGCCCGATCTGGAACCAACAAGACGCCGAAAAGAAGTGCCCGGGCGTCTGCTCCAAGGTGGACGGAGATTGGACCGGTCAGTGGTGGACTACGAAACCGGGCGAGATGTCGGTCTGCCAATGCTCGGTCTGTGAGCCTTGTAAGAAAAAGAACGAAAAAGCCGGCCCGATCTGGAATCAACAAGATGCAGAGCAAAAATGCCCTGGGGTGTGCCAGACAGCGAAC
>CBDUGP010000186.1:0-9590 GCA_965366625.1 uncultured bacterium
ATCCACCGGCACAAATGCCCGGCACCACTATCAACGGAATTGGACCTCCCCGGACTGAAAAACGCAGATCCGGAATCGCACAAATGCCCGGCACCACTGCCACCGGCACAAATGCCCGGCACCACTCCCACCGGCACAAATGCCCGGCACCACTATCCACCGGCACAAATGCCCGGCACCACTATCAACGGAATTGGACCTCCCCGGACCGAAAAACGCAGATCAGGCTCGACGCCGATCCACCCTTGGAAGTAGGATCAGGTCTCTATCCAATCTTCTCCCTTCGCCTATTTGAGGTAGCTCAACCGCCATATGTTTGGTCACCACAGGACCCCACCAGCCCAGGTCTGCTCTGCTTTCGACCGCGCCCTCGGGCGGGTTACGACGTTTCGGATCCATCGAGGCGACGCTCTATGATCCGCAGCACCTTAGCCGCCCTGCTGGTCGGGGTCTGCGGTGACTTTGCCAACCTTCAGGTGTGGATTCTCGTGGTTGCCAGCTGGTTTTCGTTTTTCGGCTTAGCCCATCGCGAAAAAGGGGAATCCCGGACGGGCCAAGATTGGAGCGCCTGGCTCATGCAGGCGGCGTTTCTCGCCGTGCTGTGCGGCGCGGCGTGGGACAACCGCAACCCTGCGCAGCCGTTTGAATTCGGGCTGCTCGGAATCACCGGCAATCTGCTGATCATTGCGGGCCTCGAGCTGCGGCGACGTACCATCGCCACCATGGGCGAGCAATTCACCATCAAGGTCATCGTTGACCCCGACCACAATTTGATCGAGTCGGGCCCTTTTCGCATTCTCCGCCATCCGAGTTATTCCAGTCTCGGCTTGTTGGCCCTCGGCGTGGCAGCGGCGGTGCGCAGTCCTCTGGCCCTCTTGGCCACCGTGGTCGTCTGGCTACCGATCATTGTGGTGCGCATCCACCGCGAGGAAGCAGCGCTCGGCCGCGAACTCGGCAGCCGATATCAAGAATATTCGCGCAGAACCTGGCGACTCCTTCCCGGCATTTACTAAAAAATCAACCATGGAGGTGCCAACCATTCCTCCAACCAGAAGTGCCAACCATTCCTCCATGAAAGTGCCAACCGCCTTAGGAGAGGGGCTAAGAAAACAACCATTCTGAGGCTCCCGCACCACCGTAGATCACTGAAATCGATCTCTGCACGACCCTCCAAGACGCACCTCCTCCTTGTCGGACGAATCGTCCGACGAAAACCTGGATGTCAAAGGTTCTTAAGGCCGAGTCGGAGCTTTTCCAGCAAAGCCTACCGACTCAAGGCCTCATCACGGTCGACCCCGGCTCGCGGCCTGCACGGTTTCCAGGCTGAAGGGCACGAACGGCAGACTCGGCGGGAAGGTGCCTTCGGGGAAGACGACGTTTCGAACGCCCGAGCGTAGCTTCTCCGACGCCTCGCGGAAGCACCGAATCACCTCACTCCAAGTCTCGATCATCCCTCGCAAAACCTCTGGGTCTCGAGCGTGGAATCGACGTTTCACAGACTTCTCCACATGATCCGGTCGGTTTTCTGGATCTTCGCTCAAGATCTTCTCGACACCGAGGCTGTTTTTCCCGGAAGCCTTGCGTTCCAGGGCCGCAACACGGTCGATCTCTTCGACCAAGTCCGCGACAGCCCGCCGCCATTGAGCTTCCGGAAGATGTTGCCAACAAGGGAGCGGCGAAATTACGACCCGTTCCTCGGACGCAAACTCTTGAGCATCGATTTCCGTCTCGCCCCGACGATGGCGCGCATTGCATTGCGCGGTGCGATCGATCCACTGCCCGACCATGTCCTTGCCCTCGATCGTCGCCATCGCACTGTGGACCCCCGGCCATTCTTTGACGGTATCGGTCAAGAATTCTTTGGGACCGTGGCCGAGAATGTACCGGAGCAAACCGACTTGATCGGCCTCGTCGTCGGAAACGGGGCTCAAGTCGTATCGGTCATGGAACAAGTTTCCTTCCCACCCATGAAGGCGTCTGCCGATTTCTTTGGCCAGGTTGGTTTTCAAGAAACCCATAAATGCGGCCAAGTGGGCGCCGTCCCTCGGTCGCAAGGCGTAGTGGACGTGCGTGGAGAACACGACTACGGCACAAATCGGCATGTCGTATTTCTCTTGCGCCCGGCCGAGAACTCCGAGAAACCGTTGATTGAGTTCGCCCGATGGGCGCAGGAGACTTCGGTTCTGAAACGTGACGTCCACCACGTGCTGCAGACTGTTGGGTAGGACAAACCTTGGATCGCGACCCATTTTTCTTACCTCCAATGAGTTAGTGGTTGCCGAGAGATAAATCTCCGCATTCACTAATGCTGGGACGCAAAAAAGGTCGCCAATTCTGCACAGGCTGGATTTTTTTGCTTCTGACGCGGTGCCGGGCATTTCTACGGGACGGAGACTGACGCGGTGCCGGGCATTTCTACGGGACGCATACGGAGACTGGACGCGGTGCCGGGCATTTCTATGGGACGCGGTGCCGGGCATTTCTACGGGGACTCATCGCGCCACGGGCTGCGCAATTCCCCGGAGGCCTATCGCTTGGCACGGTCTCCAGCCACCGTGCCCTTAAGCCCGCCCAGCGGTTTATACTCTGCTCGTCGAGACCTTTCCTCTGACCCTCGTGCGCCCGGCCACCCGGCGAGCGTCCTGACCTACGGCGAGATTAATGATTACCGGTGATTTCAAATCCAAAGTCGACCGCATCTGGGACACCATGTGGTCCGGCGGCATCTCGAACCCCCTGTCGGTGATTGAGCAGCTGACCTATTTACTCTTTATCAAGCGGCTCGACGAGCTGCACACGTTGAAGGAGCGCAAGGCGGCGCGCACTGGGCGGCCCATGGAGGAGCCGATCTTCACCCCCGAGCAAGACGGGCTGCGCTGGTCGCGATTCAAGGACGCAGCGCCCGCCGATATGTTCGACACGGTGAAGGACGACGTGTTTCCGTTCATCAAATCCCTGGGCCTATCGGACGCTGAGGACGTCGAGGACAGCACCTACAGCCACCACATGAAGGACGCCATCTTCATGATGCCCACGCCGAAGGTGCTGGCCAACGTGGTGGACCAGCTGGACAAGATCGAGATGTCCGATCGCGACACCAAGGGCGATCTTTACGAGTACATGTTGGGCAAAATCGCCAGCGCCGGCCAAAACGGGCAATTCCGCACGCCCCGGCACATCATCCAGCTGATGGTGGAGATGACCGCGCCCACGCCCAAGGACGTGATTTGTGATCCCGCGTGTGGCACGGCCGGGTTTTTGATCGCGGCGTCGGAGTCTTTGCGCGAGCACCACGGCGAGGCGATTTTTGCCGACGACGAGACCCGGCGTCGATTCAACGAGAGCACCTTCCACGGTTACGATTTCGACTCCACCATGCTGCGAATCGGCAGCATGAATATGTTGTTGCACGGGGTGGAAAATCCCGATATTCGCTACAAGGATTCGTTGGCGGAAACGGACGATAGCGACGAGGAGCGGTTCTCGTTGATCCTCGCCAATCCGCCCTTTGCCGGCAGCTTGGATTACGAAACCACGGCCAAGGACCTGCTCCAGGTGGTGAAGACCAAAAAAACGGAGCTGCTCTTTTTGGCGCTCTTCCTGCGTCTGCTGAAAATCGGTGGACGGGCGGCGGTGATCGTGCCCGACGGCGTGCTTTTCGGCTCGTCGAAAGCCCACAAAGCCTTGCGTAAAACCCTGGTGGACGAGCAAAAGCTCGACGCCGTCATCTCCATGCCGTCGGGGGTGTTCAAACCCTACGCCGGAGTGTCCACGGCCATTTTGTTGTTTACCAAGACCCGTTCCCTCGGCTCCAAAGGCGGCGGCGATACCGACAACGTTTGGTTTTACGACATGCAGGCGGACGGTTTTTCCCTCGACGATAAACGAAACGCGCAGCCCGACAAAACGGACTTGCCGGACATCTTGGCCCGTTGGAAGAATCTCGACGGAGAGAAAGAGCGAGCGCGGACGGATCAGAGCTTCTTCGTGCCCAGGCAAGAGATCGTGGAGCACGATTACGACCTATCGCTCAATCGTTACAAAGAAGTGGTCTATGAGCCCGTGGAATACGATCCGCCCAAGGTGATTTTGCAGCGCTTGGCGGCCTTGGAGGCGGAGATTGTTGAAGGGCGTCGGGAGCTGGAGGGTTTGTTAGGATGACGGAGACTTCGATTTCCCCTGGCTGGAGGGTAACTACACTAGGTAAAGTCACCCGAAAAAAGCTGAACAATGGCCTATTTCGAAGAAACGTGGACTACCTTTCATCGAGAAAAGAAGCTGGCTGTCCTGTCGTCTGGGTCAAGGAATTGTTCCACGGCAACTCAATCGATACAACTCATTCAAGAAGAGTACTCCCAACCCCAAAGGAACTCGAAAAGTATGGTCTTAAGTATGGCGACATTCTGTTTTGTCGCTCCTCATTGAAACTAGATGGAATCGCTTTCAACAATGTGTATCTAGGCGATGACGACGCCGCTTTATTCGAGTGCCACCTCATTCGGCTTTCACCCGACTTAAAACAAGTCCACCCTGTTTTTCTGAATTGGTTGCTAAGGAGTCCACGTCTCCGGACGGTTGCCAAACTAAAGGCAAAGACGGCTACCATGACAACTATCGACCAGAAAAGCCTAGAGTCGATTCCTTTTCCACTCCCCCCGCTGACGGAACAGAAACGCATCGCCAAGATCCTCGACGCCGCCGACGCCTTGCGGACCCAACGTCGCGAGGCCATCGCCCAACTCGACGCCCTCGTCCAGTCCACGTTCTTGGAGATGTTCGGGGATCCCGTCCAGAATCCGAAAGGTTGGGAAGAAGAACTCCTTTCCGAGTTGGGCAGTCTTGATCGCGGAGTTTCGAAGCATCGCCCAAGGAATGATCCGCATTTGCTGAATGGCCCATATCCTTTGATCCAAACAGGTGACGTCGCAAGTTCAGGCGGCTATATCAGATCCTATTCATCCAGCTACTCTGACTTTGGCCTTAGGCAGAGCAAACTATGGCCAGCTGGAACCTTATGTATTACGATCGCAGCCAACATTGCAAACACTGGTCTCTTAACTTTCGATGCATGTTTTCCGGATAGCGTCGTCGGTTTCCGCTCCGACACGCAGGGTAGAACGGAGTACGTCCAAGGTTTGTTTGGATTTCTGCGAAAGATCCTGGACCAACAGGCCACTCAAGTGGCTCAAAAAAACATTAACTTGAAAACTCTCCGGCTGCTCAAAGTTCCGAGTCCTCCGGCCAACCTCCAACAAGAATTCGCAAAAATCGTCGCGTCTATCAAACGTCAAAAAACCAAACACCAACAACACCTGAACGAACTGGACGACCTCTTCGCCTGCCTGCAACAGCGCGCCTTCAACGGAGAGCTCTGAGCCATGACCAACTTCGCCTTCATGCCCCAAAACCTGCGCGCCGTGCAAGACGCCGCCATGAAGGCGGAGAGCCACATCCTCGGTGATCCCCGGGCTGCCTGTTTCCACACCCGATTTGCCCTCGAAACCGCAGTCCACTGGCTCTACCGTCACGACAACAGCCTGAGAATGCCCTACGACCGGGCCTTGGGCGCGTTATTACACGAGCCCACGTTCCAAAACCTTTTACCGGAAAACGTTTTCCCCAAAACCCGCCTGATCCAAAAAATCGGCAACCGAGCCGTCCACAACCCACGCCCCGTCACCCAACTCGACGCCAAACAAGCCGTCCAAGAGCTGCACCACATCTGCTATTGGTTGGTCCGCACCTACTTCCCCGACCATCCCCGCGACGGCGCCGCCTGGCACGACGAGCGCGTGCCCCGCCCGTTGGACCGCTCCAAGGTCGTGCCCCGCAAGCAGCTCGAAGACCTGGAAAAGAAGCTGGAGCAAGAGTCCCAAGAGCGCCTCAAAACCCAACAAGCGCTCGACACGGCCAACGAGGAAAATCACAAGCTGCGCCGACAGCTAGCCGAGAACCGCGCCAAGTCCGAAGAAGAACCCGACACCCACGACTACTCCGAAGCCGACACCCGTCGCCGGCTGATCGACGTGGAGCTGCAACGGGCCGGCTGGCCCCTCGACCAAAAGCAGGACCGGGAATACCCCGTGGAGGGCATGCCCAACGGCAAGGCGGGCCGCGTGGACTACGTGCTGTGGGGCGACGACGGCAAACCCCTGGCCCTGGTGGAAGCCAAACGCACCACCGCCGACCCGGAAAAAGGCCGCCAACAGGCCAAGCTCTACGCCGACGCCCTGGAGGCAAAACACAGCCAACGCCCCCTGATCTTCTACACCAACGGCTACAACATCCGCTTCTGGGACGACACCCTCTACCCACCCCGCGAAGTGGCCGGCTTCTACAAAAAAGAAGAGCTCGAACGCCTGATCCGCCGTCGCCAAAGCCGCCAAGCCCTCGACGTCGCCGAGATCGGCGACGACATCGCCGGACGCTACTACCAAAAACGCGCCATCGGCCACATCTTCGAGCAACTCGGCCAAAGCCGGCGCAAAGCCCTGCTGGTGATGGCCACGGGCACCGGCAAAACCCGCACCTCCATCGCCCTGGTGGACGTGTTGCAGCGCGCCGGCTGGGTCAAACGGGCGCTCTTCCTGGCGGATCGTCGATCGTTGGTCAAACAAGCGGCCAACGCCTTCAAAAACCATCTACCCGATTCGAGCCCCGTCAACCTGGTGACCGAAAAGGGCGTCGAAGGCCGGGTCTACGTCTGCACCTACCCCACCATGATGGGCCTGATCGACGAAATCCAAGGCCAAGAAGCGCGCTTCGGCGTCGGCCATTTCGACCTCGTGATCCTCGACGAAGCCCACCGCTCGGTGTACCGCAAATATCGCCAAATCTTTCGTTACTTCGACTCCCTGCTCGTGGGCCTCACCGCCACCCCACGGGAGCAGGTGGATCGCAACACCTACGACCTTTTCGACCTAGAGCCCGGCGTGCCCACGGACGCCTACGAGCTGGAAACCGCGGTCCAAGACGGATACCTGGTGCCGCCCCGGGTGCAGCAGGTGGACCTGCGCTTTCCCCGCGAAGGCATTGACTACGACTCCTTGAGCGACGAGGAAAAGGAGCAGTGGGAAAGCCTCGATTGGGGCGACGACGTGGACGAGAGCAACCTGCCGGACCGCATCAGCTCGGCGGCCATCAACTCCTGGCTGTTCAACAAAGACACCGTCGATAAAGTGTTGCAATATTTGATGGAAAACGGCCACAAAGTGGCGGGCGGCGACCGCTTGGGCAAAACCATTATCTTTGCCCGCAACCTCAAACACGCCCACTTCATCCAAGAGCGCTTCGATGCCCACTACCCCCAATACCGTGGCCACTTCGCTCGGGTGGTGGGTCACCACGACCCCTACGCCGAATCGTTGATCGACGATTTCGGCATCGCCGACAAGGATCCCCACATCGCCATCTCCGTGGACATGCTCGACACGGGCATCGACGTGCCGGAAATCGTTAACCTGGTGTTCTTCAAACCGGTCTACTCGAAGATCAAATTCTGGCAAATGATCGGTCGCGGCACCCGCCTGTGTGAAAACCTTTTCGGCCCCGACGACGATAAAAAAGATTTTCGAGTCTTTGATTTCTGTTTCAACTTCGATTTCTTCCGCGAAAACCCCAAGGGCATCGAGTCGAACCAAGGCGAGCCCTTGGGCGTCCGCATCTTCCGTGCGCGGGTGGACCTGCTGGCCAAGCTCGGAGATGCCTCCGACCTGGAACCGGACACAGCGCGGCTACGGCACTCCGTGGCCGAAACCCTGCACCGGGAGGTGTCGGCCATGCACACCGACAACTTCATCGTCCGCTTGCACCTGGAAGCGGTCGAGCGCTTTCAACGGGAAGAAGCGTGGCGCACCCTGAGCCCGCAAGACCTCGACATCCTGCGCCGGGACGTGGCCGAGCTGCCCAGCCAGGCGGACGCCGGTGAGCTCGAATCCCGTCTCTTCGATCTCACCTCCCTGCGTCTCCAGCTGGCCTTGGCCGAAGGGGACATGGTCGCTTTCGAAGGCCACCGGGCTCGGGTGGTGGAGATCGCCGAAAGGCTGGAAGAGCAAACCTCCATTCCGGCGGTGGCCAAAGAGCTCGAATACCTCGCGGCCTTGCAAGAACACACCTTCTGGCAAGGCCTAGATCTGGCCGACATCGAAGAAATCCGCCTGCGGTTGCGCTGCCTGGTGCCGTTCATCAACAAGCGAGAGCGCAAAGTGCTCTACACGGATTTTCAAGATCAAATCATCAACGTGCGCCAAGAAGACCTGCCGACCATGCCCAAGATGACCGGCCTGTTATACGAGAAGAAGGTCAAAGACTTCCTGCGAAACCACCCGAACCACCTGGTGATCCACCGCCTACGCACCAACCAACCCCTGACACCGACCGACCTCGAAGGCCTGGAAACGACCCTGCGCGAAATTGGCGAAGGCGAAGGCGAAGTGCTGCTCACGGCCCTCTTGGTCAAAAGCGAAGCGCCCTCCTTAGTCCACTTCGTCCGCAGCCTGGTGGGCATGGACCGCGCCGCCGCCCAAGCCGCCTTCGCCGCCTTCCTTCAAGACCGCAGCCTCACCGCCCCGCAGATCCGATTTGTGGAAATGGTCGTCGACCAGCTCACCGCCCGCGGCGTCATACCGGCCTCAGCGCTCTATGAATCTCCGTTCACCGATCTCCATTCCGGCGGACCCGATGAACTCTTTGCCGGCAAAGACAACGTGATCGACGGTATTTTCGAGACTTTGAAATCCTTGCAACCGAAAGAACTGGCCGGTTGACGTCGGAGAAGCCATGAACCTCAATCAAATCACCCTACCCGTCCACGACATGGACGAAGCCACCGCCTTCTACCGGCGCATGGGCTTCCTGCAAATCGTCGACACCCCCCACTACGCGCGCTTCGAATGCACGGACGGCGGCGCCACGTTCTCGCTATCCCTCACCGAGGGTGAATCCACCCAAGGCGCCATCCAAGGAGCCGTAGTCTATTTCGAGCACGAAAAGCTCGACGAGCTGGTGGATCGCCTGAGGGCGGACGGATTTGTCTTCGACCAAGAGCCAAAGGACATGAGCTACCTATGGCGCGAGGCCGTGCTGCACGATCCGTCGGGCAATAAGATTAAACTCTATTGGGCAGGCGAAAACCGTCGATTTCCACCGTGGCGAGTGGAAAAGCGAAGCAAGTAGCCGCCCCAGGCCGATCGGCGCGGTATCCATCCCATACTTAGGTCTCTTGGCAGGCTGTGAAATCCTGCGCAAAATGGTCAGGAACTGAGAAAGGAGAATAGGAAAACCTTACCCGAGATTGAGATCCACAAGGTTCGCTGTTATGCAGGGTCAACTCGAAAAGGATCCGGTTGTAGGCTTGGGCGGCTTGAGGTACCCGAAGACGATGGTCGGAAAAGTGACGAAGGAGCAACAAACCCCAACGGGGTTGTATCCCGAAGCCCAGGACAAGCGAAGCGCAGTCCTGGGTTATTGCGACCACAATCCCAACCCCAACGGGGTTGTATAAAGGAATCAACCCTTGCCGCACGCTTTTGCAGAGATCTACATGCACATTGTTTTCTCCACCAAAGGACGCGTCCCTTTCCTAAACAATC
>CBDUGP010000187.1:0-9496 GCA_965366625.1 uncultured bacterium
GGCAGGCAGGCAGAAATGCCTGGCACCGCTATCTGGCAGGCAGGCAGAAATGCCTGGCACCGCTATCTGGCAGGCAGGCAGAAATGCCTGGCACCACAATGCCTCATATCTTCGGCGAGAACCGACGTCTGCCCCTTAGAAATGCCTGGCACCCGTCACTCTAGCCTCTCCGCAGAAATGCCTGGCACCGCCATCTACGCCTCCGTAGAAATGCCTGGCACCGCTATCTAAAGAAATGCCCGGCACCCCATCGCCCTAGCACCCCATCGCCCTAACCGACGAATTTATAACCCAACCGGTGCACGGTGATGATGTGCCGAGGGGCCGAGGGTTGATCCTCGATTTTCTTGCGCAGCTTGGCGATGTGGCTGTCGACGGTTCGGGTGAAGGGGATGGCGTCGTATCCCCAGACTTCGTCGAGCAGCTGGTCGCGCGAAACAACGGTGCCGCGGTGGCGGATGAAGAGTTCGAGCAGCCGTAACTCGCGGGCGGTGAGGTCCAGCTCTTTGCCGTTTTTGGTCGCTCGATGGGCCTTGAAATCGATCATGACATCGCCGAATTCGTAGGATTCCGGGGAGGTGCTCGACATCGCTCCGGCGGTGCGACGGAGCAGGGCTTCCACTCGGGTGGTGAGCTCTAGGAAGCTGAAGGGTTTGGTGACGTAGTCGTCGGCGCCCAGCTTGAGCCCCAGGACCTTGTCGACTTCTTGGCCTCGGGCGGTGAGCATGATGATCGGCACGTCGTTACCGTCGGCCCTCAGCCGTTGGCAGACTTCTAGGCCGCTGATCTTGGGCAGCATCACATCGAGGATCACCAGATCCGGACGATCCTCTTCGACGGCGTTCAGGGCTTCTAAACCGTCGCGGGCCGAGCGCACTTCATAACCTTCGAAACCAAAACCGTCGCGTAGGGCGATCGCCATGCTCTCGTCGTCCTCGACGATCAAGACCTTGCCTTTGGCAGCTTCAGTCGGTGTCTTATCGATCATAGGATCAAACGCTTTCTGCGCCGAGAGGTTGTAGCTCGACGTCCGACTCCGCCGGTCTCGGCGTGAGGGGGAGATGTAGGGCGAATGTGCTGCCCTGGCCCAGTTGACTGGAAACGGTCACCCGACCGCCGTGGGCTGAAGCAATATGTTGCACCAGGGCCAGGCCCAGCCCGCTGCCCTTGACGTCGTGAGCAAGGCCGCTGCCGACCCGATGGAAGCGGTCGAAAATATGTTTTTGCTCAGAGCGTGAGATACCGATCCCTTGATCCACCACCTCGATGACCGCTTGGTGGTCTTGGTGACCCAGGCGTACTTCGATGTGTTTCGAATCCCCGGAATATTTGATCGCATTGTCGATCAGATTGAATAAGGCTTGGCCCACAGCGTCGCGGTCGGCTTGAACGGTAGGGAAGTCGCTAGGCTCCTCAAAGTCGATCACGAAACCCTGGTGCTCCAACCGAATTCGCCAAGTATCGAGCATTTCGTGCAAGACCTCGGCGAGGTCGACGGACTCAAAAACATAGGCCTTGCGACCGGATTCGATGCACGAAAAATCCAGGATGTTATTGATCAGCTGGGTCAAACGCCGGCTCTCGGCTTCGATGTAATGACCGTATTGACGCACTTTTTCCAGATCGCGGATCTTGCCCAGCCGCATCAGCTCGCCAAAAACCCTAATCGAGGCCAAAGGGGTTCGCAGTTCGTGGGAGACGTTGGAGACGAAGTCGTTTTTCATCTCCGAGAGGTGCATCTCGCGGCTGGTGGCGCGGAGTAGCAGCCCCAGGCCACCGACGACCAATACACTCAACATGGCGGTCAGGCTGAGGTTGAAGGCAAAGTTGGTCCTCGCCCAATCTTGGGGGGTGCCGCTCGGGCCGTCGAGAAAGACTTCCCAATCGCGAAAAACGAAAGCGAGGTGCTGATGGATCGGTTCCGGTTGATGCTCGGGATCCAGATCGGCGATCGGACGACCCACCACCCACCGACCCTTGCCGTCCCGCACGCTGACTTGTAAGTTTTCCTGCTTTCTGAGTTCGGGCAGGGCGCCGGCGAGGATCTTCGGCAGCACGGTGTGCTGAAAATACTCTTCGTCGAGGATCATGCCCACCAGTCCAACAAGTCGAGAATCCTCACCCACCAAGGGTTTGAGCACCATCCGGTGGCTCTTATCTCGCTCCTCGACGATGAAGGCGACATCGTCCACCGGGTCGCCCTTTTTTCGCAGGATCCGCCAAGGGGCGATCGCCATTTGCACGGCTCCCAGCTCTGGGCTGGTCTGCTCGTTCCACTCCGGCGAGTACATTTGATGGGTCTCAGGATCGTAATACTGAACGATGTCCCGGCTCGGCATCAGAAAATTGATGATGAACATGCGGCGAACGGAGGGCTCGGACCGTTTGCGCAGGAACTTGGCGATTTTGTGCCGATATTCCGGCTCGAGGATGCCGGTCGGAAGGGTGAGGAGATTCTGTGCGGTGGTGACGTATTCGAATTTGACTTCTTTCGCGATCACGCCTAGATAGTTTTCCAAAGCTTCCTGACGGGCGATCGTCGAAGCTTGCTCCAAATCCTGAAGCCATTGGTATTGCAACCAAAGAAGCAACGCGAGGGGCAGCAGCATCGCCCCGGAGCCGATCCACAACATGCGCCGGGTTCGTGTCGGTCGCCGGGGATCCCTGCGGTTTGGGGTTGGTTCGGCGCTCGCAGAGCCGGCTGAGGATAAGGCGGGCATGTCCTGATTATGCAGGATCTCAAGCCGAGCTGGGCTGCTGCGCCTCGGATTTCACAACTAATGACGCCTTTTACAACTTTTCACATCTCTCCACCGGCCTCCACCAAAACCGCACAAGATTTTTCACCCGGATCAAGACCGTTACGTCGAGACTTTCTAAGCTGGGCACAGCTCAATTGCAGGGCTCAGCTCGCAGGGCTCAGCAAGCTCTGGCAAGCCCAAACTGTTTCGAACTTGATCGACGAATCCAAGGAGTCTCCATGCACCCAACGAATTCCCAACGTCTGTCCTCTCTCAAATCCCGGAAACTCACCGTCGCGTCCCTGGCCGCCGTCGCCGTGGTCTCGTTGCTGACCTGCAACGTTTTTGCCGGTGAAGGGCATAAGCATAAGAAATGTGACGCCGGCACCCAAGAATGCTTAGACAAGATGGCCGCCAAGCTCAAAACTAAAGGGTGGCTCGGCATTGAAACCGCCAAGATTGACGATGGTTGGTACAAAATCTCGGCTGTGGTGGCGAACAGCCCCGCCGAGCAAGCCGGCCTTCAAGTCGGCGACGTGTTGATCAGCTTGAACGGCGTCAAAGTCAACGCAGAAAACAAAGCCGGCTTGAAGAAGGTGAAGAAGAGTCTCACCCCGGGCAGCACGGCCAACTATGTGGTCAAACGCCAGGGCACCAAACAACAAGTCGCCGTGACCCTGGGACAGATCCCGGAAACCCAAATTGCCGAGTGGATCGGCCAACATCTGCTCGAGCACCACGCTACAGAAAGAGTTGCAGCCATCCACTGATGACCCGACCGCTGCCACCGTTTCGTTGCGACCGTTTCGTTGCGACCGTTTGGTTGCCACCGTTTCGTTGCCACCAGGAGCCGACGTCCAAAAGACGTCGGCCTTGTTTTGAGCCTTCCGATTGAGGCTCGCAAGGGGTCGAGGCAATTGCCGCCTGCCTGGCAACGCTGTTAGGGTTTCCTGGCTATGCAAATGGAGACCCCAATGCCGAATCCCGATGTCATTCAAGCCAATCGCCGACTCACCCATGCTCTGCCGGCTTTCGTTTGCGTGGTCCTGCTCGCCGCCATCGCTTGCGACCCGGGCAAGCATCCCTCGGATGCCGGCTCGGAGGAGACCAAGGCTGAGCCCTCCTGGGCCGATGAGCTGCCCGCCGTCACCGTCGAGTCGGCCTCACCGGACGATTGGTTCTGGGCCGCTATTCCCGACGGGGCCGGCGCTCAAATAAGCCTGATCCGCAGCACCGACGGGGGAGCCACTTGGCAAGACCGTTTGAGACGACCGGTGCAAGCGCATGGGGCTCTCGTCCACCCTTTCGGCAGCCCACCGGCTGAAGGGGAGTCCACCGGTTCACCGATGTTGTTGTTTGTAGCGGGGCAAGGATTGGTGGCCGGAGTTTGCGCCACCGCGGACGGCCAACGCAGCTGCCAAATCGATTGGAACGGTCAAACGGTGACCCAAGGCCCTGAAACCCCCATCACTGCCTTGGCGTCTCTGTCCCCGTGGCGTATCTACGGGGATCCGGCCATGCGCGGTCTCGAAATCGCACGGGCGGACGGCTCGGTTTGGCTGATCAACGGTGGCGGGCAAATTGAAAAACACCCTGAAAGCGCCGTCCGTTCCCAAGACATCCGCCCGGATTGGCAAGCGGGAGACTCGGTAGCAGCCTTTGATTGGGCCCACGGATTGCGCAACGGCAAAATTTTGGCAGCAGTCGAAGCCGGCCTGAGGTTCTCAGTCGCTTTTGAGGACGGAACCGAAGGTGTCTACTTCTTCGATCAGCTCACAGCTCCAACCAGCTAATCCGGCAGGGATCAGGCTACGAAACTGGCCCGAAGTGGTTAAGGCGACCCGAAGGTCGCCTTGGTCGATTCTCCTAGACCGTTTTCCAGGAAATCCGTGCAATCCGCAGAGCGGTCAGAAGACGAGTCGCAGACCCACCTGCCATTGACGCGGATCGCCGAGACCGCTTTGGACGGTGCCGTCGAAGTTGAAGATCAGGTTGGTCACACCCGGGGTCAGCTCATTTCGACTGTTGAGCAAGTTGAATCCTTCAACAATGCCTTCCAGCTCGAACGTGTCAAAGCTCCACACCTTTGAAACCCTCAAGTCCAAGGACGAAAATTTATTGTCCTTGCGGCCGAGGTTTCGCCGGGTAACGGTGCCGTCGGCGTTGATTCGATCCTGGGGAGTCTGGGCAATCGCTCCGGTTTCGGTCAACGACAAGGGTTGCGGCGAGCGATAGGTGTAGCGCGCATTGACGTTCAGGCCGTAGGGAGCGCGCCAAAGCATCCAAGCGTTGAAGCGATCCCGCTGGTCGCGATCCGAATAACCCCATTCTGCGTCGAGATCGGTGATCTGAGCGTAGCGGAATGAGAAAGGATCCCGCTCGTTATCGTCGTCGGAGCGATCTTTCGAATAGGTGTAGTAGGCCTGGACATCCAAAGCACTGCCACGGTAGGTCATGCCCACCGTATGACCTTGGTAGAGGCTGCTAGCGCTAGACTCCACCGTGGTCAGCACGCCGATTCCATTGGGACCTCCGTTCAAACCCTCGGTCCAAGGGGAGCCGAGCAGGGGATCATTGCGATTCACGAACCGCGTTAGATCTTCGGTATCCGCCCAATTAAATTTATACAGGAACGACATATTGCCGCCGAGCATCTGCTCGAACGCAAAGGCTGCGGCAGTGGTCTTGGGATTCTCGAAGTCTTCGTCGAATACAAAAACATCGGGACGGAACGGATCGCCCACCTGGGATTGCGGGATCAGCTCGTTATAGGCCGGCGGCGGGCCCAAGATCGGGATCAGCTCACTATTTCGGAATAGCGACTGCCCTCGGCTGCCGTTGGTGCTGCGGCTCGAGGCCAAGGCAAGACCGGGAATACGGGAATAGTAGATGCCCGCGTTGGCCCGGACCACTGTCCGGCCGTTGCCCTTTGGATCCCAGGCGATGCCCAATCGGGGCTGCCAATTATCGTAGTCCGTCGGAATTTCGCCGTCGGACGGGAAGCGCTGACCGTTGGAAGTCTCACCGATAAAATCAGCATAGAAGACTTCACTCGCGGGAGTGATCGGATCCGGTTGAATCTGAGCTTCCCAGCGCAGACCGTATTGCACGGTTAGGTTGGCAGTGGGTTGCCAGGAATCCTGGAAGAAAACCGCCGGCTCCGTTTGGGTGATGGTCTGGGTACCGGCCTCTTCGGGCGATAGACCACCGACCCCGGCGAATTGGAGGTAGAGCAGCACCGGGCCAGTGATGCTCGCCCCGTCAGGGCAGGCACCGGATTGGGACGAGCTACCGTCGGAACACTCGACATAATTCGAATTGTCGAGGTAGTTGAGAAAACCATCGGTGGAGCTGAAGATAAATCGGCCGTTGGCGAAACCGATGAACGTCTGGAAGGCCTGGGTCTGGTTCCACTCGACACCGGCCTTGTACGCGTGGGCCCCGGTCAACCAACTGACGTTGTCGTTGAATTGCCAACGAGTGTCGTTATAAACCACCGGAATGAAGAACGGCATGCCGAAGCGATAGCCCCGACCAAAATCAAAGGCGGTGTCGGGCAGGGGACGGTCGGTACCGGCGAAGGTCGAGCCTTCATAGGGGCGCGGACGGTCCTCTCGGGCGTATTGGTAGCGGAATTCGTTGAGCACCGAATCGCTGAGGTTCGAAATCACCGATCCGGAAACCGCCCAAGAGGATCCTTTCTCGACCGCGTTGGCGGAGACACCCCAAGAGTCCACGTCGAAGGTACCGTTGGCCTGCTCTGAATAGGTGTAGGTGAAACGGTTGGTCACTAAGGTGCTCGACGAGGCTTGCCAATCGATCTTGCCGATGAAGGCGATGCCGTCGTCGGTGCGGGTGATGGGAGCGTTCTCATTGGGAGAACCGAGAGCTGCCAAAGCATCGACGACCCGCGGCTCAATGCGATTGGGGTCGTTCTGCTTGGTCTTGTCGCTATCTTGATAGTCGAGAGCGGCGAAGTAGAAGAGCTCGGAGTCCTTCAGCGGTCCACCCAGAGTGAATCCGGTTTGAATGCGAGAGAAGTCGCTCTTGGGCTCGTTGGTGCCGTCGGCCCGCTCGGCCTCGGTGGACAGCCCGTCGTCCTGGTAGAAGGAGTGAGCGGTTCCCTTGAGGCTGTTGGTGCCGGATTTGGTGACGACGGTGATGAAACCAGAGGATGCTCGACCGAACTCGGCCGGGGCACCGTCTGAGATGATGACGAATTCTTGCACCGCGTCGATGTTGAAGGTGAACGCCGGCCGTTGTCCGCCCCGTTGCTCACCGAAGAACGGGTTGTTGAAATCCGCCCCGTCGACCATCACGTTGTTCTGGATACCTTTTTGCCCGTTGACGGAGAGTTCCTCACCATCGGGACCTTGGACGATCGCCACACCCGGGGTGAGCTTGGTCAGCTCAAGGAAATTACGACCGTTATTGGGCACCCCTTCCAGGGTTTCTCGATCGATCTTCACCGTGCTTTGGGCCGAGCTGGTTTCGATCAATGGGGATTCAGCGGTGACGACGATCTCATCCTGAGTGGCCGACACGTCGAGGGTCAGCCGCAAGTTGAGGGTTGCTCCCACGGAAACAGTCAAGCCGTCTTGGACCAAGGTGCTGAAACCCTCCAGCTCTGCCTTGATCTGGTAGTCCCCCAAGGGCAGGAGAATGCCGCGAAATCTTCCACGCTCATCGGTGACCAGAACGCGCTGGAAGTTCGTTCCGGTGTTGGTCAAGGTCACAGTGACCCCGGGCAAGACACCCCCTTCTTGGTCGAAAACGGTGCCTTCGATCACACCGGTGGTGGCTTGGGATTGTGCCAATAGGTAGGGCGACGACAGTAGAATGCCGCCGAGGATCAAGAAGAACGCAAGTGAGGTTTTGCGTAGGGTCATTGCTGACACGCTCCTTAGTCGGTTTCACGCGAGATGCCTTTAATGACGATTCGATAAAGGCTGAAGCGAATCGCATGAAGAATTCGTAGATTGACCCCAAATTATCCCAAGTTGACCGACCAGTCCAGTGACCTCGAACGACTTTCCGATGACAAGTGAGGAAAATTGCCAATGAAGATCGCTTACACGGTTCGCTGCGCCTTCACCACCGAGCAGGTAGCTCAGGGCTGGATGGATTGGCTCAAGGACGAGCATCTAGGGGATGTCTGCCGAGCAGGAGCCACTTCGGGAGAAGGCGTGTGGCTCGATGCCCAAGATCTACCCGAGGGACAAGTGGTTTGTGAAGCTCGTTACATCTTCGATTCCCGTGAGGTCTTCGATCTCTACCTTGAGCAGCACGCCCCCCGGTTGCGCCAGGAAGGGTTGGATAAGTTCCCGCTCGACTTGGGCCTAACCTATTCGCGCTCCGTGGGTGAGATTCACTCGTCCTACTCAGTCCACTAGAATTTTTTTTCCGAGGACTCATTCTCCATGGTGACCAGTGTAGGGGTAGAGAAAATGGAGGCAGAAGATCCTCGCCGATGGCGAATTCTCCTGTTGATTGCGCTCGCCGAGCTGCTAGCCATGTCGGTGTGGTTCACCGCCAGCGCGGTGGCACCGAGACTCGCCGAGATCTGGAGGCTGTCCGCTGACCAATCTGCTGCTTTGACCACCGCAGTTCAGGTGGGATTTGTCGTGGGAACCGCCCTAGCAGCCATCGCCAACATCCCCGACCTTCTGCCTTCACGTTTCTATTTCGCCTCCTGTTGCACGGCTGCTGCTCTAGCCAATGGTCTCTTGGTTTGGGCGCCGAGCTTCAACCAGGCCCTGATCTGCCGTTTTCTCACCGGGTTCTTTCTCGCCGGCGTGTATCCACCGGCGATGAAAATGATCGCGACCTGGTTTCAGCGCTCCCGGGGATTGGCCATCGGCACGGTCGTTGGTGCGTTGACCATCGGCAAGGCCATGCCCTATTTATCGAAAGCCTTGGGTGGGGAAGACGTACAGAATATCGTGCTCGGAGCCTCTGGAGCCGCATTGCTGGCCGCTGTGGCGGTCGCGTGCCTCTATCGCGAAGGCCCATTTCCCTTTGCCCGCAAACCCTTTTCGTTGGGCTTGGTGGTGTCGGTGCTTCGACACCGTCCGACTCGATTGGCGATTGGCGGCTACTTGGGCCATATGTGGGAGCTATACGCCATGTGGACTTGGATACCGGCTTTCCTCGCCGCTTCCGCTCTGGTCTCGGGCAGTGATCCCGCACTTGCCTCCGGCATCGCTTTCGGGGCCATTGCAGCCGGCGGATTTGGCTGCGTCTGGGGCGGATGGGCGGCGGATAGGGTAGGGCGAGAGCGACTTGTGAACGGCGCGATGATGGCCAGTGGTCTGTGCTGCCTTTTGATCGGTCCCCTCTTTGGTGTCTCGATCTGGTGGCTGGCGGCGCTGACCTGGGTTTGGGGGTTCTTCATCGTCGCCGATTCGGCTCAATTCAGCGCCTTGGTCACGGAGGTCTGTCCCCAGCACGCCGTGGGCACGGCCTTGACCCTACAGACCTCCCTCGGTTTCTTGCTGACGACAATCACTATCCACCTGGTGCCCCGTCTCGCGGAGTCCTGGGGTTGGGTTTGGGCCTTTCCGGTACTGGCCTTGGGGCCCGGAGTGGGAATCATGGCGATTCGACGGTTGCGGAAATGACCTCGGACGGCGAGCTTCAAATTTCTTAGAGATGGCCGGCACCACTGGCTTCTTAATTTCTTAGAGATGGCCGGCACCAAAATTTCTTTGGATGGGAACAAGAAAAATCAATTTCTTAGAGATGGCCGGCACCAC
>CBDUGP010000188.1:0-9368 GCA_965366625.1 uncultured bacterium
GCTCCACTTCCTCGGCCGGTGAACCGATGTAGCCCCAAATCTCCAAGGGCGTCAGAGTCCATGTCTGGCGGCTGAAATGGGGCAAAAGGTCCGTACCCGCCAGCTCCAACCGCCCCTGACGAATCGGCGAATCCCGCCGACGCGTCCACGTCACCGGCCCCACCAGACGGTGGGTCAGGTCGTGACCGTCGAGCAGAAGGCGCAACCCCGCGGCCCGCGGACGGGCGCGCAGGGCACGGAATACGGAATCGTCGACTTGAAAGGTGAGGTCGAGGGCGGACGCCTCGCCGTCAACGGCGAAGGCGAGGTGGAGGGATCCGGAGGTGGGAGGAAGGCGGTAGGAGAGTTGGAGGGCCGTCGACATGGGACGCTCAGGAGACCATGGAGGGCGTCAGGCGTCGATCAACGAGGGCGACGGAGTGAGGCTAGAGCCGCTTTGTATGAGGGTTTGTGAGGATCCGGCGGAGTCTTGAATGCCTCAGCGTCGGTGGCATTGGAGGGTCCCGTCCGGTGGCTACTGCGAGTGCGACTACGGGTCGCTTGTCGGCTGTCGAGACTCGGCCTCGACCTAAACAACGCCCGCGTCTATTCGACAAAATCGACAGGGGCACTACCGAACATCGCCTAGCTCGCGACAAACCCAAGATGAGCCCGTCACTGCGGTATCCGCAGATTGAATATGGTCAGCCCAAATCGAATATCTCTCTTATAGTCAGCATCTTACGAAGCATATCCATGGCGTGCGTTCGCCGTAGTTCGTTGACTATCAGCCTGGCCAACGGCTAACATCCTTGACCAGATCATTTGTAGGGAGAGGGATATGCCAAGCTCCGCTCATCGGCATGCTCGCCGACAAATCACATTGCACAAACTCGGGAATAAACGCGGGGACGAGTGTGTCGTCCACTCAAGGGTTCGGCGCGGTTGGGAATGAAGCTTCGTTCAGGGGCGAACCAACGAGATGGGGGATTACGTTGATGCCAAAACTGGGACTAACTAACCGAAAGATGAAGACCAATGACTGACATGAAATCTCAGAATCGCCAAGCTGTCTGGACTCGCGATGCGATGCCAGGTGAGTGGCTGGAGTACGCGGACGAGCTCTGGGATGCTGCTGAAGTTCTCTGGAAAGAGCCAGCCAATGGAATCCGAGTTGTGAGCGACGTGGATCCATCGACACTCGAAACTACAACCAAGAAATTCTATTCAAGCTCACGGCCATATGTTCTTCTTGTTGGGTTTGCACTGGAGAATCTCCTAAAAGGACTCTTGGTCACGTCAGATCCTGGTCTTATCACCGTAGATAGTCTGCCGAAGGATTTGAAGACACACAAGTTGCTGACTCTGACAGAAAAGATCCCCGATCTGGAGATTTCAGAGGATGAACGGCATGTCGTCAGAACAGCTGGAGAAGCTCTTCCATACTGGGGCCGTTACCCGGTGCCGCTTCGCCCCAATCAAGTTCTTCCTGAAGTCGCAGTAGATGAGAACTTCCGAGACACTTATCGGTCCTTACATCTCCGGCTTGGCCGAATGATCTACGCCGCTATCAAGGATGGCTGGGATTCCGGAACAGGGCCTCGGCACGACTCAGTTTGGTCTGCGCGATATGAAGAGGAGGCGCCGACCCGTACAACATAGCCTTGTTCCAAGTGGCGAAAACTGCCGGGAGTCCCGCAACTGCGCCGAACCCGCCAGCTTCAGTCGCACACGCTGCGCGTGGCGCTGAGCTGGAAACCGTTGGCCGAACCCTCGCGCGAGGCGTTATTGGCAGCTTGATGACAGGATAGGCTATGATCCGTCCTGCGCGGGCATGCCACTGCGCACCTGGACGACTAAGGCCTAAATAGAGATGAATTCTACATTTCGCGTAATTGTCGACAAGCCTCAAATGCCCGACGGCGCGGTGGCAGTAGAGGATGCGAGCACGCTGCTCGATGGTTTTGGTGACGCCATCGCCAGAACGGTCCAGTACCATCTGGGCTTGCCAGTCCGTGGTCGTTTGAGGAAAGAGGCCAAGCCGCTAGCTCGAGTGGCTCTCGTAGGTGTAAAGAAAGGAAGTGGTGTACTGGAAATGCAGCCGCTTCCTACCGGACTTGACCGTTTCCGGAATCCCGCTGTAGTTGCTAGTATTGATCTGGTTAATGGGATCAGTGAGTTTCGCGAGTCTGGGACTTGGCCGAGATATTTTCATCCTTTCGTTCGCAATCGGCTAGGGAAAACGTTTGCTAATGTGATGTCTGATTCGGCGATCTTGAGCCTTGAGGTTAGAGACGGCGATTCTAGCTATCAGTGCCTAGTCAATAACGACGTTAAGGAGGCTCTTTTGGAGCCAGAGACATTCTCTACCGAAGAGGTCTTGAATGTAATTGGTGAAATTTACGACATTAACATTGAAGGGAATTATTTCAAGGTCAAGGCTGGACCACGCAAAATTACCGTTGAGGTGGACCCCAAGCAGCTTCTTTTGGAAGTAGACAAGCTGCGTTGGGAGAGGGTTTCGTTTTCCGCTGTCGCACTAGACAACAAGGGCAAAAGAGTTGGCAAGATTTCTGATCTCCGTCTAGCCACGGAGTTAGAACACGACGGAGTTGAAAAGCCTGAAGAGCGGGAACACGACAAGGCGATCACGCTCTTTGTTGCCCTTGCAGAGCGTGCAGAAGAGCTGAAGAAGCTGGATAAGCATTGGGATTCCTATCGAGCATCAAAGCCGCGGGCGACGACCTTCGATTTTGCCGTTGAGTTCGTGGATCGGATCGGCAGTCTTTTGGCTGATCATGATGTATTCCTACCGGAGCCTTTTTTGGTGCCGACGTTTGAGGGTGGAGCTCAGTTGGAATGGAACTATCGGGGTCGAGAGCTCGAAATCGAAATTCCGGAGAGGGAACAGTTTCGCTATCTACGAGTGGCAGAGGATCTTGAAGAGGAAGGCGCGATTAGTCGATGGGAGGCAGCGAGGATGATTCGGTGGTTGGCTACGGGAGAAGAAGTGTGACTGAGATCCCAAATGAGGTCGGCAATGACGAACCACTCCATCGACGGATCCATCCCACTTTTGTTCAGCCTGACGGTCGAATCTCGTCTCAGGCATTCAAAGACCCAGAAATGTCTGTAGATCGGGCCCAATACACATCCATAGAGCAGACAGTCTTGGGTCACGAGACGTACGGAGTTGCCGAGTTTCTTACCGAGGAGGCAAGGAAACTGGAACAAGAAGTAGTGTCCGCTAAAGAGCTGCTGAATCCGGCACATGCTCTGGTAAAAGGCAAGAAGAGCAAGAAGATAGCTCGTCGATTGGCCAGGCTTTCCCACTGGGCCAAGTCGATAGAGCTTTCGTAGATGCGGCCAACCCAACCACTCCAGACGGACCACCTCAGCCGCTTCGCGGCTCCGGCGGCCGCTGAGTGGTCGCACGTTGTGCGACACGATGTCGCTTTAGGAGGTCCTGCACGGAGGCCTAAGCCTTTCACCATGAATGGCTTACTGTCAAACGGCCAGGTCCTATATTGCTAGGTAAATCTACGGGTCTGAATAAAGAGCGACCCGAACAATGTGCCGAAGCGTCCTCGGGCGCGGGATCCGAAATCGCGAGAAAGTAGGGTTCTCCTGGTAGCTCCAAACCGGGTAAGGGCTAGAAAGTGGGTATGGTGAACACATGTGAATCGGCGCTCGGTTCGTCACGCCACGAACAAGCCTGCGCGGTCCGGCTAAAGGAGCTGACAAGCCTAGCCGGCCGCACTTGGACCAAAAGGTGAAGAGGGTCGGAAGGAGCCACGAACGGCAACTCCTCGCAATCGTCGAGCCCTCCGACCTGGCTGGCCGCGACATAGCCGGCACCTAACCCCACATGTACTTCTAAAGTGGAACGTGGAAACCCTTTATATCCGCCGGAGTCGAATATGACCCGATCTTTCCTCCCAAACTGCGAAAAGAAGCAGGAAGGCCAGGATCGTTCCGGTCGGAGAATGCCGTTCGGCTCCGGCAAGCAGACCGCAAGGAATGCCCAAGGATGTGGAGGAAAGGATGTTGGAAGAAGCGAATGCCAGCCTGTAGCGGGTCGGATACCGGTTCGAGCTTTGCCGGGCCCGAAAGGGAGCTCACGTCCAACAGGTAAGCCGTCGCAAGATAGCTTGGAGAACCATTTTTACAGGGGAAAGCGAAAGAAGGCCGAAAGAGCCTGCGCGCCCTTGATTTCACGCCAATCCGTGAGAATTGATGGCTGCAAGTGCGTATTGCGAAGGAGATCCGATGTAGACTTCGTTTCAGGACGAGCATCGAATTTCCGGGCCGGTCAACCGGCCTTTGGTGAGCTTGAGCCGTATGCCGGGAAACTGGCACGTACGGTTCTTAGAGGGGCTCGGGGCCGGCAACGGCCCCTTGCCTACTCGACCTGAGGCACAAGAGGCGAAATCCTAGCTCTCCACCAGTCCGGGGTCCGAATTCAATTCAACACGCCCTGATCCCAATAGATAAATATGAATGAAACAAAGAAAACTGCAGATCTCACGATTGGCGAGCTAGTAAAAGGTCTAACACCCAAGCAACTCTTGGGCTTAATAGGGGGGTTCTTGGGACTTCTGGTTGGTGCCTTTTCTATCGGGACACAGTTTGGGGTCAATTCTACTCAGCAGCAAGGCCTGACGAGAGATTCTGAACCACCGGAGAATCAAGCCCTGGTGTACAGAGAAGATCGAACCGGCATCGTTGATCCCAGTGTTGCCCTCTCCGAAGACGGGATGTCTTCAGAGGAAGACAACGGTCATTCCTCTCCTGAGCCCGGCCCGTTGGTAACCGCAAGCAAGGAAGAGCTCAGATACCGGTTTGATCTCTTGGGCTGTTCGCTTAGTGGCCGCGCAGTATTATGCCGCCTGACTCTGGAGAACTTGGGCGATGATCGAAGAATCTTCGTTAGTAAAGCAGAGAAGGGTATTTCGACGGGTACTTATGGTGTGAGGGGTAGTCGAATTTTCGATGAGCAGAGTTCGGAACATATCGCGAGCAGTATTCGTTTGGCCAATCAGACGAGCAGCGGCAAGTTAGGAATCGGCCCCAATGCTTTTTTGATTTCGGGCACAAGAGTACCATTGGAACTCAAATTTGAAGGGGTTTCGTCGGAGGCAAGATCAATTACTCGCCTCTTCCTGAATTGTCGAGATCCTGAAACAGACTCGAACTTTACTGTCACGTTCGAAAGTGTCCCACTGAGCCGGTAGCTATGGGAAATACTTTTCAATGTCGTTCCTCAGAACCCCCAGCTCCACCGGCCAACCTCCGTGCTTCGCGCTCCGGTTGCACGGTGAGCTGGAGCACGTTGGTCGACAAATCTACCCCTCCCAAAGCTCCAAAACCAAAGGCTCCACTGCCGGCCCGGTCAGCTCGCGATCATCGGCCGACGGAGCCCGATAGACCCAATGGGACGGCGTGACCCGCACCACAAACTCGACGCCTACGACCGGCGCGGTGCCAAGCTTGAAAACCTGTTCCCCATCACGTCCCGGATCGGCACCGCGGACCCACGCCGTTCCCGACTCGGGCTCGCCGCTGTCGTAGTCGCCGGTCTCGGTGAGCACCAGCGGCACCACCTCACCACCCATCACGACGTGGTGGCCGAGCTCGTCGAGCACGGCGGACGGGTGGGGCGTGGGTTCAACGATGTCCGCTAGGCACCAACCGCGCGGTAGGTAGAATTCCTTTCGGTCGCCGTTTCCCCGATACGCCACCGGAATTTGACGCCAAGGCGTAAACCGCCACGGCCCAGGGGTGGCGAGGGTATCTTCAATAACCTTTAAATCCAGCCCAAGATCCCGCCACCTCGCCGACCACCGCAGCTTGCGCGTCAACAACGGACGGCCCGGCTCGACCCGCTCGGTAGTTTGCAAATAATCACCCAAGGCCAACCGACGACCCGTGCGCAAATCCTCGGCCCGAACCGTCCAAGTCTCCGCGCCTTTAGTCAACCGCCGACCATTGAAGGAAACCGCTTTGATGCCCGCCATCAGGCGTAAATCAACGACGCCACGTCGTAATCCGCCTCCGTGGTGATCTCCACCGAAATCACCGGCGAGCCATCGGGCGAATCTCTGGCCTCCAAGGCGAAGCCTTCCACGATGGTGGCCACGGAGGCCACGGGCGCGGTGTAGTCTTTGATTCGATTATAGGGCGACACAATGCGCACGCTGTCTTGAAAGGTGTGGGTGGTGCCGATGTCGGGCCCGCGTAGGGTCAGCTCGGTTCCGTAACGTTTTTGACGCTCCGAGCCGTCGAGAAAGAATTTGCTCGCCAGCTTTCGATTGATGCCGATCGAATACCCGATCGAATCCTCGCGCAAGATTCCGAACGCCGCCCGGCTACCGGTGCCCGTGTCGGGCTCGGCTCCGCTGGTTAGGTTGAGGTCGATATTGTCCGCCCCTTGGACCCGGAATTTCTGCGCTTGGCCGTATTCCCACACCACCAGGTCGAAGGCGGCCGACGTTTTCTCATGGGTGCCCGCGTCGCCGCTGGGCAACGCTAAATCCCGCACGCGCCAAGCCCCAGGCCGGGCGAAGGTCCACGTATCGCCGACCTCGAGTAGGGCATGCTCGGCGAGGGTGCCCGGCATCACCACTTCCATGGGATTCCAATTATTGCCCACCACCAAACCCAGGTGGGCCCGGTCCGCTCCGCGGGCGACCTCCCACACGGCATGGCCGTTTTCACCGTAAGACGCGCTCAAATCGAGTTCGAAACCTGCCCAGGTCGGGGTGTCGGCTTGCTCAAGGCGAACCCTCAGCGGTGCTTTGGACGTGACCCGTAAATGGATGGGTTGCGCGTCGGACGCGGCGATACCGCGCAGAATCGGTTGATAGGGATAGCTGCCCGCATTGGTGCCGGCCGCTTGGGCAAAACCGAATTTGCAGCCGTGGGTGCTGAATCCTTTGACACGGGTGGCAATCTCCGTGTTGTTGCCGCTCGCCGCCGTGAGCTCCGTTGGCGCGATGCCGTCGCGGCGGACGGTATCCACGGGGTTGCGACCCAAGACGGCGGAAAACGTGGGAGCACTCACCAGGTCCGACGACAACACCGCGTCGAAAACGTAGCGGTAAACGCCCGTCTCCGGCTCGGTTTTGTCGATCGCTCCCCCGGCGAAGAATGCCAACCAGGGCACCAGCGTGCCCGGTGCGGTGCGCAGACCCACGTCGAAGGTGCCGCTGAGCTTGCCGGGCACGCCTTCGGCCTTACCGGTGCCGGAGGAAAGCTTGGTGGGCTCGGTGGTTTCGTCTTTGCTCTGCACGTCGACGCTCGGCAACATGGAATATTGACGCAGCCGATTCTGCTGGGGTTGACCCGGTCGAAGCTCGACCCCGGCGCCGAAGTCGGCGCTCGATCCTGTGGCGTTTCCGGTCATTCACTTACCTTTCTATTAGAGCTACACGTTGGGCATTTAAACGTTGGGCAGACCGTCGCGGCCGAGGGCCGAGAGGTCGTGGCGGGTTTCGAGGTCGAAATCACAGGTCCGATGGGTGGCGATCAGCTCCACGGCCAGGATGCTTTGGTCTCGCAGCACCACGGGTTTGGGGGCTCGATCGAGCCGCAGCACGCCGTCGGTGAGTCGGCCGAGCCCGTCGCTCAGGGCTCCGCCGTCCTGTTGCAGGGTGGCAAAAATCGCGTCGACCACGTCGAGCCAGGCGAGCACGTCGCCGGTGGTGTCGGTGGTTTGGGAGGCGGCGAGGGTGTAAATCAACGACGTGGCCACACTCTGGCCGCCGTGGCGTCCGGTGCCGGTGCCTTCCTCCACCAGGCTCTCGCCGCAGAGGTAGAGCCGGTCGGCGCTTAGGGACGTGCCCGGGGCCCGCAACAAGACCGCGCTTTTGACGAAAAGCACGCGACTGCCCGGCTCATACTCGCTGCCGAAAAACGGCCCGAGCTGGGCATGCTCGCGGATGCGGCGGGCGATGGCGGCCGGGATGCGACGGGCTCGGCTGGGTGGCAAGGGCGAGGTCATGCTGGGTTTTCGCCTTTCAACACGTGACCGTCGAGCAGCTCGGCGCCGTCCTCGATATCCACCGGTTCGGGCTCTAAGAAACGCCGCGCCGGGAGCCGGTGGCGTCGGCCGTAGCGGTCCACGGCCTCGCCGCCGTCATGCAAAGTCAGCGCGTCCCAATCCACGGACGGACCGAACGAGCCACCGTCTCTGCGGGAATCTTGGGGGCCGATGGAATCCAAAAGCTCACCGGTGCGCACAAAGGCGGGTTGGCCGCCGTAACCTCGGCGCTGACGAATGGTTTGGGTCAGGGGTGAGAGGGCCGGTCCACCGACGCGACCCTCGCGGATGCGTCGCACGGCGGCGTCCGCCAGCAAATGCAACAGCTTGGGAGCGACGGGTGAGACGTCTTTCAAGCGCAGACGGACGCGCCGTAGCTCCGCGGCCACGGACCGGGCATCGGCGCCGGTGGATTGAAGCCGAAAACGCAGCATCAGTGGCTCTCGCCGGGATGGCTTTCGAGGTAATCGCGGATGGCCGTCGCGGGCTCGGCGCTCAACACCGCGGGCAAGGTGAGGTCCACGGCGTTGGGGCGGTCGAAGATCAAGGACGCGCTACCGTTGGCCAAGCCGGCCAGGTAGGCCAAGGCGTCTTTGTAGTCCCGGTGGGCCGGCTCCGCTTGCAGGTCCTCACCGTCGCGCAGCAGGAACCACCACGCCATCACCATCACCCGATCCCGCAACGGTGCCGGGCACGTGTCCGGCGCCAAGGTTGGCAAGCGATCGGCATAACGGGAGCTGAGATATCCCGCCGCTTCCTGGGACGCGCTGGCCAAGGCCTCGGACGCTTTGGCGTCGAAGGCGGCGGAATCGAGGGTGGGAAAAAGGCGGGCGAGACGGTCCTCGCCCTTCAAGGCTCGCAGCTGGGCCACACTGGCCAATTGGGTCATTGAATGCGCTCCGGTTTCATCTCCTGTGGGTCGAAAATCTGACCCCCATCGAGACTCTGCAGCTCGTCGTCGCCCACGGCTTCGGCAATCACCCGACCGGAGCGCACGGCCTCGGCCAGCTCGGGCGGCACGCCGCGGATAAGCTGGAAAGGCACGGGGTTCAAACCTTGGTGGTCGTAGACCTTGAAGGGTCCGGAGGTGATGTTGAGGGTACAGCGAACCCGGCCCTCGTCACCTTTCAAGACCTTGCCGTCGGCGCTTCGACCTTGGAGGGCGACAGAATGTTGATGAAAATGTTGCAGATGGGCTTCGGAGCAGGTCAATCGATAGACTTTTTGGGTTTTCGCGGGCATGGTTTTCCTTGTTTTGGATTTAGAAATTTAAAAACGACTTCAACCGCCGCTGCGCCATCCCGCCAAGGCTCCTTGGGGCAGGCCGAGCTTGGCGCCGAAAATCATT
>CBDUGP010000189.1:0-9250 GCA_965366625.1 uncultured bacterium
CGATTTTCCGGGAGAAAATTGCCGTTTTGGAGAGGCAACTGCGGAAGTTGGGCTAACACCGTAGCCGGAATACCCAGCCACTCGGCGCTGTCGAAAAGCTCGACAACGGGCTCGTCTGCACGCTGGAAAAAACTATAGGCAGAAGTATCAACGCAATAACGACTCACCGCCAGAGTTCTTCGTCAATTTGCTCGGTCGAGGCAATCGCTTTCTCAAACGCGGCATGTTCTTTTTCGTTCCAATTGCCGGCCAATCGCCTAAGGCCGTTGCTGCGGGTTCCTGCCACGCCCAAACTTTGCCGCAAGAGTTCGATGACGGTCTGATTCAGAGACAGATCCAGCCGCTCTTTCTCTGTTTGTAGAGCCTCTGCCACTTCGGGAGGAACATTGCGGATGCTCAAGTGCCGCGGAGGGATATTGCGGGGTGCATTCATTTTCTAATTCTCTTGAATGCACTCTATCCTGTCAAGGACTCGTCATGCCTACCCCGGGCTCGAAACCGCAGGCCCAGATCGAAGGCATCTACTCATTGCCCGTGCCTTGAATCAAAGAGGTCAGCAGGGCACTTAGACGATAACCGGCCAGGGCGATCCGTCGACGCGCGACCAATTGGCTTTTGACCCGATAGACCTCCGAAGGGGTCCGCCCTTCCGAAATGCCGACGTAAACCACGGAGGTCGCCAGGTGGAAGCTTTCTTGGGCCCAAACCGACGGATCGAGTTCTTGCCATTCGGGTAGGGAGTCCTCAGGCGCGGCCGCCACGACTTCGGCCGCCAAAGCTCGAACCTCGGCCCTTTCCGCTTCCGTGCCTTCAAGGTTGGGCAAAAGACCGAGGGTGCTGTCCCACAGCTTGTGGAGGTTGCTCGGCTCGCCGTCAAAATCCAATAACAAGAAGTCGTTGCCGCCGCGATCCCCACGCGGATGCTCGGCGGTAATCCGACCGGTGGCGTGCAAGGGCTGGTGCAAATCACCGGCCACGTGTAGCAAAACCCGCAACATGATCGCTTTGGCCAAATCCGGGGCATCGGGATTGCGGAAGGTGCTGATCGCCTCGCGCACCGCCTCGACCGCGTTGTCCGTGTCGACCTCGGGCATCGAAGGTAGGCCGCCGGCGTTGTAGGGGATGTTGATGTAGTGCCACCGGCGGAACGATCTCCAGCCGAGCCCTTGAATACGATCCATCCACAGCGACGAGGTGAGCACGTCGGTGCATTTGGGCTCGAAATCCGCCAGCACCGCCACCAGGCGGTCGACCTCTCGCGCTACCTCCGGCTCGAGGCGTTGGTAGGCAATGTCGGCAACCACCATATGCCCGGCGGCTCGCCAGGCGTGGGCGGGAGAGCCCGTCGCCGACCATCCCGACACCACAACGGCGGCGATCAGAAGAATCTTCACTAGCGGACGGCTCACTGGCCTCGCTCCTCCTGGGCCGGACGGTAATCCTCGGCCGGCACCAAACGGTCCGGCATGTCCGCCAACACATAACCCATGACGCCGAGCACGGCCATCGCCCGCCTGAAATTCTGCGGGTCCACTTTGTCGAGGGTGTCGGCGTGGGTGTGGTGCCAATCGAAATAGTGCTCGCCCACGGTGCGCAAACCCAAACCGGGCACGCCGTCGCGCATCAAGTCTCGAATGTCGGCCCCGCCACCACCGCGGGAAATGGTCGACGCTTCAATGCCTTCGAGCAACGAGCCGATCTCCTGCAGCCTTCCCAAGGCGCGCTCATAGACAGGATCTCCGGAGTCGGCGTCTTTGGAGTCGAAGTCGACACCGGCCAAGCCGAAGCCGAAACCCACGGGTCGTTCGGCGCCGCCGTCCATTTCGATCGCCGCCACATGGGTGGTGACGTCCTCACCTAGGCCTTCGCGATAGGCCTTGCCGCCGGCCAAACCGTTTTCCTCGTTGGTCCAGAGCACGACCCTCAAGGTCCGTCGCGGGCGTAAACCGAGTTCGTGGATCAAGCTCAGGGCCTGCCATGCGGCGATGCAGGCGGCGCCGTCATCATGGGCACCGTGACCCACGTCCCACGAGTCGTAATGCCCGCCCATCACCACCACCTCGTCCGGCAGCTCGGAGCCGGTGATTTCAGCGAACAGATTGTAGCTTTGGGCATCCGGCAGCATTTTCGCGCCCATTTCGAGATGCACCGTCACCGTTTCACCGTGAGCCTTCATGCGTTTCAGCCACTCGGAGTCTTCAACGGTCATGGCCACCGCGGGAATCTTCGGCACCTCATCGGCGTAGCGTAGGGCACCGGTGTGCGGGGTGTTCAGGCTGGCCCCGGTGGCCGAGCGCACCAAAACCGCCACCGCGCCCAAGGCCGCGGCCCGGGAAGCACCGATACCACGGTAGCGGACGGTTTTGCCGTAACCCATCCAGGGCACGGCGTAGGCCACGATTTTACCCTCGACCCCTTCTCGACCCAGGGCCTCCAACTCCTCGAAGCTCTCGACCACCACCACCGGCGCGGTCACACCGCCGTCGGGCGTGCCGACGCTGAGGCCCAATCCTAAGATCGTCAACTGACGTGGAACCGGCGATACCACCCGGGCCGACTCCTCGCCGCGCACCCAATGGGGCACCATCACCGGCTGCAACGTGATGTTCTGCAAGCCGTCTTTCTGCATCTGCCCGTGGGCCCATTCGATCGCCCGCTCCAGCGCCTCAGAGCCGCTCAGCCGATGGCCGATGACGGTGGACAAATAGTCGAGCCGGCTCCAACCTTGGTCGTCGGCCAGGGCGGCGCCGATGATTTGTCCTGCGGGTTTTCGATATTGGTCTCGCAGGCTTTCGGATTGGCCCTCGGTCGCCGCCAATCCCAAGCCGGCGAAGCCGAGCGAGCTGAGAGCTAAAAGGAAGAGGGCAAGGGTCTTGATCGATCTCTGGGTCATGAATTCTTCACCTCGGGCTGGTTCGTGGGCTGCGAGCCGTCGCTCGGCTCAACGGCCTCTCCAATTGGATCGTCGGAGCCCGGCAGAACCGACTCCACAGGCGTGTCATGCTGCTCATTCTGAGAGAAATTCTCTAGCGAAACATCTGCGGTTGAGGGCTCCGGATGTTCGTCGGCCGACTCGTCATCTGGTTCCATGGGAGCTTCTGACCGGGCATCGAACTCGCCAGGCGCTTGCGACGAGGCCTCCACCGCAACCGCCAATCGCGATAGACCGAAAAGGGTGCCGGCCACCGCCAGCCCGCGAACCCACAAGGTCAACGAGTCGGTGCCCGCATGATTCAAGGTCGCCCAGGCCATGGCCACCAAAGCAAACCATTGCAAAGTTGCCCACAGGGCAGACCTGCCGAATGTGCCGGGATGACGCCAAGCATCCGAAATCGCCGCGAGGGTCGTTCGAGGATGCCAGCCGGATTGACGCCAGAGCACCACCCGACAGCGAGCCAGGTCGAGGGTGAAGGAGCAAAAACAGAGCAAAGCCAAAATCAGCAGGAGCAGCGGCAACGGAATTCCGTCCTCAAACGCCTTACGCGCCATCATGAACGGCAACACAACCAAGATCAGGCGAATCGGCAGATGCCACAAGCTCACCCCAATCACACCGCCCGCGGAGCGCAGACCGATCGCTGCCAACGATGAAATAGACGCCGATTCTCGCAGCCCTGCAATCACTCCTCCCAGGCTGAAGATCCACAACAAGAGGGTCACTACCAATAGTGCGGGCATCAACACGGTGACAAAGCCCATGAAGCCGCCACCGTCCATGATCAGCTCAAAAAGCCCCGGCAGGATCCGCTCACCACCAGTCCACGCGTGGCCTTTCAAACCTCCGGCGACGCTCAAACGGATCGATTCGCTCAGAATCCAAACCGAAACCCACTGAAGCACCAACACCCACAACCACACGACGGGCTTGCGCAATACATTGAAGAACGCGCTCATGGCAGAAGCCCTCCGAGCACCACCCAGCTGATCGCTTCCGTGAGTTCGGCCAACGGCCGGCTCAATCCGTCGTCGGGCTTCTCGCCGTCTCTGGGTCGGAATAGGCGAACGTTATCGAGTCGACGATGCTCCAACAATAATTTGTGATCCGGATCCAGTTCAGCCCTGACTACCCGCCGCTCGGGCCATTCGAAAATCTTGTAGGGATCATGACCGTTCCAAATCCTGCGCTCGGTGGTGCCGTCCTCAAATTCGACCTCGAGTTCCACGGGGATGTGGAAATATCCGATCCGCTCAATCCGCACCACGGACTTCACCTCAGAGTCGTCCATTTCTTCGACCGATTTATCCAGGTACTCAGGAGCTTCCTCACCCCCGACCAAAGTCCCGTGCTCGTCCCGCCGCCAACCCTCCTGGCCCACCAACCGTTGGTGCCTCAAAGACGCCAGCGAGAAGTCGACAATGCGCACGGTCCTCAAAGCCTGTTCGAAATAAGCTTCCAGATCCAGCTCCACGGTTTCTCCCACCGCGGTGGTCGGCAACGCCGGACTCTGCCCAAGGCGTTCAATGAAGAGGGCCTCTAGATCCCGACCCCGAGGGTGGCGGAAACGGGCGCGCTCACCGTATTCACGAAAAATCGCGTCGAACTCCTCATGGCCGATCAGGTTGCGCAGGGTGAGCATCAGGGTCGCCGTTTTTTGATAGATCGTCACGCTATAGCTGCCCGGCAAACCGGCGAAAACACTCGCTGGGCTGTCCACGGGAATGACGTTGGCCCGGCGCCCACCCACCATCAACCCCAGGACATCGGTTTGATAGAGCTTCTGATTGCCGACCTTCATCACCCAGGGATCCTCGAAGCGATCCATATAGGCCAGGATATTCGACATCGAGTTGAGGCCTTCATCGAGCCACGGCTGCTCGTGCTCGCGGCTGGCGAACAGCCCTTGAAAATATTGATGGCCGAATTCATGGACCGTGGTGAACAAACCGCTCACGCGCTCGTCCATAACATGGCGGCGGAACCAACCGGGGATGTCCGCCCGATCACTGGTGGTGAAAAGGGTCGGATATTCCATGCCGCCGGCACCTTCCGCTTCTTCCGGGGGATGCACGATGGTGATCGTGGACCAAGGGTAGGGTCCGTATCGCTGCTCGTAGGCGTCGAGGGCGGCGATCGTAGAAGCCTCGTGCTCAGGCGCGGTCTCGACAAAGTCGGGCTGAATCAGCTGTCGGATTCGAATGCCCTTGTGCTCGCCGTCGACGATGACGAAATCCGGATCGGTCATCCAAACAAAGTCGTGGACCATTTCCGCTTCGTAGGTCAGGCGTTTTCGATCGCCTTCCAGTTCGACCTCGGCGGTGCGTATTCCGGTGGCGCCGACAATGACGTCGGCGGGAACGTCGAGTTCCACATGGTAATTGCCGAAGTCCGCGTAGAACTCGTCGTTGGGGGTGAAGGTGTGGGCTTGCCAACCGTTCTCGTCGAGCACCCCGATTTTCGGATACCACTGGGCCACCGAATGGAAGCTGTCGCCGAAACCGGTGCGCGCCACCACCTTGGGCAACTGAGTGACGAATGTCAGTTCGAGTTCGATCTGCTGGCCCGGCCCGACCTCGACCGGCAACTCAACCTGCATGGTCGAGGGATCGGCATTTTCCCGGAAGGGCAAGGAAATCGGCGCCGCGCCGGGAGATTCGGGATCCCCCTCCACACCGGAGGCCATGGAAACCTCGGTGACGTCGATATAACCCCAAGCTCCGTCTTCGTGCTGGACCGAGCGTCGATGACGCCCGAGTGCATTGCTCATCCACGCCGTGTCCTCGGCGCGGAAGCCATTCATATACAAATGGAAAGGCACGGTGTTGACGGTTAAGTCGGTGGTGTTGCGCCACAACACCCGCGCCGTGCCCGTGACCCGATGTTTTTCAGTGTCGAGATGGGCTTCGAGCTGGTAATCGGCGATCCGCGCTTCCGCTAGAACCCCGCCGCCGAGTTCCTGGGGCCGCAGGGCGGATTCGGGCTCCGGTAAGATTTTCGACTCCGGAGGAGCCTCGGTACAGGATGAGAGCAAGCTTGAAAGAGCCAGCACCCACGTCGACATTCCGAGTGTTCTCAGTGTTCTCAGCGTTCTCTGTCGACGAGGTCGTGCACCCGCACCCCGCCCAGCGATTCTCTTACCTCTGCCCATATGTTCTCCTCCAGCTGCCGGCCGCCGGCGTTTCTTCGCAATCTGGGCGGATATTACCCGAGATTTACCGTCGGTCGGCAGGTTGCCTGACGTTCGGCAGCTGGGTAGGGACGTTTGACGGAAAGCTGACCACCTTTGGGCGCAACCAACTGCCCAAATGGATCGAATCCCAAGAAATAGCCGCGGTCATGGGCATGCCCTGGTGGTCGCGTATCCAACGACCGCGGAAACGGGCCGGGCTTTGTTCGGGCGGCTCGTGCACCGCTCGCTCCGCCTCCTCCTCGGTCACCAGCGTCGGCGCCAAGCCGTCGCGTTCCAGCCTGGCCAAATAACCGTTCCGCAGCTCGTGGTAGCGCAGGTCCACGGTCTTCAGCACGGCTTCCGAGCCGGTCGGCGCACACTCCTCGAGCAGGGCCCGTTTGGTGATCCAATCCAAACGCCCGACCAACGACTCCCACTCGCCGCGCTCTAACCGATCCAAGACCTCTCCCCACAGCCGCACCACTTGGAAGGCTTCCATCGAAGGCGATTCCACCTTCTTCAAATACACCTCTGCCCTGCGTTGGTAATAGCGCTGAATTTCCAAAGCGGACATGGGTGCATCGGCAGGATTCTTTGCCCGACGCAGTTCAAATTTCGCTGATAGCGCAGGATCTTGCACCAAGCGATGCAGGGCTTCCACAGGTCGAACGAGGCGGGGAGCCTCGGTCAAAAAACCGTCATCCATCATGTCCAGGACCAAAGACGTGGTGCCGACCTTCAACAGCTCGGCGGTCTGGGCCATATTCGAGTCCGACAAACCCAGCTGAAGCCGCTGTCGACGATAGAACAGGGGCCGGATGGAAATGCGCCGGAAATCCATGCCGATCAGCAGCTTCTTGAGCAGATTCCCGGGATCGAGCACACATCGATCCGCCGGTGCGATGGTCCAACGCATGACTCTTCGAATCGCCGGTCCTTTTTCGGAAAGGCCGTATCGCCCACCGGGCTCTACGGTGCCCGCCCCGGTCAAAATCGGCCGGGTGATCAAAAAGGTCAAGACGTGCCGACGGACGTCGCGGAAAGCGCACAATTGCAAAAGCACTAAATGAGGAAACATGACGGGAAAGGAAAGCCCGTACGAAAGCCATAGGGTCAGACGTCCCAAACTGTCCTCGAAATCCGCTCCGCCTTCGGCCACCATGCCCAGCCATCGCCACCGCCGCAAAGGCGGCACAACGCTGTGCAGCACGATCAAAATTAGAAAAAACGGAATGAGCAGGAGCACCAGCAGGGCCTGAACCAACCAAGCAAAAGCGGTCCAAAGGAGCACCCACGGCAGCAGAAGAGCCATGCCCAGGCGGTAGACGCCGAGCCAGATTCCGCGCGCGATGTCTACCTCGTAGTTTTCTTGGGCGCCATAGCGATGGCCTTCGGCATCGCGGCAATTCTTCAACAGCCCTAAACCATCGCCGAGCCCGCCGAAAAAGGCCTTTTCGACCTCGGCGATGCATTCGGCGAGCAAAAAATCCTGAGCTTTTTGATAGAGCAGCAGCTGAGACGGACCGCGGCATTCGGGGGTAGCGCCTTCGATCAACCCGCCGGTGGTGCAATGGGGCAGGTGCTCGTAGCTGAATGCACCGCCGTTTTCCGTGAACAGCTCTTGTTTCTGACGCATGCCCCGGCCGGGGCGAGTCGCCACGCGGGTTCGCAACGCGGAGCGGAGGTGCTCAAAAATCCGACGATTTCCGGGGGAGGATCCCGGTAAGCCGAAGCGGATGGCGTATTCGGTCTCAAGGCCGACTAAACGTCCTAGGACCGGCGCTGAGCGCGTCATGGAGGAGGGGACGGGCCTCGCGGCTATTCGCCGCCTTCCGGCACTAGAGATTCGGCGGGATAACGGTCCGATCTCGCCAGAGCATCAACGGCGATGTCGTCGACCGCCGTTCGCCAGCGATCCGCGGGGCTGCGGTCTTCCGGCAGTTGCTGCGGCTCTTGGCCGCGTGGCTCAGGGGATTCGCTTTTAAGGGCTGCGGATGCGAGTGCGTTCTTCATCTTCGATCTCCTTGCCCGTAAGGCTAGCACAGGTCTTTAACCCACAACCCTGTCGCTCCAATGGTCAGCACTCACTGGCTTAGTAGCCTCGGCAACAGACCGGCGCGGATCACCCGCGGTGGATGGCACCGGATACCTGACGGCAGTCCGCGCCGGTCGCAACCTGCAAATCCGAGCGAACGAATTGCAGGCGAAGAAAACAAACTCCCTCGTCATCCCTTTCCCGTGTCGGATGCCCGTCGTCGACGGGCATCCGCGGTCCACCCCGCCCCCCACTGAGCTACCGATCCGAAAGCGGACTGCGCGCACGCCCTCCCAATAGGCGGTCCGTGCTTCGAGTTCGTGGCTCAGTGGGTCTCATGTGTAATAACAGCGATATTTCGACTAAAAAGGGATCATCCTTCGGCTTCTTTTTTTGAGATCATGGCAATATCCCGACTAGCCGCCCGTTTCTGTCCTTCCGGTGGGCTGTATCGAAAAATGTCTCAAGTTGAAAAAACCTCATCCCCTGCCGGCCACCGGCCCACTGCCGACAATCGATCCCTTGCCGACAGTAGCCTTCGACGCAAGCAAGCGGTTCTCGATTTGCTCGCCGACACCATCGGAGACGCCGCAGGCGGGGACGCAGCAAGAGAGGGAGCTCAGGTCCGAATCCCGATTTCCGGCCAATGCATGGAACCGTTGATCCTCGACGGGGATCAGATCTCGGTCAAACCCTTGCTGGCCCTCCCCGGACCCGGAGACATCGTCCTGGCCCGTACCCAAGACGACGAGCTGGTCTGCCATCGCATCCTGAGCCGCACCGGACCGGATTACCTGCTGGCCGGCGACCGCACCTTTCGTCTCGATGTCCATCCGCCAGATAGCTTGCTCGGCAGGGTCGTGGCCGTACATCGTGGGTCAAAGACTTTAAAGATCTACCCTGCCGGACCGCTCGCACGCTGCCAGGCGTCCCTACATCTTCAATCCCGAACGTACCGCGGGCAGAGCCGAGCCCGGCTCTTCGAGTGGCCACGACGGATCTTGATCATGATTCAGGGCTGGCGCTGGCGTCTTTAGTTAGGGCCCGTCCAGCTTTGGCCTTTTCGAAGGTCTGGAAGGCGCGGCGCTCCGAGCACGGAAAGCGAGCG
>CBDUGP010000190.1:0-9198 GCA_965366625.1 uncultured bacterium
ACCTCACCGACGACTCGGGTTATTTCTGGTTCTTCCATGCGGCCAACGTGGAGGTACTGATCAAAGTGCTCGACGCCTGCCTTTTCTCCGATCGCTTTTGGGTCTTCGCCGCCGGCTTGACCGATGTCGAGGTCCGCCTTGAGGTCACGGACACGGAAACCGGCCAAACCCGCACCTACACCAATAACCAGGGCAACGCCTTCCAGCCGATCCAGGACACCCAAGCGTTCAGCGTTTGTTTTTGACGGCGAGGAAATGGGCGGCGTGAGCTAGCTCACGCCGGGAAGGTGGGGATCAGGAGTCGAAGAGACCGTGGACGGTTTCGGCACTCACTGCGCGGGTGAACCAGGCTTTGAGCTGATCCAGGTCCGTACATTCCGCGATCCGAGCCCGGTCACTGGCGCCGAACTCGAGCCCCTTGGCCTCACAGAGTTCGATCAGTGAGGCTCGACGGTCTTCCAGTCGACCTTCGTCCTTACCCGCGTCCAAAACCGCGTCGAGATCCTCATAACCCTGACGCTGCAACAGGTTGCGCAGCGTCACTTTCTGGGCAGCCTGCTTGTCGTAGAGGGCTTCCACGGGAACGGGATTTCTCAACACTCCCGGTGCTTTCAGCTCGTCACCGGGATGGGCCAGACGCATCTTTTCTTCGGGGGTGTAGACCTCCACCCGGCGCGGACCGTCGAGACGCACGACCCACACGAACTTCGTGCCGGCGGCCAGCAGATCGCGGATCTTGTCCGTGAGATCGTCCTCGTCTTGCCCGCGATCGGCGTATTCGAGGGCCAGGGGAGGCACACCCGGGCTCCAGCCGGGCTCGTCCGACACACCCACGGCCACGTCGGGCGCCCGCAAGGTGCCGGGCTCGGGCGTGAAGCCTGCGTCGACGCCCACGGACTCCACGTCGGGATCGGAGCCGATCACCGACGCGCCCTCGGCGTTGGCCCCGGAATGCCGTCCACCGGAAGGTAAGCAATGGATGGCATGCCCGTTCGACAGCTCGTAGGGATCGCCGGGTTTGACTTGGTCGGCGGTGAAGGGACCGTTGGGAGTGGAGTAAAGTCGACCCATAGTTGAATCTCCGGGAGCCTCTCGGGCTCGAAAGCGTCCGTCGCGCGGCTTCGGAGGAAGCCTTCCCGGCACGAATAGATTAACACGACCGCGACAGGGGTTCGTCGCTGTGACCGTCCCTGTGACGTTCCCGATGCGAGCCGCCGGGTCGGGATGTCCACGGATGAACGTAGCGGGGGAGAGCGCCCGCCGGCAAAATCCCGTTGATTCGCGATAAAGTCACCATCCGAGCGGTCGATCAATCGACCTGCGTCTAACGAAAAAACGAAGTTCCAAGCCCGAATACTCAATCGAGCAACCCCCGTTCCTCCAAAATCTCGTAGGGATCCTCGTCCGAGGCGGCCATGTCTCCGAGGACACCGCGAAACGCCCTCCCAGGCCGAGGGTTGACCTTGGAAGGGCTAGCTTCCGGCGATCGTCAGATCAAAGTCGCCTCACCCGGCAGCCGCGACGAAGAGCTCGCCGGTGGCGGCGTCTCGATTCTCTTGCTCTCCGCACCACTCCTCGATGTTCCAATCATCGAAGATCTTGCCGACGACCCTGGACAGCAGATCTTTGAGCACGGCGTTGTCGAGACGGTTTAGGGCACCGATCGCCTCGTCCCTGTAGGCTCGGTACAGCTCGGCCGAGCGACCCGGAGCGTCGAGCGTGTCGAGCAGTCGGTGGATTTCCTCGGCGTCGCCACCTTGGATCCAAGCTCGGGCGACCGTGGCCTGCTCGGCCTTGTTCGCGGCTCGGTAGGCGACGGCCCAGGGGATGGTAGGACGGATCTCCGGAGCCTCCCCGGCCTCCCGCGCAGCTTGCAGATCGTCGAGATCGTCGCGAATCTGATAGGCGATACCGAGGGCGTCGCTGAAGGCGTCGAGGATCGCGTGCACGGTGTCGTCGGCCCCTCCGAGCACGGCGCCGATGCGCATGGCCGTGGAGAAAGCGGCAGCGGTCTTGCCGCGGAAAATAGCTACTACCTCTCGGGGGCTCAGGGGTTTGGGGGCGTGGGTCCACAGCAGCTCCTCCCCCTGGCCGATGGAAAGGCGGCGATGACCGGCGGCGGCTAGGCGAAGCATCTCCGCGCGGCGATCCGCCGGCACGTCAGACTCCGTCAGCAGGCGATAGCCTTCGCCGAGCAGGAAATCGCCCAAGTTGAGGGCCACGGGCACACCGTGGCGCTCGTGCATGGTTTTGTCGCCGTAGCGTTCCGCGTCGTCGTCCTCGATATCGTCGTGAATCAACGACGCCTTGTGGAAGCACTCTAGGGAAATCGCCACCCGGCGCAGACCGTCGGTCCACTGCGCGAAGGGCTGGGGCCCCTCGTGCAGTGCTTGGTAGACGGCCACGGTCAGGAAGGGGCGCCAGCGCTTGCCGCCTTCGGCCAGCCACTTCTGGCCGAGCCGCTCGGTTTCCGTGCGGGGCTCGCCCAAGAGCCGAGCCAAGGCCGCCGGCTCGAACCAGCTATCGACCTCGTCACGAAGACCGCCCAGGTCGAGCCGACGGGTCGGGCAGCCGAAAGCCGGGTGCAGCCACTCCCAGACCCGATCGAGAACCACCTCCGGCTGGACCGGGCGATCCGGTCGCTCGTGGGTGGTTTTTGGCAATCCGATGATGGGGAGACTCATGAGACGGCTCCTGTGGGATGGGTTCACGGAAGGGCGACAACGGGGTCGAGTCAGGGCCTGGTCGGACCGGGGATCAGGATCCCATAAGGATGCTTTCATTTGACCTTACGCAAACCGTGATCAAAGCACGCAAGAAAGCCCATGCTCGGATGGCTCATGCTCGGATGCTGAGGGCGATACCCAAGCATTGACCGGCCACAGAGCCAACCGGCACATCCCGGCGACGGAAGCTGCAGCCGTCTTGATCGTCTACAACAGCGACGGCTCCTGCAAGCTCTGTCTCGGTAGTGCAGCCGCCTGCAAAGAAGCTTGTGGAAGCGCCACCGCGGCCACCGTTGCAGCGGGTGCCAATCAAATGGTCTCCATGCCCGGCGGTGTGTTCGACGCAGATACCATCGTAGTGAGCGATCTGACCCTCATCGCCGAGGGTCTTTACCAAGGTCATGTGTCGTGACCCATCAAGGACAAATTGTCGCCGACGAAGTTCTCTCCCTCGACCAGGTGACGGTGATCGACCTGGATGCCGGTGCTTCCAACGTCGCCAACGATTTGATTTTGGTCACCGAGTAGTGTGATTGAAGGCTGCGGGCCGACCGGCATGGACTTGTCCAGAGAAAAACCAGGCGCAGGCCTGGTTTTTCGCCGTGTGCGCTTTTCCCGCACGGCCCGGTGGTTGAACGCCGGCGGCCGACTCGTCGAAAAAGGCGAGCGATTTGAGCAGCGGTTGAAATAAGAAGAGGTCAATCGGCGATAAACACCGATATAAAGGTTATTGATGTGCTTCGTGTTGGCAGGCAATCCAGACTATCGGGATTGAGGTCATAAAAAAACGCGCCGGTGTCGTTGGCTATCTTGTACGACGCCAAGGCGATGGGTCGATGGCTGGACCTAAAAGGTCCGATAGCTTTTGCCACAGCTCGATCTGGTGTCTGATAGGCTGTGACTATGGAAATTCATCAGCTCAAGTATTTCGTTGCAGTGGCCGAAGAGGGTAGCTTCGGCGGCGCCGCTCGGCGCTGCCATGTGGCGCAGCCCTCCCTAAGTCAGCAGGTCAAGAAGCTCGAGAATGAGCTCGGCTATCGGCTCTTCGATAGGCTTTGGCGCTCGATAGCTCTCACCGAAGCAGGCCAGGCCCTATTACCGCGGGCGCGAAGGATCCTCACGGAAGTCCACGAGGCGGCTACCTGTTTGAGTGAAGAGATCAGCAGCGGCCATGGCTCTCTTGCCGTCGGTGCGATTCCCACCATGGCTCCTTTCCTTCTACCGCAGGCAGTCGCGTGTTTCACGCGTAATTGGCCCGACTGCCACCTCACGGTGCGTGAAGACCTGACCGCCAACCTAGTGAAAGCATTGACCAACGCCGAACTCGATATCGCCATCATGAGCACTCCGGTCGACCACGAAGCGATCGAGATCGAGGTGCTCGACGAAGAGCGTCTGCTGCTCGTTGCCGCCGTAGCCAGCAAGCTGGCAACCCAGGCGACCATCAGCCTCGACGACCTCTCCTCTGAGCCCAGCGTGTTGCTCGACGAGGTGCACTGTCTCGGCCGGCAGATCAGCGACTTCTGCCAGGCCATGAGGGTGCAGCCGGGCGTTGTCTGCCGTGCAACCCAGATATCCACAATGTTGCAGCTGGTGGAAAAGAACCTCGGAGTTGCCCTTGCCCCCGAGATGGCGGTCTGCCACGTTCGTTCCAGAGGGCTCGTTTTTCGCCCTCTCGCCGGACTCAACCCCCGGCGGGAGATTGCGATCGCTCGCCGAGCCGGCCGCGAGACCAGCTTTCTGGCTCGCCGTTTCATAGAGTGTCTCGAGGTGCGTCCAGGCTGTCGAACCTGACCATCGCACCGGCGCAGGAGGGCCGGAATCCCTTCTCGGCCCTCTTGCGCGATCCCAAGCCGTTTAGGGGACGATGAAAACGTTGTTCTGCAGATCACTACGACGCAGGGTCGTATTCCGAGCGATCACTTTCTCCAGGGTCTGGGTCTCCGCTACCAACTGAGCGAGGTAGGGCAATACGTTTTGATACCAATTCGGGTCGCCGTCACGCAGGCGTTCGAATTGCTCTTTCAAGCCCGTGAAAAGCGTCTCACCCACCAGCGATCCCGGTCCGACCGGATCTTCAGAGATGGCGCCGATCCAGAGATCGATATCGTCGACACTGGAATAGGCCGCAGCCAGGCGTGTCTGAACCTCGGGATCGCTGCTGATGTCAGCGAAGCTGAGGACTGGCGCAAGACCGTAGTGGATGCGCGCGGTGTTGTAGTCCGGCAAACCGTGGTCGCGCCCCCGCTGGATGTTGAGCGAGGCAAGGTCGAGACCTCCTGCTCCCGGAGGACCGAAGAGAAAATTGCGCAGGTCATCGATCACCATATTGTCGATTCGCTGCATAACCTGACTCGAGAGGCCTTTGAGGATGGGGTCGATACCGCCCTCGGTGATCAGAGTGTCCGGAGTGAAAAAGGCGTCGCGCAGAGACAGAGGACCTTCCGGAATCGGTGTGCCGTCGGCTTCCAGACGCAGGATGGTGGGCGAGAGCATGGTGTGCCCAAGCCGGAAGAGCGCGGTCGAGAATTCGGTTGCGATACCCGGGTTCACACTCGGGTCGTATCCGGCATAGGGGGCAATGCTGCCTCCGCCCAAGAGCACCGGCAGAAATTCGTTGAACGTGATGACCTGCAGCTCAGTGATCACCGCACGGCGAGCGATCTCAAAGATTTGATCGCCACTGAGCCATGGGAAAAGGAAACGCGTCGTATCGGCGATCAGATTGTGCTCGCGGACCCACAACGTATGCATGGCCGTGAGTGCCAATTGCTCATTGGATCGCACATCGCCGGCGACGAAGAAGTCCGCAGGATCGCTGCCGGAGGGAGCCGCATTCGGGAGGCCGTCTACGTTGAAAGGCAGGAGATTGCCGGCGCTCGTCTTCAACCGACCGCTGCCGTCGAGGGTGCGCAAGGCGAGCGTGCGGGCGGGGTCCTGGCCATAGACGTTGGTACCGTCGATCGGCCCTGAGATCTCGTTTACTTGTTGACGCGGATTGCTCGGACCTGTGCCGGTGGTCGGGTCATAGATCGAGCGGTTCAGCGGGATGATCTGGGTGCCGGTAAAAAACGGATCGAAGGCGGGATCGCCAAACGGCACGGAAATCGGAGCCGGCTCGACCGGGTTGTGGCCTTCGGTCAGATCGACGTCGTGGTCGACGAATTGCCCCCATTGCCAGACAAGGTCACTGGCGTTTTTCTGTGAAAAGACCGGCCCTGGCTGAGCCACCACGATGTTGCTGATCTCGCGCGCGCTGAGGCGGCTCTGGCCGGCGAGTGTCGAAGCGCCATCGTCATAGTCCGCCGGAGCGATACGCAAGAGCTGAACGGGTGCACCGGTGCCGCCCACAGGATAGGGCAGGCTTTTTCCGAAGTTGCCAGTCGGCGTATTCACTCCGAGGTCCGAAGAGTTATTGACGATCAGCTCGATCAAGGCGGTAACGTCGGGACTGACTTCGGGTCCCGACAAGACACTGCCGTTTTCTTCCTGAGCGAGAAGGGCTGGAGCCAGAAGAGTCGCTGTGATTGAGATCGCCAGCGCCAGACGCACTCCGGCCGTTTCGAAAGCTTTTCTTACAGACATTTGATCTCCTAAGAGCTAAAAAATCGAAAGACGGATTCACACCAAATAGGATCGGAGTCCAAAGGCCAGGGCAGGCGAATCTTCCGGTGCCATGCCTCCTCTCTTCTACATGGATCCAAGGAGGCCGAGGGACACAACGTCCCTTCGTTCACCTCTTTTTTCGCGGCATCGATCCTCGATGCCCGACCAACACTGGAAGGCCAAACTCTGCCTTTTGAGGCTCCCAAATTAGGGGAGAGCCGCCTCGGCGTCAAGGAAACGTAACTATAAAGTTGATATAAATTGACTATCTTTGCCATAGGCAGGCGCTATCGCTCGGCTCTGACTCGACTTTGGCGCCCGTGGCAGAAGACATCCAGACGCGGGACGATCCATAAGGCTCCAATCTCTTCGATTGCTCATGGCTTAGGTGTGGATCGACCAACACCCGCGACGAATTCTCACCTTGCTCAAGTTCGTCGAAGATCGATCAACCCGTCACAAAGGCCGATATAAAGATTATTGATGTGTTTCGATTGCGCTGTGGTGTTCAACCCCGACCAAGCGGACGAAGACCTCGACAGCCGGGGCGAAACCTGTGATCCGTGCCCCCAAAATCCCGAGACGAGTTGTTTGTTTGCGGACGGTTTCGAAACGGGTGATACCAGCCGCTGGTCGCTCGGCGGTTGAACGCCGGCTTGAGCCCCTTTCGGCGGAGACGTCGCGTCTACCTTGAGGAAGTTGAGGGCTAGCTCAGATTCCTCGACCGATACCCTTGATCGGGTCCCCCTTGTTTCGTCCGCTGAGGGATCGGGGCCCCAGAACCCGGAAGGAGACGTAGAGAATGCTGTCTTTCGAGAGCAGATTGTGGGTCGTCGTGATGCTGGCAGCTCTCTGTGGAGCGCAGGCCGGCGCCGAGACGGAGTTTGCGAAGCTGACCGCCTCAGACGGAGAATTCGAGGACAACTTCGGGGGGCGGCTCGCCATCGACGGCGACACCCTGATCGTCGGAGAAAATGAGGACGACGAGGCTTGTGTGCCACCGGACGAGGGCTGCAACTCCGGCGCGGCCTACGTCTTCCAGCGCAACGAATCCGGAGCTTGGCAAGAGGTGGCGAAGCTGACGGCGATGGACGCGGAAGCGGGAGACTCCTTCGGAGAGGCCGTAGACATCCAGGGAGACATCGCGATTGTGGGCTCACCCAACTCCGGAGACGGCGGGGCTGCCTACGTCTTCTACCGTGATCTAGGGGGTCCAGATGCCTGGGGCCAACACATTCGGCTCACCGGTTCCGATGCCGCCCTAGGAGATCGCTTCGGAACCTCGGTCGCGGTCTTCGGTTCCACCGTGGCCGTGGGCGACACCAGTGACGACGATCTCGGAACCAGCTCGGGGGCCGTGTACCTCTTTTACCAAAACTCGGGGGGTCCGGACGCCTGGGCCGAGCACAAAAAACTCACGGCTTCCGACGGCGCCGGGAGCGACTTCTTCGGTCGAGTGGCGCTCAGCGGAGACTTTCTCATCTCCGGAGCGGTGGGAGACGAATCATTGACGGGAGCGGCCTACATCTTTGCCCGGGATCATGGAGGAGCCGACAACTGGGGCGAGGTGAAGAAGCTGACCGCTTCGGACGGCGTCGCCGGGGACTGGTTTGGCCACGACGGCATAGCTATCGACGGCGAAACTGCTCTGGTGGGTGCCCATAAGAGGGCGATGGAAACGGGGTCGGCCTATCTCTTCGAACGGAGCTTCGGCGGCCCCGACAACTGGGGTGAGGTGGCCAAATTTGCGGCCTTTGATGGAGTTTCCGAAGACCGGTTCGGGAGGTGCCTGGCACTTGCGGGCGACAGCGCCATCATCGGCGCGTACGGTGACGACGACGGCGGCTCCGGAACCGGATCGGTCTATCTCTTTCAGCGCGGCGCAAGCGGAACCAACGGTTGGGGTTTCGTCGACAAGCTGAGAGCCTCCGACGCCGACCCTCTGGACCTCCTGGGAATAGCCTGTGCCGCCTCTGGGACCGCGGCCCTCGTAGGCTCGCCCGGCGACGACGATGTGGCGGCCCACGGCGGCGCCGCCTATCTCTTTCGCCTCCCCGTTTTCTTCGACGGGTTCGAGAGTGGAGACACCAGCCGCTGGACCTCGCCTTAATAGGCTGCCTCTCGTTGGCGCCTGCGTGAAAGCGTAGACATTTGAATCTACCTCTCTTTGTGCAGGTGCTGCGGGCTGGTTCTCGCTCGGTGTCTCCGGCGTAGGCGTTGCCCTTGTGGTCTCCGAGCTGGGCGCGGGCCCCGGCCTCGGCTTCGCGTGGATTGACCAACGGGGTGTTTTACGGTGGATTGACCAACGTCGGGGCCCGCATTCGGGTCACCCCAATCTTCCACCTTGCAGGTCGACCCATGGAGAAATCCCGCCGGAGAGTTGCCTCGATCCGTCGGCCGGACCACCGTATTCCCCTGCTAGTTTTGAGGGTCGCCGCCGGAGGATAGGATAGGTCAACCACCATGCGCTGGAATACCACCACCAAGAAACCCAGAGAAGACCGCGGCCCGGTCGGAGTCCGCGAGCTGAAGGCGCTGACCCTCGCCTGTCATCCCGATCTGCGACGGATCGGTGAGAGAGTGCTGCTGCCGGAGCTCGACCGCGGGCAGACCGTACGACTTTCGCGGGGTGAGCCGGATTTCGCCGAGCCCGGCAGCGCCTGGGGCCGGCCGCTGGAGGATCCCTATCTCAGTTGGCAACCGATCTTGCTGAAACCCGACGGCGACGGCGGGCTTCTTCTCGACTCGACCCAGAGCCCCATTAGCGTGAAGGTGGCAGGCGATGGGGTGGAATCGCCGCGGCGTTTGTCTGCCCAAGAGGTCAGCGCCGGAATCGTGGTGGAGCTTGCCGGTCGGATCGTGATCG
>CBDUGP010000191.1:0-9136 GCA_965366625.1 uncultured bacterium
GAGGCGCGGACACGGAAGCGGTCTATGTGAGGGCGGGCGACCAGCTGCTCGGCCTTAACCGAGACGGCCCCGAGGATCTTCACTACCTCTGGGACGGCCTGGGCAGCGTCCGTGGGCTGACGGATGCGTCGGGTGGGATGCGGGAGAGGTCGGATTACTCAGCGTTTGGCAGGAGCTTGGGAGCGTCGAGTCAGGCCTATGGGTTCACTGGCGAGCCGAGGATCGCGGCGGGTTTGGGGTACCACCGAGCCAGGTGGTTAGACTTCGGCCCGGGTCGGTTTGTGTCGGTGGATCCGTTCCTGGGGACCTCGCGCCTACCGCTCTCCCAGCACCAATACCTTTACGCTAACAGCAGCCCGCAAGTACTCACCGACCCAACCGGCTTGGTCAGCTCAGCTGAGGTGTCACTCACGAGTTCCATTCAGGCTTACATCACAACCTCTATCCGATTCCTCGACACAGCCTTCAAGATTTACGATGCCGCACAAACTTTGAGGGAGCTGCTGAGCTACGCGAAGATTGCTGTCGAACTATTACGTTCTGTAAGCACCGCCACAACCCCAGAGGCCGCAGTTGCTTCGCTGGCGGCCTCGGTCTCCTCGCGATTCGGTGCTGACTTTCCCATTGAGGCTACGACGAAAGGGTTCAGAGAAGCCTTCGACTTCATGGGGGCCGATGGATGGCAGAAGATTCGTGACGACGTGCTCCGCTGCTCTGCCCCGATTGCGGCAGAGGTGGCTCCGGTTGCGGCAAAGCGTGCCAACGCAGTCCTGAAAGCGCGGCGGCGCGGAGTGGGAAATCTAGTGCTCTTCCTGCCTTCGCCTCCCGGTAAGGGCCACGCGGATATTTACGTAGGTAAAAAAGGAAAACTGGAGTTTGGGGTGCCTCGAAAAGGCGGTGGCAGACTCTTCGGTCTCGGTTTTCGCTACAACGTCCACAAGGATGGGTTACAGCAGTACTTCAGAATTGACTATGAGCATTCCTTCGAGATAACGCCCCACTGGCATATTGAACAAGAACAGCAGAATCGACCTCTGGATTGCTAGTTTATCAAGGAGCGTTGGAGTAAAAATGAAAAACGGGATGAGAATAATTCTTCAGGAACACGTGTTGAAGAAAAACCATAAGATCTTGCTGGACGGTAACGATACAGGCCGTTTTCTGTTAGATCTTTGTCACTATTCTCAACATGTCCAACCCCAATTCTGGTTGGTTGCTGAATTCGCCAGCAACTTTGTGATCATGGCCGACGATTTCGACCTCCTAGAAGAAATACGTGATGCTGTTATCTTGGCTCGAGCCGACGAGTTGGTTTTGCTGAAGGGAGAATTTTGGGAGGTTTGTCATCCATACTTTTGCGGTGATTACGCAGCTTTGCTATCCATTACCGACCCCCCTCCCTTGGCTCCCGATGAGCTGTGCAAGATGTTCTATGAAATCGTGCATGAAGACCCTGATGACGAGAAGGGCCTCGCCCGGCTGGTAGGGGCGATGGGACCGAATGACATCTACATAAATTGTTATGAATGGGAATTTCTAACTTGTTTCGCGAGCCCTGAAGTGTTGGCGAGAGCAAAAGCATTTACACTCTCGCATAATCTCCCGATTCAGGAGGGCTTTACGTTTGAAAATCGCTGGTGGACCCTTGAAGGACTAGCTCGCCGAGCACAGGTGAAGGGGTCGAAACTATGAATTTCTATCTCTAACCCAATTTGCCTCAATCGTAGTGCTTGAGCATCGGCCAAGCTTCGGCCAAGGACATCTTGGGGCCCCGGGCGACGAAGACCGGCTGGTTGTTTTCGTAGGGCATGCAAAGCTCACAGCGGATGGTATCGACTTGCTCGACGGTTTCGAAAGCCTCGGACAGCCCTTCGAGGTCGCTGCCCAAAACGATCAAGACCTCAGCGGTGCACGGGCCGGGGCCCCACAGCCAATAGCTGTTGTGGCCGCTGATCACCGGCGGCAAAGGGGGGCCTTCAGGCTCTCGGCCGAGCACCAAAGCCTCGTTTTCGAGCGCGCCCGCCACGCCGTAATTGAACGCCAGCAAACAGGCTGACTCCGCCTCCGACGGATCGAGCCCCTCGAAAGCAGCTCTTGCAGCCTGCACCTTCTCGCGCCAACCGAACATATCCGCATAGTGCTGGGGCAAGGCTCCGAGTTCTTTGCGCTCGGAGGTCGACGGCTCCACGCCCAGGTTTCTGGCATAGCTCTGGAATTGCTCAACGCTCAGAATCGGCAAGGTAAAGGGCATCGCCAGGGCTGCACGCGCCAGCAGCACCAACGTCAGCAGGACGGCCACGGCGAGACCGACCCGATGTTGAAAGCGTTGCAATGCCCGCTCCACCGCCCAACCCGCGGCCGGCCACACCCACGCATAAGCCGGGGCCAGATAACCCGATCGACTGGCGCCGTTGAGCATCAGCACTAGAAAAACCGTCAAGTAGATCCAGCCGAGGAAGGAGAACCGACGTCCTTTCGGATCCAGGAATAAAGTCCCCAATCCCACCAAAACGAAGATCGCGCCGATCCATCCGCCGACCAGGTCTATTTGCCCGGCAATAAAGGCCGACGGCGAGACCGAAACCATCTTATTTTCGGTGGCGTTGGCGATGAATTCGAGAGTCGGCCAGCCGTGGGCCCCTTGCCACAGAAGATGGGGCAAGAAAATCAACCCTGCCAGTCCTCCAGCGATCCATGGTCCCGGAGTCTTGAACACACGACGCTCACCGGTGAGCAGAAGGCCGGCCGCAATCCCGAGCCCCAACCACAAGACGCTGATTTTGTTGAGCAGCCCCAATCCGAGAACCAACCCCAACAACGCCCAAGACTTAGATTCGCCCCCTTGCAGCGCCTCGATCAACAAATAGGCGGCAAGCGCCCAGAACAAGGCGTCGAAGCCGTTCATGGAATAGTAGTGGCCGACGAACCACTGAACCGGCGCCGCCAAAAATCCCGCCATGGCCAAAGATTGAGCCACCGCCCCTCCTCCCAGGCGACGGGCCAACAACCCCACCATCAGCACGACAGCGGCTCCCAACAGGGCCGAAACGGCCCGCATCGGCCAAATCCCCTCGCCGAAAACCTCACGAATCAGCCTGAGCAGAAAAATCGACAGGGGTGGATGATCCACGTACCCGGCAGCGAGTCGCTCGCTACAGGCGACGTAGTAAAGCTCATCGCGGAAGACTCCATAACCCGTTAGGGCGATCCCTTGAAGCACGAGCTTGAGACTCGGGAAAAACACAAGGGGGGAAAGGGTCTTCATGGTCGTCTCCTCGGGCTGAGAGTTGCTGAGAGTTGCTGAGAGTTAGAAGGCGGGGCCGTTTCACCTCGGACCACCCGGCTCGGACCAGCCGGCTCGAAGCACCCGGCCCCAAGCACCCGGCGCGATGCAGCCGAAGTATGCCGCCGCCTCCTAGCCAATGCCATGACCTGGGAATTCCTCAACCTGACTCGGCAAACACTGCAAACAAGAGCCTTACGTAGCCACCTGACACGCTGACAAACTAGCATCCAGCTTCGTCATGGAGTTGCAGGGCCCGTCTTCTCCTTCCCGACTTCGATGGAAATCGTGCACAAATAACTAAGCCCGCCTCAGCCGACAATCGGCCGAGGCGGGCACCTTTACCCCGAGCCCCCCTCGTGGTAAATCTGTTTCTATCTAAAGCATGAACCGTGCCGGCATCGGCGAAAACCGGCGACTTCGCTCGAAATTCTGATCCGGTCCCTTTGAAACCCTATGGAATCAATGTTTTTCCCGCTTCGTTCGAGGATCTCGTTAGGGGCCCGGGCGAAAGGCACTCAGACTCAACCCTCCGCTGGACCGGGTAGAACCGGGAAAATTTTCCACCCCGGTGAGATATTCCCTGCTCGGCCCTGCCAACCTGCTTTCGGCTAGAATCTCGCCATGCAACGGCGAACCCCGGCTCGGCAAATCTCGACACGACTCTCTTCCGACAACGGTGGACTGTCCACGTCGACGTTCGGAACAAGCTGACCGATGCTCGACGTTTCCCTGGTCGGCGTGCTGGTCTTGACCCTGCAGGTGGCAGCGACAGCCACCTTGCTGACCGCCATCCCGGGCATTTCCCTCGGTTATGCCCTGGCCCGATTCGACTTTCCCGGTAAACCCCTGCTCTCATCGGCCGTCACCTTGCCGTTGGTCTTGCCCCCCACAGCGGTCGGTTTCTTGTTGCTGCGCCTGCTGGCGGTGGACGGTCCGCTCGGACGCCACACCCTCGGCTTTGATTTGGGCATTCTGCTGACTTGGAAGGCTGCGGTGCTGGCGAGTTCGGTGATGTCGTTGCCCCTGGTGGCTCGAACTGCTCGGGTGACCTTCGAGGGAGTGGACCCTAGGCTCGAACAAGCTGCCCGCACTTTGGGTTTCGGCCCGATCGCCGTCTTCTTGCGCTTCACCGTGCCCCTTGCCCGAAAAGGACTGCTGGCGGCGCTGATCCTCGGTTTCACCCGGGCGGTGGGCGAATTCGGAGCCACCGTCACCTTGGCCGGCAACATCCCGGGTCGCACCCAAACCCTCGCTTCAGCGATTTTTTCCGCCCAGCAGCGGGGAGATCTCGCGCGAGCGGACGCCCTCATGATCGCGGCTCTGATCCTGGGATTGGTCGCCATTTGGACCAGCGAGACCCTGGCTAACCCGCCTCGGACGAAACCGCCTCGGTCGAATCCACGACGGTCGAATCCACGACGGTCGAATCCACGCCCATGAGCCTTGAAATTCACCTCAGACTGCCCTTGGACCGATTCGATCTCGAACTGGATCAAGAACTCCACAGCCCGTCCACGGGCATTTTCGGTCCTTCGGGCTCGGGGAAAACCAGCCTGATCGAAGCCCTGGCCGGTTTGCGTCGGGGGGTCGAGGGTATGGTTCGATTCCAAGACGAGCTATGGCTCGACAGCGACCACGGGCGATTCGTGCCGCCGGAGGACCGTGGCATCGGCTGGGCCTCTCAGGACGGCCTGCTCTTTCCCCACCTCAATGTCGACGGCAATTTGCGAGTTGGAGCCGAGCGTGCGCGTCGAGCCGGCTTGGATCCACAGCGTTTGGTTTCGGAAGTGGTCGAGCTGCTCGAGCTGTCTCAGCTGCTGACCCGCGACGTAACAACCCTCTCCGGCGGTGAACGTCAGCGGGTCGCTCTCGGCCGAGCCCTCTGCTCTGGGCCACGGCTTTTATTGCTCGACGAACCCTTTGCTTCCCTCGACTTAGCCAGTCGTCGCGGCTTGCTGCCCTTCCTGCGACGAATTCGCGAGCAGTTGACCGTGCCGATGCTTCTGATCTCCCACGATCCGGTGGAGGTCCAAGCCCTGTGCGACCACCTGCTGGTGCTGCAACGGGGCCGGGTCGTGGCGACCGGTGCCCCTCTCGACGTGCTCACCAACCCCGACGTGTTTCCTGCCGCTGACGAGGCGGGTTTCGAAAACCTGCTACCCGGCCATCTGCAGCCGCCCCCACAGGATGTTGGTCGGGGTGCCCAAATCGTACGACTGCAACAGGGTTTGGAAGTGGTCACCGAGCCCCAGGCCGGCGAAGGTGAGGTGCTCGTGGGCCTCAGGGCCAACGACATCTTGCTCGCCACCGAGCGACCGCGGGGTTTGTCCGCCCGCAATGTGCTTCCGGCTAGGGTGCGGGAGATCCGTCGGAATCAGGGTTTGGTCAGCGTCGAGTTGGGAACCGAGCTGCCCCAGGTCTTGGTGCAGGTGGTCGAGCCGACGCCGGAGACCCTGGGTCTATTCGTCGGTAAAGAAGTTTTTCTGGTTTTCAAGGCCACCGCTTGCCGGGTCTACGGTGTCCGTCCCCACGTTCAGCAGCCCCACGTTCAGCAGCCCCACGTTCAGCAGACTCACGTTCAGCAGACCTAGAACGAAATACTCAACCGCTCCTTCACCAGCCCAAGGCCGCGATCCTTTCGAGCACCTCCGGCACCTCCGAGATCCCGGCGACCTCGAAGAAACCCTCCGACTCGGCACCCCCATGATCCACCCGATCCAGCTCCCAGGTGCTGTCGTACGGAATATGCACGGCGTTTCCACCGATTGAAACCACCGGCAGAATGTCGGATTTGACCGAGTTGCCGATCATCACAAAACGCTCCGCTGCAATGCCGTGGCGGTCGAGCAGATCTCGATAGGTTTGGGGATCTTTCTCCGACACGATTTCGATCGTCGAGAAATACTCAGCGAGGCCAGATCGAGCAATTTTCGACTCCTGGTCAAATAAGTCGCCCTTGGTTACCAACATCAGCGGATGCTCTTTCGACATTCGCTGTAGCGTGGCTTCAACACCCGGTAAAAGATCGATGGGATGTTCCAACATCGCCTTGCCGGTATCGAGGATCATGCCGATCACGGAAGCCGGCACCTGACCTTTCGACACTTCCAATGCGGTTTCGATCAAAGACAGGGTGAAACCTTTCGCCCCATAACCGAAGAGCGCTAGATTTCGCCGCTCGATTTCATTGATCAAAGGTCCCAGATCGCCTTCAGTGGCCCAATCCGCGAGCAGGTCGGCCACTTTGCTTTGGGTGAAATTGAAAATGGGCTCGTTGTGCCACAGGGTATCGTCGGCGTCGAAAGCAATGAACATGGTGAAACTCTACTGATTTGAATCCAAGCGATGTAATAGAAAGGCCTTGGCCGTTCGCCAATCCCGGTTGACGGTCGAAGAGCCGACCTCCAAGACCTCCGCGGTCTCCTCGATCGACAGGCCACTGAAGAATCGTAACTCCACGACCCGAGCCAAGCGCGGCTCGAGCTGCCCGAGTTCGTCCAAGGCCTCATCCAGGGCGAGGATGTCCAGATCCGGCCCCCGAGCCAGCTCCGCCAAGTCTTCGAGCGTCACCCGGGCAAAGTCTCCACCCCTCTTATTTGCCTGCCTGGCGCGCGCATGATCCACCAAAATTCGCCGCATGGTGGTGGCCGCAAAACCAAAGAAATGGGAGCGATTTTGCCAGGTGACCCGCTTGCGATCGATCAATCGCATGTAAAGTTCATTCACCAGGGCGGTGGGCTGCAGGGTCCGTGCGGACCTTTCGTCGCGCAGGTAGGCCGACGCCAATTTGTGGAGTTCCTCGGTGACGATCGGCAGCAGACGATCGAGGGCTTCTTTGTTGCCGTCATTCCAAGCGAGTAAGAGGTCGGTGACTTGTTTCGCCATGGATCTATCCTATCCGTTTCATCGGCGATTTCGCCGGCCGGCGATTGCGCGGCAGCTGAGGAGCGGTCTTTGGTAGCGTGGTCCAACGAGAGTCCGGGGGCCCTTCCTCCGACCTGGCGATTTCGACCACTTCCTATTCTGATGGAGTCTTCGTTTTGACCTATTTTGGACGTTTGCTCGTGTTGTTGCTCGTCGGCTCGGCAACCTGCTTTCAGGCCTCTCCGAGCCATGCAGGCGGCGGCTTTCCACCGGACCAACCCTATGCGTCCTTTTGGTTTCCCAACGACCTGTTGAGCTGGGACCCAAATGCCGATCCCGACGCGCCGTTCAATCGCAGCGGTGTTGAGCTGCAAACTCGTTTCCGCAATCCCGCGCTCCAAGTCAATGTCAATGCGCGGCAGAACGAGGCCCAGGTGGTAGCGATTTCGATCATGAATCCGTCGACGTCGAACAATCCTTCGCAGGGCTCGGACACCTTCGATCGCTTCACCTTCAACTACTGGCAATACCTGGACATTTTGGTGTTTTGGGGTGGCTCTGCCGGTGAAGGCCTGATCCTGGGTCCGAATCCGGGAGTGGTCGACGCGGGCCACCGAAACGGCGTGAAGGTGCTCGGCACGGTCTTCTTTCCGCCCAATGTCTTCGGCGGCCAGATTCAGTGGGTCGAGGACTTGGTCCAAACGTCGGGACCGAATTTTCCGGTGGCCGATAAGCTGATCGAAGTCGCCGAATATTACGGTTTCGATGGCTGGTTCATCAATCAGGAAACCAACGGTGGCGACGCGGCCTTGGCGACGGCGATTCGGGACTTCATTCGCTACGTGCACGCCAATTCGGATCTCCACATCCAATGGTACGACTCGATGATCGAGAGTGGCTCGATCGCTTGGCAGAATCAGCTCAATTCCCTAAACGATGCCTTCATCGAAGAGGATGGGCCGGTGGCGGATTCCATGTTCCTCAACTTCAATTGGAACGTCAGCCGCTTGAACAACTCTCGCGCCCTGGCTCAAAAGCTTGGCCACAGTCCTTATGAGCTGTTCGCAGGCATCGACACCCAGGCCAACGGTTACAACACTTCCGCCAATTGGGGTGCGCTATTCCCCGACGCCTCGCCCCATGTGGTGTCCCTAGGGTTTTATGCTCCGAATTGGACCTATAGCAACTCCACCAATCAAGCGGACTTCTACCAACGGGCCAACCGTTTCTGGGTCGGCGCCAACCGGGATCCGGCCAACACCAGCACGGCGGACGCCTGGAAAGGCGTGGCGAACTATATTCCCGCGTTCTCGCCGATCGATTCGCTGCCGTTCGTCACCCACTTCAATACCGGCCAAGGACACCTCTACGCCGTGGACGGCGAGGTGCTGATGAATACCGACTGGAACAATCGGGGGCTTCAAGATGTGCTTCCCACATGGCGATGGCGGATGGAAAGCAACGGCACTCCGCTGCTCCCCGAGCTGACCTGGGACGACGCCTATTACGGCGGCACCAGTCTCAAGATCTCTGGGGACTTGACCCAGCCCAACCAGTTGGACCTCTTTGCCACCCAGCTGGATCTAAGCGCGAGCAGCGTGCTGGAGCTGACCTACAAGAGCGCCGGTGCGGGCACGGACACCCATCTCGAGGTGGGAATGGCTTTCGAAGCTGCCGGTGGCACGGTCTCGGCATTCGAATATGTGGACGTCGGGGTGACGCCGAATGCCGGCTGGAATACGGCTGTCTTCGACCTCGGCGGCCAGGCCGGCCGCACCCTGGCGGTTCTTTCCCTGCGATTCATGTCAGACAAGACCGTCAACGGTTATTCGATCCTTATCGGCGGCATGGCCGTTCGCGAGGGCACGGTGGACATTGCCCAACCGGCCTCCAATTTGGTGATCGTCAATAAGGACGAGCTCGACCCTCAAACTGATCTTAAACAGTTGCAAATGCTAAGTATCTGAATAAATTAGACTTACAGGC
>CBDUGP010000192.1:0-8924 GCA_965366625.1 uncultured bacterium
CTCCAGGTGCTCAGTGAAATCATCGAGGGTCACGTCGTCGCCCCGTTGACAGGCTCGGTAGTAGCCGGTGCGATCGATCCAGATACCCTTGAGGGGCTCTCCGGTGATCAACGCTTCGACAAAGTTGACGCCGGGCCAATCCAGTGGTCCGGATACAAGTCCCTCCTTTGCGCCCTGTTTGAGGTGGTAGACGAGCCGCTTAATTTGGGCTTCGGGCTCTTGGGACACTTCCGAGGAATGGTATCGAGCCGGGAAAGTAGAGGTTTTCCAGTCGTAGAGGATACCGGTCTCGATCGACAGCTTGCGGGTGAAGTAGGCCATGAAGTTAGCCTGAATTTTCACGGTTGGAGCTTGCAGGTAGAGATGCAGGTGGCTGCTCATGAATGCGCCGCTGTAGATGTCGACCGGGTATTTTTCTCGGGCCCTGGCCAGGGTTCCGATGATGATCGCGTTGAGACGTGGGCTCGGTTTGAGCAGGTGACGACCTTGAATGCATCGGTTCATGATCTCGACGCCGGCGTTGGGTCGGGTCCAGAGTCTGGGAAACCTAGACATAAGATGCCTGCTTTCCCTGGATCTGTTGGGGAGTTTGTCGAGGCCGGCAAGCCGGTCCCGAAGCTGAAAGAAGGATGTTGAGTGTTTGCATGTCCGTCCACCTCGAGGGTTGTTCGTGTTCGGCAGGCACAATTCCTGCCTCTATGGAGGCTTGGACGGAAAAACGGGTCGCGACTCTGCGGTCCAGTGAAAAGGGCGAATAGAAGTGGCTCTGAAACATCAGGAAACATCAACGTGGCACGGGTCTGGGTCTGCAGGGGTCCCGTGGGCTACGAAACATCAACGTGGCACGGGTCTGGGTCTGCGAAACATCAACGTGGCACGGGTCTGGGTTCGCGAAACATCAACGTGGCACGGGTCTGGGTTCGGCCCGGCCAAAGGAGCTGACAGGGCTAGCCGGCCGCACTTGGACCAAAGTCCCTGCAGTCAAGAGCCGATTTTGGACGATGGGCGACGGTTCCGAGCGCGGCTGCGTATTAGTATTTAGAAATGAGCACTGATTCATTCCCAAAGGTGGCCTCGTCGGCTTTACAACAACGGAAGCCTCTACGTCGGAAAGTAGCCGATGCGATGAAGTATCGGTTACTGATGCCTCTGGCGGTGGTGGTCAGTCGGGTGCTGGGTTTCCTTAAACACCGATTCTGGCGACGAGCTGTTCCATTTGAGCTGCCCAACGACTTGAAGCTGCACATCGGTAGCGGTCGAGAAGCTCTTCCTGGCTGGGTGAACATCGACATCCAGCGGTACTCAGAGGTTGACGTGGCCCTCGACGTTACCAAGGGGCTACCTTACGTGGGTGTGCGAAGGATCTTCAGTGAGCACTTCCTTGAGCATTTGGACGTTGAGTCGGCATTGGCGTTTCTTGAAGAGGCGAATCGGGCGCTGGCCGAAGGTGGCTGGTTGCGACTCACTACGCCAAATCTCGATTGGGTATGGCACACGATCTATTCCCCAGACCAAGACGACCCTGCTCGCCTGGTTCGCGGCATTCACGCTAACCGGTCTTTCTACGGCTGGCAGCATAGATTCTTGTGGAATCGAGAGCTTCTAGCGGAGGCTCTGTACGCAGCTGGTTTTTCCGACCTGCGGTGGTGTGACTGGGGGCGTAGCGACCTCGTGGAGTTCGATGGCCTTGAGCGGCACGAACGCTATCCAGACACTCGAGACATTCCGCACGTGCTTGTAGTGGAAGCTTGCAAAGGGTCGCCGGATCGCGAACGGCGAGATGCATTCATGGCTGTGCTCCGCGCTGAGTTTCTAGGCTCTCTCGACGACTAGTGGTGGCCAACGTCCAACGCCGAACCGTGAACGTCTTAGACAGGCCGCCTAACCCGTCATTGCAGTGGCCGTTAACTGGCAACGGTGCAGCGAGCTTGAAAAGGTTCTTTGCGCCCCTCCGAGGAGATATTCGATCCCATGAGCACAGTCACCCAAGTCTTAGAGGCCCTGAAATCCAAAGGCAGCGAGAAGACGCGAAAGACGTACGCACGTCATGGCGCGAGCGGTCCCAAGGTCTATGGCGTCAGTGTCGCGGACATGAAGACCATCGCCAAGTCGATCAAGGGCGAGCAGGATCTGGCCATGGAGCTTTACGAGACCGGTCACTACGAGGCGATGTACTTGGCCGGCATGGTGGCGGACGGCAGGAAGATGACGAAACCGCAGCTCGACTCTTGGGCAAAGGGTGCGGTCTGGGGCTGGAGCTCCGAGTACACCGTTCCCTGGGTCGCCTCCGAGAGCGAATACGGGCATGCGCTCGCGCTCAAGTGGATGGGCTCGAAGAAGCAGCATATCGCCTGCGCGGGCTGGAACACCTATTCAGGGCTTGTCACCACGCGACCCGACGAGCAGCTCGATCTACAGGAGATCAAGGCGCTTCTGAAACGCGTGGAGAACGAGATCGGCACCGCCCCGAATCGTGTGAAGTACTGTATGAACGGCTTTGTGATCGCGGTCGGTTGCTACGTGGAGCCCTTGAATAAGGAGGCCAAGGCGACGGCCAAGAAGCTCGGCAAAGTCGAGGTCGACATGGGGGACACCTCATGCAAGGTGCCCCTGGCCACCGAGTACATCGCGAAGGTCGAGAAGTCCGGCCGGGCCGGCAAAAAGCGCAAGGCGATTCGCTGCTGATGCTCAGGCGGGGTACCGATAGCTCACGTTTTCGCCTTGGCTTTCTAGTTGAGGGTGTTCCCGTGAAAGGTTTCGCATGAAATACATTTACATTCAATGGCTTTTATTCTCTCGGCATCTTGGACAGATCATTCCCTGATGCGGATGCGGTCTTCCTCAACGATCCAGAGTTGGCCGCTTGGAGACGCAGTGCGAAGAATCGGGATGAGCTTTTCCAGAACGGAAAGAAGGTGGCCTTTTTCTTGTGTCACTAGCCGGAACACGATCAGGCCGGCATGGTCGCCTGGCGGGTAGGCCCGGATGTTGGCGAAGTCAATGTCGAAGGTCAGAGGGTTCGGTCGTCAGAGCCGCAGGTGCGGGCGAGGTCCTGGTCGGAGGCCCCGCCCAGGCTCTGGTCCAGCACTGACATCGCATCGAACCCTGCTTCGCGGAGGCGCACAGAGGCCTCCGCCGGAAGGTTCTCGTCCAGCTTGAGCTTCATAGTCTGAGCAGGTCAAGCAGATATTGGAACGACCCGCTCCCGGGCGAGGTCAGCGGCGTAAGCTATAGCGGCTTGAATGCTTTGGGCCTTGAGAGACGGATAGCTTTCTAGAATTGCTACCGGGTCGGTTCCAGCAGCAAGGTTGTCGAGAACGGCGGAGACCATGATTCGAGTTCCCTGGAAGCAAGCCTGGCCGTGGCAAATCTTGGGGTCTACGGTGATATAATCCTGCCATTTCATGGGTGCAGTCCTTTCTATCCTCCTGTTGCGCGTGTTCCACCGGCGCAGCCCAAGTATAGCTGTTGGAGTCGCGGTCTTTGTCAAGATCGGCGGCCATTCGCTCCTAGAGCCGGAGAGTTGCATTTGGTCCAGAAGAGCGGGAGCGAGACTTCAATTCACTGGAGCCCTCCAACCATCATCCCCTTCCAGCGAACACGCTGCGGCACTGTGCGTCTTCGCGAGTCGCCGGAGGGCAACACGTCGCCTCCGAGAGCGAATACGGGCATGGGCGATTCGCTGCTGATTCCCAAGCGGGGTACCCATAGCTCACGCGTTCGCCTTGGCTTTCTAGTTGGTGGCATTCCCGTGAAAGGTTTCGCATGAGTTTAGGGTGCGTTTTTTGACAAAGTGACCAACTGCCATATTTCGCCTTGTCTTCGTTTCCTTCTCGGCACCGCGTGACACGATAATGGACGGCATGAAGACATCGCTGATCGTCGTGTCGTTGGTATTGCTCGCGGGTGTCATTGTGTTCGCCTTCTTCGGGTCGCAGCCCGGTGAGCCGACCGCCGCCGGCGTCTCGGAGGCGCCCGAGGATCCTTCGTTCCAGGCACGGGTGGTGAGGCCGCGCGTCGCCCGTCCTCTTTTCGGGATTTTGCCGATTCGGCTTGAAGACAAGCTGCGGGGTGACGTCGAACGTTTCGACCACACAGAACCCGGTGCTGAGTTCGTGAGTCTTGGCCCCGGCCACCTTGAGCTGCGCGCGGAGGGCTGGAACCTTTCGATTCTGGCTGACGAGCAGGGGCGGATCGCTCCGGAGACTCGGGTGGTATATCCGTTCGCTGTCGGCGGTAGATTAGTGAGTGTTCGCTGTCGGCCTGCGGATCCTGCGGTCGGCCGTCTCGACATCATGCCAAGGGAAGGAAGCGCCGAGCTCGACGGTAGCTTTCGCATTGAGCTGACCTCCTGTGAGAATGTCGAAAGTGGCAAATCCATTGACTGGCCGCCTGCGCCGCCCGGAGGTTTGCCGGTGTCTCCACTCGTCGTGCGTGGCAGCTTCAAGAATCTGGCGGGTGCCCACAGCTGGGAAAGGTTGAGCGACGGATGATCGATAGTGCTCCCCTCAATATCCGTTGAGGGTTTCGATAAGAATCTCAACTCCGCCGGCGGGTTTCGAGCATTGGCTACGCCCTACCTCCCGAACAGTCGATGCGTCACGGATACCACCCGCACGAATGACCACTAGGAGGTAGATGATGCTTTCCCGAATCTATAAGGGTTTCTTGATCCCAAGCGTTTTCGTTTTCTCGGCTCTGGCGGCCCAAGCACAATTTCCCAACATTTCCACGGTGATCGGCACGCCCGGCACGGGCGGATGGGGTGCCATGTGCGGAGCTGGGCTGAGCGTTCCGGGCGGAGCGTCCCAACTCTCCGCTTGCAATCCCGCCGTCAATAACTGTCTGCTGCGGGTCACCATCCCGACCACGGATTTTCCGGAAGCCATTTGCAACGACGGATCCCCCGGTGTGTTCTACGTCCGCCCCGGAGTCGGTGCCGACGCCGAAAAATGGATCGTGCACACCCAGGGCGGCGGACGCTGCGGCAACAACCAGAGCTGCCAAGAACGGTGGTGTGGCCAGCAGGGTAACTTGCCCTACCAGGCCAACAAGATGAGCACGGATTGGGACGCCGATGGCCTCATTGATCTACCGATGTTCGCCGACGCCGGTGGCCAATTCGCCCTCAGCCCCAGCAACGACTTCAGCGATTGGACCCACGTTTGGGCCTACTATTGCAGCTCGGACAGTTGGATGGGGCAGGCGAACGACGTGGATTACGCAGGCCCCAACGATTTTTCCATCCATCAACAGGGCCACAACATCCTCGAAGCCATGCGCAGCATGTTGCGCAAGACCAATCCGGATCCCACTTGGACGACCGACTGTGGCACCGACATCGCCGATCTCGACGACGCCACCGACGTGATGTTCACGGGCACCTCCGCCGGCGCCAAGGGAGCCTTGCACAACGTCGACTGGTTCATGGCGCCCCTGGCGGCAGGAAACAAATCCTTGGTCCTGGACGCCAATCTCGACATGACCGACGATGTTCTGCTCAGCAACGACATCTGGGTCGACGAGGACGGCGATATGATCGGAGATTCTCTCTACTACTCCCACCGCATCACCATGTCCCTCGATTCTTGGAGCACCGGCTGGGACCACGACGTCGACGCGTTCATCGATGAAAGCTGCCGGGCCGTCTATGACCCCTTGGTGCGTCTGGATCGTTGCTCCTACTTCGGCACCGTGCTCTGGCTCCGCAACGGCGGCGTACCGTTCATCGAGACAGAAACCTTTATTCGCCTCGATCTCGAAGACAGCGTCAAAGCTAAACAATGGGATCGCGCTTGGCCCGGTGGCGAGCGGCTGATGGTCGGTCAATTCGGCCGAGTCACGACCGAGGACGACTTCACCACCCTGAGCCGGGAAACCCTAGAGCAGCTCTACAACGAGCCTTTAACCGGCGTCACCGGCGTCTATGGACCCCGCTGCGGCCAACACGTCGGCCTGGAAAGCAACACCGCCTTCGCCCTTCACACCACCCCCGACACCATGCCCGCCTGGGTCGCCATCAGCGCCTCCCAAAACGTCCACGACGCGATCTGGGATTGGTACACCAACCCCCTGGGCGTGCACCGCACCCTAGATACCGGTGACGTCGGCGACCCGATCGTGCGCAATCACCCGGTCTTTGATCCAGTGACCCAATTCAGCGCCGGTTCGGGCTGTCTTTATTAGGCGGGCGAATGCCTGAAGCCCGGGACCTGGGCCATCCCATTTTCGAGGGCCTCAGTGCCTGAAGCTTAGAACGGGGTTAGCGCATGCCGGCGCTGACCCCGTGCTGCATTGTGGTGAGGCTCGCCAAGACTCTCTGGCCCGCATCTTGAGTTCTGTGATGAGCCGGAATTATATTTACCTGGCACCGTATTCCGGCAGGAATTATATTTACCTGGCACCGTATTCCGGCAGCGTTCGCTCACGGCCTCAAGGCGGTCTATGCAAGTCAGGACGACGTCAGGCGGTAAGGCAGGCCCGGGACGGAGTGATCGAAGCTCGGCGGGCCGCTGATCTCGACCTCGGTGGGATAGACATCCGCGTCGCCCCTTAAGCTGATTCCTTTCTTCATGATCAGGACCAGCCCATTCTCATCTCCGAGCGCAACGAATCGTGCACTGCTGGTGCGATATCGCGTGACCCCGATCGCTACTCCTATTCGATCGGCCTCGGGGCGGAGATCCTCGACGTCGAGCACGAGCGCGATCTCGCTGCAACAGTAGATGTCGCGGCTCGAAAACGGGCCCGGCGCCGCATTGTCGAGTGTATGCCGGGCGATGTGCTCAAGGATATTGCCCGCGGGATCGCGGAAAAAGACGGCGTGCGCGTCCCAGTGGGAGAAGTGCACGACATCCGGGTGGTCGGGATGGCGCGGCGCGCTGGGGTTGTTGTCCAGCTCCGTGCGTTCGAGCTGCCAATCCCGGGCGCTCAGGATCTTGTTTTCAGGGATGTTGAACGCCGCGTGGTAGAAGGGCGAACCTTTTTTCGGCGAGGCCTGGTCCGCCGGCTGGCTGAAGTAGCTCAGGCGGGTCTCACCGGCGGCCACCGTCAGATGTTTGCGATCCCGCTCGAGTACCTTCAGCTCAAGTATTCCGGCATAGAAATGCTCCATCTCCTCGAGTGAAGTCGAAGTCCGCAAGCGAAGATCTTTGAGGCGGGTCCGGGGGCTGACCCGCCCGCCCGCACTAGCTGATGCACCGCTCGGATGCAGGGAAAGAGCAAGAGCGGCCGAGCCCAGCTGGACGAAACGTCTTCGATTCATGCTCATGGTGATTGGCCCTGGATCTGCTGTGGGTGATCGGTGTCGACAGTGTGACGGCAGCGTACCTTACAGGATACGCCGGTCGACCTGTCTGGTTTCAGGATGAAGCCTGGCTGACGGTTGCGGCCTTCCGCGATACAAGCCAAACACGGCGCGTCTTTGGCGATGGCATCTGAGCTCGAATGGGAAGCAACCTTGGTCTGGGGTGGACGACAGATTTGAATACGACGAAGTCCGAATGATCGCGCTGGCCCCAGATACGCGAATTCTTTATTATGTCTCGTTTGTAGATTGAGGCGACGTGCGGAGGATCATCAGCCTTCGGCGTGCCAACCGTCGTGAGGTGAAATATCATGCCCGGAGTTTCTAAGCGCCCCTCTGTAGTGATGCCGACGCTTGAAGAAGACCAGGCCGACGGTTCACGCCGGCTCGTTCCGGGCCTGCGCTAGATCCCGAAGTTGCTATTTTTTTGCCGCGAGCTTCTTCTTGGGCTTGCTTCGGTAGATGTCTCTCTTGGGTGCCCGGGGCTGCAATAGCGGCTTCGATGTGTAATAGATCGCTTCCATATCGGCGTCCTTGAATTGCCCACCACCTCTTGCGCGGACCATCTCCTTGGATTCGTCGGCCCGATAGCCCTGAGCTTGATGGCCGAAGGTATCGTGGGCCCCTGGGGTGGGCAGAGTCCCTTCCGTGATCGCCCTTTTTCGCTTGGCAGGATTCAATAGCTCCCGCTCGTCATTCATGGCGACCAAATTCGCCGGATTGAGGGCGTGGGGCGTGAAGTCGGGGTGGGCCTCTTTCCAAGCGCCGTGGTGGAATGCGGTTCTGGTGCTCGACCCCTTGGTATCTTGGCCTTCCTGGACCCGATCGGCATAAGTATCCTTGGGGGCGTTTGAGATGCCTTCGGTCTTCAGGTGATTGAATGCGAGCCAAGCTCGATCATCGGGAAAGTCTTCCCGCTTCCAATCCATGGACTTGTCGTCCTCGGCAACGACTTTCTGGAGATGGGCCCTAATACTGCCTTGGCGCTGATTGTAGGCCTGAGATCCGCCCTGTCTGATGGCGTCGGCGGGTATGGCTTCGCGGAAGCTTCTCCGTAAATAGGGGTTGTGCTCCATGCTGGTGAGCTTCATTGTTTCGCCGACCCGCTCGTAGTCTTCCCGCGTCTCTTTGGGATAGAGCCGGCGTTTCTTACCGCCGGCTTTATCGAGCTTCTCGTTGTCCCTCTTCCTCTTTTCGTGCAATTCCTCGGCGAATTTCATTTCCGAGCCTTCAAGAGGGAAGAAGGTTCGGGTAAGCGCCGCCAGCTGGACTGCTTTGAATTTTCGCCGGGTTTTCTTGGCCTCGTCGTCCGACCCGGCCGCGTCTTCAGAGTCGGAAGATTCCATCCCGCGATCCAAAATTGCCTTCCTAGATCGATTCAACCCTCCAACGATTTTGGTGCGGTAGTGATCGGCGGTGCCCTCCTCGCTGTCGGAGTCGGACACCATCTCATCGTCAACATCCGCTCCGCCGTAAGTCAACGCTTTCTCTAATCGCTGCACCTGAGATGGATCGGCCGGGCTCGCCGATGCATGAGCCGACGCGCTGCCGGCCGACAAGCGATGTAAACGCCTGGGCAACCACACCTTCCCTCAAGCCCGCTGACCAGTGATGATCC
>CBDUGP010000193.1:0-8664 GCA_965366625.1 uncultured bacterium
GGGCTGGTGGCGCCGTCGCCGGAACCACTCGCCTTCTTGATGGCCGGAGATCGCTTCATCTCCCGACAAGGTATAGGGCGCAAACGGAGGAATTTTCACACCATGAGATTTTTTCACACCATGAGATTTCTCAACCATGGAACGAGGCCACGGCCCTGAAGGCTCGCGGGAGCCGTATGACCCGCCACCAGCGCCAGGCAAATCGCGATCTCACTATAGGCAGGGCAGGACAGAGTTTTTCAAGCACCGCGAGTCGCTCGGTGAGCAGATCCCAATTTTGGGCGCTGAGCCGGTCGGCCAATCGATTTGTAGGAGCTGCATTTTTTTGAGATTGGTGCCCGAGGAGCTGCACGATTCGGCAGACGGGCCCTTTTGGAGCGTGATGCGGTGCCCCGAGGGCTGTTGGGGAACGGGCTCGGAGCTTCGTTTTTTCGCTAAACGCGGTTCGATCGATCAACCGGTCGGACCGTGATCTCTAAGAAATCGACGATTTTTTCGCCACCCGGCCGGCTCGTCTGTAAGTTCATCCGTGGACATCCCTACCCGGCGGCTCGCACAGGGACGGCCAAGGACGGCCACAGCGACGAACCCGTGCTCGCGGTCGTGTTAATCTATCCGTGCCGGGAAGGCTTCCCCCGAAGCCGCGCGACGGACGCTTTCGAGCCCGAGAGGCTCCCGGAGATTCAAAAATGGGTCGACTCTACTCCACTCCCAACGGTCCCTTCACCGCCGACCAAGTCAAACCCGGCGATCCCTACGAGCTGTCGAACGGGCACGCCATCCACTGCTTACCTTCCGGTGGACGGCATTCCGGGGCCAACGCCGAGGGCGCTTCGGTGATCGGCTCCGATCCCGAGGTCGAGTCCGTAGGTGTCGACGCCGGCTTTACGCCCGAGCCCGGCATTTTGCGGGCGCCCGACGTGGCGGTGGGTGTGTCGGACGAGCCCGGCTGGAGCCCGGGGGCGCCGCCCCTGGCGCTCGAATACGCCGATCGCGGACAGGACGAAGACGATCTCACGGATAAAATCCGCGATCTGCTGGCCGCCGGCACGAAATTCGTGTGGGTCGTGCGTCTCGATGGTCCGCGCCGGGTGGAGGTCTACACCCCCGACGAGCCCATGCGCTTGGCCAATCCCGGTGACGAGCTGAAGGCGCCGGGGGTGTTGAGGAATCCGGTGCCCGTGGAAGCCCTCTACGACAAGCAGGCTGCCCAGAAAGTGACGCTGCGGAACCTGTTGCAGCGTCAGGGTTACGAGGATCTCGATGCGGTGTTGGACGCGGGTAAGGCCGAGGGAGTCGTTGAAGGCAAAGCCCTGGGCATGGCCGAGGGAGAGCTACAAGGACGGATTGCCGCCGTGCTTGATCTCTGCGAAGCGAAAGGTCTGCGTCTCAGTGAGCAGCAGAGACAGCAGATTCAATCCTGCACCGACGCGCCTCGGCTCAAAGAATGGCTCGTTCGAGCCGCGACGGCCGAAACGACCGACGATATCTTCGACTCCTGACCGCCCGTAGTGAACGCCACCTGATCTTTCGCGCCGCCCATGACTTGGGCGGCCGCTTCACAACTCAGTACTCGGTACTAGTCAGCCTGGAATCCGCAAACTCGACCGATGGACCGGCCGGGTGTCGAGGGCCCTACCCCGCCGATCACCCCCGACCCGTTCCAGAAAGGGCTTTTTTTTCACTTTGTGAGATCCTGTGGCCGAGCTGTGCACGTTTTGTGCGGAGGCTCCGGCGTTCACCGACCTTCGGCCCGTCCAGCCGCACGATGACCCATCACTACGAGGATCGGGATCTTCACTTCATCGACGTGGAGCGGGGTCGGGCGTTGCTTAAGGAGCTGGAGGCATCCAGGTCTTCGTAGGCGAGCCAAGACCTTATCCGGTTCGAAATCGCCGTGTCTCTCAATCGAAACGAGCCATCTTTTCGCATGGCTCCAAACAGAGAGCCTCACCGCCGCCGTTGCTTTTCTCCTAGCAGGCCGGCGACCTTCAATCCGAGCAGGGGAATACGGTGATTTACGCGCTTGCGGGCGCAGGTTTACTAAGCTGCAGTAGACAAAAGATGGGTCTTCCTTGATGGACGACTCCTTCTCGGAGGATTCTTCCGTCTGAGTCCACTACCCTAAACGGCCTTCCCGACTCGTACAGAACCTTTTTCGCTCGAAGGATCGAAGCAAACGGCCCGCTTAGGGCGAGGTCCATCGGCTGGTGTCTCCGCTCTCGAACCCGTCGAAGAAAACGGGGAGATGAAAGAGATAGGCGGCGCCGGCGTGGGCTGCCACATCGTCGTCGCCGCTGGAGCCTACGAGGGCAACGGTTCCAGAGGCTGCGCATGCTATTCCCAGGAGGTCGAGAGGATCGGCGTCGGAAGCACTCAGCTTGTCGACGAAACCCCAGCCATTGGTTCCGCTTGCACCCCGCTGAAAGAGATAGACCGATCCGGTCCCGGAGCCGCCGTCGTCGTCACCGTACGCGCCAATGAGGGCGCTGTCGCCGGCGACCGCCGCGCACGTTCCGAATCGGTCCTCGGAGACGCCATCAAACGCAACAAGCTCGGCTACCTCGCCCCAATTGTCGGGACCGCCGAAGCTCCGCTCGAAGAGATAGGCCGACCCCGTTTCCATCGATCTCTTATGGGCACCCACCAGAGCAGTGTCGCCGTCGATGGCTATGCCAGAGTGTCCAAACCAGTCTCCAGCGACGCCGTCCGAGGCGATCAGCTTCTTCACTTCACCCCAGTTGTTTGCTCCTCCATGATCTCGGGCAAAGATGTAGGCCGCTCCCGTCAGGGATTCGTCTCCCACGGCTCCGGAGATGAGGAAATCTCCGCTGAGAGCCACTCGACCGAAGAAATCGCTCGCGGCGCCGTCGGAAGCCGTGAGCTTTTTGTGCTCTGCCCAGGCGTCCGGACCCCCGGCGTCTTGGTAGAAGATGTACACGGCCCCCGAGCTGGTTCCGAGATCATCGTCACTGGTGTCGCCCACTGCCACGGTGGAGCCGTAGACCGCGACCGAGGTTCCGAAGCGATCTCCTAGAGCGGCATCGGACCCGGTGAGTCGAATGTGTTGACCCCAGGCGTCCGGACCCCCTAGATCACGGTAGAAGACGTAGGCAGCCCCACCATCTCCGGAGTTTGGTGAGCCCACGATTGCGATGTCTCCCTGGACATCTACGGCCTCCCCGAAGGAGTCTCCCTCTTCCGCGTCCATCGCCGTCAGCTTCGCCACCTCTTGCCAAGCTCCGGATTCGTTGCGCTGGAAGACGTAGGCCGCGCCGGAGTTGCAGCCCTCGTCCGGTGGCACACAAGCCTCGTCGTCCTCATTTTCTCCGACGATCAGGGTGTCGCCGTCGATGGCGAGCCGCCCCCCGAAGTTGTCCTCGAATTCTCCGTCTGAGGCGGTCAGCTTCGCAAACTCCGTCTCGGCGCCGACCTGCGCTCCGCAGAGAGTTGACAGCATCGCGACGACCATTAATTTGCTCTCGAAAGACAGCATTCTCTACGTCTCCTTCCGGGTTCTGGGGCCCGATCCCTCAGCGGATGAACAAGGGGAATCCGATCAACGGCATCGGTCGGGGAACCTGAGTTAGACCTCTCAGCTTCCTCAAGATAGACGCGACATATCCGCCGAAAGGGGCTCAAGCCGGCGTTCGATCAACGGCCGAACGACCAGCGGCTGGTATCACCCGTTTCGAAACCGTCCACAAACAAACAACTCGCCTCGGGTTTAGGGGGCACGGATCACAGGCGTGCCGTACGTCCCGCACGCCGATTCAGGGTCTTGCCCACTTGGCGAGGGCGTGACGACGAAATTGGCTTTGTCATCAATCAACGGCCGCAGGACCTCAACTCGCGGTCCGGCGGGCAACATGTAGTGTCGTTCGGGCGGAAACGGCGAAAAACCAGGCTCGCGCCTGGTTTTTCTCTGGACAAGTCCTTGCCGGTCGGCCCGCTGCCATCAATCACACTGCTCGGTGACCAGAATCAAATCGTTGGCGACGTTGGAAGCACCGGCATCCAGGTCGATCACCGTCACCTCGTCGAGGGAGAGAATTTCGTCGGCGACAATTTGTCCTTGATGCGTCACAACTACATGGCCTTGGTAAAGACCATCGGCGATCAGGGTCAGATCGCTCACCTCGATGGTATCTGCGTCGAACACACCGGCAGGCATGGAAACCATCTGATTGGCACCTGCTGCGACGGTGGCTGTGGTGGCGCTTCCACAAGCTTCTTTGCAGGCGGCTGCACTGCCGAGACAGAGTTTGCAGGAGCCGTCGCTGTTGTAGACGATCAAGACGGCTGCAGCTTCCGTCGCCGGGATGAGGAAGCTAAGGGTGGCCAGTAAGACGGTGATGAGTGCGCGTTTCATTTGTACTTTTCCTTTTTTTGGCTGTTTTCTGCTTCTTTTCTTGGCAATGTCGAAAGACAGATTGAGCTCTTGCAGATAGCGTGCCAGATCTGGAAAATACCGTTAAGCCATTTGTTTTCAGTAACTCAAGCTAGTTTCTGATGGTCTGCGCCGTCAACGCGCCTAGGATCAGGGGTAAATGGGTTCACGAAACCTTGTGTGGTGCGGGATGACCTTTACCCAAACCGGTTCGGCGAGACCCACGAAAAGCACAACCAACAAGCCGAGGCGGTCGCGGCCGATTCATAAATAACTCCGCATCATCCCTCCTCCGGCAGGTTCTTGACAGATCTCGGCATCCACAGCGAACTCGCCTCATTACACTGCCCATCGAGAGGCGACAGAGGTCGGCTCTCGCGATCGGACGGTCAACTCGGGAGGGACGAGCCCGTTAAAGCTGATCGAATCCACCGTGCCCCAGAGGCGTACCCTTGGAGAAGCGACCGCTTGATCTTGGACTTAGCCGCCGAGGGCGACATGACCTACAAGAAAGCACTAGACCATTGGGAACGTAAGGATTGGGTCCGAAATATTCTGCGTGCCGTGCAATGCCTCAGCCTGATCACATGCGTATATCTGATCGGCTCCTTTCTACCGCCCAACCAAGGCAGCATCAGCGGCGAGCACCAACAATACATATATGCTCGGTCCCTACTTGTGAAACATCACAAGGCTCTGGTCGGCAAGACGGCTTTGGGTTGTCTGGCGGTCACGACCGTCTCGGAAGCCTTGTGCCAATGGTTGGATTCGCCGGAGCCGTGATGGAGGTGATCGACCTTTTCGAAGAGTTCGGCGTGGCCTACTTTTCGAATAGAGTTCTCGAGCGCTCGAGTCACCGATCCACGACCGAGGGACGACATGTCGACCATCACCTGGCTACACCTTTCCGATCTTCACGCCTGTAATCCGCGACATGGTTGGGACGCTCGACGGGTGACCGACACGTTGGTCGCCGATCTTCGGGGTTTGCAGAGGGATCACGGGCTGCGCCCGGATCTGTTGTTCTTCGCCGGTGACGCGGCCTTCGGGCAAATCGGCGGCGAGGGTGAGAAGACCGTCGGGGGTCAGCTCGAGAGTTCGGTGCGTTTCTCGATGCGGTGCGCGGGGCGTTCGAGCCTGAGATTTCTCTTGAAAACGTTTTTATGGTGCCGGGCAATCATGATGTCGACCGCAGTTTGGTGGGCGACGACCAGACCGAATGGTTGGACGTCCAAGAGAGCCTCGAACCGGTAAATGCGGTGATCCACAAGGGCGGCATCCAAAGGCGACGGTACATGGAGCGGCTCGGTGCTTATCGTTCGTTTCTGGAAAACCGCGGCTTCGACCACCTGCTCGACCCCGAGCTGGACGGCACCACCCATGCGGACCCTTCGCGATTGATTTACTCAGTCGTCCGCAGGGTCGACGGGCTGCGGATCGGCATCGCGGGATTCAATACGGCTTGGTCGTGTTGTCGAAACGGTGAGCGGGGACGCTTGTGGATGGCCGGTCGTTGGCAGCAGGAGACGTTGCGGCCCGGGCTTTACGGGGCGGATCTGTTCCGGATTTCGGCCGGGCCTTGGAACCCGGCAGAGCCATGGGTTGAGTCCCGTGGATCTCTCGGTTTCACTCGGGGCCGGACCGACACACCACCCGGAACCCGAGGTTTCGGTCCCGGTCCACGGCCCTGCGCCCGAACCCGAACGCCGAGGGCAGGATCTCTGCCGAGGTTTCCCACCACCCGCCGCTTCCCACTGAGCCTCGGTCGAACCCGGGTCACCGAGGGTAAAGGCATTCGGCCGGCAGCCGGAGGGGGCCGAGCCTTACACTTTCTGGGTAGAAACCAGCGATGGCAGCAAGCATGAACTCGGTGGCAGACGCTGCTCTTGGCGTGGACCCGTTTCGGTACACTCTGCCGCGGAGGGATGTCCATGGCGAAGCGAGACGAGTTTTCCGAGGGGACCAAGCGGACCATCGCGTTCCGCGTCAACGGGCTGTGCTCCTTTCCCGACTGCCGGAAGCTCACCTACTTCGCCCATTCCGACGACGATAAACACGTCACCCTCGGCCAGGCTTGCCACATCACCGCAGCGGCTCCGGGCGGGCCTCGCTACGACGAGAGTTTGACCCCCGAAGCGCGTCGAGAACCGAATAACGGCATTTGGATGTGTTTGAAACACGCTCGGCTGATCGATGCGGACGAGAAGCGCTTCCCCGCCGATCTGCTTCGTCGGTGGAAAGCGGAGATGGAAGCTTGGGTGAAGCACCATCGCCCCAACTTCCGAGATCGCCATGCTTGGGAACTCGGGCACCAACTGGAGACCACTCTCCGGCAACGGGACGGTTTGATCGAGACCCGCTCGGACACCACGGCGATCGATGCCCGCATCCTCACCCTCAAACGCGATCTGCGTCACGGACCCCAGCTCAATCCCGGCGAGTTTTTGGGTGACGATCGCTACCAGCTGATCCGCCAGATCGGTCAAGGTGGATTCGCGACGGTTTGGCTGGCTCACGATCGCCGAGAAGATACTCAAGTCGCGATCAAGGTGCTGCACGGGCAGTTCAGTGCCAGCGAGGAACGTCGAGAGCGCCTCTTCCGCGGCGCTCGGCAAATGGCTAGGCTCGACCATGCCCACATCGTGAAAGTGATGGGAGCGCCCGCCATCGACGACGGCTGGGCCTATTTCGTCATGGAATACGTCGATGGTGGTGATTTCAGGCGGGCGGTGCTGGACGGGCGGCTCGATCTCGACGCCCGGCTCGATGCACTCGAAAAAATCGCCCTGGCCCTCGACGACGCCCATGCTCTCGGGCTCGTGCATCGGGACGTGAAACCGGCGAACATTCTCCTGGGTCAGGACGGAGTGCCCAAGCTCACCGACTTCGATTTGGTGCGCGCCGCCGACACCACCGGTTTGACTCGCACCCGTGCCGGCATGGGCTCGTATGTCTACGCCGCGCCGGAAAGCATGGAAGATGCCGCCCGGGTCGATTCGAGCTGCGACGTCTACTCTCTGGCGGCCACGTGGGTCTTTGCTGCGTTGGGGCGAGAACTCAACTCGCGCTTCCTACTCAATCGAGCCGGCTTTCTAAAGCAGCTCGACATCCCCGGAGACGCGCTCGACGTGCTGAAGCGGGCTCTGCACCTCGATCCGCAGGAGCGGCCCAGCTCGGCCGTCGGCCTGTGTCGAGAGCTTCAGACGGCGCTCGGCGACCGCAGGCAAGATCGACCCACCTCGGCCGAAGCTTTGCCTACCCCGTCAATCAAGTCGAAAGTGAGCACGCCGGCGCGCTCAAGAACCTCCGACATGGATCTCTTCCGCAAAGTCATAACGAAGGACGGTGAGGTCGACTTTTGGTGTGAGATTCCAGCCGGGACGGGTTGGATCGGCAGCCCGAAGCACGAGGAGGGCCGCTACAAGAACGAAGGGCCTAGGCACCGAGTCGAGATCACTCGGCCTTTCTGGATGTCCGCGGTTCCGATCACGAACACTCAATTTGGTGCTTTTGATCGACGGGTGTTGAATACGGATCGACCGGATCATCCGGTCACAAAAGTCAATTGGAACGATGCGACGGCGTTCTGTCGCTGGCTCGCCGATAAAATGGGCTTCAGAGGAGCCCGGCTACCCACCGAAGAGGAATGGGAATACGCCTGTAGAGCCGGTAGGTCCACGCGGTATTGGAACGGAGATGCCGAGGCCGATCTTGCCGAGGTCGGCTGGTACGACAGTAACTCCGGTGGCTCAACCCATACCGTGGGTGAGAAAGCCGCGAATCCCTGGGGCCTCTACGACACGCACGGAAACATTCGGGAGTGGACAGCGAGTCTTTGGACGAACGACTATTCATGGCAGACGGCCAGGTTGACGATCGATCCTGCCGACACTCCGGGAGATCTCGCCGCCGCCACCCGCCGCGGCGACCGCGTGTTTCGCGGCGGCGGCTTTTGGAATTCCGCTCAGTTTGCCCGATCTGCTTATAGAAGCTGTAAAGACCCCGGGAGCTGGGTGGGCCTCTTGGGCTTTCGCGTGTTGCTGCCCGTCGCCCCGAGTGACGTTTGAGCCGAGATCCGCCACGGCGGGCTGAAGCCCGAGGCTAGGCGCCCCCGGCTACATTTACCTTGCCTCTTCGAGGCGGCCCGGAGTGGCCTTGATGGTTTTTCGATTGGGATAGGCTCAGGCCTGGCTGATCTTAAACAGTTGCAAATGCCAAGTATCTGAATAGATTAGACTTACAGGCGCACTAATCCCGCGTGGCACCAGGATTTC
>CBDUGP010000194.1:0-8570 GCA_965366625.1 uncultured bacterium
TGAATTCAGTGGAAAGTTTCAGATTTCGATGAGAGCGGGCGACCGGTTGCGCCCGCCGATCTATATGTCGTCTCGCTCAGACACGCTCGCTGTCCGTGCTCGGCGCGCCGCGCCTTCTAGATCCTCAAAACCGCAAACCTGGATGGGCCCTAACTATAGTCTAGTCTAGTTTCCTATAGAGGTGCTGCCGTAGAACGAGTATGGAGTTCGGTGGGGGCGAACGTGCGGGCGATGTCCATAGCACCGAGTAATTAGGCGGCAGGCCAACTACGGTACATAGAGCCCAAGGCCCCGGAGCCAGAAAACGAAGTGAGCATGAGACCTGTAAGCCAACGCACGCATCCCCATCCTTGAGGCGATCTCAGCGAACTCCGCACTGTCATCAACAAATATCAACTCCCCCGCACTGGCCTCCGGTCGATGATTCCTGGCTGCTGCCATAGCTCTTTCGAAAATCTCCACCTCCGGCTTCGCGAAACCCTCCTTGAATGAAAGAACACATTCGTCGAAGAGTTCAACTACTTCAGGGTAGTGTCTATTGACGTATTCAAAATGAAGACTATTCGTGTTGGACAGCAGGACCAGCGAGACTCGTTCATCTCTCTTGAGCTTTTGCAGCGTTGCTAACATCTCGGCATTGGGCCAGAACATATCGCCCCAGAATTCGCTCAGCAATGAAAAGTCGAGCTTCCTCGGACCGGAAAAGAGATCGTTTAGCTCGTCACAAAAGCTCGAGTCATCGAGTTCGCCTTTCTCGTATCTTTCTCGTAAATCTGTACCTTCGATAGCGGCAGTAACCCTTGACAGATCCCAATCGAAATAGTGAGCTAAGGACCTGTATGTTCGGCTTCGGTCGAAATACATGAGGACGTTGCCAAGATCACAGATCAGAACCCTCGGTACGGCAGATCGCTCCCGCCGCTGGCAACTTCTCGGCCGGCCTAGCGCCTCTGAGTCGTAGATCTCCACCTCACCACGCTCGACTCGGTAGCGAACTCTTACGAGCCACGTTGTGGCGTCGTTCTTCTCTGACCTCCAACGGTCAAGGACTGTTTGACTTTGACTTGTCAAATAGTGAAACGCTCCTAGTGTTCCCGGGCCATGGATTCCCCCCAACCAAATCCCTCTCTTTTCATTTGGCAGCTTAGAAAACAGTATGATTCCGTAGTCTACTTCGAGTTCGGAGCCTTCTGCCCGGGTATCTCGCGAAGCAGTCAACTGATCGCCGTAATCTGTAACGATAGTGAGCACTTGTAGTGCTGGATCCTTGGCGGTGCCTGTGACCACGTATTGATATGGCAAAGAGTATTTTCTCTGCAGTAGCTCAGCCAACTCGTTGTAGCGCGGAGAGCCTATGATCACCAAGTTTCGGGATGGATCCTCAAAGTGAAAGCGAACCTCAGCAAGATTGGGGGGAAGGTCTAGAATCACCTTGGTGATGCGCGCCAACTGCCCTGCGACACGCGCATCGGGCTCGCGAACGTTCCGTGCTCCAGCACCCCCGACTATGGAGCGGGCCACCGTCGTAGGGCCGCTCAGGGCAAAGAGTTCCTTGAGCGCGTCTCTCTTTCGATACCAATTGAGGAACCATACTATTGACCTCCGGCCGAGTTCCCAGACCGCCATTGCACCTAGCGAGACCAGCAATGCTGCCTTAAAGTCCAAGGTCGCTCCCTTCTCGATGTCTTGAGATGACATCGACAATATTGGTCCACCGCCCAAAAACCAATAAATACTGTATCCGAAATCCCAAGTATATTCCTCTCGTTTCAAGAAATCCTTTCGACAAGCTTTGGATGCAATCAGGTTGGACGGAGCCGTGGGCTACGAGAATACCCTATGGAATTGCAATAGCTTTCCAACCACTGGAAACGGTATCGGTACAGCTTCGCGGCAGCCCTGAAAAGCTCTCATCCTTTCGCTCCATACCGTTTCGGCTCCTTATTCGCGCCCAGACCACGTGTCTCTTGCCCGGTAGTATAAACGATTCGCCCTGAGGGGCGCACTTCCGCTGTGCTCTCGGAAGCGCGAGTAAGCTCGAATTTCAGGTTCTAGCGAGGGTTTAAAGCGGTGGGCCCCTCGAATGGGCCGGCTCGCAAGGCAGGCAGCGGATTTCTATCAGCTTTGCCTGCTCGTATTTCGGGCGCTCAGGGACCTTCGGGTAGACCGTCTTGGTCCGCCTCTTCGATCGCCTCGCCGACAAGGTGTTCACCGAGCTGCTCGCGACACTTCACCACGGCCTCGCGCTCGTTCCGATTGGCGAGGAAACCGAAGTCCGAAGTAACGAAACCTCACAAAGCCTAGCAGTCATGCCTGCCGCCTACCGTATGCCGAGAAGCCGCTCACGGGCACGCTCCCATCATTGTGCAACCTTTCCGGTTTTTTGCCCCCACGAGCAAGCACCTCGGCATTCCCATCTACTTTGGTGGTAGATCAATTAGCCCCTCAGATCCACCATTCGGTCCCTCGACGACCCCAATCTCCGCTTCGATACGCCCTACAGTTGAGAGGCCCCATAGTGGAGGCCTCAAACAGAAAAACAAAGTGCCCGTCCAGGGCACTCAAACTTCCGAAAGGATTAGCCATGTTTATTCAATCTCAAGTTCGCGCCGGTTCCATTTACGAGGTAGACACCGACCCGGATCCGTGAGCACTGGGCCAGGGCCGGCGTTCATGACGGCGGCCCGCCCTGCCTTGCAAATACCCCACAATCCTTCACAACCACCACCAATCCAACTTCAGATCCAGGCGAGCGCAAGCCACCAATGAGTTCACGTACCTCTCAAGCCCTGCCCACCGACAGCTTCCATCCAAATCGAAAAGCCGGATCCCGCGACAGGATTCGGCCACATAGGACCCGTAAACGCTAGCCCTTCGCCTAAAACCACGGCAGGCACCTCTATCCGCTGCACGCCGTCACGCCGCAACGCCGCCCTGGACCAGCTGTCTCTCGGCCAGCTGGCGGTAGAGCTGGTGATGGGACATTAACCGTTTGTGGCTGCCCAAGCCCGTGACCCTACCGTTTTCGACCACAGCAATTTGGTCGGCGCCGACGACGGTCGAGAGCCGATGGGCGACCACCAACGTGGTGCGTCCCCGCATGAGTTCGGCGAGGGCGGCGCGGACGGCGTCTTCGGATTCTGCGTCTAAATTGGCGGTGGCTTCGTCGAGCATGAGGATCTCGGGGTCGGTGAGAAATGCTCGGGCAATTGCCAGGCGTTGTCGCTGGCCTCCGGAGAGTTTGGCGCCGCGTTCGCCGACCTGGGTCTCAAGGCCTTCGCTCAGCTCGGCGACGAAGCCATCGGCACGGGCGGCTCTTAGGGCGGCGTCGATAGCCTCGGCAGACGGCTCCTTTTTCAGGCCGTAACTCAGGTTGTCGCGCACCGAGCCGCTGATCACCGGCGCTTCTTGGGGCACGTAACCTATGCGGCGGCGCCAGGGCTCCAAGGCCAATTGATCGATCAGCTGGCCACCGACCGTGATCGTGCCCTCATCCGGCGGATAAAAGCGTTCCAACAAGCTGAGAATCGTGGTTTTGCCGGACCCGCTCGGCCCCACCAAGGCGGTCACGGTATCGGGCTTCAGCTCGAGTTCCAGGCCGTTGAGAACCGGTTTGTCGGATTGATAGCCGAATCTCACGCCGCTGAATCGCAATTCCGCACCGGCCGGGGCTTCCTGACCGCCCACCACCGGGTCTTCTAGAGGCAGCTCAAGCAACTCGTTCAAATACTCAGCCGCCCCCGCCGCTTTGCTCAGCGCGGCGAAGAAAGTCGACATCTGCACCATCGGAATTGCCACTTGAAACAGATAGAGCATGAACGCGACGAGGGTTCCGACCGCCAGCTCCCCGCTGCCGACACGGGCGCCGCCGTAACCGAGGATCACCACCAGGGCGCCGGTCAGGGCCAGGGTCAGAACCGGACCGAGCAAGGCCATGATCCGTGCCTCCGCCAGCCCCAGCAGGCGCAGGCCATCGACCGATCGCGCCGCCGATCGGCACTCGGAATCCTCCGCACAGGAGGCCTTGAGCAAACGCGACTCCCCCAGGCTGCCGGTCAATCGACCGCTGAAAATCGCTTGCCGGCTCTGAATCTCATGGCCGACTGTCTGCAGACGGCCGACCACCGGCAGGACCAGGACCAACCCGAGCAGCACCGAAGTAAAAAGCACGACCGTCAACCGCCAGTCGAGCCAACAGAGGATGAGGATCGCGCCAACCATGGTGATCGAGCTAGCGATCATCGCCACGGTTTGCTCGGTCAGCAGGCTCTTGACCGAGGCGGTGTCGCTGAGGGTGCGGCTGACCAACTCCCCCGACTCCGTGTCGTCGTGAAACGACATGGGCAGGCGAACCAAACGCGCGAAGAGCAGATTGCGAAGAAAGGCGGTCATGTGCTCGCCGGCCCGGGAAAGAAGGTAAACCGAGACTCCGCTGATCGCAGCTTGCGACAACAGCACCACGGTCAACGTGATCACGAGGTTTCGTGGCACGCCTCCGGCGCCGGCCCCATCGACCAGATCTCGGACCAGCATGGGAATCCAAAGGCCAGCTGCCGTCTCCAGCAAAGCCAAAGCACATGCAGAGCCCAACAGCAGCCAGGGGATGGATATTTTTCTCACGAGATCGAGCAACGGCTTGAAGCGCTGGAGCATGATCGGACCTCCGGTCATTGAAGTGGTGAACGCGAAGCATGGCCAATGATGACCGACTGGTCATTTTTGGTCAATAAATTTATGACTTACCGGTCAATTTTAATTAAAATTTGCATTCAACTCTAATGCCACTGTGCCGAAAGTGCATCCACTTGATCTGCGCCCCACTTGATACAGTGACCCCTGACGCAGTGACCGCTTGGGAGGAACAGCATTGACCGATACTCGCGACCAATTGCTCGAAGCTGCGACCACCCTTTTTCTCGAGCAGGGCTTCGCCAAGACCACGATTCAGCAGATCGCCGATCAGGTCGGCATCTCCAAAGGGGCTGTCTACCTGCACTTTCGCTCGAAATCCCAGCTGCTGATCGCCATCATGCAGGGCCTGGGTGACTCGATCATCGAGAAGGTGAAGGAAATCCGGGATCGCGACGACCTCTCCCCTCGGGAGCAGCTCCGCGCGCAGCTGCGCTACCATTTCGACGAGGTGCTCGAGCATCAGCAGCTGATGGAGCTGTACTTGAAGGAAGCCAACATCTCCATCGACAACGAGCTCTTGTTAGTGGCGCAGAAAGTTCGGATCGACTGGCAACAGATCCAGGAAGAATTCATCCGCCGAGCCTTCCCTGACCATGACACACGGTACACAGCTGACCTGACGGTCACCCTCAACGGAGCGCTCAGCGAGTACTACACATACATCCTGATCGATGGGGTATCCATTGACGCGGATCGGGTCGCGGACCTGCTGCTGGCCATGGCCGAAGCCTTGGCCGAGCGCCTCGACCAAGGCGACATCCCACCGGTCCTGGGCCCCGGCGTTTTACCCGGCAGCGCCGAGCTGGAAGCTCAGCTCAGCCAAGCCAAGGAGCAAAGGGTCGAAGACGCTTTGTCGGAAATCCTCGCCCAGGCAGAAGACTTAGGCGAGAACGAGTCCCAAGAGGTCACCCAAACGGTGGATCTGATGCGCGACCTATTGGCTCAGGAAGAGCCCAACCGCTTGGTCTTGCAAGGGTTGCTAGCCAATCTGCGAGAATTCAAGTCGCTACAACCCCAGCGGCGGCGGCTCGCCGCCGAGCTCGACCTCAAGCTGATCTGAGAGAGATCGGCCGAATCCGGCGCCTATCCAAGGAGCACGATATGAAAGTCCTGGTCATCAATTGCGGATCCTCAAGCGTCAAATACCAGGTGGTCGACACGGAGACGGGCCAAGCCCTGGCGGACGGAGTCATTGAACGCGTGGGTCGGGCGGGCACAACCCACGCTTCGGCGGTGGCGAAGGTGCTCGAGGACACCCAGGCTTTTGAGCCGGCCGCGGTCGGCCATCGGGTGGTGCACGGAGGTGAGCGATTTCACGACGCCACGTTGATCGACGAGGACGTTATCGAGGCCATTGAAGCCAACATCCCGCTGGCGCCGTTGCACAACCCGGCCAATCTCGCCGGCATTCGCATCGCCCGAGAGGCCTTGCCTGCCTTACCGCACGTGGCGGTCTTCGACACCGCTTTTCACCTGCGTATGCCGCGCCGAGCCAAGCACTATGCCGTCGATCTCGAGCTGGCGAATCGCCTCGGCATCCGCCGCTACGGCTTCCACGGCACCTCCCACGCTTTTGTCGCCGGATTGGCGGCCGCCTATCTGGAACGTGACGTCAGTGACCTGCGCCTGATCACCCTTCACTTGGGTAACGGAGCCAGCGCTTGCGCCATCGAGCTCGGCAGCTCGATCGAGACCTCCATGGGTCTGACGCCTCTCGAAGGGCTGGTCATGGGCACCCGCTGCGGTGACCTCGATCCCGGCGCCGTGCTGGCGTTGGTGCGCGAGCTGGGGGTAGATGCAACGGACGACCTGCTCAATCGCCAGAGTGGGCTCGCCGGTCTCAGCGGGCTCGGCAACGACCTTCGCGACATCGAAGCCCAGGCCGCCGACGGCAACGACCGGGCCCGACTGGCGATCACCGTGTACGCCCACGCCGTGCGCCGTTACATCGGCGCTTACGCCGCGGTGATGGGCGGCGTCGACGCCATCGTGCTCACCGGGGGCATCGGCGAGAACAGCGCCCAAATGCGGCGACGCATCTTGCAGCAACTCGATTTTCTCGGCGTGCGTCTCGACGAGGACCGCAACCAGGACGCCAAAGTGTCCGACGACACACCCGTCTTCGACATCAGCGAAGACCGCGCCCGGGTCCGCACCCTGGTGGTGGCGACCAACGAAGAGTTGATGACCGCCCGCCAGACCGCCCGGGTCGCCGGCGGCGGCACCGACGTCCAATCGCCGGGCCCGGTGCCGATCGCCATCAGCGGCCGGCACGCCCACCTCGATCGGGCTTCCATGGACGTGCTCTTTGGCGCCGGAAGCGAGCTCACCGTCTATCGCAACCTCTCCCAGCCGGGCCAATTCGCCGCCCGCGAAACCGTGACCCTGATCGGCCCACGCGGCCGCATCGAGAAAGTTCGAGTGCTCGGCCCCCTGCGCAAAGCGCCGCAGGTGGAGATCTCGCGCACCGACGAATTCAAGCTCGGAGTCGACGCACCGGTCCGGGCCTCGGGCAAAACCCAAGGCTCGGCGCCGATCACCCTCGAAGGCCCGGCGGGCACACTGCACCTTCAAGAAGGCTTGATCTGCGCTTGGCGCCACATCCACATGACGCCCCGAGATGCCGAGGCCTACGGAGTGGAGAACGGCGATCAAGTGGAGGTGGCGATCACCGGCGGAGATAGGGATCTGACCTTCGGCGATGTGTTGATTCGGGTGAAAGACAGCTACGTCCTCGAAATGCACATCGACACCGACGAAGCCAACGCCGCAGAGCTATCCAAAGGAGGTGCCAGCGGCGACCTTCTCTACCTGCCACCCGACACCGCGGCCGCAGCCCGCCTCAACCGGAAGCGGTCCAGGTAAACCCAAGTTTGGTTCCGTCCAGATTTGGCATCTCAGTGGCCGGCCCAGCGCTCTGCGCGAAAGGGGAGAATCATGAGATTGGAAGACCAGAGCACGGTAGATCAATCGGTCCTGCCCGAGGAATCCCTGACCCTCGAAGCTGGGGTCGGTGAAGCACGGGCTGGAGCTTCACTTGAGCCGCAGCAGCTCGATCGCTTCCGGCTCGAACGCCTTCTGGGCCATGGCGATGGATTCAATTTCCGAAAAGTAGATTTCATTTCCGAAAAGTAGACTTCTTTGCCGACAAACATTACCGAAACGTAGGTAACTAGGTCTACAAAGAAAACCCGAAGGGTCGGAACTCCGACCCTTCGGGCTTGTGGCGCGTCCGAGACCCTCCGGTCCCGGTCTAGGCGATCAGTCGCGGGTGGTCGCCTCGCCGTCTTCGACGACCGAATCTTCCCGAAGTGCTTCGGCCGCTTCTTCCACGACCGTTTCAGTCGCGATTTCATCGACAGCCAGGAATTCCGTGCCGTCCTCTACGGGGCTCGCTTGCAAGGCTCCCTCGCAGGCGGCCTGCTGCCACTCGGAGCACTGAATGACCATGCCGTAGTTGGAGGTGTAGACGGGACAGGTGCAGTAGTAGTTGTAATCGCCGGGGTTCCAGTCCGCACATTGATACTGGCAATAAAGCGGTTTCGCCGTTGCCGTGGAGGCGAAGGCGGCTAGGAGAAAGAAGGCGGCTAGGATAACGAGAACTTTTTTGGACATAGAGACTCCTTTGGCCCGGATAAGGGCGACCGTAGTGACATCGGGACGGATAGCTAGGCCCGACATGTCGGTAGACGCTCACGACCTTCGTAGCGGAAATGAGCGTCCACCGGTGAGCTTCGCTAACAACTGGGGGATATCCACCATTTCATATGGTTAATCTATGCTATCTGACCAAATTATAAATTACAATCTCTTCATTTCTGCTGGGCCTGCGTCATGAAAGTGGGTCTGGCAAGTTGAGCTTGATTTTTGCTAGCTTT
>CBDUGP010000195.1:0-8495 GCA_965366625.1 uncultured bacterium
GCCCACCATTTCACCGAGGTGCCGGGCATTTCCATTTCACCGAGGTGCCGGGCATTTCCATTTCACCGAGGTGCCGGGCATTTCTTCACCGAGGTGCCGGGCATTTCTTCACCGAGGTGCCGGGGCATTTCCATTGACTTGCCCGAAGGACCTCTCGCCGATAGTGATGGGCCCTGAGCCACCTTGGCTCCTATCCAGGTACCTACGATCAGAGTGACAAAGCTGAAGACGGCTAGACCGATGCCGAGATGCAGAGGATCTAGATCCTGGTGGGAGAGCCGAACCCATAAACGCCATGCCGGAGGAATGAGGAAAAGCTTCTGCCAATGACGCCAAGCCAGCCAGAGGGTCGACGAGATCATCAACATATCAGCCGGCCAAGATGGGCTTGGCAACTCCTGACCCGACCAACCCCAGCATGCGACGCCCAGGTAGATAAAGAGCACGGCTGCGAAAGGGTAGATCGCGTTGCGCTGGTTGCGGGCTTGGTAAAGACAGACCAACCCGAGGGCAAAGCTGGTGACCATCAAATGATCTGGACAGGCCATGGCCAACGCCACGCCGGCGATGGGCCAGAACACGGGCAAGCCTTTGCTGATCCAGATCAAAGACAGCAGAATGGGAATTGCATGGTGTATCCCCAGATCGACTGCAAATATAGATTTCCAGGCCCAGGCATGCATACCGAAACCGATCGGTAGAGCCCAAGCGAGGGCTATGCGAACACGGGCCAGGACCGTCTGACCCCATTCATCCAAGGCTGTCTTGGAAGTGATCGCCAAAGGACGCTCCTGGAGCAGTAATAGGAGGAGCCCAAATCCCCAGCTGCAAAGCACCAAGACGCGATCTGGGTCGGCCCAGCCGTTGTCAAACGCCGTCGGCGCGATGGGAATCATTCCGAGGCAGATCAACACCACACTGAGCGTCCAGGTCCGAATGCGAAGTCCCAGGGCCCAACACAGCCCATAGATCTTGAGTGGAGCCAAGATGGCCCAAAGCACGGCAACCCAGACGTCATGAGGCTCAAAATGGGCCACAATATGCGTAAAGGACGTCGGATCCAATAGGAATAGGCATTCTAACAAGCCAAGGATCACAGCTGGACGGGTCAATCCTCGCTTTCGATTGAGCCAAGCTGCCGTCAAAATAAGACACAACTCGTACCCATGGACCACGCCGACGAGCACCATATTGCCCAAGGTCCAGTCTACCGGACTGCCTTCGAGGCCCTCGGTGATCAACAGGATCCCCCAAAGCAGGCTCAAGGCACTCATAAAGTAAAAAGGGTTGTAGAGGACCACCCACCGATAGACGAGGTCGCGGGCATAGTCTTTTCGATCCGCATCGATTAGATGGCTGTCAGCAGCTTGAGCGTGGCCTTTTTCATTCATTTGATTTACCTTCGCAGTCGCATTCCCACATTTGCATTAACGGATCTTACGACTCTCGGTGTGTGTCCGTTGAGATCAGGGTTCCATGGAAACCATTTCCCTTCTCTCTGAAGGTGCCGGCCATTTCAAGAAAAAGCCCATTGATCCTGGATCCCAAAGGGTATTTCCTCTCCGAGTCGTTTATTTCAATTTTCGCACGACCCTCCAAGACGCACCTTCTCCTAGCCGGACGATTCGTCCGACGAAATCCTGGATGTCAAAGGTTCTTAAGGCCGAGGCGGAGCTTTCCCAGCAAAGCCTACCGACTCAAGGCCTCATCACGGTCGACCCCGGCTCGCGGCCTGCACGGTTTCCAGGCTGAAGGGCACGAACGGCAGACTCGGCGGGAAGGTGCCTTCGGGGAAGACGACGTTTCGAACGCCCGAGCGTAGCTTCTCCGACGCCTCGCGGAAGCACCGAATCACCTCACTCCAAGTCTCGATCATCCCTCGCAAAACCTCTGGGTCTCGAGCGTGGAATCGACGTTTCACAGACTTCTCCACATGATCCGGTCGGTTTTCTGGATCTTCGCTCAAGATCTTCTCGACACCGAGGCTGTTTTTCCCGGAAGCCTTGCGTTCCAGGGCCGCAACACGGTCGATCTCTTCGACCAAGTCCGCGACAGCCCGCCGCCATTGAGCTTCCGGAAGATGTTGCCAACAAGGGAGCGGCGAAATTACGACCCGTTCCTCGGACGCAAACTCTTGAGCATCGATTTCCGTCTCGCCCCGACGATGGCGCGCATTGCATTGCGCGGTGCGATCGATCCACTGCCCGACCATGTCCTTGCCCTCGATCGTCGCCATCGCACTGTGGACCCCCGGCCATTCTTTGACGGTATCGGTCAAGAATTCTTTGGGACCGTGGCCGAGAATGTACCGGAGCAAACCGACTTGATCGGCCTCGTCGTCGGAAACGGGGCTCAAGTCGTATCGGTCATGGAACAAGTTTCCTTCCCACCCATGAAGGCGTCTGCCGATTTCTTTGGCCAGGTTGGTTTTCAAGAAACCCATAAATGCGGCCAAGTGGGCGCCGTCCCTCGGTCGCAAGGCGTAGTGGACGTGCGTGGAGAACACGACTACGGCACAAATCGGCATGTCGTATTTCTCTTGCGCCCGGCCGAGAACTCCGAGAAACCGTTGATTGAGTTCGCCCGATGGGCGCAGGAGACTTCGGTTCTGAAACGTGACGTCCACCACGTGCTGCAGACTGTTGGGTAGGACAAACCTTGGATCGCGACCCATTTTTCTTACCTCCAATGAGTTAGTGGTTGCCGAGAGATAAATCTCCGCATTCACTAATGCTGGGACGCAAAAAAGGGCGCCAATTCTGCACGAGCCGGATTTTTCTTGGTTCCACAGAGGTGCCGGGCATTTCCAATCAGAAATTTTGGTGCCGGCCATTTCTAAGAAGCCAAGAAGCCAGTGGTGCCGGCCATTTCTAAGAAGCCAAGAGGCCAGCGGTGCCTGCCATTTCTAAGAAGCCATTTCAAAGCTTTTCAAAGCTGAAGATTTTTCTTGTTTCCACAAGGGTGCCGGTCATCGGGGCGGCAGCCATTTCTAAGGAAACCTGTATGGAAACCTGTTAGGGGTCATCAGAATGACGATTCCCTGGATCGGTTCGTATGCTCAGGTATGACACCACCCGACCTACCATCCCGCATGACGGGTCTAATCTTAGGCACCGCGCTCGGGGATTCCCTTGGATTGCCGATGGAAGGCCTGAGCCCCATCCGACAAAAACTTCTGTTTCCTGGCCGCCTACGGCAACGCCTCATTGCTGGACGAGGCATGGTCAGCGACGATACGGACCACGCTTTCTTTGTCGGCCAATGCCTCTTGGCGTTCCCGGATGATGCGCAAGGCTTCGAGCGTCGCCTAGCTTGGTGCTTGAGGGGTTGGATTGCAGCCTTACCCGTAGGAATCGGCTTCGCGACTCTCCGTTCCTTGCTTTTGCTTTGGCTCTGCGTGCCACCCAGCCACAGCGGAGTGAGGTCCGCCGGAAACGGACCCGCGATGCGCTCACCGATTCTTGGGGCCCGATTCAGCGAAGATCCCGAGCGCCTGGAGCGCTACCTAAAGCTGTCGACTCGCATGACCCACACGGATCCTAAGGCTCAGATTGGAGCCATAGCCGTCGCGCGAATGGCCTCAGCCATTGCCTCACAGGTAGCCGCAGAGCCACCCGACTCTTCGTGGCTGATAGACATCTTGTCAATGCCTGAAGCGGATGCCGGCTGGCAGGAAATCACCGACAAAGTCACCTCTGCGGCCGAGCGACGGGCGGCAGTCTCCGAACTGGCGATCCTCCTGGGGCTCGAAAAGGGCGTCACGGGATTCATCTACCACACAACGCCTGTGGCCCTGTACGCAGTTTGGCGGCATTGGGGTGACTTCGAATCAACCGTAGAATCTGTCATCAATGCCGGTGGCGATACGGACACCGTCGCAGCGATTGCCGGCGCGTTGGCAGGGTTTTGCGTAGGAGAGCAAGCATTGCCACAGGAATGGTTAAGGAGGCTTTGGGACCCCTTTCGCGGCCTCGAGGCCTTTCGAGAGCTCGGCAAACGCCTTTCGGAACGAGACGTTGACCGAGATCCAAATGGTCGCCCGCAAGGACCAATTTCTTGGCCCTACTGGCTCTTGCCCTTGCGCCACCTTATACAGCTTCCGATCATCCTCGCCCATGGCTTTCGTCGCTTAGCACCTCCCTATTCTTTCCAAGGTGCCAAGAAATGAGAACCAAGTTTACGTCGGCACTTATGCTACTCAGCTCCGCCTGCACATTCGCCGCCCTCAAGACGCAAAACACTGCCGCCTCGGCTCTATTGGCCTACACGGCTTTATCTTTCGCGCTCGTAGGCCTCGCCTACGCTTTCAACAAACCACACCTGATGCTCAAGCTTCCGTCGGGACAGATTTCGAAACTCGGCAGAGTGCTCTTTCTGCCATTCCACCTGCTTTCAGGCTTTTCTCTATTCCTTCAACGTTGCTTCTCGGACGAAGCGCCATTCTCTTGGATCGACGAGTCCGTCATGCTCGGGCGAATACCCCTCCGACGGGATCAAGAGACGCTCCAGAGTCACGGCATCCGCAGTGTGCTCGACTTGACCTCCGAGCTTGAGGCAGCGCCCTTCGTTCGAAATCTCCAATATATGAGTGTACCCATCATGGACGGGACGCCCCCATCCCTCGATCAAATTAAAGCTTGTGTCGAATGGATCCGCCGGCAACTCGCTGAAGGTTCAGTGCTCGTCCACTGTGCCTTAGGACACGGCCGCAGCGCTACCCTCGCCGCGGCCTTCTTGGTCTCGCGTCACAGTTTCACCGAGCCGTCCATTGTGATCGAAACCCTTGAGGCGGCGCGCCCTGGAATCAGTCTAAACAAAGCTCAGATGGCGGTCCTTTGCGACCACATCAGGCGGTCGACTCCGACTCGAGATTCTGATCTGACGAACCCGGTAGACTGACGCCCCAACCTGCCCGCACCTTTAACCAAAGGCTTGGAGAAACGATGGCCGAAAACCACGACGATCTCATCTCACTCCACCGATGGTGTTCGACTTGGAGTTCGCTCGGAGTTCCCAATTGCAATCAGCAGCTCTATGCTCAGCTCTTGGAAGCCTATCGCGAACCCCATCGCAAATATCACAACCTCCAACACTTAGGGGAATGCTTCCAACATCTGGATACCTTGCGAGATCAGGCCCAAAGGCCCGCCGAAATAGAGCTTGCCCTGTGGTTTCACGACGCTATCTACGACACACGGCGCAAGGGCAGCGAGCAGAAAAGCGCCGACTGGGCCCGGAGGGAAACACTGGCCGAAGGCCTGGATCCATCGACCGCTCAACGGATTCACGATTTGGTCATGGCGACGCTACACACTGCCACCGCAGACGGAACCGATACGAAGATTATGATCGACGCCGACCTGGGTATCCTCGGCGCCGAAACCGAGCGTTTCGACGAATACGAAGAGCAAGTCCGAGCAGAATACAAGTGGGTCCCGAGCTTTCTCTACCGCCGCGAACGACGCAAAGTTTTGGACTCCTTCGTCACTCGCCCCACCATCTACTCCACACCAACCTTCCGCAAGGATTACGAGCCACAGGCAAGAGCCAACATCGCCCGCGCTCTGAGTCGACTTTGACGACTTTGCGAGGACATAACGATGTCCGGATACTAGCGGAATTTCCGTTCCCCCTTATGAACCACTCAAATTAAGGGGAACCGCGATGCCAAAACTCCGCGCCAGTGTATTCATCAGCCTCTTCACCTTCATCTTAGGGGCCACGAGCGCCACGGCTCTGGACGGCGAACTCGACCCATCCTTCGGCATTGGCGGAGGAGTTCTCCTCGACCTCAGCGTCTCCTTCTCGGAAAACGATTCCCGTCCTGCGGCGATTCTCTTTCAGCCCATGGCAAGATCGTTGTCGCAGGTTCCTATATCTACTTGGCCGGTACCCTGGACTGGGACTATGCCGTAGCCCGTTTGAATCCGGATGGCTCCAGCGATACGAGCTTCGGAATCGATGGTGTCCGCCGGCTCCCGGTCGACCTGACCCCAAGTGGCCGGGACGTCGCGGTGGACGCCGCGTTTGGCACCGATGGCAACATTTTCATCGTCGGAACCGCCGACAATCCCGATCAGAATAGTGAACCCACTGCCGTCTTTAGGCTCTTACCCGACGGCTCTAAAGACACATCTTTCGGAATCGGCGGACTCTATTGGTTCGGCGCAAGTGCCATTCAGTCTTATCCCCAAAAAATCAGTGGTGACAGCGGAGAAGACGCCCCGGTTGTGCTCGCAACATTTTCCGACTCGCCGTCCGCCTTCGAAACCGCTCTCTACCCAGGTTTACCTATCATCCAAACCTGGAGCCCACCCGACTTCCGGCCCGCCGACATGTATGCCTCAACAGGGACACAAAGCGGCCGGCGATTCTTCGCGGGAGTCTCCACAGTGGGTTCATTCTCTGACCTAACACTGCTTGCGCTCGACCCTGAGAATCAAGACCCCGACCCTACCTTTGGCACCAATGGATGGGTTTCTATCCGAGCCACAAGCCCTGGTGGGACTTGGAGTTCGAGTGCCAATGCTATTGAACACTCGGGTGGTCGGATCTTGGCGGGCGGTAATGCCCAACGGGATTTCAATGACGCTTTTGTGGTCAGGTTACTGCCCGACGGATCACTCGACCCAGCGTTCGCCGGCGACGGCCAACAATATATGCTGTGGCAATTCGGCGGAAATGTCTTCAGTCAGGTAGACGACATCGATGTTCAAGCGGACGGCGCGATCGTCATCGGCGGGTCGGCTTCCGATGGCGTCAGCAGCACTCCGGTGATCGCACGTCTCGACACGGCAGGAGCCTACGATCTCGAATTCGCGGGCACGGGTTGGCGCACTTTGCCCGCGCCAGCGGGTTACGCCTTGGCAGGCCCCCCTCGGTCGCCATTCAAGCGGACGGCCGCATCCTCGTGGCCCTCCACGCACAGGCGCTCGATCCAGAGGGCTTCGACAAGGTCTATGTCATGCGGCTCCTCAGCCCGAGCACCTTCCTCTTCCGCGACGGTTTTGAGTCTGGGAATACGTCGGCCTGGGATTGAAGAGGTCACCAGCCTTTCGCCATGGATTCGGTTTCGCGGTTCGCACTTGATCGTGAAAATGGACAGACCCCAAAAGGTTATTGAGCACCGGAAGGTTGAGTCACCAAGAGAAAAGTTAGATTTCTGAATGATCCCGATTTTCCCCAAGCAGCGCGTCTACCTGGAAAGAGCTTCACAAGCTTCAACCGACCGATGCGAGCGACAATGCTCAAGGGGAAAAAGAATGAATCGCGCTACCACCCAACGGGCTCATGGGGCCTCACCTCGAGTTCACTCGACGTCCGGGCGTGCGAAATGTCGGCTGGTTTCGTGGATCTTGCTGGCTGTGGTGTCCGGAGGCACCCAGCCCGGATGGGCGCAGAGCCTCGAAATCCTGCGACTGACCGGGGATGCTTCGAGCTCCGGTACCATCGACGCCCTCGGTCGACCCTCGGCTGCTTCGCCGGGCACGGTCATTTATCCCGCATCGATCGATACGGGCTCCTTCGACCAACCGGACGCGATCCTGCGCTATCGCGCGGGCACGACCACCGAAATAGCCATTGAGACTCAAGTGGTCGACGGCAGCTATGAGCTCTATTCTTTTTACGGCGCCAACCAAACGCTTCCATCCACCAACGCCCTGGGTGACGTGCTGTTCAACGCCGAATTTCTGCCCGTGGGCGGCAGCACCGACGACGGTATCTTTCTCTTCGACGACGACACCGGCATGATCAAACCGGTGGTCCGGGACGGCGATGCCGCCGTCGATGGCAACGGTTTTCTCGACGTGGCCCTGACCAATCATCCGGCGCTGGCCGATGACGGGCAAGTGGCGTTCTGGGCGTCGATCTACGGCGCGGTCGGCGGTTTGGGCAATGGCTCGGGCATCTACCGATGGCTCAACGGCAATCTGACTCGCATCGTCCGCAGCGGCCAGCCGGAGCCGGGCGGCGGCAGCTTCTTCGACGGTTTCTCCTGGCCGTCTCTCAACCGTGTCGGCGACGTCGCCTTTGTCGGCCTTCTCGATTCCGGGGGCGAGGGCGTCTACCGTGGCGATGGCGGACCCTTAGTCGAAATCGCACGCACCGGCGACGAATCCCCACCCGGTTGGTTGATTACAGACTTTACGCCGGTCGCAGGCGTGGCGGTCAACGACGCTGGGCAAGTCGCGATGCGCGCCTATGTCGATCCGCCCGGCTGCTGTGGGCTGGCGAATGTCATCTACCTGGGCAGTGGCGGGGCGCTCACCATGCCCGTTTTCGGCGGCCAGGCCCTTCCTGGCGGTGGCACCGTTCCTGCGGCGATCAATCGCAACCTGGCCTTGAACAACCGAGGGCAAGTCGTTTTCATGTCTCAGCAAAACAACAGCGCGTCGGGCATCTTCCGGGTCGACGCCGGCGGCGACCTGCTGAAAATCGCCCTAGCCCAACTTCCGCAGTTGCCTCTCCAAAACGGCAATTTTCTCCCGGAAAAT
>CBDUGP010000196.1:0-8059 GCA_965366625.1 uncultured bacterium
CGGTGCGCTGGAGGTCACGGTCGTAGGTGCGGGTGGTTTTCTCCCCGTTTTCGTTAATTTCGAGGGTCACGTTTCCACGCGGGTCGTAGTCCATGACTCTGGCGAACCCGAGCCGGTTGGTGATCACCTCGCGACGGCCCGTCAGGTCGTGCTCGAAGAGCATTTCGCGACCGGACGCGTCGATCATCTTCACCATCCGGCCCGCATCGTCGTATTCCGTGCGCACGGCGCGGGTGCCGTAGGCGTTGTGGATGTCTTCGAGGTAGTGATCTCGGTAGGTGAAGCTCGTTTCGGCGCCGGCGCGGTCGGTGTGCTGGATCAGGTCGTTTTCAGAGTCATAGCTGTAGACGTTGCGCTTGCCCCTGGGATCGATGATTTCCTCGATCTTGCCGTCCGCATCGCGGATGAAATCCACGCCTCGGCCGCTCGAGTGGGTGATGCCGTCGGGCGTGATTTCGAGGGCATTGCCGTGCAGGTCTTCCAGGTGGGTGACGCCGTCTTGGAGGTCGAGATGGAAGATTCGACCGTCCCGGGTGGTGAGCTTGACGTCGTCGGGCACGAACGGCTCTTGGGTGTGGCGATCCAAGACGCCGTCGCTGTGGTTGGGATAGAAGACTTCGGTATTGCCGAGGATTTCGAGGGTGGTGCCCGGTAGCGGGCCGTCGACCCATTCGAATTCCGCGTCGGCGATACAGCCGCCGATTTGGGTGCTCGGGCGTTTCAAGACCAAGCGGAAGCGGTAGACCTCTTGGTCGGAGAGTCGGACCGTCGTGAGATGACTTTTGGTTTCTTGGACCACCGAGCACGGCAGGCCCCACGGGCCCGAGGTCGCGGGGATTTGCCAGCCGTCGCCCGGTGGACGGTTGTTTTGGTAGAAGCCTTGACGGATGTCGAGGGTCCAGCCGATGCCAAAGTCGCCAAGGCGGGTGTCGCGGCTGTCGTAGGTGCGGATGATGCAGATATCTAGGCCCGAGAGCGGGATTTGGATCCGCGATCCGTTCATGGGGTGAGATTCCGCATGGGTGGCGCTGGTGGTTCTGAGTTTCTGCGATCAGACTGGTGGTCGAGTGGTCTGGCGCTCTGTGAAGACACACGACACCAAACAGGACGGCTTGGCCGTTCTGTGGGAGAAGCCGGGACGCCGCCTCAGCCTGTTATCGGCCGAAGTTGATCGCGCTCGGATCTGCTCCGCCACCGGCCGCAGGGGGGTCGGTGGTCATCCAGATCCAAATGCCGAGGACCGCGATGCCGACGGCACCGATGACTCCGCCGACAGCTTCGGAGACCGTGAACGTGCCCACAAGAGCTGCCACGACGATCACGACGATGCCGATGAAGACCTGTTGTGATCGCTTGTTATGGTCCGGTCCGCCGGTGATCAAACAACAACGCTTGTACTTTTTGCCGCTGCCGCACGGGCAGGGATCGTTTCTTCCTATGCTCATAGGTGGGCAGGTTATCACGACCAGAAAGATTCGATGGGCAGCGAGCTGGGCCTAAATTTCCTTCCTTGACGTCATTTTTTCATCTCGGACCTTTGACAGCGATTCACCTTCGCTATACTTCCGGCGCCGTTTCAAGGAACACCGTTCTTACCCCGCCATATCCCTCGGGCTCTGGTATGCCCTGGGCTTTTTCACGGAGATCAGCGATGCCGAGCCCTGTCTTTGAACATTCCGAGTCCCATGGTCGGCGGTTGAGATGGCTGCCGAGCCATCCGGCGCCGGCCTCACCCATCTTTCTCTTAATCCTAGGCTTGTGCCTGGCGGGTCCCGTTGTGGCTCCGCCGGCTCACGGGGTTTCTGACGATAGAGCCCAGGGACCCTCCGAAGTTGCTGGCGAAGTTGCTGGCGAGGAGGCGGCTGAGGTCGCAGAAGCGACCGGGCCGGATCATTGGACCGTCGAGCTGATGATGAAGACCCGGCCGGTGGGGGATGTCAGCCTGACCCAGGACGGGGATTGGGTTTTCTACACTGTTCGCGAGGCACTGATGGACGCGGGAGAGAGTGAGTTTCGCACCCAAATCTTTCGTGCCGCAGCCGACGGCTCGGCGGATCACCAGCTGACCTTCGACCCAGCCGGAGCTAGCCTGCCGAAACCCTCTCCCGATGGTAGCCTCTTGGCGTTCATATCCTCTCGGGCCGGTCGGAACATCTTCTTGATGCGCACCGACGGCGGTGAGGCTTGGCAGCTGACCGCGGTCCAGACCGGGGTCGGCAACTTCACTTGGGCCGACGACAGCAGTCACATCGTTTTTACGGTGGCCGAAGGCCCTTCCCCGGACGACATCGCGCGTCAGAAAGAGAAGAACGACGGCTACGAGGTCGGAAGGTTGCAGGGCAATGCCCACTTGTGGATCGTGCCGATTCCCGAACGAGCCGGAAAACAGGGAGAGGCTCGGCGTCTGACCGAGGGGCAGATGCACGTGGATCCCGTCTTCCAATGGGGATTCGATATCGCTCCCGACGGCAAAACCGTAGCTTTCACCCGCTCCAATCATCCAAGGGTCAACGATTGGCCGACCGCCGACATCATGTTGGTGGATGTGGAGAGTGGCGAGATGCGCCCGTTGGCCCAAAGCGCCTCTGCGGAATCCGACCCCCATTACTCACCCGACGGTCGGTGGATTGCTTTTGGTATCAGCGAAAATCCGCCGAGCTGGGCTTTCACCGGTGACGTTGTCGTGGTGCCGGCGGACGGCAGTGAAGAGCCGAAGAAATTGGCGCCCACCGGGGATCGAAATCTCACCCACATCCTCGGATGGTCGAAGGACAGCCAAGGGGTTTACTTTAAGGAAGCCCGGGGCACGCTGACCCGGATCGCCTATTTGCCGCTCGACGGCGGCCCTGCGGTGGATGTGGATACCGGCGACTGGGTGATGGACTTTGCGGCTTGGTCATCCTCGGGAAAGATGGCGTTCACCGGACAATCCTTTTTCAGCCCGCCGGAGGTTTACGTCCTCGATACCGCAGGCGGAGAGCAGCCCCTCCAAGTCAGCCGGGTCAACGCTGATCTTCCCGATCTGCCCCTGCCCAAGGCGGAGTTGGTGCGATGGAAGAGCACTGATGGTCTTGAAATCGAAGGGGTCCTCGTGCATCCGACCGCAAGGGCGGGGGAGGGACCGGCGCCGCTTCTGCTGAATATTCACGGCGGTCCGATTGGAGTTTTCCGGCAGTCTTACCTGGCCAATTCCTACATCCATCCGATCGCCGAGCTGGCGGCCAAAGGTTTTGCCGTGTTGCGCCCCAATATCCGGGGATCGTCCGGTTATGGACGTGATTTCCGTCACGCCAACATGAACGATTGGGGCGGCAAGGACTACGAGGATCTGATGACCGGCGTGGACCATGTGGTGAAGATGGGCATTGGGGATCCCGACCGGTTAGGAGTCATGGGCTGGAGCTACGGCGGTTATATGACCTCCTGGATCATCACCCAGACTCAGAGATTCAAAGCCGCTGCCATCGGTGCGCCGGTGACCAATTTGATGAGCTTCAGCGGCACCGCAGACATCCCGGATTTCGTGCCCAGCTACTTGGATGGTTATTTCTGGCAGGCACCGGAGCTTTATCGGGATCGGTCTGCAATGTTTCACATTCAGAAGGCGAAAACACCGTCCCTGATTCTGCACGGTGAAAACGACGTTCGGGTTCCCATCGGCCAATCCTACGAGCTTTACAATGCGTTGAGCAGACTCGGCGTGGAGACCCAAATGGTCGCCTATCCGCGCATGTCCCACGGCCCTGCAGAGCCCAAACATTTGTTGGATATCGGCCGGCGTCACGTTGAGTGGTTCCAACGTTTTCTGCTCGACTCGGAAAACGCGGAATAACCTGAGACCTGCTTGCCACGTACTCTGTGGCATAACCTGCGACTCTTGAGGAATTCATGTTGAGATTGAATACACATTTGCTTCCGCTCCGCCCGTCCGTATGGCTGGCGCTCACCCTGACTCTCGCGTTGCCGCTCACGTTGCCGGCTTGCGGCGTCGCCGATGAAAACGTCGACCTGGAGATGGTCAATCAGATTCGGGAAGAGGGCTTCACCCGCTCCGAGGTCATGGAAACGGTGAGTTATCTCACCGACGTGATCGGGCCTCGTTTGAGTGGCTCGCCCCAATCCAAGAAGGCCCAAGAGTGGACTCGGGATCGCTTGACCGAATGGGGCATGTCCAACGCCCACATCGAAGGATTTGAATTTGGCGAGGGATGGTCCTTTTCTCGCGCTTCGGTGCATATGACCTCTCCCCATCAAACCCCTCTGATCGCCCTTCCGAAGGCTTGGACTCCCGGTACCAAGAAGGCGGTCCGGGGCAAGGCTAAGCGGCTGAGCTTCGAGTCCGAGGAGGATTTCGAAGAGCATAAGGGCAAGCTCAAGGGCATGATTTTGTTGTTGGACGACCCATCCGAGCCCAGCGAGCGGGAGAAGGAGCCGTTCAAGCGCCTGGACCATGCCGAACTCGAGGAAGGCATGGCGTTCAACATTCCGTCGGGGGAAAGGTCTTCTTGGCGCAAGCGCATGAAGAAGCGTCGTAAGTTCCGCGAAGCCTTGAAGGAATTTCTTAAAGACGAGGGTGTGATCGCCACCGTGGAATCTAGTTCCAGGGGCAACGGTGTGGTTCGAACCGGAGGCGGAGGTAGCGGAGGCAAGACCGATCGCCACCGTGGCGTTCTGGCCCTCACCATGTCCCAAGAGCACTACAACTGGATCCTGCGACTGTTGGAGCGGGATGAGGAAGTGGAACTCGAAATCGATGTCCGTTCTCAATTCCACACCGACGACAATCAGTCCTACAACACCATCGCCGAGATTCCCGGTACCGAGCATCCGGAGCAAGTGGTGCTGATCGGCGGTCATTTGGATTCCTGGCACCCGGCCACCGGGGCAACCGACAACGGCGCGGCCTGCGCGGTGATGATGGAAGCCATGCGCATTTTGAAGGCGCTCGACGTGCAGCCCAAACGCACCATTCGTATCGGGCTGTGGAGCGGCGAGGAACAAGGGCTCTTGGGATCTAAGGCCTATGTGGAGAAGCATCTAGCGGATCGACCCGAGCCCACGGACGAAGCGGAGTTGGCGTTGCCGAAATATAGGCGCGAGACCACCTGGCCGATCCAGCCGAAACCCGGTCATGAGTCCTTCTCGGTCTACTTCAATCTCGACAACGGCGGCGGCAAGATCCGGGGTATTTACTCCCAAGAAAACGTGGCCGCAAAGCCGATCTTCGAGCGCTGGCTCGAGCCGCTCCACGATCTGGGGGCCACCCACGTGACCAGCAATCGGACCGGCGGCACGGACCATCTGTCCTTCGACGGCGTGGGATTGCCCGGTTTCCAATTCATCCAAGATCCCATGGATTACTTCACCCGCACCCACCACACCAATTTGGACACCCTGGATCACGTGGTGGAAGAAGATTTGAAGCAGGCTGCGGTGGTGGTGGCGACTTTCGTCTACCACGCCGCCATGCGCGACGATTTGATGCCGCGCAAGGCCATGCCCCAGAAGCCTCCCGAAAAGAAGAACAAGAAAGAGGATTCGGATGACGAAGAGGGCCCGCGAAAGGGCCGTGGTGGCCGTGGTGGTCACGGTCACTAAGCCCGGAACCTAGTCTCTACCGGGCGAAACGATTAGCCCCTCCCCAGAAAGCCCGCGACGATTCCGTCGCGGGCTTTCTGCTTGTGCTTTCTGTTCTTTAGTAGACGGTCGCAGCACTTTGGGTCTCAAGGTTGAGAACGCAATTATCAACTTTGAGAATTGTCAACGAAATCGCAAAACGAGGGGCATTTGTCCGGTTTTGGACGAAGCTATGACAACTAAAGGGGTTGTGCGCCCAGTGTGTTCGTTTGTCACAGGACTGTCGGTCTTAGTTGATATTGGCACGGCAATTGCTGATATTGATGTCAGTATCTTTTTCGTTTCGCTTCGTACATCACCGGTCTTTATCGCCGAAGCGTGTTCGGTGTGTTGATGGTCACGGTGACAGTTCTACTGAGAGAAGGTCCCACTTCGTGGGATCTCTCTTTGAAAGGAAAACGGAACATGAGCCGATCTCTTGTGATTACCATGCTCTCCGGCGCTCTCTTGGCAGGCGCGGCTTTTGCCGCCTCTGGAGTTGAGGAAAACCGGAATTTCGACGCCCGGCTAAGCCAAAAGGCAGCCGCCCAATTCGCTCCAACCGCTACCCAAGCCAAAGCCATGCAGCGTTTGCATGGGCAGGTTCAGGATCTCAATATTGAGCACCACGCGGAGACCGGTGTGGTCCGCAAGCTCGCCAGCCACAACGGATATTTGACCGAGGGTGGCCAAAAAGCCGGCGCCCGCGAGAACGCCCTCGACTACGTCCGAGCCAATCTCGACGTGCTCGGTCTCGACGCTTCGGACTTGGCGGATTTCATCGTCACCGATGAGGTCTATTCCCAGGTTTCGGGTGCCACCCACCTCTATTTGGGGCAAACCTACAAAGGTCTCCAGATCTATAACGCGCAATTGCACATCAACGTCAATCGCGACGGCAAGATCATCAGCGTCAACAACTCCTTCGTGCCCGGCCTGCGTCGGCTGTCTTTGGACACCGTGCCGAGCTTGGGTGCCCCCGAGGCCGTTTTCTCGGCTGCGGACTTTACCGGCCTGCAGCTGGACCACGTTCCGGCGGTGAGCAAGGCGGCCTTCGGCCCGGAGCAAAGGACCCTGGTCAAGGCTGAGAGCTTTGCCCACAATCGGGTCGAACCCCGGTTGATGTGGCTGCCGCGCGGTCGTGACCTGAGCTTGGTTTGGAATTTCCAAATTGAGACCCTCGACGGCTTGCAATACAACGACTACACGGTGGACGCCCACACCGGCCAGGTCTGGACCAGCTTCACCTGGATGAGCAGCCACTCCTACCGTGTCTACAAGGCTCCGGCGGAGGATCCGGAAGCGGTTTCGCCTTTGCCCCCCGGCGACGGTCGTGATTTGGTGGTGAATCCTGAGAATTCCACCGCGTCTCCGAGTGGCTGGTTCTCCGGCTCCGGCATCATGGACGGCAACAACGTGCACGCCTGTGCCGACGCCAACGCCAACAACGGTTGCGACACCGGTCAGCCCAGCTGCACCAGCGGTGTTTGTGACTTCTCGATCAACCTCTCCAGCGCGCCGTCCAACTCGACTGCCGCTGCGATCACCAACCTCTTCTACTGGAACAATCACATCCACGATGTGCAATACCAATACGGCTTCGACGAAGCCGGCGGTAACTTCCAGGAAAACAACTTCGGCAAAGGTGGCGCCGGCAGCGACTCGGTGAATGCCGATGCCCTCGACGGATCCGGCAACTGTAACGCCAACTTCTCGACCCCCACCGACGGTGGCAACCCGCGCATGCAGATGTTCACCTGCACCAACGCGAGTCCCGCCCGTGACGGCGACTATGACAACGGCGTGATCGTGCACGAATACGGCCACGGAATCTCGATCCGCCAAGTCGGCGGTCCGGGCAACTCCTCTTGCTTGAACAACACCCAACAGGCGGGTGAAGGTTGGTCTGACTTCTTCGGCTTGATCTACACCGCCGAAGCGAGCGATACCGGTGCCAAACAACGTGGTTTGGGCGCCTACCTCTTCAACACGGCTGTGACCATCCGCGATCTGCCGTACTCCACCTCGAGTTCGGTCAACAACTGGACCTACGAATCGATCAACGGGGCTTCGGTACCTCACGGTGTCGGCTCCCGCTGGGCCCAAGGTGCCTGGGAGGTCTATTGGAAGCTGGTCGACAAATGGGGCTTCGAGACGGATCTGATCAACCTCGACACCAGCGATCCGAACGAGGCGGGCAACAAACGCGCCCTCTTGTACTTCAATGAAGGACTCAAAGACACCTCTTGCTCGCCGACTTTCGTCGACAACCGTGATGGTGTGATCCAAGCGGCGACCGACAACTTTGGCGGCGCCGACGTTTGTGACATCTGGGAAGCGTTCGCGGCCTTCGGTCTCGGTACCGATGCCGTGTCCGGCGGCTCGAACAGCCGGAATCCCACCAACGGCTTCTCCATCCCGGCCTCCTGCCAAGGCGGCGGCG
>CBDUGP010000197.1:0-7941 GCA_965366625.1 uncultured bacterium
GCGCCATCCCGCCAAGGCTCCTTGGGGCAGGCCGAGCTTGGCGCCGAAAATCATTTCGTTGTAAATGGTGAAGAGATCTTTGTTGCCGGTGACTTCCTCGGCTCCGGGCACCGGATCCGTATCGAAGGCCAGGAACGCGGCCGGAAAGCTCGGGACCTCCACGGGTCGACCGTCGGAACCGGCTTGGATGGTCATGGGGCCGCCGTTGAAGATCAGGAATCGGTAGCTGTAGGTGGCGGGATGTTTGCGATCCCACATCAAGTTGATTTTGCCGAAGAAAGGGTTATCTTGCTTCTGGCCGTCCATGACGATTTGCGGTCGGCTGCGCACGTCGTCGAAGGCTTCGAACCAACCCTGGGTCAAGGCCACCACGGTCAGGGGCATGTCGAGGTCTTTGACCACCTCGGCTTCCAACAATTGATTGATGGCGAAACGGATACGAGCCGCCCGCAACACGATGATCGCGTCCTCGGCGGTGGGTTTGGTGTTGGAGGTGGTGGTGACGTCGGTATCGAGATCAATGATGTTGGAAAACATGCCTTGATCCGCGGGCTGTGGGTGGGCTTTGTTGAAAAAGGTTTGGCCGGTGATCGACACGGCGTTGATGTTGCGGAACAGCTTGAACAGGCTGTGCATTTGTAACCGACGCATGGACGGGCCGAGCTTGGCCACGGCGTTGGCCAGGGGGATGGCCTGTTGCGGACGTCCCACGTTGATGCGGTTGAAGGGCAGGGTGGTTCGGTAGGGTTTGACCGGAACCTGCCATTCCAATTGATCCATTTTGGCGTAGAGGACGGGCTCGTCTTCCAAGGCGAATCCCTGGGGTAGCAGGAAATTCGCGCTGACCGGGATGGGATTGAGGCGTTGCTCGCGGTTGTCGATGGTGGCGAACATGCCCGCCGCGTCGGTGAGTAGGACTTCGTTTTTGTCGTAACCCATGAGCATCAGCTCGCGGTGGGCTCGGACGTCTTTTCTTAGTTGGTCGAGGGTTTCCATAGTGTCCTTTAGTAAGTGGTGGATTCTGAGCCGAGCCGAGCCACGGAATCGAGCCGAGCCACGGAGTCGAGCAGAGCCACGGAATCGAGCCGAGCAGAGCCACGGTAAAAATTCCGAGCAGGGCCAAGGAATCGAGCCGAGCCACGGAATAAATTCCGTGGCTACCCTTGCCTTGTCCCCTCCGGGGACGGCCCGGAATAGAGATGCAGGGCAGTCCCGTTAGGGACAAGGGATTCCGAGCCTCGGGTTTCAACCCGTGGCGCCTGGCCGGGCGGGCGATGCGGCGAAGGTATGTCGCTGGGTTTTCGGCCATTCAGGACGGTCAACGCATGAAGTCGAGAAAAACCATTCCTTCGGGGCCCAGGCGGTCGACCTCGCCGATTCGAAGGTTGTGGGTGGTGGAGGCGGCGTCGACGGTGAAGGTCTCGTCGTCGACGGCGTAGGCGTCGTCGCCCGGTTTGGGGGTCGGTCCGGTGAAGTTGAAGGCGTAGCGGAATCCCACGTCGGAGCGGATGAAGCGCTCGCTGACGTCTTGGTCGCCGCGTACGATGCCGTCGGTGCCGAGGGTGTTGTCGAGGTGGAAGCCCCGTTTATAACCCTGGGATTCGTCGGGCAATAGGGGCTCGATCACCACGCCGCGGAATTTGAGCCCGGCGGCGTCGGTGAGGGGCACGGCTAGGCCGTTGGCGTCGGTGGCGAGCATTTGGCCGTTGAAGTATTTGAGGCCGGCTTTGGCCGCGGTGATGGTTAGGCGGCGGGTTTGGCCGCGCGCGGGTCGGCTGACGTTGCGGGTTTGCATGGTTTGGTGTCCTTTTTAGGAATTTAGTCTCGGAAGCTTCCGGGGTATTTCTGGCGCAGGCCTTGGCCGGTCGAGTCGAAATCCCGGTCGGCCTCGGAATCGGGATCTAGGAGCGCGAGGCGGGGTTGGTTTTCGAAGGCTTGGGCGATGACGGCGAAGGCGGAGACCTCTCGGCTTTCGACTTGGACCGGGGCCGGGCTGTAGCGGCCGCCGGAAAGCTCGGCTTTTTTCAGCTCGATCAAGGCCGGGCCGAGCCCGCTTTTGAGCTGGGCCGGTGTTAGGAGGCAGCGGCCGAGCACGGTGTCGACGTCGGCTGCGGCTTGGGCTTGTAACCAATGGAAGGGCGGCCGATCCTCCAATTTGCCGAGCTGTCGGCCCAAGGCTTCGCCGGTGAGCAGTCGGCAAAGCTCGCGCTCGGCTTCGCGCTCCCCCGGTGGCACACGGGTGCTCAGGGCAGCGTCGACGCGGGCGGCGAGGTGGGGGTCGGTGTCTGGCTCGACGCTGGGCTCGGTTTCGGTTTCGGGTTCGACGCTGGGCTCGGTTTCGGGCTCGGGCTCGGTCGGGTTGTCGGCGTCGGTGGATTCGGGAGGCTCGGCGCTATCTTTGACGGAGCCCTCCGGCTCTGGCTCCGCTTCAGAGATCTCTGTGCCGGTCTCGATTTCGTCGTCGATTTCGTCGTCGATTTCGTCAGCCGGGGTTTCGTCGGCCAGGGCTTCGCCGGACGGGGTTTCGTTGTGGGTGTCGTCGGTTTCGTCTTCTGTCATCGGATCCTCGGAGGTGGAAAAACCCAGCTGCCAACCCTTGCGGGCCGAGAGCCGGGCGGCGTGTTGTCGCACCCGCTGCACGTCCATGCCGAATAGGATGGCGGCTTCGGGGGCTTGGTCGGAGAAACCGAGCACGTAGGCCATGGCCGTCTCGGCGTCGGTGAGGAAGGCGGTTTGTTTGGCGGAGAACAGACCCGACGGATTGGCGGCGGGATCGAGCACTGGGTCGGCGGCGTGCAAGGTGCCCAGGCGGGCGTGGTGGAGGTTTTTGCGGTTGTCGGCATCGGGGCTTTTGAAGATCAAGGCGCCGTCGGGGTTTTCGAAGCTGTTGACCACACGAAACGTTTGCTCGGCTTTGGGGTCGGGCGAAAAGCGGATCGACATGCCGAAATCCTCGGGCGCGGTTTCCGCCATCAGAAAGAGCACTTCCGCATGGCCGAGACGGTGGGCCGCGGGGTTGAGGTGCAGATCGGCGCGGACGCGGCCGTGATCGCCGCGCGCGGGCCCGTAGACCCGGCCGACGTATTGGCCGATGCCGTCGCCGGACATGTCGGGGTGTCCGTAGGTGGATTTGACGAATAGGCCGGCGCCGAGGGCTTCGGACACCTGACGCAAAAAGGTGTCGTCGATCCACTGGCCGTGGCCGAGGGCTTCGCCGCGGGTGATGATCGAAACGCCTTCGATCAGGCCGCTACCCCATTGCCCGCCGGTGCGGTCGACCCGCAGGCCGTCGGCAGCGGATCCTGCGGATCCGGCCGCGAATCGGCGATATTTCGACGGTGGGCGGTCTAAGTTGGGCCATTTCATGGGGCGATCACTCCCGAGTCTTGAGGCTGGTTTTCAGGGTCTTGTGGGGATTCGGCGGTGTTGGAGTCGGCGGTGGCATCGCCACCCCAGGCGAGGGGCTCGCCGTCGCGGGGTTTGGGGTTCGAGAGCACGCGGCGGGCGGTTTTTTCGCTGGTGGCCAGGCCGAATTGCTCGGCCAATTGCAGGGCTTCGAATTGGACCCGGCGGTCGTCGAGATCTTCGACGTGCACGCGGAAGGTGGGCGGCTCCACGCGGTAGCCGAAATTCAGCCACGTGATCCAATTGCAAAGGGTTTGGTAGAGGGCGGCCAGGTCTTTGGCGTCGAGCACCGAGCGGGTTTTTTCGACCTTGGCGTGGGTTTCGTCGGCGGCGTAGCTGCCCACACTGCCGCGCAGGCCGGAGAGGGCGATTTGGCCGGAGATGAGCAGGGCAAAAACCTTGGCCATTTCGCCGAGAAAGCTGGCGAATCCCGCGCTGTCGCCGCCCCGTTTGCGTTCGAACAGCTCGGGTCGGAAGCTCTTGGGAAAGGTGAAAACCTTGCTCGACACCAACGCGCGACCCACCGCCAGGGCTTTTTGGGTCAAGCTCAGGGTGGCTTTGCCCGGGGTGGCCGATCGACGGCTTTCTTCGCCCGAAACTTCGACGCCTACGGGTGGGCTGGCGAAGGCTTCGATATCCCGAGCCCAATATTTGAGGACTTCTTTTCTGAGGAACCAGGGCCGGTGCAATTTGCCGTAGAGGCCGACGCCCCAGGGCGAGTCGGTGGAGCCGTGGCGCAGCATCAGGAACTTGAAGTCGGGCGCCGGTTGCAGCCCGTGCAGACCGACCCCCGGTCGGCGCAGGTGCAACCGCCCTTGGAGGAAGGCGAAGCGGCTCATGGGCCGATTTTTGAGCCCGCAAGGCAGCCAATACCCGGCCAGGGGCCCGTGCTCGACTTGGTGCCACATGATCTCGGTGAACGAGATCCCGCGGCCCGTGCGCTCGATCAGCTGTTGGATTTGGACCTGTTGCACTTCGGAGAGACAGGTCGCGGCTTTGTCGTCGGCGGTGGGTAGGACGGATCGGCACAGCTCGGCGGCTTGCTCGGCTTTGGAGCCTTTGGAGCCTCGGCCCGGTTCGAGGTATTGGCGCAGGGCCACGGCGGTGGACGCCCGGCGCAACATCTCGGCGTAGAGCCGGCCGTCGGTCTCCATATCGTCGTAGAGCTCGCCGAGTCGGTAGGCGCCGGGGCTGTGGAATTGCAGGATTTTGGAAGGGTGCGGATCCTCGCGATCGAGGCCGGGATAGAGCTGCACGTTGCGCTCGGCGGCATATTCCACGTCGAGCCGCGCCAAGATCTCGGGCATCGCCGGGTTGGCTCCGAGCCGCGATTCGGTCGACGCGAGACGGTCGCTCAGGAGACGGCCGCTCCAACCTTTCAGGGTCGACCACAGGCTCATAAAAGGTCTCCGAAGGCGGTCAGATCTTCGTCGAATTCCGTTCGCGGCAGGCTTTCGGGCTCGACGTCTTCGTCGGTCAGCAGCTCGCGGGTCAAGCGCACGTGGAGAAAGAGACAGAGCAGGGAGGCGACGAAGTGGTCATGGGTGCCGGTGTATTTCCAGCTCCCGGCGGGCAGTCGTTGCCGTTCGAAGGCGGGTAGCTCTTTGATGACGATGGGATCCCACGGCAGGGCCACGGACCGGCCGCGGATGGCCATGTCGAGCAGGCAGACCGCCAGGTGTTTGGAGCTGACGAGCACTTTGTCGGAGGTGTCGCCCTTGGATTCGATCTCGGGCAGCAGCTCGCGGTTTTTGTGCATCACCACCTCGGTCACGTCCAGACCTCGGCGTCCGAGGCGTACGGGCCGCTCGTGGACTAGGCGCTCTTGGTAAATCATCGTGAGCAAGGCCGGGCCGCCGGTGGCGTCGAAGCCCCAGCCCCAAATCGGGTTGAGCAGGTCGGCCAAGGCGTAGAGCAGGTCCGCTTGGATGCCGTGGGGCATGCCGATCAATTGCAGCCGCAGGACCACTTCTCTCGGAGAGCCGTCGACGACTCGCGCCACGGTGATTTCGGTGGGATCGCTTTCGCCGATATCGACCCCGGCCGCGAGCTCTCCGTGGGGGCACACGAAAAGCTCGGCCAGGAAGTCGCGCCATTCGGTGGAGCGTCTATCCTGGTCTTGGGGGCTGTCGCGTTTGGGGTGACGCGGCAGGTAGGGATCGAGGGGCAGTCGATCCTCGGCTAGGGTGATTGTGGGTTGGAGGGCGGAGGTCCGTCGACCGGCTCCGGCGCTTTTGAGCCCGGCTTGGGGGTCGTAGTGGGGATCGAGGCGATAGGAGCGCCACGACACCAGGCCTTTTTCGACGCCTTTTTCGAGACGCAGGGTGGCGCCTTGGTAGCCGTCGACGGCTTCGAGGCAGGGCAGAAGCACCTCGGCGGGCCACAATCCCTCGGTGGACGTGCCGTGCAGCCCGTGCCAATTTTGTAGGAATTTGGGGCTGTGCTCGCCGTCCCACTCTTTGGCCAGCTCCGCCCGTCGCGCCGGGGTGTTGAAGGGCGCGGGCTGCAAGCTTTTGGATTCTCGCCAAAGGTTCCATTCGCCGTAGGTGGGCTCGGGCTGCCACAGGTCGAGGGGCACGGCGTTTTCGCTGTGTTTGAAAAAGAGCAGGCGCCGACCGTCGGGCACGGAGCCCAGGTGCAGCTCGCCCCCTTGTAGCTTGCCGTCGACCAGGCCGGCTTCAACGCGGCTGACGAAGTTGGCGAGGTTTTCGATTTGGGTGTCGAGGTCGCCCTTGAGCTTGGCCGCTTCGTCGACGGCGGCGTAGCCACCCACCAGGTGAATGGAGCGGAAGGAGTCGCCGTCGGCATCGGCCCAACGGAAGTAGAGGGTTTGGCCGCGGGAGGTGCGCAGGATCGGGAATCCCGCTTCGGATTTGAGGATCTCGGGGCACCGTTTGCGCAGCAGGGGATTCTTTTCCACGGTGTTTTTGACGATGTTGAACATCGTGAACACGTGGCTGGCTTCGGGTGCGCCGAGCAGGGCGTCGACCCGTTCGACCAGGACTTTGAACAGGGCCCGATGGCACAGGCGCACGGTTTTGCCGATGCCGAATCCGGAGCATTGAATGACTTTGAGGGTTGAGACGTCTTCGGGTCTGTTGACTTCCACGCGCATGGGCCGCAGTCGCATCCATGCTTTTTGGAACGCCCAATAGCGGGTCATGCGCCAATATTTGTTGGGCATCAGGAATTGGGTTTCACCGAAGCGCACGGGATCGGCGAAGGTGAGCGCCAACATGAGGCGGTTGGGTGAGGCGAACGGCAGGGTCTCGGAGTCGAGGTAGCGGTCGACGTCTTCGAACGGCACGCCGATCCGGTGGAGGTGGTCGAGGATCCAGAGGGGCAAACGCTCATGGATTCGGGCGGAGGCGGTGAGCCAGTTGGGCAGGTCGGTCCAACGACGGCCGAGCTCATGAGCATCGATGAAGGCGAACCAGGGCTCGCGCTTTCGGATCTCGTCGCGGTCCATGCCGAAGGGCCACAGAGCCCAAGTAGCCGGCTCGAAGTCGCCGAGCCAGGATTCGAAGGTCCACGGCGCGGTGAAGGGCGAAGGGATGGGAGCCGCGGTCACTGGCGCTCATCCATGAGGTTGCGGCGGGATTCGGCGGCGAGGTCGAAACCGTCCTCGGCTTGTTTGCCGAGGGCTCCGCCGTGGGCTTTGCGGGTGGTTCGTTCGTCTTCGGCGGTGGCGCCGAGGTTTCTGGCCAAGGTGCCGAAGGCCAGGCGGGCGGCGGGATGTTGGCTGAGTCGTTCGCCGACGACTTGCTCGCCGTCGGGTTTTTCGTAGAGCAGGACTGCGGAGCGTTGAACCAGGCCGTCGGTGAGCGCGGTTTCGGCGGCGTCGAGATAGGCCTCGGCCTGCACGGCGAAGAATCGCGCCTTGAGGGGGTCGAGCACGATGGGGTCGTCGAGCCCTTGCTCGAAGGTGGCTTGGAGCTGCTCAAGGCGGATCCGTCGATCGGGATCGAGGCCGAGGGCGTCGGGCCAACAAATGGAATTGTCGGCCCCTTGCTCGGTCAGGCCTTGGCGTAGCTCGCAGGGTCGGCCGTTGTCGTGGCGGCAGGAATCGTCGGTGCAGGCGCTGGCGGCGAAGGGGCGCTCGGAGCGTTCACCGTGTTTGAGGGCGGCGGTCCGTCGTTGGCGTCGGGTGGCGGGGGTTTGGGTGTAAGAGCGTTTCTTCTTGGGGGGTGGCTGGTAGCCCGGCCGCTTCTCACACCACCGGTAATGGGCTCCGCGGGAGCCTCGGCTGTCGAAGGTCCGTCCGCAGTGCTCGCAGTCGAACGGTGGGCCGTCGGTGGGTTTGGAAGGTTTCGTCGTCGCCATGTCGGCGACAGAAAACCACCGAAGGCGTCAAGCGTCGAACGAGGCGGGAGCGCGAAGGGGCGTCAAACCCGCCGTGCAGGCGGGCCGAGCGTGGATCGTCCGTAAACGCCAATGCCGCGGAGTCCGCGGCATTGATCAAATGCCCGAAACGTCGATTCCATTTTCGTTCGTAAATCGAAAATCCGAAAATTTAGCGCGGGCGGGACCTATTCG
>CBDUGP010000198.1:0-7897 GCA_965366625.1 uncultured bacterium
CCCAGCCGCTTCATCCATCTTTCGGGAAGATGGATCCACTGTCCACCTTGGGACAGGGGAACAGCCCACCACGAACCCGTCGTAAGCGGACGGGTAACCCTCTATGCAAGTTTGACTTAAGGGGGTCTCGGCCCTAGCGCGGGCAGGCTCTTCGAACTCGAAACCCCAGACGCGAGTTTCGGCGTAGCTCGGCGCGGCCGTGGAGGCGATCACCGGCGCCAGTATCGCGAGCGCCGGGAGCAAGATTCGGATTAGGGGTCTCACGGCTTATATTGTAAGCCGCCGCCGGCAGGTCTGCGAGGAACCGGCGACCGGCGGCCCTCGGCGGTGGCGCCGAGGACCGCGGGAGACCCATGTACCGTTGAAAAAGATCGGAGATCTCTGAACCGACGGCAGCATAGAAGCTCGGTCGGTCGAGCACGTCATTTTTGTAATTTTTGGTGCATTTGGTGACGGCCGAAGCGGAACGCTGGAGCGGACGTCGCCGAGCCTCCGCCGCTCAGCTTGGAGCCTTCGGCCGCCAAAACTGGAAGAGAGCCTTCGATGCGAGGTTGAGTTTCCGGGCTTTGGTCGCTGGGTCTCTTCCACTTTTGGCGGTTTGGGCGCCATCGGGCCCCTCACACCCTCGGATCAGATTCCACCAAATCTGGAAGGTAGCCCTCGATGAGAGGTTGAGTTTCCGGGCTTTGGCTGCTGGCTCTCTTCCACTATTGGCGGTTTTTCACCCCTTGATCACCTTCGCGCCCCGGAAAAACGCCACCCTGTTTTTCCTTTAGCCGCTTCCGGGGACATCAGCAAGCGTCGCCGGTGGAGTGGTTTAAAGGCAGGCGGCTAAAGGAGAAAGACCGGATTCTCCTGCCTTCCTCCGTTGTCTTCCAACCTACCTTTTTCGACCTGCACACCGACCGATCTCGCCGTCCGAAGGTGGAGTCAGGGACGCGAAGCGCCGCGCAGCGGGCGGCGCTAGCCGATCCTTGACGCCTCCAAGGGCTGCGAGATGCTCTTAGGTGGCAGGTTGAAACGGAGTAACGGGTCTGCAGTGTGCGCCAGCACTCTGCAAGTCATGCGACGAGCAGTGTGGCCGTCCTCGGCCACTCTGCAGTTTGCCTCGACGAGCAGTGTGCCGCCGCGGCACTCTGCGGACTTTGAAGGGCACGGGGAATTGAATCCAGAAAGACCTTTAAAGATCTAGGATTCTGGAGGGGGCGATTGGGGGTGGGTGGGCTTTCGGGTTCGGCCGGGGCGAGCCGGCGGAAGCCTTGGCGACGGTGAAAAAGGGTCGGCGAGGGGTGCCCTCACCAGCGGATCCGAAGCCGAAATCTTTGATGGGGCCGGCAGCCCGGTCGGCCCAAGTTCCCGAAGGGCTGCGGACATAACGCGTTATGTCAAGGGCGTAGCCCCGGAGCCGCGGGTGGCCGAGGGCCACGGCGGATAGTGCGGCATTATCGGGCGTGGACCGGTCCCGGCAAGGTGCCGGCGAAGCCGGTGCCTGACGGGCGGCCGACCGCGGCGGAGCTTGGGCCGGCCGACTCGAAGCCACAAACTTCTCCCCCGGCACCCCTCGCCGGGCCGATGATGCCGCTACGTAAGCTTGTGACAACTCGGAAGCTCGCCCCGGCCGGACCCGTTGGGGGTTGAGGAGGTCCGTTGCAGGCGTAGAACATTCTTATTTCCCGTCTGTGCCGTCACGAAGATAATCGTCTAAATCGTCCTCCTCCTCTTCCCGATCGAGAAAATCATCGAGCTCGTCGTCCATCTCGGCCGACCGACCCAACCGAGCCCCCGGATGAGTCGCCGAGTGAATCTTCTTCAGCTGACGAATCGAAACCTGCGTGTAAATCTGCGTCGTCTCAAGCTTCGCGTGACCGAGCATCTGCTGAATAAACCGGATGTCCGCGCCACCCTCGAGCATCAGCGTCGCCATGGTGTGGCGAAACAAATGACAAGCACCGCTCTTCCCGAGATCCGCCGCCACCACATAACCCCGCACCAGCTGCGTCATCCGCGACGGCGTGAACGGCGTCCCCTCATTCGTCAGAAACAACGTCCCGTCATCCGGCTCCACCACCAGCTCCGGACGGGCCTCCGTCACATACCGATCCAACCAAGCCAACGCCCGCTCACCGATCGGAATCATCCGATCCTTCCGCCCCTTGCCCTGACGCACCATCACCGTCCCACGGTCGACGTCCAAGTCGTAACGACCGAGACCGATCACCTCCGCCCGACGCATCCCGGTCGAATACAGCACCTCCAAAATCGACCGGTCCCGCACGCCTAGGACGTCACCGACATCCGGCTGATTCAACACCTGGTCCGCCTCAGCCGCGGTCAACACCGCCTTCGGCAACCGCTGCTCGAGCTTCGGCAATTCCAGCTCCGACGCCGCGTTGAACAACAACAAATTCTGACGCGCCGCCCATTTGAAAAACGCCCGCACCGGCACCAACCGCGAATGCTGCGCCCGAAACGACAACGGACGGCCGTCTTCCCGACGCAAGCGGTAGAGCCACCGGGCGTACCGCTCCAAAATCGGCTTCGTGACCTCCTGCGGACGCGTCAGCCCGCGCTCTTCGCACCAGGTGATGAAGTAACCCAAATAAAGGTGGCGATTCTCGACGGTCCGCGGCGAATAGTTCTTGATCGCCATCCACTCCAAATACTGATTCGCCATGGTTGAAAACCCCCGTGGGTCCGTGGGATCTCCGGGCAACCGACGCCGCTTGCGCTCGCCACGACGGGGCATCAGGACGCTCCGGATGAAGTCGGTGTACGTACGACGTGATTTCCCCCAACTTTTGGGCCCTTATATGCGTTTTTTCGGCCTAACCCCTCATTTTCGCCGTAAACCTCTGATTCCGTTGACCCAACGTCAACCCGCGAACCCCCCGCAACCCCCCCGCGTTGGGGCCGCGATGGCCCCGCGTTCTCCCCCTCCACACCCCGCGTTCTTTCCGTCGTACCCACAGATTTAAGCTCTTTGACGTCGATCAGACCCGTCAGCTGTGGACGAAGCTCGTCGTCACTCGGCACGAACACCAGCTCGTAGACGAAGCTCTGACCCCGGCCACCCTGGTGAACGAGCACGTATTCCATGGAAACCAACCGCGCCAAATGAACTCGAAGCTGCGTATCGCCCCAGCCCGTGAATTCCCGAATCTCCCGGCGCAAGAATCGAAAATCCGACCGATCCATGGCCAACGCGTCGCAAGCGGCCAACACCATCTCATCCAGCAAAATCAACAACCGCCGAGATTGTGGCGGCAGCTCATCCAACGACCGCCCCAACACCTCGTGAGCCAACCGGTTGGCCGTCTCGATATCCGACGCCAACACCTCCACATATTCCACCGCCTGGCCGTCCACCTCCGCCTTCTGCACCGGCCGTTGATGCTGATGCAGAAGCGCAATCGAGTCAATCAGCGTTAAATACTTCTCATGATCCCGACGCGTCCGAATCTGCGTATCCAAAAACGTCAGCTCCGGAGCAAACGGATTCACCACAGCCAACGGCCGTAACAAACGCTGAGCATTGCGATGCAGATCCACCACCCCATCCCGACGGGTCCGCGACAGCAGCCCATCCAACGTTCGGCGCTCCCGCTGAAGACGATGAATCGCCCGCGTCTGCTCCCGAGCCTCGTCCACCGACAGCACCAAACACCGGTTGAGCAGCTCCTCATCGACATCGATCGCCGTCGTGGTCAAAAAGATCATCACAGGCCCCTCGACGCGGTACTCGTGGGTCACCAACTTGCCCGACGAAGGATCCTTGCCCGTGGAAGCAATCGTCAGCTCGCCTTCCGACTGCAGAAGCTTCAGCGCATAAGCCGCCCGCTCCGCGCCCTCTTCCTCGACGATCGCCAAAATCTTGTGCCGCAGATTCGTCTCGCCCATATAGAACAGCGATTGCCCGGTCATCGCCGAATACTTCACCTGTTGCTCCGAAGGAATCAGCGCCAACACCGACTCCATCAGCGCCGACTTGCCCGCCGACGAGCTCGATTGCACGACCACCGCCAACGGCCGCTCCAACAGCCGCGACGTCGCCGCCAAATAACCCATGAGCTTGTTCGTCTCCTCGCCCACCACCCCACAACGCTCGAAGTCGACAAGAATCCGCTCCAACAGATCTGGAGCCCGCAGCAGCTCGAGCGCCGCCACTTTCTCTTCCTCCGCCACCTCCACCACCTCGGACTCCGGTTCAAGCGCCGCCTGAATCTGAGCGTCCTGCAGCTCCTCGAGCTTGAGCAACACCTTGCCGAGATCTTTCTTGATCACCTCTTCATCGACCCCGAGCTCCGACGCCGCCGCCTTCTGAAAAATCGCCCGCGGACGGGCCGCGTAAAGATCCAGCGTATCGACGTGGAAGCGATCCCTTGAGCTCGCCAGCACATTGACCTTGAGCACGTCGTAAGCCAAGTTCTTCGGCATTCCACGAATTCGGTAGCGCCGATCGCCGAGCGACAACACCACCTCTTGATCCTTGACGGCCACCGGCATCTCCGGCGGCGGTGGTGCCGGCAACGGGGACGCGACCGGCTCTCGCTCAACGACCGGCGGCTCGACACGCGCCGATTCATCCGGCCCGGGCGACAACACGCCAACCGGCGCCGATCCCGAGCCCATCCAAACCGCCTTGCGCAACAGAAGCCCCAACGACTTCTCAGCCAGCGCCACCTTCAACGCGTATTCATTGGCGTCCATGCCACGTGGAAACTGCACCCGAAAACACTCGATCCCCGCCGCCATCAACGTTTCCGCCAGCTTCACGGCTGCCTGGTCGCCCGCCGGGTCCCGGTCGTAAGCGATCAACACCCGCTCGATTCCGTGGTGTTGGAAATTCTCCAACATCTCGCCCGTGAATCCCTGGATGCCGTAAGCCGACGTCACATTCCGGTAACCGGCACACCAAAACGTCAACGCGTCGATCAGCGACTCACAAAGAATCACCTCCGTCGACACCGCCAAAGCCTCCGCATTGAACACTCCACGGTGCGGACCAGGAAGGTAAAGGTGCAGCGGCGTCCCTTTGCGCAGCTTCGCGTCACGGGTCACTTTCCGGCCGTAAATCTCCACGACCCGCTCGCCATCGCCTGTATTTCCTTCAAAGATGGGAATCACCAACGACCCATTGAAATGCTCGTGACCCGACGCCCGGAGAACCCCCAACCGCCGCAACCGCTCCCGCATCTCCTTGCCGGCCTTCGTCCTCTTCTCCGGCAACCGATAACCCAACGTCCGATTGGCAAACCCCAACCGAAACCGCTCGATCATCTCGGGATGCTTCAGCCCACGAGCCTCCAAATACTCGAGCGCGTCCGGACTCTCCTTCAACGTCTCGTGGTAAAAGCCAACCACCTGGCGCAGCACTTCCGCATCCTCGACGTCGTGCTCGACCACCGCCGGCAACGCGGCTTTCTTCTTCGCCGCCTGAGACCCGGATGCCACCGGAAGATCCGCCCGCAACAACTCCACCGCATGACGAAACGACACTCCCCGATCCCGCATCACCCAATCGATCGGCGAACCGCCGGCCTGGCAAGCCCCCAAGCAATGCCAAAGATTCTTCTCCGGTGAAACCACCAACGATGGCTCCCGATCGTCGTGAAACGGACAAAGCCCCAAAAGATCCGCCCCATGCCGCTTCAGCTCCACACCCCGAGCCGTCGCGAGACGCTCCACCGAAACCTCCCGCTTCAGCCGCTCCACCTCGGCCTCAGGAATCCGAGCCATGATCAGAACCCGTCCGCCCGCTCGACCACCAGGCGATCACCCTCGACCACCACGCGCACCTTCGAGCCGATCTCAAATCCGGCCGCCTCCAACCACTTCCCCGATAACCGGAGAAACGGCACCGGCCGGTAATAACGAGTGCTGGGCGTGGAGCTGAATTCCGGAACGTAGAGCGACGTCGGGCAGAGCTTCGACACGGTCAGGGTGCGGGTCGTCATGGGTTCTCCTCCGATTGGGCATCATGATTCCGCCCGAAACCTGTCAAGCGAATTATTGATGCGTTTTACACCTTGAACTATAATCGTAAAACGAAATTCAAACAAGGCGTATTACGGATCGACCACTAAACTTGGAGGATCACTACATGGACGAAATGCTGATGATGGAACGAGCAGAGATCCTCAAGGCCTTCGGCGGGCGCCTCAAGGAACTACGGAAACAGAAGAAGTGGACGCAAAAAGATCTGGCCGCCAAAATCGATGTCCGTTTTTCGCAGCTCAACAAATACGAAAGTGGATTGCACGCGCCGCCGCCCGAGAAGCTCGTAGAGCTCGCCGGGGTGCTCGATGCGACGGTCGATTTCTTATTGACGGGAAACGCGGACGAAGCGGTGCCGCTTCACAGTCCGCGCTTGTTGGATCGGTTTCGGGCTTTGGAGGGATTCGAGCCCGATGATCAGGAAGCCGTGATCAAGCTCATAGACGCGATGATTTTGAAACACCGAGTCGAGGGGGCGGTTGGCGCCTCTTCATGACGGCGAGCAAGCGGAGCTGGACTCAGAAGCCGCTGCCGGGACCAACTCGCCTGCCCAGTATCGTTTCTTCTTTTTCTTACCCTTGAGGGCCAAGTGATAGAAGGGTTGCGCCTTTGAGTGATGCCAGAGAATGGCCGACACTTTAGCGACCATTCCGCCTTCTTTTACCCTGACCTCTTCTCCAATTCGGAAAGCTGGCTGATCTACCTCCCGCAGAAGGCTGGGCTGTACTCTAAAGAGTAGATCGCCATAGGCTAAGACCGTATGCCCATCCCGCTTGCCTTGAACCTCAAAAACTTTCCCATACGGCATAAGACTTAGAAGTTCGCCCAGATCTTCTGGGTGAACGTGGCTCTCACCGTGTTCTTCGAACCAAGGAAAAAGTGCCCACATAAAACAGTCTCTACTCATCAAACCGTCGATACCCTTGAAAATCCTTATGAAACGAACCAGGAGGTAGCTGGCTAAAAGCGTTCTGCGCATTTTCTAAGGACTCTGCCCCTGGTTTGAAATGCCCAGAGGCGTTGTCGACCGAGTAGATGCGACCCCCGCGAATATCGACTATTCCTGCCGCACGGACTTGCGGATCCGCACCACCTACTAAGGTTGGATGCGGCATTCGTTGACCTGATCTCGTGCCGATAATGATCTCACCCGATTCGTCGACCACGTACATAAACTGACCTGACTTACGTTTGCTTTCAATCTTTCCAGTTTCAGTCAGAAGCCCTTTTAGATTCGTAGCAGACGGATTCTTGATGTACTTACCATCAACGATGAGCCCAGCCGCTTCATCCATCTTTCGGGAAGATGGATCCACTGTCCACCTTGGGACATTATCCAGGGTTCTTCCTCCGGTTTCAACAGCTCTAGTGGCGGCCCTCCGACTAGCGAGCTTCTTTAGACCCTCCCAGAGGAGCTTAACGCCGGCAGCCACGCCCGATGCTGTCGAAACCGTATCGACATCCTCCGCTACAGCAACACCCAGCTCGCGGCTGTTCTCCAAAACTTGCCCAGTCGCCGCCGCTTGATCCGAAAGATTCTCTCCAGCCATGACCTCTTCGACGCCGCGACGCTTTGAGAGGGCCTCTTCAAACGAGCTGCTCAGAGCTTCCGCCTTTTCGTCACTCTTGAAGACGGAATCCACAAAAGAGACGACGCGATCCCAAAACGGTGGCTCTTCATCGGGCTGCGCTGGCTCTTCCTCTTCCGAAGCACGCATCCATTCCAAGCCATCAGCCAGGGGTGGCAATTCTTCCTCTACGCCCTCGCTCGACCTTCCTGTCGGGTCGATCCACACCGTCGGATTCTGATACGCATACAAATACCGATGCAGTGACGGTGGATTGTTTGGATCCCCTTCCACCGGATCGTGGCTCAGGAATCGACCCACTTCCGGGTCATAGA
>CBDUGP010000199.1:0-7841 GCA_965366625.1 uncultured bacterium
GCCGAAGGCGATCTGGCCGAAGGCGATCTGGCCGAAGGCGATCTGGCCGAAGGCGGTGGGCCCGCCCGGTTTTTTTCGATCTAGGTCGATGTCTCGATCAGCAAGCGTCGTTCTCGTCGCAGCCGCAGTCCGTCAATGGGTCCGTACCTCCGAAGCTGGTACAGCAAAGAGTACAGGAGGTCGTACAGGTGACGGGATTCGTGGGTGGGGTGGGTTGCACCGGGCCGCAGCGCGCGCATTGCTGTTTGGAATAGGCGTGGGTAGCACCGCCAGTGTCCCATTGGGTGCACGAGTAAGAGGCGAAGAAGCAGCGCTCGCCCACTTCTTTGGTGGAGCCCTCCTCCTTAAATTCGTCCAGGAACTCCAAGGCGGTGTCGTAATTGGCCGCCAGCTGGGTCAGGTCGCGGCCGAGCTTATCGTCCGCTTGCAGCAATAGGATCTCTTGGGCAGCCTGGTCTACCTCATCGATCATGCGGGAGACGTTGGCCACGCTGACGATCTCGCCGAAGCAGCGAGCGGCTTGGACCTGTGCGCCACCGACTTGACCCGTGGTGGCGGCGAAAACGGGTGCTCCCGAGACCAAAATGAAGGCGGTTAGAGCTACGAGAAGGCATCGAAACTGAGATCGTTGGGTCATGAATGACTCCTTAGAGAGGGGTGCCGAAGGGTATCGGCGGTTTGCGTCAACAAAAAAGGTAAATGTGCGATTCAGCCAAAATGAGGATTGGTAGTCGAATGCTAAGGTTGATGGCAAACATGGTCAAGGGGCGAGTGATAAATTCTTGACAAAGTTTGTCCCGCCGAGGGTGGAGAAACTCGAGGATGACTATCAACGTGGCACTGCCGATCAAGTTTTTCGACCAGCTGGGGGTTCCGGGGCTGGCGAGCTAACCTCAGCTCTTCGCCGTATACGGATCCGTACGTACTCCCGGCCGCCTCTACCCGATTCGGGTCCAAAACCATGTCGAGCGAGCGCGACAAAGCTGCCAGTCCGTGGCGTGGCCGAGGCTACTTCCCTTACTTCTAGAAACCCGGCCTCACACAGTCATTGGCTGCGCTTCGGAGCCGGCCGGACGCCGGCGCTCCCAGTGTGGAGCTTGTACCCCAACATCTGTGACCCAGGCCCCCTGCCGATTCCGGAGATGCGACTCGTCCCGGTTCTGGTTATGATTCGCCATCCTTATCTTTTGGTGCAGGCCCGCAGCCCCGGTCTGCCGCACGTGGAGTCGTCCGAATATGGCTAAGAAACGCAAGTCCAAGTCCACCAAACCCAAAGGCGTGTCGCTCGCCGAGGGTTCGTCCTCGGCCGGCCCACCGGCGTCAAAAAGTCGGAAGCTAAAGCACGGCGCTTCAAACCGCGCTTCAAAGAGGGGTGCGTCGGGGGGCAAGGGGGACGTCTTGTGGGCGCTGGTTCTGAGCCTCGTGGCTTTCGTGCATCGATGGCTCTTCCTGCACTCGAATCGCGATCAAGAGTGGCCGTTCTCCATTTTCTACGAGGGAGATTCCGAGGCCTATTTTCGCTTTGCCCGAGCGGTGTTGGCAGGCAAGACCTATGACGAAGGCTTGCCCTTTCATCCCCCCGGCTTCGCCTACGTCCTAGCCCAGGTGCATGATTGGCTCGGGTCCGGCGCGGCGACCGCGACGGTCCCGCACTTGCAGGTCAAAATCGTGCTGGCAGGGGTTTCGAGCCTGTCGGTGGGTTTGCTCTACCTGTTGATTCGACCGTTCCTGGGCCGCACCGTCGCCATCCTTTCGTCGCTCTTGGCCGCCTACCACTTCGGCCTCTACGTGTTGGCCGTCGCACCGGTGACGGAAGGGGTGTATTTGACCCTCTACCTCGGCGCCTGGCTGATCTTTTCCCGCTATTTACGCAGCGCGGTGAGCGCTCCTGATTCCGAGCCCTCGGACGGCGTCTTGGCGACCGTCACGCTCGGCATCCTCTGCGGGGTTTTGGCGTTGATTCGAGCTGAGTCCATGCTCCTGCCCTTCATTTTCGTCGTGCTCTGCGTTTTGGGTTGGTGGCTGAGCCGCGGGCGCGCCGGTGGCTCGGTGCCCCTGTCCCTGGCCTGTCGTCCTTGGATTCTGCTGCTGATGACCTTTGGATTGACGATTCTGCCCTGGACGGTCAGAAATTATCGCGCCCTCACCGAGCTCAACCGAACTTACGGCGAGCGTCTGGCCGAGCCCATTCCCACCTTCGTGCCGATCACCATCTACGGTCCCCTCAATCTAGCCTTGGCCAACAACGCCCTGGCCGACGGCACGTTTTCCCGCGACCTCATGTCGTCGCAAAAGCTCCAGGGCAACCTCGACCTGGAAGATCCCCAACATTTGGACTACATCCTGCACGGCGACCGTCACGCACGGCGCTGGATCACGGAAAACCCATCGGACTTTGTGAGCCTGGTGGGTAAAAAGTGGGAGCTCGTTTCACGCACCCTGACCCTCGGGTGGACTCAATGGAATTGGCCGGGCGGTCTCGACGGCCTGCGTCGTCCGGTGGACGTCTTCACCCCGGAGTCGACCGTCCTGCGACCGTTCCTGGGCCTCTACCTGGTGATCGGTGCCCTGCTATGCGCCGCGTCCGGGCCCAAAGCCAGGCGTTGGCTCGGCCTGGTTTTCGCCGCGTCCACGATCGGACTCGTCAGCACCACTATGTTCTACGGTTATGTACGCCAAGGGCTGCTCATGTTGCCGGTGCTGCTGAGCTTTGCCGGAATCACCACCGCCGCCATGCTCAGCAAAGGCCTGGACCCGATCCGCGAACGCCAAGCCCCTGGCCGTCGGCTGCTGGTCGGCATCGGCCTCGTCGCCCTGGGCATGTTGATGCTCGAAGCCTCCGGTCGCGAGACCAACCGCAACTTTGAAGCCACCGGCAGCACCATCCCCGGCTCACACAAGCTCAATCGCGATCAACCGATCACGTTGAAGCTGTTACGGCCCGAACCCGAATCTCCGTAGAAACGCCCTCCGTAGAAATGCCCGGCACCACAATCGGCCGGAATCGTTCTGAGCGGCCTGTGCAGCCTCTTGCTTTTGGAATGCACTTTTATCTCCTCGAGGTCGAAAACAGCTGAATCCAGCTCTACATCCGATTAGTCGGACTACCGAAACTTCGGTCCTTTTTACGAAGCTATACGGCGCTTGAGCCCTTCTTCCGCTCTTCCGGTGGGTTGGGGTGAGGGGAGGAGGAGTTTGTTCCGAGACGTGCCGTCCGAGCTCGAGTGGTTCGCCAACATCCGGAACCCCAACACCCGCCGCGCCTACCGGCGAGACGTCCAGCAATTCGTCCGCTTCACCGGCATCGAAGAGCCCGGAGAGTTTCGGCACGTCACCCGGGCCCAGGTCATCGCCTGGCGCGACGAGCTCGAAAGCCAAGGCCTCGCCGCGGCGACCGTGCGGCGGAAGATGAGCGCGATCGCCAGCCTGTTCGATTTCCTCTGTGAGAGGCATAGCGTGGAGACCAATCCGGTCCACGGCGCCGCCAGGCCCAACGAAGGGGCGAACGAGGGCAAGACGTCCGCCATCTCGGACGACCAAGCCCTTCGGCTCCTGGAGGCTCCGGACGAGCACACCCTCAAAGGTCGGCGCCAGGAGCTCTGTGATCTGAGAGTGAGAGACGTGCAGGAGCGCCGAGGCATGCCCCATCTGCACGTGCGCGGTAAAGGCGGCAAGATCCGGCTTCTACCGATCGAGCCTGAAGCGCTCCGGAGGATCCGCGAGTACCTCGAGGTCGCCGGCCACGGTGAGCAGCGGGACGCGCCGCTCTTTCAACGGGTGAAGGGCAACGACGGCCGCTCGCTGCATCCCGGCTCGGTGTACGACCAGGTGGTCAAGCGGTACGCGGAGCGCGCGGGCATCGATCCGGCGGTGTTCTCACCCCATTCGCTACGGGCCACGGCGGCGACGTCGGCGACGTCGGCGATCGAGGGTGGGGCGGACCTGGAGACGGTCCGGGATTGGCTGGGTCGTGCGAGCATCGCGGCGACTACGATCTACGACAAGCGTCGGCATCGTCCGGAGGACTCGCCGACCTTTGCCGTGAGCTATCGGCGGAGAAGCCGGAGACACGCCGAGCGGTAAGATGAGCGGGTCAAGGGTTTGAAAAGACGGTTTCGGTGGTCAAGAGGAGGATTGATCTGTGGAAGATACGAATCGTCCGAGGCGGTTCTCCGATGTCTCGGCAAGATCTGCGTGGATTCTCAGCTGTCTCTGGTTCCTTGGAATATTTATCGAGGATCGGATGGGATGGCCGGAAACGTGGCTCTTGGTGGGTTTGTTCTTGGCCGCAGCCATGTGCACCACGGGGGCGGTTATCGCCGGCCTCTTCGCTGCGGGAGGGAAACGATGGAGACGGCTTGGAGCGATCCTCGTCGGCCTCGTTGTCAGCCTCATAGCTGCAAAGACTTTCAACGACGACCCGAAACCAGAAAAACAGACCGAAGAGCCGATCGAGGTGTTGCTCAAGCGCAAGATCGAACGCGTGCAAGCTCACCTCCCGGTCGAGTATCCCGATGACGTGCGTCTTATTGACGTAAGCGGTGTGCTGCGGGCTGACGGAATGAGAACTCTGTACAAGCACTCGGTTCCGGAAACCTTCGACCCGAAGACCTTCCAAGAAAAATGGCTCGATAACATGCGCTATTGGGCATGTAGGGATCAGAAGGAAAATCCCGGCCTTTGGAAGTGCGGTTACAAAGACTCGTCCGTCTTCGTAGCTGCGGACAATGTTGCTCAGCTGTTCATCGAAACCTACCCTGCGGACTGCGGCACACCGGACAGTGAGGACGGAGGAGCAGAGACGGCTCAGGCGCCCTATGTGGTGATCGAGATCCGGCCTGAAGACTGCGCGAGAAGCCGCGATCGCGATCATGAGTCTTGAGGTCCGCGATAAGGCGGTGCTTGGCACCGTTCCGATGATGCCGATGATCTTTTAGGAATCGCGGTCCGTTTCCTACAGCTCCACAGGCCCCACGGCGACAGACGGGGGGCGGATTCGGATGTCTGAGCATAGTTGACCTAAAAAAAGCTACCTACCGGAATCTACGGATCCGACATTCCATTGCAGGATGTGCAGGCGACCCGAGCTTTCATCCCCGTCGCAAACGGACCGTGTGACCCCCGCAGTAGGGTTGCCACCTGAGGCCCGGAGCCGTTGAAACTAGATTTCGGTGTGTGGTTCAGTCGAAGAGAGCGTCAGCCGTTTCGGCGGTGATCGCGCGCTTGACCCAGGCTTTGAGCTGATCCAAGTCCGTGCACGTCGAGATTCGGATCCGTTGGTCGTCACTCAGCTCAAGGCCCTTGGCTTCGCAAAGCTCAAGCAACGACGAGCGCCGGCCCTGAGCCTCACCTTCAGCGACGCCCTGAGCCTTGCCTTCAGCGACGCCCTGGGCCCTACCCTCAGCGACGCCCAGGGCCTTGCCCTCGTCCAGAACTGCATCTAGATTCTCGTAGCCGTAGCGCTGCAACAAATTACGCAGGGTTACCCGTTGGGGCGCCTGCTTATCGTAGAGCGCTTCCACGGGTACTGGATTCCTCAAAACGCCCCGGAGCTTTGAGCTCGTCACCGGGATTTGCCAACCGCATGGGCTTGTCGGGCGTGTAGACCTCGACCCGCCGGGGACCGTCGAGCCGCACGACCCAAATGTATGGGTGCCTGCAGCCAGCAAATCGCGAATCTTGTCCGTCAGATCGTCCTCGTCCTGCCCGCGATCGGCGTATTCGAGCGCCAAGGGAGGCACTCCGGGGCTCCAACCGGGGCTATCAGACACGCCCACGGCCACATCGGGAGCCCGCAAGATGCCGGGCTCGGGCGTGAACCCGGCATCGACACCGACGGACTCCACGTCGGGATCGGAACCGATCACCGAAGCGCCTTCGGCAATGGCCCCGGAATGGCGCCCGCCGGCAGGTGAGCAGTGGATGGGGTCCATTCGACAGCTCGTAGGGATCGCCGGATTTCAGCTGATCGGCGGTGAACGGTCCCTGAGCAGTGGTGTAGAGTCGTCCCATTTTAAATTCTTCGGGAGCTTTTCGGCTCGAAGGCGTCCATTGGGGGGGCTTCTGGGGCCGTCCCGTGCATGTGTAGATTAACAGGAGCTTTTCACGGCCCTTCTGGAGAGGCCCGAAAGAAACGCCTGGCACCCAATCTCGGAATTCGTGCCAAATGAAAAAGGGCTAGTTCACCTCCAATCGACGAATTTACAACCCAACTGTTCCTGAAGAAGCGCCTGGCCTGGCACCGTTATCCCCCAAATGGCCCTCCGTAGAAATGCCTGGCACCACTACCTGTTAGATCAGGTGAGGGTGGCCTTCTTCTTCCAGCGAGCTTGCGACGCGGGAAGGGCCAAGGGTTGCTTCAATCTCGCGCTTCGCTACCAAAACGGCGAAGGTGTTCCCCTCGATCTGGCGCACGCCTCTGCTCTCTACCGAAAGTCCAGCGAGGCGGGTGAGATGCAGGGCTGCGTCAACCTCGGAGTGATGTATGAGAACGGCAGCGGTATCGCTCGTAGCCTTGAGACGGCAGCGGGTCTCTACGGTAGGGCCTGGATGAGATGGACGGGATTTGACGCTGGGATATCAGTTGTCCACAAAGGCTTGATACTCGGGATCCCGCCCTTCGGCACCTTCAACATAGCAGCGGAAGAACCGCCCTTGAGAGTGTGTCTCGAAGGATAGGGAGAATTTTTTACTGTCCCCTCGATACAGTGGCGCGCCCCCTACACCGTAGGTCCAGTCTGTGTCGAGGACTCTGCCTTCTTCCGTTAGTAGGTCACAAATGACTTTGACGAACTCAACCGGGCCAGCCGAGTTGTTTAGAAGATAGCCGTTGACCCTGCTGTAACTGCTTGATCTCTCACCGCTGAGGCTGTTCACAATCAAATGATTTAGGCTCTGGGTTTTCGACTTCTTCGCCTGCTCAACGTTGCTCGCCGCCGTACCGAGCAGAGCTGTGCAGGCCACTACCAATAGAAACCCGCCAAAAAGAATTCCGCAGCCGATACCGAATACGATTTTCCAAAAGCTTGTTCCTCTGAACTCTCGGGTTGGAAGCGGATCTGCCTGCACCGGCGGCTTTGCGTGTTGCCGTTGAGGAACGTTTTCGCCATGCCACCTCTCAAGCTCGGCGACCAGAGTCTTTCGGGTTTGGCTCTCAGGGCTTTTCGACCACAGAGATTGAGCACAGCCTAAGGCCCATTCGGACATCTCCGGGGTAATTCCTCGCTGAAGGCGCAGGAGCCCAAGAGCCCACTGATGAAGCTCTGGACTGTCTGGCCATCGAAGGAAGACCTCGACGATCGTCGCTAATCTCTCTTGGTCACAGATAACGGGTTTCTGCCCTAAAGGGATCTTGCGCCCGCTGACAGTCGAATCTCCAAGAAAACCGGCCAATGCCTGTTGTCCCTCAGTCGTGGCTACGAAAGTTGGTACCAGGGCATGAACCTTCTCGAAGACCTGGTTTGAGTCTGCCAACTCAAAAAAGCGATTGCTGTCTAAAACAGCTGCCGCCTCCGTGAGGCGTGTCAACGCCTCAACAGGCCGTTCTGTCAGTTTTTTTGATGCTACCGTGATGACGGCATCAGCTTGGGCCACTGGTGTCTCCCGAGAGGAATGGTATTGGCTCTATGCGCAGGACGGACGCTTCGAATCCGGATGCGTAAGTGTAACGTCTTTCAATACTTCATCCAATGTGAGGCCGTTTGCTCTACCGCGAGTACCACCTCATCCGAAGCTCAACCCTGAAAGCTCAACCCTCAGTAGAAATGCCTGGCACCGCTATCTGGCAGGCAGGCAGGCAGAAATGCCTGGCACCGCTATCTGGCAGGCAGGCAGAAATGCCT
>CBDUGP010000200.1:0-7822 GCA_965366625.1 uncultured bacterium
TGGCGAAGCCACGACCGAAAGCGACCCTGAAGGCTCGCTTCGCCTTGACGATGTCGTCGAACCGGACGTAGTCCGGACCGCTGACAATGCCCCTTCGGGGCATTGCGTCCGTGCCTCCCGGCAGCGAACCGTGATCGAAGATCACCCAAACGGTGCGGCCTTCGGCCGCATCGTCACGAGCCTCGGCGGCTCGCCGTTTCGCCGCCCTCTCCGACTTCCGTCGGAGGGTCTCGAGCCGCTTCGGCGCCTTGGCCAAGCTACGCTTGGCCTTCCGGCTCCGGCTCCGCTTCGACCTGCTCGACTTCGTCGACTTCCGCATTGCACTATCTCCCTTTTGCCCTTCTCGGGCTTTACGGATGGCGTCGTTCACTACGTTCACGACGACATCCGAAAAGCACGGAAGGGCAAGGCGACTCTCGCCGCCCTGCCCTCCGAGGCCCTTACAGGGCCTCCTCCACCGCGACGTCTTCGACGTCGTCGTCGAACCTCACGATCATGTCCGGGCAGGCGTCGCCGTCGGCGAGGGCCTGACTCACGACCTCGGGCTCTTCGAAGAAGAGCCACATGCGGCTCTCGCCGTCGACGACTGGCGTAGCCAGCCCGCTGATCGGGTCGAAGCCAGCCCTACGGGCTGCGAAGATGTCTTGCGCCTCTTCGATGGAATCGAAGACCTCGAGATCCGACGCCTCCGGCGTCCTGTAGCTGGAACCGCCGAACCACACCCCGCAGACCTTACGGTCTGCGACTTGCATGTTGGACCCCTCGCCGAAACGAACCGAAGGTTCGTAGGTTGCGTGGCTCCCCTCCACCGCTTCGCGGTAGTCGTCGTAGACCGAACGCTGTTCGTCGATGAATCGCAGATTCATGATTCTCTCTCCTTGCGGCCGCCGGCCCCAAAAGGGGCGGCTCACGCCGCCCACTCCTGCAGGTAGTGCGCCCAGGGCTCCGAAGGGCTAGCTACGCTAGCCTCTTCGGCGGCCTCACGGTAGCAGCGCATTGCGTCCTGAAGGGACGCAAAGCGGCGGCTGTTGAACTGCTCGGCCTCGTTTGCGAAGCAAACGAAAAACTCGTGGGTATCGGTCTCATAGAGACCGCCGACCATCCCGCGACGGTCATCGTCGAAGACGATGCGCTGAGTGATGTTTCCGCCTTTGGCGATCATGACGCTATCTCCCTTCGGGGCAGCGGTAGCTGCCCCGCCTTTGCGATCATCCACCGTGGTTGATGACGTCGTACCCGTGCTTGGCCTCGAAGATGCCTACGGCAACTTCGAGCAGCCCCTGAAAGCTGGTGACCTCCGGGTCACCAGCTACGGTCAGCAGGATCGAAGCGAAGTCTTCGACTTCGCTCTGCTCGAAGGCATCGCCGAAATGCCGCCCCGAACCGCAGACAGCGTCGTCGAAGACGACGACGTCGAACTGGCCGTGGAAGCCTTCGGCTTCGAACACGACTTTGAACTCCGGGGCAGCGAAGCTGGCCCGGAGCGGGATGGAAACGTCATCGCTTCCAGCGATGGCGGCGACGGTGGTGGCGAGCTTCCGGTCGGTCATGGCCGGTCCTCCTTGGGGGTTGGGACTCTTAGGATTTGGAGAGTCTGGTCTTCGCGGAGCCTCAGACCAGACACTCCGAATCCAGAGTCCCAATCCCCCAGCTTCCCGCCGATCCCGCGCCAGGCTTCGCCTCGCGCCTGATCGGCTTCGCGGGCCACCGGCGAGCCCCGCGAGTCCCGTAGGGACTCGAACAGCCCCGCCAGGACCGTAGGTCCTGGCCGTGCGCGGAGGGCTTGGCAGCCCTCTTCCCAAAGGGAGGTTCCGCTAGAGAGAGATCAGCTCCGCTGACTCTCTCTAGCTCCACCGCGCCCCGCGCAGGTAGGATTTCCCAACACAGTTGGTAAATCCTCGGAGAAGCCCCTAGCCGGCCCGGCCCCTCGGCTCCTTCGGAGCCGGCCCGCTAGCCTCCCGGCCCCGTCGGGGCCGCCGCTGCGGCTCCAAGGGAGCCGATCCGGCCCGGCCCCAGCCCCTGAAGGGGCTGTCCCGACTCCCCGAGGCCCCGGCCCTCGGCCCCTTCGGGGCCGTTCCTTGGCGGATCGGGCTGCCGGTCTACGACCGGAGCAGGGATCGAGGGGGTGGGGACTACCGTCCCCACGACCTTCGCCGCAGTTCGGCTTTCACCCCCCTCCGGGGGGTGCGCTTCGGCCGGTGAGCCGAACCACCAGCCCCGGCTCCCTGCACGCTAGCTAGCTGCGTAGCAGCTAGCTAGGGCGCGCCGAGCCTGTGCGCACGCGCGCCGGTGCCTCACCTCCGGTGAGGCACCCGGGGGAGGGACCCCCCCAGCCGGGCCGGGGGGAGGAGGACTCACCCCCCGACAATTTTTGTGCCCCCAGAGACCCTTTGTCACGATCATGCTGGACCTGCCGCACCGCCATGCTACATTGGTCGTGGTCCATACGCGGCACAGCGTCAGACCACCGCCCGAAAGGCCCGGATAGGCCGGGCCTGGGCAACAGAGTGTTGTTGAAGGCGACGCTCGACAAGTCTCGCGGCCGAGAGGGCCGGGCCTGCCGGTCCGGCCCTTTCACTTTGCCGGGGAACCGCCCGTTTGCCCTCATTTTCCTCGCTGATTTCGCGCCTGCCCGAGCTGTTCCCAATTGCCATTAGCGCTGGCCGCGTCATTCCGGCACTGTAGGACGCAGGAGGATTTATGCTGGGAGCGGTAGTCGCTCTGATCGCAATCTTCGGCACGGGGATCCTGTCGGCCTACCTGTCCGGCGGCAACGACACCGGGCCGCGCTGATGGGCCGCAAACGGAAGCAGTACGACCCCATCGCCTGCACGCATTGCGGCGAAACCTTCACGCCCAACCGCGCCACACAGCACTTTTGCTCTGCTCGTTGCCGCAAAGGCAACTACATGCGCACCTATGTGCGGCCGGGCGGGGACTCGCGAGACCTTTTCGGCCGGGACCTGTCGCCTCAGGCCCGGCATTCGCTAGCGATCGGCCTCGTGAAGGCTGCCCTGATCGCCCGCCGGCCGGATCTCGCCCTCTACGAGGCGTGCGTCGGCGACGCCGGGCCGGATTTCGTAGCCCTGGTCGACGGGTGTGCTCCCGTCACGATCAAGGTCCGCAGTGTGAAGTACCAGTTCGGCAAGACCCCCGCATCCACCGCGGTCGCGCCCAAGAACGGCGACGTCGTGGCCAAGGTATACCCGGACGCCACGGTCGAGCTGGTGTGGAATGTCGGTGACCTCGAAGGCAAGACCTTTCACGGATTCGAGCCGCGCCTAGAGTTCCCGGCCCAGGCGCCCAAGGCGCCCAAGGCGCGTGGAACCGGTGTCGTGCGGTTTGACAGGGGTCCTCGCCCGCCTGGGGTCTCAGAAGAAGACTGGTACGGGTACAAGATCCCGAAGTGAAGCAGCGCACCTTTTTTCGTCGCTGATTCTTACGGCAGTAGCACAAGAAAGCATCAACGTCGCTTTCGACGGGCGCGTCATTGCGTCATCCCGTCATTCAGGGCTCCGTCTACTTCGGCATTACTGTTAGCTGAGACTTTACGCGGCTGCTTCACTTGGCGTGGGAGGCCGCTGCATGGGGTTCATTCGACGACCTGGTCATGATGCGCCAATTCGGGAAGAGGCGCCCACACTTTCTGAAGCAAAAGAGCGGCGGGAAGCGGCGCAACTGGAGCACGCTCTTTCCCCAGCGGATGAAAGGCTGGACCGCAGCATTGCTCTGCTCGAGTCCGCCGTCGAGAAGGCCCTGAAAGGGACCGACTTCGACCTCAACACGATTCCGGACGAGGAGCTGCTCCAGGTCGACGTCGCGCAGAAGCAGCGGCTGGCCTATATCGTTTCGCTGCTCGACGTTCTCGACTTTCTGCGCCGGCCGCTAGCGAAAACCAAAGACGGCAAGGTTCCCTTCTCGCATCGTGAGGCTCGGGCCAAGGTGGCCCTGAACTACATCAAGCATCTCGAAAGCACGCAGCTCGAAGCACTCCAACTGGGCCGCCACCGAAGCGACGAAGCTCTGCAGGCCAAGGTCGACGAACTGCGCAAGCGGCTAGCGGGACTGGCCAAAGGAACGGACGTGGTTGAAGCCGAGGTTGTCGATGGCTAAGCGGGCTGCCCGACAGCGCGACGAAACGACGAACGCTGTCGCCGACGAAGGAAAGAAGCTGGCCGCCGACTACACCCGGAAAGACGCGCAGCAGCGCCGGAGGACTCCCGCGGCCCGGACCTTCGACAGACAGGCCCTCGAGGAAGAAGCCACGATCCTCGAGCGGGCCTATTACCAGGAGCTGCGCGAGCGGGCCATGAAGTCCTTTGCGTTCTTCGTGGAGCATGTGCTGTGGCCGGAAGCCTCCAAGGAGCACTACACGGACTTTCATTGGGACCTCTGCCGGTACCTGGAGGGGCTCAAGCCTGGTTCCAACCTGATGGTCCAGCTTCCCCGAGAGTCGAGGAAGACCTACATTGGTTCGGTGGCCTTCTCGATCTATATGATTCTCAAGGACCCCAACATCCGGATCATGTTCGTTGGTGCTCGCGAGGACACCTGTAAGAAGTTCGCGAACCTGGTGCGCAAAGCGTTCCGCGAGGGCAGCCCCGGCTTCGAACTCTTCCAACAGGTCTTTCCCGACTTTGTGATCCGCAAGGGCGACCGCGCGCTCTCGCAGGTCTACCAGTTCACGCACCCGAATCGCACGCAGACGCTGACGGACCCGACGCTCTACTCGACCTACCTTGCCGTCGGGGGATCGGGCTCGCGATGCGACATCATGATTATGGATGACCCGATCGACTCCAGAATGGTCCAGAACCCCGACCAGTCGATCAAGCAGTTCAAGTTCATGACGGAGCTGTTCCCGCTGGTTCCGATCTCCGAGGCTGCGTCGAAGTACCGGCTGCGGATCATCTACTGCACCCCGAAGGCGTACCACGATCCCTACCACATTCTCAAGAACGGCGGGCTCGAAGAAGACGCGGCGGTTACGCCGCAGTTCACGGTCATCACCCGGCACGCAATGGAAGACCCCAACAAGCGCTGCGAGCTGTGCCCCGCCCACATCGTCGACGCCTTCCCGCATGGTCATCCCTCGATGGACGCGGATGTAGCCCGCACGATTCTCGACCCCGTCGTGCAGCCCAAGGACGTCTTCAAACGCTACGACGAGTACCTGGCCAATCCCTCGCTGGGTGAGCAGCTCTTCTGGCAGGACTACATGTGCCTGACCCGCTCGCCCGAGGATCTGAAGATCAAGGGCGAGTGGATCGAGCAGCAGGAGATGGGACTCTTTTCCCTCATTCGTCGGCGGATTATCGTGCTTGACGACGCCTCGAAGGACTTTCAGCAGGTGGGCCGCGGCGACTATTCGGTCGCACTCTTCGGGGAGTTCAACGAAGAGGGTCGGCTGATGCTCTTGCACGGTCTGCGTTCGAATCGTTGGACCAAGGACGAGTTCATCCGGTCGATCGTGGGCTACTGCGAGGCAGCGGGCTGGTGGCCGCAGCTAGTCGTCAAGGAAAAGGTCACGGTCGACCCCTTCCTTTCCGACATCCGCAGGAAGTTCGCTGAGGCTGCCCATCCGGTGCGCGCAGTCCCAATTCCGCGGAATTCCATCACCTCGAAGAATGACTGGATCCTCGCGGCCGTCCAGGGGCCGCTCGAAAGAAACGACTGCTTCTTCAGGCACACGATTCCGAAGGAGATCTTCGACAGGTTGCGCTATGAGCTAATCAACTTGGGGCAGGTTGCACATGACGACGTAGCCGATGCCTTTGCTCTCTTCTTCGCGCCCGAGGTGCGCATTCAGGCGCCAATGGATCTGCACCGCATTAGCGGCCCGGCGATCACCCCGCCGGAAATTCTCGGCTCGGCTCGTTCGCCGGGGGGCAAGGACCCCCTCGGCCAGTCAAACAGCAAAGTTGCGCCACCGGTTCCGCACTCCGGGCCATTTTCCGTGGGCCTTGACCTGATGGGGGATGCCATGATCCGCTTTGGCAGCTAGCCCCTTTTCCCAGGAGACCCGATGTACCACCAACACCCCGACCCCCGAAAAGACCGAAAGAAGACCGCTCTCCCCGAGCGGGCCTACATCAAGCAGCTCAACGAACTCCTGTCCGAGTTTCTCGCGCGCATCGAGCAGCTCGAGGATCTCGTGAAGACGGCCGTCCCTCCGGTCGGCAAGAGGGCCGACAAGAAGCCCGCCGAGAAGGCGGCGAAGGAGAAGAAGGTGGAGGCCGAGAAGTGAGTGTGGAACTGATCGACCAGCTCTTCGGCCTGCATGAACTCAACGAGGCTCAGTCGGATTTCGTCGAGCACATCATGGACGCCGGGCGTGACTTTGCCCTTCTGCTCGACCAGCTCCTGCCGGGCTGCCCCGAAAAGGAGATCGCAATCCGCAAGCTCAGTGAGGTCTGCATCTACGGCAGCCTGGCCGTGTCGATGCACCCCGAACTGGAGGTCGTGTCGAGAGACGAAGACGCACCCGAAGACATGGGCAGTTCGATCACCCTCAAGTTCGACACGATCGACGATCTGATGAAGAGCCTGCACCCCTCGGCCCGCGCGGAGCGGAAGGGACTCTTCAGCGACGATCTCGACTAGCCGCAACTTTGGTTAGCCCTCCGTAGCTGGTGCAGGCACGCTAGCTGCGGAGGCTTTCCATGCAGTCTAACCTCGGCCCGTCCGCGCCCGCTCTCGTCCCGGCCAAAGAGCCCGCCGAGCTGGTCAAACTTGACCCGAACTATCGGGGGGAGACCCCTTACGTCGCTGGTGTCGCGGCCCCGTCTACCGAAGGGGTTGCCGGGGCTCCGCACGATACACGAGTCTCGATCTGGCTAAGCCGCTTCAACCACTGGCGAGACGGTTTTCAACAGCACATCTCCCCAAGAACGGTCTACTGCTGGCGCTTGTGGCGGAACTTCAGCGACAAGAAGTTCCACGGCCCGAACCAGGACTGGCGCAACACGACCGAGATCCCCGAGCCCTTCAAGATCGTCGAGAACCGGGCACCGCGGATCTTCACCAACATGTTCGGGGCTGAGACCTATTTCCAGGTCGAGGGCCGCTCCGCAATGGCCGAGGACTTCGAGGACATGGTCTCGACCCTGCTCGAGACCAAGATCGAGGAGATCGGCCGCAACGAGCGCGATGCGGGGAACTTTTTCACGCGCACGATGGACGGTATTCGCTACTGCCAGATCATGGGGCATGTCTGGTGGTATCTGGGCTGGAAGGAAGAGTGGGCCTGGCAGAAAGTCCGCATCCCTAACCCCGGCCCCGACGGCAAGATCACCTGGACTTGGGAGGAAGTACTGCACCAGACCTTCGCCGGGCTCGACTTCCGGTGGGTTCCCCTCGATTCGCTGGCCGTTCCGCTGGGGGCCAACAACCGGCCCTGGGCCATTGAGCGAATCCAGACTTCGAAGCAGGGTCTCGAGCGCGAGAACGCCATCCACTTCAAGCGGACTGGGCAGCCGCTCTACCAGAATCTGCATCTCGTCACCGGAGGGGGAACGCTAAAAGAGGAGTACGAAGAGCCGAAGTCGACGGAGCGCTGGCCTTACGACGACAGCAAGATGAATCTCGGCATGGACCCGATGGACGAGCCGGTCGAACTCTGGCTCTGCTGGGACAACCGCCGGCGCACCCTGACCAAGATCGCGAACCGTTCCGTCGTTCTCGCTGAGGGGGCCGCGCCCACTCCGGACGGGCTCGATCCCTACTGGAACACCAAAGCCGTCCCAGTCCCCGGGCAGGTTTACGGCGACTCGATCCTCAGTTGGGTTGGCCCTCTTTGTGAGTACCAGAGCCTGCTGGCTCA
>CBDUGP010000201.1:0-7682 GCA_965366625.1 uncultured bacterium
TACGGGCCACGAAAGAGACTTCTACGCTGACGGCGAAGGCGACGACCTGGACTACCTGCACGCCCGATTCTGTGACCCGCGGTTGGGTCGGTTCTTGTCGGTGGACCCGGTGCTTGGATCGGCGGAGGTGCCACAGAGTTGGAATAGGTATGCGTATGTCCAGAGCAATCCGTTGAAGTATGTGGATCCGACGGGCAAAGTTGTCATGGTAGGAACTCGACGAATTCAGGCGTCCGGGGGTATTGCTGGGCACAGTTTCATTGTGATTATCCCGACTGGGGAGAATAAGTCCCGGTTTGCCGAACGCATCACGAATCGCGTCATTACGCTGTCTGCAGGGCCGGGGATGCGCGAAGGAAGCGCCCGTCGATATCTCACAAAGACAGATCGCTATAAGGGTGATTCCTTGAAGACGGGAGAGCAGTTTCTTGTAGTCCAACCAGAGGGTCAATCGCCAGAGCAATTTGAGCAGAACGTCATAGAAGCTTATGACTCCTATGAGAACCAAAGCCTGATTTATCAGGCCTCTGATTCTGGTGGCAACGGGGATGACTACAAGAATTCCAATGCCTTCACCAGCGGTGTGCTCAAAGCGGCAGGGGCTGGGGACGCCCTGCCCACCCGTGGCGATCTCATCGGTTTCAACCCCGGATGGGGTCAACCCATAGTTCTGCCTGATGCAATGGAGAATGATGATGACGACGATGCTCCCGAATAGAAGGGCCGGCAGAATGATCGCTGGCCTACATGCTTCGATCCGACTCGCGGCCTTCCTTGGGCTGGTTGTTCTAAGCGTTTCCTGTTGGGGCGGGGAAACGCGGCAAGTGGGGGACGGTCGCCTGATCGACCAGGGCTTCCTCTCCTACTGGCCGAGATACCGAATCGAGTTTCCAGCGATGAAATTTTCACACCTGACGCAGGTGTCCTACCGAATGACCAGCTGTCCTAAATCAGACTACTCGCTGCGCCTAGTCCTCCTTGAGAGCGGTCGTAATACCAGTCAAGACGCATGGTCGAGGCTCTGGACGCAGCTCGAAGAGGCCGAAATTGTGCTGGCCGTCACCATCGTCCAAGAAAACGACACTGGGCAGGCCCGGAGGTTCGAAGGCCAACTTCCCCATCAGCTTGGCTGGGGCCCAGGCTGGTTCGGAGAGGAGCGGTATTTTCAATCCCTCTCCTTGAACGGCTCGTCTTTGCAGGGAGACGTCCAAATTGAGGTCAGGGCTACCACGAAAGGGAGGCCCATACCCGACAATCTGGAGTTAAGGTTGGTCCTTGTCGGGGGTGGTATCGTGGTTTGAGGTTCGGTTCTTGTCGCTGGATCCTGTTGGTGGGAGCCGGAGGTGCTCCGGGATCTTGGAACCGTTATGCCTATGCCGCCAACAATCCACTGAAGTTTGTGGACCCGCTGGGGTTGGCCCCCGCCGCTACTTTCTCTGAAGAAATCACGGTTGTCGGACAAGCGGAAAGCTCGACCCTTCGTTTACCGAAATGGCTTTTCAACAACTTCTTGCTCGATGTTGAGCCCCATTTCGATGGCGGTCGAGACTTCAGTGCCCCAAGCGGAACCTCCTCTGCCTGGAAGGCATGGGAAGGAACCGGAGACTGCTCCTCGGATCCTTGGTGTCAGATCTTCGCCGAAGTCGGTTCCAACGCAACGGCAATGGCTTATCTGGAGTTTGGGGTATCGGCGATCGCCGGCGGTTACATCACCGGTTCGATGCTGTTTCCCGGCGCGGTCGCTGGCTACAACCCCATCCGCGTTCGCCACTTTACGAGTCCTCAGGCGCTGGGGCAGATACGGCGCTCGGGTCATCTTCGGCCTGGGAGGGGCACACCGATTGGTGTGCATGTCGAAGGCGCGCCTTTTCAAGGAGTACGGCGTGGGGGATGGAACCCCTCGAGCCAAGCCCAACAACATTATCGCCTGATCGGCAATGACACTCGAGAGAAGCTAAACAATGCAGACTCAGACAGGCATCAGATCCGGATCAACGGGGGGTAAGTCCCGATCGGCTGGGGCGCTGTCGCCAGAGATAGCTGCCGACCCAAACCGTGGCGATCACGGCTGAGAGGGTGATGGCCGCGCCGGCTTCTACTTGGAAGCGGTAGGCCAGAGCGGCGATGAGCAGGAGGCCCAAGCCGCCGACGACGAGCCCGAGGCGCCGGTGACCTTTTAGGGCGAGGGCCAAGCCGAGCCACAGCACCATGGTGCCCAGGAACATGCCGAAGCGACCCAACGAGCCCCCAATGCCGGTGGCGAAGGGGATTTCGAATCCAATTTCGTCGTCACCCTGGTTGGCGTAGAGCTTTTCGAAGGTGAATCGAATGCCGGCGGTGGGCACCACGAGATGTAAAGGGTCGAGATTCTGGTCGTTCGTCGTCGGCGAGGACTTGAGACCGGCCATCTCCTGCTCGGCCACCGGTTCGGCCGCCGAGACCACGTCCATGGTGCCGCGAGGAGTGCGATATTCCACACCTTGGGGCACGAACACGTCCCAGCGAGTTTGGGTCACCAGGATCTTCGGCCTGGGTAGCGATCCCCGAACCCTGCCCAGCCCTTGGATGGGTGCTGCGGGTGTTTCGTAGATCACCTCCACCGGGAATGGACGGGTTTGGTGGATGATTTGGATCAAATGCCACGGACCGTTGTCGTCTTGCGTGCGTGCGGGTTTTTCCGGTTTGCCGTCGACGAAGGCGGACCAAATCTCGGAGCCTTCGGGCAGTTGGAGGCGTAGGAATTGCTCGCGGCTGTTGCGCACCGTGAATCGGGCGCGGGTGACGGCCAAACCGTCGCGGGTGTAGAGGGTTTGGTAGTGGGCCTGATCGATGGCTGCTTCTTGCACCTCGACCACCTGATGCCGGGTGACCCCGAGCACCAGATTGCGATCGCTGCCCACATATTTGTAGGCGTGCAGAATGGGGTTGGTGGTTCGCAATACCAACCGTCGAGGTAGCTCGGCCACGTCGAGGGCGGTGAGGGCGGTGACCTTTGCGGGCTGAACTTCCACCGCCGAAAGCGCTTCCACCGCCAGCCGACCCTGTTCGACTTCGGCGCCGTTTACGGACGGAATAGGCACCGGGACTCGGGGCTCGCCGTCGGCCAGGATGCGTTCCCAACCCACCTCGATGCGAAATTGCCCTTCCATTTCTTGGGTGAACTCAATGCTCACCACCGAGCCGTCGTCGGTTTCTTCGATTTGATGTTGGCGTACCGAGGGGCCGGACAGACTCAGCAGATGGGTTTCCGGCGGCAGGTTTAAGCTGAGGTCCGAAAGGGATCCCGACTTTACGTCCACTTCGAGGGTCGAGCTGCCTTCGAGGGTCACATCGCCCAAGGAAACCAAGGAATCGACCTGCACGTCGAACCGCCCTTGGCGGCGCTCCGGCCGCTGGGCCCGAACCGCGAGCGTCGGCGGATCTTCCACGTATTTAAAGGTGTGGGCAACGGTCAGCTCCAAGGCGTCACGCACGTGGGCCGGCAGCTGATTTTCGCCGACTCGGGTCACGGTGTCGTCGGCCAGCGGCTCGAGGGTGAGATCTCGGCTTTGCAAGAGCGCGATCATGCCCCGCTGGCGTTGGGCGTCGGCCGACCGCAGCAGCGGCAGGCTCAGCTGCGCGGCTTCTTCCTGGGGCAAGGAGCGGTCGTAGCGGACTTCCAAGGCCATGGCGCCGCGCAGCTTGCGATCGAGGAAGACCGTCAAATCGCGATAGCCGTCGGGGCCGGCTTCGTCCAGTCGCCAGTCCACCACTCCGCCGGCCGGTGCCTCGACCGCCGCGACTTGAACCCCGACCGGTACCTCCAAGGTCACCGTGCCCGTTTCTCCACGGGTGACGTCGAGATCCACCAAGGCGCGCACGAAGAGCACGCCTTCTTCGGCGTGGGCAGCGTGGTAGAGGGCGGCGCTCGATCGAGTTTCGGCGCGGATTGCCTCGGGGACAGCCTCCGTCCAACCGATGGTCACGGCCTCGGTCATGGGCACGTGGGCCACCGCAAGGGTGTTGCCGTTGGATCCGGCTCGGGTTTCGACGCTCGACGCGGGCACCACGGTGACTTCTTTTTTGCCCGGCAGTTCGAGTTCGAAGCTCGAAACGGGCACGCTGGGAATTTGAACGCGGACGTTCGGAGGACCGTCTCCCGTGCCGAGGGGAACCTCGAATTCTGCCCGAATGGTGTGCTTGCCACGACCTTGGACCAAGGTCGCGAAGTGTCGGCTGTGGGTGAGGATGGACGCTTCGACGCCGTCGACGGTCACCTGTTGCAAGGTGACGTCTCGCGGCAGGAGGTCGAGGGCCAAGGGGTCGTCGGTGAAGAGTTCGACGGTTAAGGTGCCTTCGAAACGCAGAGCTCCGGACCTCAGCTTGCCCCGATACATGGCCCGTGACAAGGAGTGACCGCGGTCGACACCGCGTCGCCAGGAGAGCTGGACGCCTTGGGTGGCGGGCAGGGTGGCGTTGAATCGCGTCCGGTCGCCGGCGAGTTCGATTTTGCGACCGGCGGACGGAATGATCGCCAGGTCGGGATGGGCGCCGGGCAAGGACCCACTGAGCACGATCGACGAGGCCGGCGGCACGGGAAGGGCGAGGGATAGGCCGTCTTGAGAAGCGAGCGCGTCCACCCGATAGGACAAGCTCAACTCGTAATTGCCCTGTCGCTCCGTGCTCCAGGCCAAACCGTGGGAGGTGGTGACGAGTTGAATCGGGCTGCCGTTGATCTCCGCTTGGTCCACCGCCGTGCCGGGACCCAAAACGGGCACCAGAGCCCAGCCGTTTTCGAGCACATTGAGCCGTACTTGGGCCTTGACCCGCGCAGAGCCCTGTTCGTCGACGTTGACGTCGAGTACGGCTTTGCCGAGGGCCCAGGACACGGGCGCCGGTTTGAAGATCGTCGCCGGCTCGCGCGCCGCGTCGATTAGGCGATCGTAAACTTCCCTGGGCAATTCCACGGTGCCGGCCTTGCCGGCGAGGCTGGGGGTGTCGACATCGGCAGATGGGCTCTGCCCTTGCAACGCCGTCGCCGCTCCGGATCCAACCCAAGCGATGAGCACCAGGAAGGCGAGCTGAACTCGAGTGATTGCTAAGGCAAGGCCCGCGGGTGAGGTTCGTCGGCGCATGATGAGTCCTTTCGGCGGAGAAAAGGCGTCCTGAGCTAAATCAAGATTCGGGCGAACCCGGTGCGGGTTGAATTTTCAGCAATCCGGCGTAATGAAGGGATTCGTCGAGCCATGGGGTCTGGCGTGGAATCCAGGCGATAAAACCTTCGATCATCGCCAAGTCCTCTTCCAGATTGGGCCGGCCCGCGAGCTGGGGCCGTTCGAGGGCCAGCCCGGCGAGCAGGTTGCGCGCCCGGACCAGGGCTATTCGGGCTTCTTGCGACTGGGCCCGGCCCATGGCGTCACCGGCAGCCTTCAAGGTGTCCTGCAAGTCATGGGCTAGGTGGTCGAGCAGCACCGCGTGTTCGTAGGCACCGGGTTGGTTGTTGCCCCGGTCTAGGCTCAAGTGGGCGCGGGCGACGCCGTTGTCGAGATGCACCAAGTCTTTAAAACGGGCGGTGACCTCGGCGATCGGGCCGGGCTCGGCCACCACGTCCAAGAGCAGGGTGTGGTAGTCACCGGCGTAGAACGAGGGCACGACGATTTGGATGCCGTCTTCATCGTCTCCCCGATCGGCGGTGATGCCGAGACGCCTGGCCAGCCGTAGATCGACGCTCTTTTCAACCGCCCTGACCCGTCCGGCGTCGAGCTTGCCCAAGGGGTAGGATCCCAAGACGTCCACCAGCTCGACGCCCGGGGCCAGGCGAATGTTGAGTCGCACGGCCCGAGCCACGGTGCGGGCGGCCGCTTCGAGTTCCTGCAGTATTTGGCCCTCGGCTCGATCCGCGGAGCTGGGTCGGTAGTAGCGGCCTTGACCGAGCAGGGCCCAGCGTTTGAGGGTTTTCGGTTGCGCCTCCGAGCCGACGCCGAAGGTCGTCATCGGCAGGCCGGTCACAGCCGCGGAGTGAATCTCGGCTTCGATCGATGTCGAACTCGGCGTGGCGGTGGTTTCGATCCACAGGATGCCGCTCGAACCGAGAGGTGCTGACGGGTCATCGGCTGCGGCGACTTCGTCGATTGCCCGACCGAGCGCGCTATCTAGATCGAGGGTGGGCCCCGATAGGTCTTCACCCCGTGCGAGTTGGTCACAAAGCACCGCCACCGGGCCGTGGCGAAAGTCCTCGGGTGACAGCACCAAACCTCCGGAGCGGCCGGCGATCAAGAGTGTGAAACGGTCTTCGAAGTCCCGCTGCTCAGCCAAGGAGAAGAGCAGTCGGCGCAGGACCTCATGGTCTTTTGTGGTCAGGTCTTGCCCTTTGGGAGGCAAGTGCAAAACCACCGCGAGGTTCATGGCCGTGCGTCGGCCGCCGAAACGTTCCGTGGCCTGCAAACCCACTTGCAGCAGCACCCGGGAGCGGCCTTCCAAGGCGCTTTGATCGGCGTGCAAATGAACACCGAGGGCGGCATGGGAAGGGGGATCGAACGGCGGGCGGGCACGCCGGCTCAAGACGTGAGGCAGCGGGTCGTTGTTGGGCTCGTCGGAATTCGTCAGCTTGGAGTGCAGGAATCTCAAGCCCGGATCCCCCGGCAAATAGGTGTTGGCCCAATAGCCGCGTGCTGCTTTGAAGGTCAGACCTTCGACCCGGCTGCGTTGGGTCAACCATTGCCGCGCGATGGACCGGCTTTGAAAGCCGGCGCGTTCGTGCTTGGCTTGGGCGGCCTTTTTGGTGCCATCCTTGTCGTCTTTATCCTCAGTGAACTCGCCTTTAGCGACGTCGGTGCGCAGGCCTAGGGAACGTCGTTCTAGGGAATGGGTATCCCCTCCGAAAACACCGCCGAGGGTAGAGTCCGTGGCCATCGAGTGCTTGGTTTTGGCCGCCGGATCAGGAGGCGAGAGAGGAAAAACCATGTGGTCGAAGGCGGGTATTTCGGGCGCCGGAAGATTCGGCTCCAGATCGGACGAAATGTCGGCGGCGGAGACTTGGATGGCCTCGAAGACGGTCGGCAAAGTCGATTCGTCGGCTTGATCGGGATCCTGCTCAAGGTCCGGGGGTGCATCGAAGAAAACGATCTCGTTCTGCTCAAGGATCAGATCGGGTCCTAGGGGATCCGGTATGGGCACTTTTTTCGCCCGCGGGCGTTTTATGACTTGTCGCGCCGGCGGGCCTGCGCCAATGCCCGGTTGGAGGTCTTCGCGTTCCTCTGGATAGACCAGACCCATGGTCACCGACTCGGATCGCTCGGATTCGGCATGCTCGGCGGGTTCTTTTTCGCCACACGCCATCAGGCTCAAGCAGCAGAGGGCGAGGAGGGGCAGGAGGCGCGGATCTCGGCTCCGGGTTGGTGACGGCTCGAACATGGCGACCTCCGTGGGCTCTCGCATGGTGGGGCCGATGTATTCGGCTCCACATCAGGTGAGACACGGTCGGTTCGTCAACTGCAACCACATCTGCAACCGCTCTCCCTTTCGTAGACCCGAGAGTCGCTACGAAAGTTTCAATGGCGGTGGTCGGTGGCCTGGAGGAGAGGAAGGTCAGGTGAGGCGGTGGGTGGTCGGTTTAGTTGGGGCTTGTCCAGAAATGGGTCTTCCAGGAGGCGGGGCGGAACGAGGACGGAAGCGGGCGCGAGCTAGAAATCTTAGGGAAACAA
>CBDUGP010000202.1:0-7595 GCA_965366625.1 uncultured bacterium
TACGGGCCACGAAAGAGACTTCTACGCTGACGGCGAAGGCGACGACCTGGACTACATGCACGCCCGATTCTGTGATCCGCGGTTGGGAAGGTTCTTGTCGGTGGATCCTGTTTTGGGGTCGGCGGAGGTGCCGCAGAGTTGGAATCGGTATGCGTATGTTCAAAGCAACCCGTTGAAGTTCGTCGATCCGTCTGGACAAGTCGTAAGGGTCTATGACGAGAACGCATTGGAGGCCATTCGCGGGACCCTGCCGGAGGAACTCAGGTCTTCCGTCACTTTAACGATGGATGGGTTGATCGCAGCTGGCAAGTTAGCTGAAATAACCAGTCAGAATCCAAATTTTCTTCTTCTTAAGGAGGCCGTGAACCAAGAGAGGGTTTTCCATGTAAGGAGCGATAGCGGCGTCCACATGCCTAATGGCTCGAAGAGTGAATTCTTCTTCCAGAGCCGGGAGGAGCTAATTAAAGAAATGGCTCCGCACTTCGGTGGACCGGAGGGAGCGGCAAGGGAGATTGCTGGTCCTTCCTTGATGCTTGGGATCTTCAATCCTCCCGAAGAGTCGGGTTCCGGGAACGCGGAGGTGATTATCTCCAATCGGTCTGGGGCTGCATCAACAGCTCCTATTGGACAGATCTCCGCTACCATGGCTCACGAACTCTTGGGGCACGCTTTGAGGTGGAGCAGAGGGCAGCCTTGGCGTCATGATCACGGCGGGAATGTAGATCGTGCAATACTGGAAATCCAAGAGCGAACTTCAAGGATGTACAAGAATTGAGACGATTTCAACACTTCCTTATTTCATGTTTCTGCTTGGGGCTTGTGTGCTGTAGTCCATCGCGAGTCTTACTCAGACCTGACGGAATGACCCGCCTTGAGTTTTGCCATTACTCGATCCCGCCAACGATCCAGAGGGCGAATGCTACTTTTTTACTAGTTTTTAAGTTTCGATTGGCGAATTCGGGGCGGCCCGGCAAAGTTGAGATAGTCAAACAGCGATATGTCAGCGTTGACGAAATCCAAGATTGCATAGACCGGTGGCAGCTAGACCCGCATCTTCGAGGAGAAGATGTTACGGTGAATCAGGTGTGGAAGCATGGAATAGGATGGGATGGAATGACAATCATCTTCGAGAGTGGGCATCGGATCGAACTTAGGAATAGCGGCGTCCTAGCGCCTTATTCATGAGTAATTGAGCACATGCGTCTTATTGGCAAAGCGTTTTCCTTTGAACCTTTTGGCACCGTAGCCTTTGGGGTAGAGGCTACGGTGCTGTGGTGCGTCAATGGCGAAGCGTTTTGTGGATCGGAGCTGAAGCAATTTCACCGGCCGCTCCTTTTCAGAGGAGACCGCCAAAGCCTCGACCACCTGGGCCGCCTCCGCTACATCACCGACGGCGCAGGCAACTTCATCTCCTCTACACCGCCGACGACGAACGCATCCTACGCTTCGGCACCGGCGGCTTCTCGTGGTCGCTGAGGGATTTCCAAGGCCGCGTCCTGAGGGAATTCCGCCCCGAATCGAACCGCATCCAACCCATCCGCGACCACATTTACCGCGGCTCCGCCCCCCTCGCCACCGTCACCGTCGACGAAAACGACATCCTGTCGAAACGTCACCACCAAAGCCTCGACCACCTGGGCAGCCCCCGCTACATCACCGACGGCGCCGGCAACTTCATCTCCGAGCACAAGTACTACCCCTTCGGCGCAGAAGCCACCCGACCCGCCCAGGACGACTTACCGCTGAAGTTTACGGGCCACGAAAGAGACTTCTACGCTGACGGTGAAAGCGACGACCTAGATTACATGCACGCCCGATTCTGTGATCCGCGGTTGGGAAGGTTCTTGTCGGTGGATCCTGTTTAGGGGAAAGTGGGCTTACCGCTGTCGTGGAATAGGTTTTCTTATGTCCTAAATAATCCTCTCAAATTTGTCGATCCGTTCGGACTGGAAGAGGTTGATCGGTGCTCGTCAGAAGGCGGAGAGGGCGGAGAGGGAGGAGAAGCAGGAGAAGGGGGGGGATGGCGGGGAACGGGGATAGGATCCCCCGGGCTCCGGTTTCCTGACCGCAATTCCCGGCTGGGCCGACGACATCACGTATCATTCCAATATGGCCCTGCACGAAATCCACCACGCCAACGGCATCGTCGACGTGATCGGCCGCGATCCCAACTTCATGGGCCGCCCGTCGTCCATGCGAGTGGAATCGTCCGGTGGTCAAACCCTGTGGGAGTCCGGCACCTTCCGCTTCGACGGCGCCGGCACCTGCTCGAAATGGAGGCCACGGATTTCGCGAAGCTGGCCAAGGAGTCCCAGGCCTTCGACGGCTTCGTCCGAGTGATCGCCGAAAGCCGTCGGAACGTAGCCAGTAATCAAAGTCCAGAGGGCGACCCTTGTGTCTCCTGCCAAACCCCTCATTGTTTTGACTGGAGCTAAACCAGCCACGCTGCCTACCGAGCGAGGCGCCCGACTAAATTCTCTTCACGTTCGTCGTCCTCCGAGTCAGCGCGACTATGTAACGCATGGTAGTCCTCGGTCCTCAGGCGGCGGTGCTGAAGGATGTTGGTGGTCCCGGGCTCGCCGAGGGGATACCCACTAGTGAGAATCACCGAGGAGTCCGCCATCAGTTCGCGAAGCTGCGGCTGCTCGAAGATCTTGAGGAGGCAGCGCTGGAAGAGCGCGTCCGGCCCGTCTTGATTGTGCACCATGCCGACGCAGATCGGCAGCACGCCGTAGCTAATTGCCAGCTTGCGGGCGCTGATCGCGTCATGGGTCGCGCCGATGGTGCCGACGCGAGCGCGCATGCGGGCGACCATGCGGGTCGTTCGGCCGGATTTCGAGGCGGTGAGAATCGCCGCCACCGACGCCGCCTCGCCGAGGATGCAGGCCGATTCAGTGATCCGATTGGTCATCTCCTGCTGTTCGGCCTTGCTCCCCTTCTCGAGGTAGAGCTGGCGGCGCCATCCCATGACTTGGAATTCCGAGTCGCTCTGGTTGAGCATGCCGCGCCGGTGTTCGATCAGGTCGAGGGATTCCCTGATCCGGCGCTCGTTGATCCCGATGCGGTCATAGTCGTCTTTCATGAAGCTGAGAATGCGCTGTCGACGCAGCTCGAAGCGGATGCTCTTGCTGCGCACCCCGTGGAGCTCGAAGTAGTGTTCGGCCCGTTCGGCAATCGCCCGCATCTTGGTGATCGCGTGCAGTGGATACCGTCCCTTGGCGGTTTCCTCGGAGAGCATCACCGCGTCGGTGCCGTCTTGGATAGCGTTGAAGACGTCCGACGCCTCGGCACGGCGAGGTACCACGCTGGAGGTCATACTGCTGAGCATTTGGGTGGCGGTAATCACCGGCTTGCCGCGCTTGTTGCTTAGCTGGATCAACTTTTTCTGGATGCCGGGGAGGGTTTCGATGTCGACGTTCATTCCGAGATCGCCACGCGCCACCATAACGCCATCGGTGGAGTCGAGGATTAGATTGCGGTTGCGCCACCCCTTGTGAGTCTCGATCTTCGAGATGATCGCCGGTGCCTTCAGCCGTAGCTTATCCTCGGGGACGCCACAGGATGCCATCGTCTCCTCGATGCACTGACTGGCGCGCATCACATCGTCCGCCGTTTGGACGAAGCTGAGAGCGACGTAGGTCAGGAGGTTTTCCTCCTCAGGGTCCCGATTGTCCTCTTCTATCAGCGCTTCCAACAGGCAGCGATCAGTCCCGGTGAAGGTCGGGATGTCGAGGTCGATTCCCTTGAAAGAGAACCCTTTGTCGAGTTCCAATGCGTCGCACTCGCAGCTCAGGACCTTACAGCGGAGGTGGAAGAACGGCCGCTCGACGATTTCAGCGATCTCGAAGACGATCTTGCCGTCGTCGGCGAACGCCAGGACCTCTGTGCCGTTTTGGAGCGCTTCTCGCAGTTCGGCGATCAGCTCGTCGAAGAGGTTTCGCTTCGCGCTGCCGGGCTGGATCGAATCGCCCAGAATGTTCTCGGCAAAGATCTCGGCCGCACGGTGGCGCTCTTTGGGAGTTATGGACTTGACGACGTCGATGTCCGCCTCCGCCTGGGAGTGGTGGATTTCGTTAAGCATCGTGTCGTCGATCCTTGCCAGGAGTCCTTCGTAGGTCTCGCTGGCGATCGTCTGGCGCCTGCGATCTGCCTCGCCGAGCGCTACCTTCAATGATTTTTGATCGACGCTGACGACGGGCACGATCGACTCTGTCGTGGCGGGGATTTCGAGCCCGATCAGGAACGATTGGTGGACCGAGATCGGAATCGGCTCGGGCATCTGAAAGCGAATCTTGGGACCCGGCAGGTCCGCCAGCACGGCGACCCGACGAGGATTTGGGTGCTCCCGCTCGCGTTCGAGGATCGCCGCCTTGATCTCACCGAACACGATCTTGGCTTGCTCGGGTTGCTTGATATGACTGAAATTGACCCGGATCACGTCGACACCGCAATCCGTGAACCAATGGGTGAGGTCGCGTAAGTCGAGACCCGCGACATCCACGGACGTGCCGTCGAGCTTAATGAATTCGTCGTACGATTTCCGGCTCCCGATCGTCGCGACGATCTTCGTACGGAGGGGTTTTCCGTCGCCGCGCAGCAGGAACTCGGGGGCCGATCGGTCGTGAATCACGGGCTATCTCCTCGAAGCGATCAACGAAACATCCAACGAGGCGTAGCAGGCGATCAACGGCCGATGGGACCGTTCCGAAAACAGCTAAACCTCGTGTGTAAGGCCGCGAGAAGTTATCGCAGCCAAGATCAGAGCATGTTAAATTAGCCCTATTCTAAGGCAAGGGTGGCTCGATCGCAACTCGACTCGAGTCCCGCCTTGAGCTGGCCTCAAGTTTGGAGGGCGCGTTCGGATTTCGAAACCTTTTGTTCGTGTACAGGCTGCGGGCCCCTTCGAGACAAGAGCTTTAACCGGCAGAGTTTGAAATGAAAGAAACACCAGCCGGTTTGTCTAACCCGGAAACATGAAGATTAAATCCCAAAAAACCTTTCTTTGGCTCTCGGTGGGCGCAGCTGCCGTGATCTTCGGCTTGGCCTTGTCCGGGCCGATGCTGATCGACTACACCTTGCCCGGCGAGCTGGTGAGCCCCACTTTCTACCTGTTCAATCCATTGAGAGACTTGGGGCCAGAGAAGGCTGGGCAGGATTTCCTGAAGAGGCTCATGGAGCATGGCCCTTGCGATCCGAATCTCTGGGGAGTCGTTGGGAAGTATTCTGAAAGAGAGTTGGCTTATCCATTGAAAATTTGGAAGTTGGTTCGACGCAGCCGCGACGGCCAGGCGGAGATTCTCTTTTATCGTACGTCGAGAGACGATGATGAGGACTTTGGGTCTTACCTCACTCTGGACGTCCGGCAAGAGCGGGGAGAGTGGAGGGTTGTCGATTTGTCTGCGATCTACTAGAAAAAACGCCCGCCCAACTCCAACAACCGTTCGCGAGGTGATCGCGAGGCCACATCTTGTATGCATCTCTGAGAGTTTTCGACTATCCTTTTGGTGAAAGCACTGGGGGAGATCGAGCATGGCGCAAAAACCTGTTTCGCAGCGGTATATGGCACGGACCATTCGCGGGGCAACTCTAGAAGAGCTCGCGAGGATTACAAGGCGCGAACGTTTCCGTACTGCGGCGGCGTTTGAGCTGCTGGCTGAGCGATGTAAACAGATCTGTGACGAGACCCCTCGCCTCGGTCTCCCGGTTGCCCGTCTCTTAGTGGACTTCAGCTCGCATTTCTCTTCTGATGCGCAAGGTAGGGCTGCTTGCCTCCTGGGAGCTGCTTGTCGACGCAATCGTCGATACGGCGCTGCGTGGGAGGCGTACCAAAAAGCGTTGACGCTTCCCCTTTCAGACTCGGTGAAAGGCACGGTTCTACATAGTCAGGCAGTGCTTCACTTGGATTTGTTGGACTTTCCTCGTGCCCTCGAGGACGCCAACGCCGCCATCGAGCTGCAAGAGGGCGAGCGGCTGGGAGTGGCTCTGGTTATCCGTTCCAAGATCTATGCATCCATGGGAGATTTCAAGAGCAGCTCCGAGGACGCGGAGATAGCACTGGCGTTGCTTGATGCTAAGAAGGATCAACGCTCGTTCATCAGTGCGGTTCAAAGTATTGCGGTTGCTTTGCTGGCCCGTCCCGAGAGTTCGAATGGCCTGCGCGACGCCTTCACGCTGATCGCGGCGGTAAAGCGGCATTTGCGAGGCAATGGAAGCGGTCGATATCGGTCTGCTGCCTGGCTCTACCTGGACTGGGTCGAGGGACAGATCAACGGCCGCCTCGGCTCCCATCGCCAAGCGATCCGGCAGTTGGAGAAAGTACGCAGTCGTTTATGTGAAATAGGCGGCGAGTGTTACTTGCGGGATGCACTTCTGATCAGCGTCGATCTCGCGGTTGTTTACGACATGATGGCTGAATCCGGTCGTGCCGTCGAAGAATGCAATGCGGCCTTTCAAATTGCCCGGTCCCTGGGGCTCGAGAGCGAAGCTACAATGTTGGCCGCCTACCAGCGTCGACGATCATTGGTCGGCCTGGATAGGGAAATCCGAGGCATCGAGATCTGACACCTCGGCCTTTCCGCTTGTTTTTAGCTCATCCTTCCGGAACAAGGTGTCCGTACAAGCCTGATCTAACCTGGGTCTGCATGGTCATGGCTCGATCTCCTTTTGTTTTGGGGCGTGCGCCCCGTTTGAGGGTGAGAAGTGTCTACGATGTGCCTACACAGTGGCCCGTGTTCGCACAATGGTGTCGATAATACCGACTGCATGGTCGGTTCACACCACAGACATGGCCAAGATATGTCCGCTATCTTCTGCTCACCATCAACACATCGGGGTTTGTGCCGGTAGAAGGGGCAAACCCCACCTTTTTTTCAGGGCAAGGAAGCGGATCGGGACGAGATGGACGGAACTTTTAAGCTCAGCCGTTTCATATCGGACACCAAGAATCGAGCGGATTCCTTGGAGCCGGAGCAATTGGAAGCCCTGATCGCCGCCCTCTGCGCTTCGGAGCGCCCGAGGTCGTTTCGCGCGCTGTTTTGGCTGATGCTGAAGACGCTTCAGAGCCATGCGGCCCTGCACGCGGCGGTGTTGGAGGAATGGATACCGAGTGAAGCAGATTTGGCGCAGCTGCTTGAAGATGCGGGCGGGCCTGGAACGAAGGCTGTTCTAGGGCTGGAAGGGGTCAGCGGCCAGATGGAGCGGCTGTGGCGGTTGGTTGACGACGCCGGGGTGGCCGGGCGCATGAAAGCCACGAATCCGTGGAATGTGGCGGCGTTGGCGCCCATGGCAGCGCTCGTGGCTGAGCAGCAATTGGATACCTTGATCGAGGCCGTGGTCCGGGGTCGTCAGTGGCAGGATCCGGCCGAGGTGTTGATCCAGGTGGGGGATACGGATTTCGATCTGGAAGCGCTCATCGGCTTGGCCCACGGCCGAATGGTGAGCCAAGGGGGCGGCGGGGAGGCCTTGCATGTGGTGACCCTCAGGCTGTTGAGCTACGCCGACCGAGTGGAGCAGCCGATTAACTAGGGCCTGTCCAGAAATGGGGTTTCGAGGATCTAAAAGGCGCGGTGATCCGAGCACGGAAAGCGAGCGTGTCT
>CBDUGP010000203.1:0-7267 GCA_965366625.1 uncultured bacterium
GAATTCAGTGGAAAGTTTCAGATTTCGATGAGAGCGGGCGACCGGTTGCGCCCGAGAGATTCTAGGGTAAAACTATGCATCAGCACCGGCAAATAGGTGCCTGGCACCAACAAATAAGTGCCTGGCACCAACAAATAAGTGCCTGGCACCAACAAATAAGTGCCTGGCACCAACAAATAGGCCTCAGAAAATAAGTGCCTGGCACCGCCCAGGCCTCCCGGCAAATAGGTGCCTGGCACCGCGGAAAATAGGTGCCTGGCACCGCACCGTCCAAGATTCAAGGCACGGTGGACCACGCTGCCAAATCGGCGGATTCGAAGCCGTCCGCAAACACCAATCCTTCCGCGGTGGCGAAACGCTGATCCACCCGGGAGATGTTGCCTTGGTGGTCGGCAACCGCGATTCGCACGTGGGCTTCGGTCATCGGCCCCAGGGCGCTACCCACGGCCACTTCGTAGATGCCGTCACCCACAGCGGTGGCCAAATCGGCGAGTTCGGCTCCGGCGATCCGCCCCGCGACCGCGAAGTCCGTGGTTACCGACAAGCTCGCTGGGTCGATTCCGGAATTGGCGTCGGCCAAGCCGAATCGCATCACGGACACGGGATCTTCGGCGAGGCCCGGCCTCGGGCTGCTGACGGTTAGGGTGGGTTTGAGATCGTCGAGGAACCACCCGTAGGCGTCGGCAGATGTCCCTTCGGCCGTGTCGATTGGACAACCCAGGTCGATCCAACGCGCGAGGGTGATTTTCTCGTCTTCGGTGAGGGCCGGCACTCCGCTGCCGGGCGGCGGCATCACGGTGCCGGTGAAGTCCAGATCCGCTTCGTTGGGGTTGGCACCCGCAGGCAGGGTCGACGCATCGCCGGGACTCGTCTCCGTGGGATGATCGCCGTTGGTCCAGCCGTCGAGCCGTTGGCCGAAGATTTTCCACATCAGCAGGCTGCGCCGGCTCTGGAAATCCCGCACGTATCGGCTGGCGTTGGTTTGCCGCCACACCGGGCCAAAGGTGATGACCGGTTTGTAACCGAAGTCGGCGTCTTGGTCGTCGGCCAATCGCTTGTAGTCACCTGGAAAACCGTCATAGGAAGCGTAATCGTCGAGCACCAGGTTGCCGTCCGGCTGGGCCTTGCCTTGGGTGTGGCACGACGAGATACAGCTGCGCGCCAGGATCGGACGGATATCGCGATAGAACTCCACATCCACCACCGGCTCGGACACCAGGTCGACCGTCGGATTGCCGCCCACGTCATGGGTCACCAACGGGGTGACCTTAGAAAGGTCGTAGACCGGATAATCCACCTGGGCGGCGGCTGTGACGGCGAAGTCCAGCGGCTGCTGACTGTGCGCATGGCAACCCCCGCAATTGGTTCGCACCTCCCCCGGACGGACTTGATGCCAAGTTTGGGCCATATTCAAAACCATGCCGTTGCGATCGAGGGTTTGAAAGGTGAACGGAGTGTCGGCGGGTATTTTGGCCAAAAAGCTGGTGTCGGGATTGCCTTCGGGGTCGAGCACCGGCTGCCCGACCTCGTCGACCTTGCGCAACGGGATCTCGCCCAGGATGCGATGGCGTTCGTTGGCCGCGTTGTGAAAATGGCGACCGGACTCCGGCCCATAGCTTCGATGGGTGTTGGGTTCCAAGGCCACGATGCGCACCGCCCAAATATCTGAATCTTCGTATTTTCCGGCGTCTGCTCCTTGGGTGACCCAATTGCTCGACGCCCCGTTCTCAGAGGTGTTGAAGGGATCGAGACCGTCGAAAGCGCTCGCTCCCCTGCCCGGAAAGCTCTCCCGCTTATAAAAGCTGCTGGTGCCGATCAAACCATAGGGCGTGCCCGGCGGCAGCAGCGTGTGCTCGGAGCCGTCGTTGGGCAACCAAGGTAGCTCGACGGGCTCGGCAATACCCTGAATCTCTGAATAGGGCACCACTGCTCGCGGCCAGGCTTCATTGTGCAGAGGGTCGTTTTTGAGCAGCACCAAATCGTCGGGCGACCAAACCGGCGCAGCGTCCGGGATCAGGTACAGACCCGCGTCGTAATAGGGCAAGGGCGTCGGCCGATTCAGATCGTTGGCGGGACCCGGGGTCCAAACCACCAACAGATCCCCGCCGGGAGCGGCCGAAGGATGGGTGAATTTTCCGACTCGGGTCTCGCCGTCCGTGCCTACCGGGGCCGCGTGATCCTCCGCATGGGTCATGGGAGAGAGGCTGTACATGCCGTAGGGCGTGAACGACATGCGGAAGGGATAGAGGGTGTCGGCGCTGATGGTTTGGTCGATGGGAGGATTCAGGCTCGGGAAAGGGCTGCCGAAGGCCGGGGTTCCGTCGGGCGGCGCCACCGGAAAACGATACAGGGCGCCGAAACCGTTATTGTTCAGATTGTAATAATCCACCACCACCAGATCCTCACCCGTCACCTGGGTCATGAAGTGAAAGGCCGACGGATCTTTGAACGCGCTGATCAAGGGCGCCCAAGCTCGACCGTCCGGGTATATTGTCCAGATGCCCCAAAGCCGTCGATCCCGCACCCCTTGGCTTTCATAGGTCGAGAACATGATCCGACCGTCGCGCAAGGGTGTGGGATGGAGGGAGCTGTTGATCGACATCGGCGCAATGGGCGTGACGTTAGAGCCGTCTTCGTCCATCACGTAGAGCTGGAGCGTGGGATTGGTGAACGTTTTGGGCGGGGCCAGGCCGTTTCGATTGCTGGTGAAGGCGATCTTGCCGCCGGCCAGCGGGCACGGTCCGAGATTGAGGATGCCGTAACCCAGTCGATTGAAACTCGAAGGGGGATCCAGCGGATTCGACTCGTCCCAAACCCCGGCCCCGGTATTCGGGGTGAATTCCCCGTGGGTCAACTGCTCCACCCGACGATCCGAGAGTCGAATGCGAAAGATGTCCGCACCGTCCAAGGGCAGATCGCCCCGTTGGGAATTCAGACGGGTCAAATCATGGAAGAGGCTGTAGTAAACCCACTGGGCGTCGAAGGAAACAAAGGGATCCGTAACCGAACAATCGTCACAATCGACCAACACCTCTTCACTGCCGTCGGCATGCAACAACATCAAGTCGGCACCGGGCTCGGATCGTGCGGGATGAAAGACCTCAGGCCAAACGGTATTCACGTCGTCGCCGTGGCGAGGCTGGCGAACGTACACCACGTCGTATGAAATCGCTTGAGCCGCCAGCGTGGCTGCGGTGAAAAAGGCTAGGCTTAGGATCAATCCAAAGGTCTTCAATCCAAAGGTCTTCAATCCAAAGGTCTTGGGCGACATGAGGGGGGATCTCCGGGTTGAGGCCGCCCGCGCAGGCGTTCGGGGCAAATCAAAAGTGCGGCTTGCCGAAAGAAGATCAACAAGACTCAATTAAGTTGCATATCTAAATAAGACTACAGCCCGAAGCCCTGCCAGGCAACCTCAAACATCTCCTCATCCGCTTCACCGGAACAAACCCGCACGACCGGGCCGATCAGAGTGGCTCGAAAGTCGTCGTCGAATTGCAGGTTGAGCCGTCCCCCGGGCATGTGGACCGTGATCTCAGAACCACACAGACCCAGGCGTCTGGCGACGGCGGCGGCTGCGGTGCTGCTGCTACCCGACGCCAACGTATAACCGCAGCCCCTTTCCCAGATCTCGATCTGGATGTTCCGGCGATCCAAAACTTTCATCAGCTGCATGTTGATGCGATTGGGAAAGCGAGGATCGTTCTCGATCAGGGGTCCAAATCGGCGCGCATCTTCAGGGGTGGGCGAATCTGCGAGCACCACACAGTGGGGATTTCCGACACTGGCACCGCAGAACGTCAGAACCTCGCCGTCGACTTCGATCTGTTCATTCAACACTTCTCGTGGCTCGCCGGTCACCGGAATGGCGCCACTATCAAATCGAACCTGCCCCATCTCAACCCGAACTTCTCGGCCCCCTGAGCCCACCCGGCAAGACACCACCCCACCGGCCGTTTCCACCGTAAAGGGTTGATCCTTGACCCCTCCTTCATCCCAAAGATGGCGAGCGAAAATCCGCAGACCGTTGCCACTTTTCTCGGCCTCGGTGCCGTCGGAATTGAAGATCCGTAGGCCAAAATCACAAGCTTCACTCTCGAGGGGTCCCAACAAGATCCCGTCGGCCCCCAATCCAAAATGCCGGTCGCAAATATGCCTGGCACGCTCCAGACTCAAGCTCAAACCCGGTCCGAGAGCCTCGGGATGGATCACCAAATAGTCGTTTCCGAGGCCGTGATATTTTGAGAATTTCATTATTATCCTTGCAAGAGGCTCAACTGAGCTTCAGCTCAAGGTAACAACTTTCGCCCGCGGATTCCAATCGATCGCGAGGTCGAACATCTCGGCGATCTGCCGTACGTCGACGTAGAGTTCCCCTTGGAAACGAGCACAGGGCACGCGAAATTTGCGGTTCTGGTAGGTCACTTCGACAATCGTCGGATTCTCATCGTCGAGCAGCTGGGTCTGGAGCTCAAAGGCCTCGATGACCGGCTCGGCAAGCACGTAGGTGCTCTCGTTTTCCAGTATGGCCTGGTCGAATTTCCGTCCCTTGATGACCACCGACGCGAGCTGCAAAACCGGCTCAGGCCCATCCTCCCGAACCAGATGGTGAGACACCTGCTGCCGAAATAGGTCCCCCACCTCGGTGGGCGGCAGCTCAGGATTCCAAGGCAAAACCATAGGATCCCATTTACCGTTCTGGGGTTTGTTGAGGATCTCTTGCACCTCACCGTGTCCGAGCACCGTGGCAGGGGTGACCGGAATAGAATAGGCATCGCAAAGCTGCGCAGCGACTTCCGCCATCACATTCCATTGCAGCTCTGTCATGGGCTCAGGACCGGGATCGAAAACGGGCTCGCTCCTCGCTCTGATCATCGAGCAACAAGAAATGCCGATCGATCGGCTATTACAGCCCTTGGTATGGGCAGCGTAGGCACGACCCTGGCGGAGACTGGAATTGGCCTTGATCGAATAGGTCCCGCGCACCAAGGAGCCGTCTCCTTCAATCAGGATGTGGTACGCCGCCCTGTCGATAGAATTGGCCCGATACCGCCCAACCGTCCAATGGCAGATGACCCTTTCCATGGGACTAGCCGGCATCCACTCGTCGGGAATTTTGCGCATGGGAGACATACCTCCTTCTCAGACGCCCTGCTCAATCTACTGGAAGAAAACTACCCACGTTTCGAAAATAACGAAACCGGCCACCAACATGGCTCGGAAGTCGTGGCAATAGAGTAAGGGCAACGTCGCAAACAGGCCATGAACTTCTAAAGGTAGCTCGATATCGTCACCCAAAGAACTCCTGACACGGGCCGACGCCCCCATCGCCCGTTCCACATAGATGGTACCAAGCCGGTCAGATCCTTCGAAAACAGCCAATTCGTCCGGGTCAAAAAGAGTCATCAAATTCCACCCGCGCCAGACGAGCTTAAAAGAGCGCCCCGGTGTTTGAATGTCAAAACCCGTTCGGTCACGGATTGCTTCGGCCACCGACTCGCCCACTTCGTCCGCCAGGACAAATCGCTGACCCCGTCTTGATAGGCCCAGAGTCCGATCGGGCAAGATGAGGCTTGCTCGGCGGCGCCACGGCGCAAAGCTGAATTTTACGATTGATTCGCCGATCTTAGCGTGCATCGGCGAACTCTGAATATTGGGACAATCCGTAGTCCAGGTGATGTTCACAAGCCCTCCTTCTTCCCTAACGTTCAACGACATCAAATATGTCTTGGTGCTCGATCTCGGGAGAAAACCGCACCTAAATTCTACTCCGAAGTCGACCGCATTCACGTGAAGTCACTTGATATTCAGGTTTGCAAATAAAAACGAACTCGATGATCGTCCACTCGTGGCGACCGTGGGCCGCCGACTGTCTTGGGCACTACCGGCTTTCAAAGCGCTACAATGGTGTTCTCATGACACAAAAAACTACCGCACAAAAAACTACCGCGCGAAGAACTACCGAACAAAAAACTGAGCCGAGAAAATTCGACATCGTCCTTTTTGGAGCCACCGGTTTCACCGGCGCTCTGACCGCCGAATACCTTGCCGAGCACGGCGGACCCCAACTCCGCTGGGCCTTGGCCGGACGGGATGAATCGAAGCTCGAAGCCCTGGCTCAACGGCTCGCGGCGCTGGGCTCCGACACGCCCGAGCCCGAGCTGATGCAAGCCCAGCTCAACGACCCGGCGTCCCTCGAAGCCATGGCGGCCGACACCCGAGTGGTGGTCACCACCGTGGGCCCCTACGCCCGTTACGGTGAGCCCGTGGTGGCCGCGTGTGTCGCCGGTGAGACGGACTATTTGGACATCACCGGCGAGCCCGAATTCGTCGACCGAATCCGCCGCACCTACGGAGCCACCGCCGAATCCAAGGGTTTGCGACTGGTGAGCTGCTGCGGTTTCGACAGCATTCCCCACGACTTCGGAGCCCTTTTCACCGCGCGACAATTGCCGAACGACCAGCCGATTCGGATCGAAGGAATCGTTTCCGCCAAGGGGACCCTCTCCGGTGGGACTTGGCAATCAGCCGTGGAAGCCATGGCGGGTATGGGCCGTCGAAAGAAGGGCCCGCGAGGTGAGAGAAAAGAACGTCAGCAAGAAAGTGATCGCAAGGTTCGTCCGTTGCGCACCCGAGTGCGCTATGAATCTAAAGTCAAAGGTTGGATCTGTCCCATGCCGACCATCGATCCGGTAATCGTTCTGCGGTCTGCCCGTGATCTGGAGGACTTCGGATCCGATTTTCGATACGGCCACTCCATGCGAATCGGCTCCCTGCCAAAGCTGATGGCGGGCGGCGCCATGCTCGGCAGCATTTTCACCATGGCCCAGCTTCCACCCACCCGTAAACTCCTGCTGCGCATGCGCACATCCGGCGAAGGACCGGATGCCGAGACCCGCGCAAAAAGTAGCTTTCGGGTGACCTTCCTCGGCCGAGCCGGAGATCATCGGGTCGTCACCGAGGTGCGTGGCGGCGATCCAGGTTATGGTGAAACCTCGAAAATGCTTGCGGAGTCGGCCCTTTGCCTAGCGTTCGACCGGGACCAACTCCCGACACGTTTCGGTCATCTGACCCCGGCAGCCGGGCTCGGAGACCCCTTGCTCGAACGGCTTCAGGCGGCGGGCATTGAATTCGAGGTGGTCGAGACACAGGGGAAATAAAGGTTCAGGGGATGCGCAAGGTTTAGTTGGGACCAGGTAAACTCAGCGGGCTACGCCCGCAAACCTCCGGATGTAGGGGCGGGGCTTGCCCCCGCAAACCTCCGGATGTA
>CBDUGP010000204.1:0-7104 GCA_965366625.1 uncultured bacterium
CCCGATGGACGGCCTGCCACGGCATCCAAGGACAACAGCATGAATACCTGGACCCGGTGGGCCTGGGGCAAGGGTTGTTCCAGGGAGATCACATAGCGGGCGGGATCCGATCGTTTGGCCCTTTCGAGCACCTTGACTTCGAAATCCTCAGCGTCGAGCCAACGGACCTCCCCTTCGCCAATGCCCGGCAGGGGACGCAGCTCCAAGCTCAGGGAGCGAGCCAAGGCGGCGGGCTCCAAGGGCTCCTCCAACTCGAGGGTCAGGTCCTTGATCTGCTCCAAACCCTGGGAGCCACTTTCGGGCCAGGTCTGGCGCGGGGCGGCCATCAAGGTGCTGAGTTCAAAGGTCCGGTTGCGACGCCCGTCACGCACCTCGACCTCGAAGCGCTGAAGCGCGGGCCATGGATCCACCGGCCGCACCACCAGGGTCCGACGGTCGATCCACTGCCCTTCGACCGGATGGGCCGGGCTCATGGTCACCCAAGTGGACAGCTCGTCTTCGGCCCCGGTTCCCGGACCGATATCGCGATTAAAAAAGACCGTCAGCGGATCCCACCGACGCAAGAAATCGTCCGGCACCACGGTGATCGGCTCAGCGGTGGCCTCGGCAGAAGCGGGTGGGGCCACCAAATCGGTGGGAGCCTGAGCCCAACCCGAAGCGCAAAACATCAGGGTCGACATCAGCACGAGCCAAGCGCTGGTCAGGCGAGCGCTGCCTCGTGCCGGGACGGGGCCGTATGCTTGTGGGGTCCGCGGATTCCGGTTACTCTGACCGCGCAGATTTCGACGCTCCGTTTCGACATCAACCGGGTCTCCCGCGAGGCCTTCGGAGGCAAAGATGATCCCCAACAAGACGTTCTCCTTCGGCATATTCATCCTAAGCATGATTTGCTTCCTCGGCGCGACCGGTGAGGCGCAGGCCGCCGATCACAAGCTCGGTATCGGCGCGCTCTTCTACAAGACAGTGGACGATTTCGTCGACGACGGTTTCGGCGACATCGAAGAGGACGGTTACGCGTTCGTGCTGTCTTACCGCTATGAGCCCGAGGGGATTTTCTTCCTCGAAATCGACGCCGAATACTACGAGGACGGTTACGGCGGCTCCACCGACGGCACCTTGACGCCGGTGATTTTTCTCGGCGTCGGCAGTGGTTGGTATGCGGCGGTAGGACTCGGCGCCAGCTATTCCGGCGATTTTGACGACAGTGTGTCCGACACCTTCTGGGCGGGTCGAGTGGGTTGGCAAAAAGCGATCCTTCCGGGCATCGCCCTGGACCTCAATTTCAACTATCGGGCCGACGCCTACGAGGCCCTCGAAGACGCGTCCACGGACGCCATCAACTTCGGCGCCAGCTTCCGCTTTCGCCTCTGAGATCACGGCCATCACGGCTCGTCCCCTAAAGCACTAAGTTCCAGAACTCTCAGATCCAGATAGTCCTCGATCACATCCCGGGGTGGCCCGGTGCCCGGACCGTGCAAGCCCACCACGGCCGGCCGCGCTTTCACCGGCCGTTGGTCGACGCCGAGGCTCAGGGCGAAAAAGTACTCGCCGGCTTCGAGTTCGGCCATTTGCACGGCCCCCCGGCCGAGTTCCCTGCCGTGCCGGTCGATCAACAACCCTTCGACCTCCCCGGACTCCGCGTGGGCCCCAAAGCCGACGGTGCCCGTCTCCGACACCACGAATCGATAGAATCGGGTCTCTCCGGGTTTCAGCAGAGTCTCCGGGCCCAAACCTTCGCCAATGTCGAGCACCGGGTTTGACTGCACCTCGAGGAACCCGCCCAACAGCCGACCGCCCAACCCCCTCAAACGCAGCTCAGCGACACCCGCCGCAGCGGTTGGGAGGTAGAGCCGCATGCCTTCGGGAAAAACTCCGGACACCGTCCTGGAGTCGCCGGCACGAAGCCACGCAGCGACCGGTTCCGGCGTGCTCAGGTGCAATACGGAGAGTTCCGACGTCTCGATTTGCCAAGGGGAATCACCCACAATTTCAACCCTTGCGGGCGGGATGATGGGACGGGTCGGCTGCTCCGCAGCGGGACTGAATCCCAAGCTTGCAGCCGAAGCCGACTCTGAGGTGACCGACCGGGTGACCGTCCGGGTCACCGATCGGCTGATCGACGGTGCGACCGAGCTTACGACCAACCGGGCGACCAACCAACCGACAGAGTGGTCTAAGGTCAGGCTGCCGCTTTGCCCCGGCTCCAGCCGAAGGTTCGCCCCTCTTTGCACCCTGCCGTCGGTGCTCCGCCACACCGCATCCCGAGCCCCCAGCATCCAAAGGTTCACGGAGTCGTCAACCTTCGGAATTTGAAGCACCGTCGAACCCGCCTGGTCCATGACCCGCTCCCAAGGACGGGCCCACTCGAGCACCGAGCCCGACTCGGGACCCGATGGCAAGCCGGCCACCGCCGCAACCCCTCCCTGGCCCCCCAGATCGTGGATCGCAATGGACAGGTCCGTGTCCAACGAAACTTGGCGGTTCTCTGTGCGAGCCCAAACCACTTGGCCTCGTCCTTCGCCGAGCACCGCCGCCAACCCCTTGGACAGGGTCAGTCGGAGCTTCTTCCTACCCTCGGGCAAGTTCAGCCGTATGCCATCGAACGGTGCGAGCTTCAGCTCGTGATTTCCCCAATCCGCGGGCTCCGATCTCGGAGGTTCGACCGTCACCAAGCGCAGGTCGACGTCGCCCGCCTGACCGTCGCCGGGGCGGATGAGGACCGAATTGGAATCCACCGCCACCAAAGATTGACGGCCGTCGGAATCATGGACGGAAAAGTCGCCATGACCGCCCGCCAGGGCGATGGGCCCCGCCAAACCTTCTGCGATCACCCAAGACGAAGCTTGCGCCGTCGAAGAGACGTCGCAAACCCCGCCGTCCCGACCCGGCAACCACAGCCGGACGGGCGAAGCTCCCGCGGTCAATGTGTGGCGTTGGAGCCCGACCTGCCGATCCACCGCTCCCCCCAACCAAATCACCGATCCGGTCGCCGACACCAAAGCATCCGTGGTGTCCAGAGCGTGCCCCGCACGGGAACCCACCGAGGTGGCCGAAGCCAAGCGGAAGCAACCCGGTCGGTCGAGATCTACCGCCAGAATTCCGATTTCCCCCGGCATGCCCGGCACCTGCCTCAGGTTGACACCCCCGGAAGCCCCGGCCTCGGTGATGCGTTCCGTGGTGATCGCGGCGACATGAACCTGAATCTCATTGCCGCTTTGGTCCAAAGACTCCACTCTCAAAGTCCAGGGTCCCCCAGAGGTCCCTGCGGACGCATCGCCGGTCAAGTCAGCGGTCGGGTCAGCGGTCGAATCAGCTACCAGGGGCATTACCAAGGAGACTGCGGTGCCTTCCCTGAATCCCCGTTCCTCAGATCCCGCCTCGAGGGTCAAACGCACATGGTCGGCAGACTGGGCGTGCACCAACAATGCGTCGGAACCTGGCGGTAGGACCAAGGGCAAACGGACCGCGCCATAAGCCGCAGAATCCGACAGCAGCGATCGGGATTCCGCTCGGCCCAGGGGCAAGGTCCAAGACGGCTCGATTTTTTCCTCGGGCCGTCCCATGGAAATCTCGGCTTGGCCCGATTGGCTCACCGCTTCCAGGACCAACCGATAGGTCCCTTTGGCCAAACGCCGACTGAGCCGGAAATTCCAATCCCCAGGTCGATCGTCGGCTTCGGCGATGAACTCGCCTTTCCCCTCCTCCACCAGGGTGAAGAGACGCGCTCGGACATCGATCCGGCCCAAGGACGACAGCTCGACGAGCCCCTCTTGGCCCACGGCCACATCCAGCTCCGACGGCACCTCCACGGTTCGCGAGGTGCCGATCATCATGGGTACCGGCTCCACTCGTAGGTGGTAGGCCACCCGATTGTCGACCCTCGCCGACCGTATCCGCAGCTCGTGGGGTCCCTGGGAAAGCCACCCTCTAAATCCTTTGTTGCGGGGCAAGGTCGCGATCCGTTCTTGATCCCTAAAGAGTTCGCCTTCCATGCCCTCGGAGAGGTGAATTCGCGCTTCGGCATCGGCCGGCCAATGGAACAGCCAGCGATCTCCCCGGATCCCTTGCTCGGGCTCCAACCACAGATGGTCGACCCGACGGTCGAGAGGTAGCTCGTAGGGGCCTGGCCCCTCGACTTTCAAGGGCCGATCGATCGGTTCGAGCAGAGTCCACTGCCGGGCATCCACCTCTTGGGGCAGCACCACCCAACGATAACTGCCGGGCTTCAATAGGATCGTCAGGTCTCCCGCCCGGCCGGGCGGCAGGAGCGGCCAGCCGTCGTCGTCTTCCAAGCGAATCGGGAAGTTGCGTCCGAGGCCTTGGGTTCGAATGCGGTAGCGATCCTCAACCATGATTTCAAAGACGTATTCCAACGCCTCGCCGGCCTTCAGCCACCCTCGAGCCGGCACACCCGGGCGCAAACGCCCGCCGTTCCGAATGGGCGCGCTGAATAGGCGCAATCCAGCTCGCCCCTGACCGCTACGAGCCGACACTTCGGTTTGATAGGTGCCGGGGCGCAAATACATTTGCACGGCAAAATTTCGACCGTCTCCACCTTCGGTCCGAGTCTGCAGGGCAGGACGAACGCGGGTTCTTAAAACGCCTTCGGTGTCCAAAAGGCCGGTGCTCTCCAAACGATAGAGTGCCGCCCTCTCGACATCGATTTGGAAGGTCTGGCGCTGTTGGGAATCGAGCTCAAAACGAGCAATCCGGCCCGGTTCAATCCGAGGGAATTGCGGCAAGGCCAGCAGCTCGGTCGGAACGGCCGGCGGCGGCGCCGACCAGGCGTCGGGCACCCAGGCCAATGAATAAGCGGTCGGCAACTCTTGACCGGCGGAGGGTCGGACGCGAACTCGATGGGTGCCGGCGACCGCCGGCCCTGCGCTGTCCCAGGGGGCTCCGTCCACGGACACGTCCAAAAACCCACCATCCTCGGCCTGGGCGACGATCCGACCCGAACGCTCGGCATGAAACGGCAGCTCCACGGCTTCTGGGTCGTCGGCGACCAGCGGCAAGGGCTCTTCGAGATTTAACGGCAAGGGTCGGATTACCGCACCCGAGCGAACCCCGGGCAGCTGATTCAAATGCAGACTGTAGCGGTCCTTGGCATTTAGACGCACCGCTGAAAACCGGATCGCCGAACGTTCGACGGGTTGTTGATCGAGCGGCAACCCTATCGATTCGTCGAGGCTGCGGATGAGCAATGAGAGAATGCCCGGTCGCCGAGGAAGCAGCGTCAGGCGATAAAAACCCGGATTTAGCTGCCACTCCCCTCCCCCGCTGCGCGCCTCCGGTTGTCGGTAATCCTTAGGTCTACGATTCGGCGCAAACCACGGCTCCAAACGCAGGTCCGCATCACCGTCCCCAGAGGCCTTGAGTTCATAATCACCGGCGTCCTTGACGGTCAGAAAGAGGCTGCCTTCTTGATGCAAATTAAATCGACGCCGAATGACCACGCCTCGGCTCAGCTCCACGGCCCGGCTCTGGATGGACTTGTGGTAGTCGTTGGATCGATTCTCGTTACGGGTCAAGAAGGCGGTGGCCTCTAGGCGGTCGGCAACGGCGCCGGCATGCACTGTGCCGATGAAATATTCACCGCTTTCCTGGAATCGGCGGATTTCGTCCGCACGAAAATGTTGCAGCACAACCGATTCACCCGCCCGCCCCGCAACCTTGATGATCCGGGAGTCACCCTGCCGTACGTTGAGTTCGATCTCGGCGACGGGCTCTCGATTTTCTTTGGTGATGACCTCGAAGATGCCTTCGTCGGCGAAGGGTGCCTCCTCCCGCCAATCCCCCACCTGCAAGGAGGCCTGCTCACCCGCCGGACCTTCGGCCCCCAGCTCGAGACGGAAATAGGAGGCTTCCGAGGGCACCAAAAACCGATCAAAACCGAAGGGTGAGAGCGAAAGCCGGCGTCGAGCCGCTTCCGGGGCCGACGGCACCCCGGAACGGATGTAGAGGGGCCGACTGCCGTCGTCCTCGGTCCAATCCGCGGACGGCCCTCCATAGGCGACCAATCGGTAGAGCCCCGGCTCCAACACCGTGCTCAAACGGCAGAGGCGCAGGGGCTGTCCCGGTATCGGCTCAATCTCTTCGATGAGGGGTTCGGCGCCTTCCAACCAGGTGCCGTCACGCCACAGGCGTAGATCGGCCAAGTGTCGACCGGCGGCTTCTAGAATCACCCGTTTTCGCTGATCGACTTTCAACCACCAACTCGAGGCTTCGAAATCCACCAGCTCTTCGGAAAGCTGATGGTCTGGGGGCAGAAATACCGCGCGCTCGGACCGGGGGCGAAATCTTTCTACTTTGAGGCTCGCTGTTTTTGCGTCAGTGGCCCGTCCATCCTCGGCACCTCCAGCAGGCTCTGGAGGTGGGGTTCCAAGGCTGCGGATCAACACGTCGCCCCGGTCTAGGAAAACGTCGAGCCTGCCGTCGGACTCACCCGCCTGACCCTTCCAATCCCCAGGGCCGGCCATTTTGTCCACCAACTGGAGGGCGACCCCGGTGTCGCTTTCGACCCAAATGCTGTAGCGACCGAATTCGGTCACGTTCAACACCGAAGTCCCTTCCCCGACCGTGGGCACCTCCGCCCGGCTAAAGGAAGGTTCGATCGCCGTGGGCACCGGCGGCTGGGCGATGGCTTGCCCGGTCGTGAAAGCCCAAAGGAGAGCACAAATTATCGTTGCGGCTGCGGATCGTAAACCCGTCGCCTTCCGTGCCCGGCTCAGCGCACCATCCTGCTTCGCGATGAGACTGTTCGTGAACAGATACGAGCCCGGCGTCGATCCCTGCATCGAGTTCTTCACAGGACCCTTCTTTCTGCCGAAAACCATGACAGCCTCCAAATTCCACGGAAAAAGTTTGCACGATCTTATGTTGGCCAGACGGTTAAAGACAGGGCTCGAGCCGGTGAGCACCATGGCGTTATTGAACCAAGAGCCAATGCCGAGATCGGGGCTGAATCGAGGCGATCCACGCCCGAAATGTGGCAAATCTCTGCGTTTTGGCCAGGGGTTCTAGGGAGCGGTCGGCCGGCACGGGCCGGCCGCCCCCGGCTGGGCGCCCCCGGCTGGGCGCCCCCGGCTGGGCGCCCCCGGCTGG
>CBDUGP010000205.1:0-6798 GCA_965366625.1 uncultured bacterium
TCGGGACCTCCTTGCTCGAAAGAGCATACCTGTCCACGAAACCGGGGCAACTTCACTTCGTTGAGCAGCAAGGGCGGATCAAAAGGAACCTTCTGGCGCCGCCACGCAGTACTAAACACAACGACGCCCAGCCAACCGGCTGGGCGTCGTGCATTTCAGTTTCCGGGCTGCCCCACTTACGGAGAAACGGTCCCCGTTACCGAGAAGGTGTAGGGATTCTCATCGGGGTCGTTGGATTGGAAGGTGACGGCGCCGGTGAAGGTGCCGGCTTGGTTGCAGTGCAGGCGAACCCGGACGTGGGTCGAGGCACCCGGGGCCAGGGTCGCGATCGGGGTTTCGATTTGGTGGAAGCAGGTACCGGATACCGTTTGCGTGGCATTGCTCAGGATCAGGTCACTGCTGCCTTCGTTGGTTATGGAAAAGGCCCTCGACGTGGGCACGCCCACCGGGGTGGGGTCCGGGAAGGTGAACGAGCCCCCGTTGGGGATCGGTGTGCCGTCCCAATTCTGGGCGACGGCGATGTCGGCTCCGTCTGAGATCACGGTGCCTTGGAGGTAGAAGACGTAGGGGTCTTCGTCGGAGTCGTTGCTTGGGATGGTGACCGCGCCTTGGAATTGACCGACCGAGGCGCAGTGTAGTCGCACTCGGAACGTGGTCGATTCGCCGGCTGCGAGGGTGGTCATGGGATCTTCGATTTGACTGAAACATTGACCGCTCACCAATTGGGCCTGGGTCAAGATCAGCGGCTCGGTGCCGACGTTGCTGATCTTGAATAGGCGGGACGTGGACACCAGGCGAGGCACCGGATCCGGGAATACGAACGTTCCACCCTGGGACACCTCGACACCGTCCCAATTCTGCTCCACAAAGATATCCGGAGCCGGAGCTTGGACGGTCAGATGCGCCGAGCTGGAATAGACCGTGCCGACGCTGTTGCTGACCCGGACTCGATAGTCACCGATGTCCGCCGCCGACACGTTGGTTAGGGTCAGCTGATCGGTGTGGGTGCCGGAGAGGCCACCCCCGTCGTTCAAGTTGACGCCGTTCAGTTGCCATCGATAGGACAAGCCACCGCCGTCGGCAGCCACCGAAAAGGACGCGTTTTGCCCGTCGATCACAGTCAGAGCCTGGGGCTGTTGGGTGATGCTCGGTGCCGATTGGGGCACCTGGACCCGAATTCGACGATTGAAGGGCATGCGCAATGGCCGTCCCTTGGCGTCGTTGAGGGCCGTGACCCTCAAATCGTAGGGTTGAGCCGTGGGGAACGATCGACTGACGACGCTCTGGTTTTGCGCGGGATCGCTATCACCGGGTGCGGGAATGAACATCTGCCCGTTCCACGTGCCCGGCAGCATGACGAAATTCACCTGCTCACTGTAGGGATAACAAGGCCGCATTTTGACCGAGTAGTCCGTGACTTCGTGACGATCCACGGTCTCCGGCCCGAGCAACATGGGAGATAGGGCATCGGAACCGCCCTCGCCCAAGAGGTCCCACCAGCCGAGGTAATAGCGTGGGCCCGTGGAGGTGCGAGTGCGGTCGGGAATCCAACCGCCCCAGCCGTAAACGATGTCGTAACCGGCATCCACACCGACTACCAGGGCGCGCACGGTTTCGTTGTGGCCGTCGCCGTCACCATCGCCGCAGGCGTTGCCGTAATAACCCCACAGCTCCGCTTCCACGTAGGGCTTCAAGCCCGCTTGGGCATAGAGGATGCTGTCGTGGTAGAGGGCGCCTTTGACCTGCACCTTGGCGTAGGCCTTGGCGTCGATCTGGGCTTCCAGGCTGCCGGTCAGCTGGTCCGAATCGAAGTTGCGGGTCAGGTTGCTGGTACCGGTGCAACTGTCTTTGGTGCAGGTGTAATCGAAAGTGCCTTCGGCGCCGAAATCCGACGTCACGCCCACGGATCCCGTGACTTGGGCATTGAGCTCCACCCCGACATCGATGGGCAGGGTGAATTTGATCCGCACGGGCACCGGGCCAATGGAGAATTTGATCTCGCCGAGCTTGGGCTCCGCCAAACGCCATTCCTTGGCCCAATGACCGTTCAAGGTGACCTCGGCCCCGAGATTGGAATCGCCGTTGATCGACACATCGCCGAAGGCGCGGAAATCCTTGAAGCGGAATTTATAGGGAATGCAGGCGGCTTTTTTGATCCGATAACGAACCACCGCGGTCGCCTGGCCTTGGAACGGCAGGTGCACGGAAAAATTACCGTTGATGTGGTCGGTGAGGGTGAAGTCCCTGGAATATCCCCATTCGTTGAATGAATAGTGCTCGGTTTTTTCCTTGTCGTTCCAGCCGAAGCAGCCTTTGGTGGGCAAGCCGGAGGACGACGACGTCGACATGCCCTGCAGGCTCTGCTCCACCTCGGCGAGGGCGGTGAGATCGATCAAGATGACGTCGTTGTCGATGATGTCGTCCGAGCCCGACGGTCCTTGGGGTAGCTCGGGGCCGAAGTCCTCGACCAGCTCGTCTTTTTGCGCCTTGGTCAGGGGAGCTTGGTCGATTCCGTGACGCCACACCGCCAACACCTCGTCTTGAACCATGGCCTCGGTCTCCGGGTCGCGCACCCGCAGCCGCTGCCAACCGGAGCCCACTTCCATCACCTGGAGGGTGCGCTCTTGGTCGGCAAAGGAGTCGACTCCGACATCGATCGTGACCTTGGCCGTGGCGCTGCCACCCCGTCCGTCCTCAACTCGATAAATGAATTCGTCCGAGCCGAGCGTCTCGTTGAACGGGCAATATTTGACCGTGCGCTCGTCGATGGCGTTGGCCGTGCCCTGGGACGGGGCTTGGACGATCGCCGGCGACGCCAGAGCCAACGGGTCGCCATCGGGGTCTAGGTCATTGGTCAGAACATCGATATCCACGCATTCGCCGATGCCGGTGAGGCTCGAATCATCGGCGGCCATGGGACGTCGGTTGGAGGCCAGCTTGACGGCGGCATCGTCCAGGGCTTTGAAGTAGACCTTGACGTCGTCCATGGCACCGACGAACAGCTGATCGGCCGGCGTAGAGCCGCCCGGGACTCGGCCGCCCAAGGCCCATTGGGCGTAGGACGTGCCGCTGGTCTGTTGGAACGGCAAGGTGAGGGTGGCGTTGCGCTCACCGTCGATGTAGAGACGCATCTCGCCGTGATCGAAGACGCCCACCAAGTGATACCACCGTCCGAGAGGCGGCGCGGGATCAGCGACCAGGCTTTCCCAGCCGGCGCCGTCCGTGTAGTTGGCCACCTGGAACCGATCGCTGCCCAGCGCGACCGGCTGCCTGAGCCGGAAAATATTGGTGTCGTGGGCATCGACCTTGACCCACGCTTCCACCGTCACTTCGGAGACCAGATTGAGGTCCGCGCCGAGGTGGTCGATGGCCACATAACCCGTGCCGTCGAGAGCCAGCGCCTTCTCCTCGGCGTGGCGTCCGGCGGTTTGCTCGGCGCCGCCAAAGACTTGACCGTCACGGCCTTGGGAAGTGGAATCCTTGCCGAGCGCGGAGCCGTTTTCGAAATCCCAATGAGCTGCGGGATCGATCGCTCGACCACCGGGCTGAGCGAACGCGCTCAAGGGCAAGAGACAGAGCAAAATGAGGTAGACCCAAAGACCGGCCCAAACCGAGTTGCCCCGCCGGAGCTGGGCTTGGGTCGAACGGGAGCGTGTTATCCTGCGCTGAGTCATCATCTTCGTATTTCCTTTGTTGTAAGTGAGTTGCTTGCTTCTGTCGGCGAGTAAGAGCAAGGGCAATGCCAACTCACGAAACCCGAGCTTTGGGGCTCTTGAGGAAAAAAAGACGCCTCAACGCGCGCGGTTTTGCGCGTCCGGGCACGGAATCGCGCGCGGGATCGCGTTAACCAGGGCCAACGATGACCTCTGACACCGACCTGACTCGAACGGCAACCTACGGCGGTCCGGCTCCGGATCTCCTGGGCATTTTGAGCCGGGGCGATTGCCTCGGCCGTTATGTGGTGCTCGAAGAGATCGGCGCCGGCGGCATGGGGGTGGTGTACGCGGCTTACGATCCCGAGCTGGATCGCCAGGTCGCGTTGAAGGTGCTGCCCGCGTCGTCCCAACGGGATAGCGAGGAAGCTCGGTTGAGGCTGATCCGCGAAGCCCAGGCCTTGGCCAGGGTGGTGCACCCGAACGTGGTCGCCGTGCACGACGTGGGCTCTTTGGATCGGCAGGTTTTCCTTGCCATGGAGCTGGTCAAGGGGGTTGATCTCGCGGCATGGTTAGTGGAGTCGCCCCGGGATTGGCGCGAGATCGTCGGCGTTTTCGTCGAGGCGGGGCGCGGATTGGCCGCGGTCCACGACGCCGGTTTGGCCCACCGAGATTTCAAGCCGTCGAACGTTCGAGTCGGTGAGGACGGTCGGGTGCGGGTGTTGGACTTCGGGCTCGCCCAAGGTGCTCAGGTCACAGCTGGAGCCACCCTCGGGGCCACCCTCGACGATCCTTCGAGCTCGCCCTTGGAGCCCCAAGAGTCGTCCCTCTTGCACCAGCGTTTAACCCAAGAAGGACGGGTCTTCGGCACCCCTCGCTACATGGCGCCCGAGCAGCATCTCGGACGGCGAGCCGACGCCCGCAGCGACCAATTCGCCTTTTGCGTCGCCCTGTGGGAAGCCCTCTACGGCGAGCATCCGTTCGCGTCCGCGGCGGAAAGTGACTTGTTGGAAGTCATCCGACGCGGACCGTCGGCACAGCTTCAAAACGACCAACGGATACCCACCGGCATCCACCAAAGCTTGGTCCGCGGCCTGCGCGCCGAGCCCGACGATCGTTTCGCTTCCATGGGCGAACTCTTGGACACCCTCGCCCGCCACACGGAGTCTCGGCGCAAATGGCTGTGGCCGGCCGTGGCCGCAAGCTTGGCTGCGGTGATTCTGATCTACGGGCTCTTTCGCGAGCCTGCCTGCTCCTCCGGAGCCGGCAAGCTGGTGGGTATTTGGGACGAAAGCTTGCGTTCGGAGATCCAGCAGGTCTTTAGGGAACAAACGTTCAAAAAACACGACTCCATCTGGCGAGCGACGCAAGCCAATCTCGACACCTTCACCGATCAATGGCGCGAGCTCTACACCGAGGTCTGCGAGGCGACCCACGTGCGCAAGGAACAGTCCAGCGAGCTGTTGGACCTGCGCATGGCCTGCCTGGAAGAGCGGCGTCAAGAACTCGGCGCCTTGGTGGGACTATTCGCCGAAGCCGACGCTGAGCTCGTCGCCAGGGCGGAGCAAGCCAGCACGAGCCTGAGCAGCTTGGCTGCGTGCTCGGATATTCGCCGCCTGACCCTACCGAAACGCATCGACGACCCGCGGCTCAAGCAGGACGTGGCTAAGATCCGCGGCCGATTGGCCGAAGCCCGAGCCCTGCGAGCGGCCGGGCGTCACGAACAGCATCTGGCCGTGGCAGAGCAAGCCATGGGAGACGCCCGACGCCTGGGATATTCGCCCTTGACCGCAGAAGTCTCTTTGGAACTCGGCGCGTCTCACTACCGAGCCTCCCGCCCCGGACAAGCAAAAAGCGCCTATTTGGACGCACGACACTTTGCCGACGCCGGTCGCCATGACGTGGTGCGCGCCGAAGCCTTGCACGGCCTCCTGTGGTTGGCCGGCGACGGCCAGATCGATGCCGACGAAACCCAGCTCCGACAACAAGAAGCCAGGGCCGTGATTCAACGCCTCGACGACGATCCCCAGCTGCTGATCCGCTGGCAGCAGGCGGCGGCGCGCATTCTGCGGGCGGAGGGACGTTTGAAGGAAGCCGCCGAGGCGGTGGCGTCGGCAATCGAGCTGAGCGAGCGGCTCTACGGCCGCGACCATCCCGATACCGCCAGCATGGTCACCACCCTGGGCACCATCCAAGCCCAAGAAGGGCGCTTTCAACCGGCGATCGCGTCGTTTCAACGGGCCTTGCAAGCCCGTCAAGCTCATCTGCGGCCGGATCATCCGGATATCGGCTCGGTCCAACAACAGCTGGCCAACATATTGCTCCAGCTGGGAAGTTACGAACAAGCGGCGGATTATTTGACCAGCAGCCTGCACATCGCCGGCGACCAACGGACCGTGCATCGCGCCAGGGTCTTGGCAGATTTGGGTTACGCCGAAGTCCGCCTTGGGCGAGACCAAGCGGGCATCGATCACATGTTGCAATCCCTGGAGCTGTGGACGGAGCTGCGCGGCGACGGCAGCCCAAAAGTTGCCGAAATCCTCAACTACCTGGGTGATTCCTACCTGGAAATGGGTGACCCGGCCGCGGCGGAGCTTTGCCTGCGACGAGCCTTGGCCATTTATGATCAGCTGGGACGCCGGGCCCTACCACCCGCCCTGAACTCAGCTCGCGCCTTGATCGGCCTCGGACGAATTCCCGAGGCGACGGAGCAGATCGCAGAGCTTCGAAGACTGATGGATCCCGACCACTACCTTTCCGTCTGGGTGGAGCTGGCTGAAGGTGAGCTTTTCGCGGCGTCGGGCGAGAAATCATTGGCGGTGGCACGATTCGAGCATGTGAAAGAGGTTTGGCAGTCTTCGGATCAAGCCAGCCCCTTGGATCTCGCCATGGTGAGCCGACGTCTCGCGGAAGCCGGCGACGACTTGGATCCGACCGTAGCCCGCGCCCACGCCGAGCAAGCTTTGTCCCTTTATCGGGCCCAAGGCGCCGCCGGAACTCGAGGAGCGAAGGCTGTCGAAACTTGGCTAGCGGCCCGCGCGGGGTCGCGCCCGAGCTCCGAGCCATCTGAGAGGCCTATTCATGACTGAGCCGAAAGCAACGAATAACCCCGATACAGGTACAGACACAAAGACAGGGACAGGGA
>CBDUGP010000206.1:0-6761 GCA_965366625.1 uncultured bacterium
CGAGGCGAAGCCGAGCCACGGAATAAATTCCGAGGCTAGAAATCCCTTGTCCCCTCGCGGGGACGGCCCGCAAACCTCCGGATGTAGGGACGGGGCTTGTCCCGGGCTTGCCCCCGCCCAGGCGAGGCGAAGCCGAGCCACGGAATAAATTCCGAGGCTAGAAATCCCTTGTCCCCTCGCGGGGACGGCCCGCAAACCTCCGGATGTAGGGACGGGGCTTGTCCCGGGCTTGCCCCCGCCCAGGCGAGGCGAAGCCGAGCCACGGAATAAATTCCGAGGCTAGAAATCCCTTGTCCCCTGGCAGGGACGGCCCGCAAACCTCCGGATGTAGGGGCGGGGCTTGTCCCGGGCTTGCCCCCGCCCAGGCGAGGCGAAGCCGAGCCGCTTCTTAAGGAAGAGCGGGAGGGGACAAGCCCCCCTACTTCAAGCCACTTACAATCAATGGTTTGTGGAAACTCCAAAACGTCCGATTAGTCAGACGGACTTGGAAACTACCTCACAAGCTGCAACAGCTACTTGCTTATTGGCTTCGGCTATTTCGGCACAAGACTCCGCTTTGGATTTCGCGGTTTCCAAGCAAGACGTTTTCTCGACCGAATCTTCAACCTCCCTGCATTCTTCATCCTCCGTCGCTCGGGTTGTAGCGCAAGCTTGTTTAGCCACCAACAGATCGTGCTCGGCTTTGAGCTTGCATTCCTTCTCCTTTGCCTCGGCAAGCTCCGCTTTCTTCTTGTTGGCTTCCGCTTTGTCGGCTTCTTGTTTAGCCTCGTCCTTGGCCTTCTTGGCAGCGTCGGCACTCGCCTTTAGGGCTTTTGCCTGTGCGGTGTCCCGTTGGCTGAAGATGTTTGATCCAAAGCGAAACGACAGACCCACGTAGGCATTGGGAACAAAGGTTTTTTCCAACAGCTGGTCAGCACCGATGTTTTCTTTGATCACATCACCGACGTTGTATCTGCCCACCAGATCCGTGCGTTCATGGATGGCGACGCCCGCGGTTATCGTGACGTTTTGTTTGAAGGTATAACCGAAGCCTCCGAGCACAGAAATATTTTTAAGATCGTAGCCCAAGCCGAAAACCGGCCCGTAGTTTTTTCCGGGGCGGGAGTACCGGAAGAGAATTGACGCCAAAAAATCGCCTTCTTCGCGGTCTTCTTCTTGGGTGATGATGAAGGTCCCCGCCTCGTCCTCGTTCACTTTCGAAATAAACTTTCGGTCTCGATTGGGAACGAAGGTGAAGCCGTAAGTCGTCTGCCAGCCCGAGCAGCTGGACGGAATCTGCCACTTTCTAGAATCCAAAGCCGTGGTCTTCTTTCGCACCACCGTCACCACCAAGGTTTCGTCGCCCCCCACCACCAGTGAGGAACCGTCCTTCTTGCGAGTCGTGGCAACGGCCGCGTCCCCTTGAGAGCAACCCACCAGTTTTTTCGCCTCATAGGCCTCCACGGCCTGCTTGACCGCCGATTCTGATTTCGCACCACTTAAAGCCGTGGTCAGCACACTGGTAGCGGTTGCGCACGGATCGTCAACGCCGACCCGTCCGGCGGCGGCACCTAGCTCTTTGCCCCCAAAGCTAAAGACACCCGTCGACAACGGGGCGATACAGGTTTCACGTCCCAACTCTACTTCGTAAGTCGCCGACGGAATAGCGTTGGTCAACTGCACACAGGTCACGGCGCCAGTGACCGACGCATCAAATCCGAGATCTCCGCGCGAAAGGTCAAGGGTCACCTCGCACTCCCCTGCCCCCGCTAGGCACGGCCAAGTGCCGACGGCCCAGGCGAACACGAAAGCACAAACCCAGATCCGCGGTCCCCGGGTCGACGGTCCCCGGGTCGATGGTTCATGGGTCGACGGTTCACGGGTCGACGATCCACAGCTCCAGGGCCCACTCAAGCCCAGCTCAAGCTCCGCTTTAGACATGGTCTTTCTCCTCAAGAATTACCGCCGCGAGGCGTTTCGCGGTGAATTTGTCCGGCTTGCTCCTTGTACAGCGTAAGAAGCGGGCGCAATAACCCACTCCCCTGGACGAATCTGCGCTCCTTCTGCGCCTTTCGTGCTCGTTTGGCGCGTCCCTGGATGTCGGCTCTCGATCTAGGCCTTCTGGAGGTCCTCGGCTTAGCGGCCTGTTAAGCAACCGAGGCGGAAGGAGTTCTTGGTCTTTTGAGATTCTGTTGATTTCTTGATGACGCACTCATTCCGCACGTGAGGTATCCCATGCGCCTACTTCGTCGGCTCCAAAGCCCAAAAGTGACCCCGAACCCGCAGACTGCTTCTCCATCGACTCGGCTCCGTCGAGCGTTGGTGCTTGTTTTATTGACGTCCGCGCTTCCGGCTGCGGCGTGGCAGCCGCCCACCGACAGCCCCACCGCCGGGCCCGCGCAGGTCCGGGCTGCCCAGCTCAACCCGGAGGCGGTACTCCTGCGGCCGGACGCACTTCAAGCCGGGCAAAAAGCATCGGCTTGGAACCGACTCGCGACCCTCGGCCTATCCGGCGACGCCGGTTGGATCGACGCACGTAGCGGCAATTGGGCTTCGCTGTGGCTCAGCCATCCGATCCTGCCCGGGGCCGGAAACGCGTTGACTTGGGCGGACTCGCCGGACGCCATATCGAAGGCCGCCGGTGAAGGACAGGCCGACGCACTCACCGAGCTGGTTCGAGACCGCCTGACCGACTACTTGGTAGCCCATCGCCACGCCCTCCGCATCGAGCCGGCGGAAATTCGGTGGAATGTCGGCGTTCACGACCAAGGACGTTTGATCCAAGTCCACGGCCAGCGCATCTTGAACGGCCTTGAGGTCCGCGACGCTTACCTCACCGCTTCGATCGTCGCCGGTAATTTGGTGCTGTTCGGCACCCATCGTTGGGGCACGGTCGACGTGGAGTTCCAGCCCACCCTGGACGCGAGCTTGGTCTGGAATCGGTCCAAAGCCGGAATCGCCGGCGCCGAGTTCTTGCGACCAGCCGGCGCAACCCGCTTGGAGATCATTCCCATGGCTTCGGCCGACGGTTTCGAGCCGGGCCACGGTTATTCCTATCGCTTGGCTTGGGTGATGCCCCTGAAAACACCGGGCGCCATCGAGAACTACCGCGCCACCCTAGACGCCCACACGGGTGAGCTGCTCGAGTTGGTCGACACCAACCACTACAACGACCATCGCAACGTGCAAGGCGGCGTCTACCCGATCAGCAGCGACGGCATGTTGCCCGACGGCGTGGAAATCGCCGGTTGGCCCATGCCTTTTGCCGACGTCACCCATTCGGGCGGCACCGTCACCACCGATGCGGGCGGCAACGTGCAAGGCGTGACCGGCTCCATGACCACGGCTCTCTCAGGGCCTTACATCCGGATCAACGAATCCTGCGGGTCCATCTCCGAAACCTCCGCCGACGGTGACCTCGCCCTGGGGACCAGCGGTGGCACGGATTGCACCACTCCGCCGGGCGGTTCGGCGGGCAATACCCATTCCGCGCGCACCGCGTTTTACGAACTCAATCGCATCGCGGAGATGGGTCGAACCCGCTTGCCGTCGAACCCCTGGTTGCAAACGTCCATGCCCGCCGGCCTCAACGACGACGCCTGGTGCAACGCGGTTTGGACCGGCAGCGGCGTACAGTTCTTCCAGACCGAGGCCCCTTGCGCCAACCTGGGTGAACTCGCCGGTGTGCTCGATCACGAATGGGGACACGGCATGGACGACAACGGCACCAACGGTTCCGTGTCCAGCCCGGGGGAAGGTATTGCCGACGTTTTCGCCGCCCTGCGCCTCGGCGATTCCTGCCCTGGCCGTGGTGCTTTGCCGTCGGTCTGCAGCGGATTCGGAGATCCGTGCACCCCGGCATTCGGCTGCACCGCCGCCCGGGATATCGATTGGCAGCGCCATAATTCCCAAGCTCCCCACGACGTGGCTTGGGCCAATTCCAATTGCGGCGGTTCGAGCCACTGCCAAGGTGTGCTGTCGGCGGAAGCCATGTGGGATCTCTACAAATTAGACCTACCTGCCCAACATGGCTACGACGACAATACGTCGATGGAAATCGCCACTCGACTGGTCTTCTTGGGCGCCGACAACGTGGGTACTTGGAATTCCCTGGCCAACGGCAACGAGGGCGGCTGCGCGGCCACCCATGGCTACCAACAATTCCTCGTCGCCGACGACGACAACGGCAATCTGGCGGACGGCACTCCGCACATGCAAGCGATCTTTAACGCCTTCAATCGCCACGGCATCGCCTGCTCGACTCCGAGCGTCCAGGTCGCCGGCTGTGCGGGCGTGCCCACCGCTGCGCCGGCCGTGACCGCCGTGGCCGCAGACCACGGCGCCGGCCTGAGCTGGAATGCGGTCGCCGGAGCCGACCGCTACAAGATCTACCGTGGCGACGGCGTGCGCGGCTGTGCGCGCGGCAAAGCCTTGGTGGGTGAGGTCACCGGCACCTCGTTCGACGATTCCGGGCTGCAAAACGGCCGCGAATACTACTATGTGGTCGCCGGATTCACCGGATCGGACGCCTGCATGGGGCCCGCCAGCCCGTGTACTACCGTCACCGCGGGTCAAGGAGCCGGGCTGTTCGAAGACGGCTTCGAATCCGGCAACCTCGCGGCTTGGTCGAGTGCCTCGCCTTAATTGGGCCCTGTGGCTTGGATTGGTCTTAGGAAACTCGCGCGCCGATCAGTAGATCTTTGAATAGGCTAATTTTTGCACAACCACCCAGGCGTCTCCGCCGTCGGTCGAGATCTCCCACTCCAGTTGGAAACCGTTTTCGGTGATCCCGAAAACGGAAATCCGGTCATGGACAGTCATTCCGAACATGGAGTAGGAAGTCCTGGTCTCGAGATTGGAGACGGTCAAACGGCCGTCTCCCATCGAGCCTTCCAGAACATTGAGGCGAGGCGCTTCAGTGTTGATTTGCACCGCGCGATAGGTGTTCTGATAGCGATCGAAAGTCCAAAGAGTCTCTGCCAAGCGACCTCCTGGAAAGGCCGTTCGTTCCCGGATCAAAGTGTTGCCGAAATCGGCCACGATCTCCGATTCTCGCTGGGAAGACTTGAAGGGCTCTTGGGGATCGGTTCGTTCCTCGACGTCGACCTTCCAACGCCCGACCATGCCCAATAAGGTTTCCATTCCGGGCGGCGGCGGCATTTCGAAAATCTCGGCGTCGAGTTCTGGATTGATCTGCACCTCGGCGATCTCCATCACCCGGTGCCGGATCGCCCATTCCACCTCGGTGTAGTGAGGAATCACCAGATCGCCCTTGGGCCCCGGGATTTTTCGAAAATCGTCAAAGAACATACGGCCCTGAACAGCTCGTCCGAATTCGTCGGCCGTAGCGTCCCGAGCCACCTCCAAATAAGTTTCTGCATCGAGGAACCAAATCTCTTGCTCACCGCTTGGACGGGTTAGCTCGAGCTTCAGGGTGTCCGTTCCTTCTACATCCTCGTGCCCCAAGAGCTGAACCTCAAAGCCCCGGGCTTGCCAATTGAAAAAAGGAGTCGCCATTTCCGCATCCTGATGTAGGACGGCTTTGCTGACCCCCGAGATCTTGGCGGGCCAATCGATCTGGCCGGTCCATTCGTCGCACCACCAGGCTTGCTCGCCATCCCAACCGACGATCCGCCGTTTGGACCCTAGATAACCGTCCATCCGGTAGTTGGCTTCAATTCCGTTGCGTTGGCGCGACAAGGTGAAGGGATGCACCTCACTGAAAGCGGTGTAGTCACCCTGGATCTGGATGGATTCCACCGCATCCCAAGCCGCGAATCCGCCCCGCGCTTCAATGTGTTTGGCCACCACCTGCTCGAGGTCCTGCTCGGCAGCGACAAGAGCCATGGGAGCGCAGAGAACACCGACGAGCACCCAGGAAATCGAGCATCTACTACAGAATCGTTGAAACTCAGCCACGACTCACTCCTTGACCCGATAAGCGACCATCTCGGCCTGATTACGCAAATAAATAACACCGTCCACTAGGGTCGGAGCGGTCCAACTCTTACCGTTTAAGGCTTGCACAGAGCCGAGCTGCTCAAAGCGCTCAGCCCCGGCGTCGGCCATGACCAATTTCCCACGGTCGGAGAGGATGAAGAGCTTGCCGTCGCCGAGAATTAGCGAACCCTTTCCGAAGCCACGTTTGCCCCAACGGGGCTCGCCGGTGGCGGCGTCGAGCACCTGAAACGTGGCGTTGTGGAAACCGAAGAGGCTTCCTTCGTAGTACAACGACGAGCTGAAATGATTCTTCAGCTGAGTGCTGGTCCACACGACCTCGGTCCGATAACCGTCTCCATCGGGATGGACAGCGATCAACGAGGGTGGGGCGGCGCTCGAAACCGACGAAACAAAAAAGCGGTTCGGCGGCACAAACACCGGCATAGCGTGGGTCGCCATGGTGACCGGCCAAGGGTGGGACCAAAGCATCTCCCCCTGGCGGTCGACCCCCTGCAACAGCCCGCCGGCGGTGAACACAAAGTGAGGCTCCCGTGCGGCAGCAGAAGGCCGATGAGGGATGTGGGCCAGGATCGGAGAGCTGTAGCTATGCTCGGGCTCTCCGTCGCCCAACGTCCATCGTGTATTGCCGGTGGCACGATTCAAGGCCGCGTAGGCCTTGCCTTCGGCACCTCCGGATTCCACCAGCAAGAGATCGCCATCCACCAGAACCGAAGTGGAGAATCCCCACATGTAAGGTTTGGAGCCAAAAACCTCGCCCACTTGGACGTGCCAAACCTCGACACCATCGCCGGTCTTCAGGGCGCGTAAGTCACCATAGGATC
>CBDUGP010000207.1:0-6753 GCA_965366625.1 uncultured bacterium
GTGGCGCGGCTGGCTCGAAAGAGCTGCCCCGACCGCTGAGCCGCAGTCCGAGCAGTCCTGCTTACCTCTGGGCCGTCCCCGGAGGGGAGACCTTAGCGGGCTACGCCCGCAAACCTCCGGATGTAGGGGTGGGGCTTGTCCCCGCCCGGGCGAGGCGAAGCCGAGCCGCTTCTCAAGGGAGAGCGGCAGGGAGCAGGCCCCTCACATACTTCAAGTCATTTATAATCAATGGCTTGTGGAAATTCCGAGACATCAAGGTTAGATCCCGTCGAGCCCTTCCAGCTCCCGCGCCTCTTCCTCGGTATCAATGTCTTTGGCCAAAGAAAGGGCAGGGCTGAGCAAGACCCACCCCCTTCGCTCTGGAAACTTGAGCCGGTGGTCGGCTTTGATGAAAACCCGACGGATACGATCCTCGGTTTCACGGATCGGAGCCACCCCCGCCTTCAGCTTGCTGGCCAACAGCAAGCTGTTGTAAACCACCGGAAAGAAGATGCGCGGATAGCGCAGGGATGCGATGCGTTTTAGATCCTCAACCACCAGGCTCCAAAGCAAAGCACGCATCAGCGCCAAGCGGCGGAAGGTCAAGGGACGGTTGCGGGTGCGATAAAGGATGTCGAAAAACCGGTAGACGAATTTCAGCCGAACCGCCTCGGGATTGCAGACGATAATGTGCCCGGGCAAAATCGCCACCGATTTCTTTTCCCCCTCTGGGATCAATCGATATCTAGGTTTCCAATCCGATGCCCCCAAGAGCGTGGAATCGTCGGGGACTCGAATCTGGGGCATCCAATAGTCGAACGGCTGGTGATCACGCAGATCTTGCATGGCCACCGCCAGCTCTTCCGGATCCGGCAGGATGTCGCAAGTGGTGACCGCCACCATATCGGTCTTCAACTCCTGGCGCACCCACTCCACCCCGGCGCTCAAGTTCTCACCGAAGGTCCCGTCGGTTTCAATGATCTCAGCACCCTCGACGAGAGGCCCGTAGATCCGACTCGGACCCGCAATCAACACCGGCGAGAACATCCCGGTGGCGGTCATCCGATCGATCAACAGCTGGATCAAGGGACGACCCCCGACCTTCAAATTGGCGCCTTTATAACCTTGAACAGGTTTATGGCGGCGTCCGTTGTCGGTGATCTCGGCCAAATGCAGGTCTCTGCCGCCGAGCACGATCAAGGGGATCTTATTTTGGTTCATTGAGGGGTCGGAATCAGCCGAAATCGTCGTCCGTCAACAATTCGACTTTGAGCGCTGCACGGCCCGGGCGATCGAGTTCGCCCATCAAGCGCTCCAGGGTCTGGCGCCAGGCTTCCACGTAGGCAATTCGATTGCAGATCAAGTCGTCCAGTTCTTCGTCCAGCCCGAGCACTTTTTCCAGCTCGGCCAGTTGAATCGGCGTCATGCCCTGAGCCGGCTCATCGATACGGTCGAAGAGTTGCTCGTGGATCCGTCCGATCAGCTCCCGGTCAAAGTCTTGCAACTCTTGGCGACGGCTGACTTGGACTAGAAGCTCCGTGAAGCTCGATAGGTCGGCCCAGAGCTGCTCCGCGATCTTCTGCTCCCGTTCATCGCTGTTCAACCACTCGAGGATGCGTTTGAGTAAATCACGCAAGTGGACTCGATCGTCGACCCGAAGGAATGGATAGATCGAAAGTTCACGGAAAGCCATGATCCGGTAGAGAACCCGACGCAGCCGAGACTCGATGTCGTCTTCGTCCTCATGGGCCGCGTATTCCGTCTCATTACGCAAATTCCAATAGAGCTTGCGTATTTGCAGCGATAGCTCGATATCGACCCAATGGCGCTCGGGGGCTTTGCGCTCCTCGTATTCGTAGACCGCGGATTCTACGGAGACCAAGGCTTTGCGTAAACACCTGAGACCCGACTCGCAATGGCTCGCCAAGGCCACACCGTCGGTACGCAGCAGCGCTGACGTTTCAAGTCTATCCAGTGCTGCGCTGAGTTCGTTGCGAGCCAGGAAAGCGACATCGAATAGATCCCTCGACGCAAGCTCCGTTGATATCAGCTTGCCGATAAAAAAGAGCGTGTCCTCGCCGTCGGGTTTGGAGATGTTCGACTTGGCCGGGTCGTAGAATGCCTCTACTTCTCGGAGGAGTTCGATGCCGTCCCGCAACCGGCGGGTAACCTCCGGCACGATGTCCGAAGCCAGCCCGATAAGCGCACTATCCTCGGGCACACGGGCATCGAACCCCTCCACCTTGTGGATCAGATCCGCGAAGCTTTCAGTGAATTCTTCGAACGAAGCGAGCGTCATGAACAAATTCCCGGTCGACGATCCTTCCGCCGCAGATGTCCGGCAGTGCGTCGTGTCGATGCATCATATAACGAGCCCGGCTTCCTAGCAGCGTGATGCGAGCAGCGATTCAAGCCCAGCACAGCAAAGTCGTCAAGTGCTTACTTAGCCGTAGCGGCGCTGCAGACCGGCAGACCGGCACCCGGGCTTGACCTGCCCGATTGTCTTGTCTATCATCTCGATCCCGTTGGGCGATCGTCTAATGGTAGGACAAACGGCTCTGGACCGTTCAATCGGGGTTCGAATCCCTGTCGCCCAGCCAACATCTTGTCGGTTTCCAGGTTCAACCGACGACCGCCGCTCAAAAGGACGACCCAGTCGTCCTTTTTTGATGCTCGGTTTCTAGGGCCTCGCAACCCTCGATGGCCACAGCCGCGACCCGATCGAGGGTGTATCGCTCCTGCCAGAGACGATAGCCACCCTCGGCAAGCCGCTGCCGTTGATCGGCATCGTCGAGCAACTCGATCAATCCGATAGCTTGGGAGCCGGGATCGTCCGCGACCAGAGCGTGGCTGCCGGATTGGGCGTCTAGACCTTCGATGCCCACCGAGGTGCTGACCACTGGAACCCGGTGAGACCAAGCCTCCAAGATCTTGATTCGCGTGCCACTACCGATTTGTAACGGGCAAACCAACGCCGCGGCCCGGCGCCAGACCGAGGCCAAATCGTCGACGAATCCCCGGATCGCAACCCCCGGCTGCCGATAGACCGAACCGGGCTCTACCCAAGTTGGCCAACCGCCGACCACCCACAAGCGAGAGGCAGGTCGCTGTGCGATCACCCTCGGCCAGACCCTTTCAAGGAACCATTCCATGCCCTGACGGTTCGGGTAGTAGCCCATGGTGCCAACGAAAACGATGGGGCGCTCAGCCGACTCTTCCGAGGCCTCTGGGGCCGCTTCTGGGGCCGCTTCTTCAGCCGTTGAGTCAGGGACGAGAGCCGGAGCTTCGAAGAAATTCGGCACGACCCTAACCCGCTCTGCTGCCGGCCGATCCACTGCCCGCCCGGGGTCCAATCGCTGACGATCGAGCTCGCTACATACCCAGACTTGATCGGCGGCAGCATAAAGACGCCGCTCAAAGCGGCGCGCTCGGGCGATTTCCATATCAATGCGCCGGCCTCTCCAGCCGGTAGCAGCCCTGGCCGCAGACTTCAGCCGACGCTCGAGAGCAGTCCAAAGCAGATCATAGGCGTCGACGATCACGGGCACGTTGGCCAACGGTGCCTGATCGAGCCCGAGCTTTGCGGCAGTGCTGCCATGGGCTAGCCACAGCAGGTCTTTGCCATCGAGGTGTCGATCTAAGCGCTCTCGAATCTGCTGTAAGTCCTGGTGGCTAAACGACAAGGCCCAAGCCGGCCGGCGGGTCAGGAAACGCCACCTTTCAGGGGCCGGGGGTCGGAGTGAAAAACCCGCGCAAAGATCCGGCAGCGCGAGCCGCTCCACTTCGAACGGTCCCTGTAGACGGCTCAACAGGCCTGCGACGCGCATTGACGCCCCGGTCTGTTGGTCCACCCCGGGCTCCACGGCCAAGATTTTTCGACTCACGGTGGCGATATGATAGCAAGGCACAGCGTAGTCGATGCGGTCATCGATGCCTGTGATCGAAACCTGAAGGACTCCCCTTTCTCCACCCCCTTGGCCGATCGAAGTCGGCTCCACACCCTATGCGTCAAACCCTAAAAGTTCTTGCCTCGCAAGTGGGGCTGCTTCCCGCCACCCGGAGCGTTTTACACTGGCTACGAGAGCGCTCTCCTCAGCGGGTCGCCAAAGCACGGCGTCTCCGAAACCGCCGACGGAAATTGCGCGAACTCTACGGCAATTGGGTGAAGGCCGAGGATTTGTGCTTTGACATCGGGGCCAACGTCGGAGTTCGGGTGGACATGTTCCGCCGGCTCGGAGCCCGGGTGGTTGCCGCCGAGCCCCATGAAGCTTGTCTGCAAGCTCTGCGGGAGAAATTCGGTCACGATCCGAGGGTCGAGTTGGTGCCCATGGGAGTGGGAGCCGAGTCGGGCGAGCACGAATTCTTTGTCTCCAGCGACATCCAAACCTCGTCGATGTCCAAAGATTGGATCGAGTCGGTGTCTGAGCGCCTGCCGTCCTATTCTTGGCAGCTGCCGAAAATGGTCGAAATCACGACCTTGGATCGATTGATCGAAATCCATGGGCTACCCAAATTCTGCAAGATCGACGTGGAAGGTTTCGAGTTTGAGGTGCTCAAGGGTTTGTCCCGGCCGATTCCTATTTTGTCGTTCGAGTACACGCCCGAACGGCTCAGCCCCGCTTTCGGCTGTATCGAGCATCTAGCCCGGCTCGGGGCCTATCGATTCAACTATTCGGCAGAGGAAGATTTCGAGCTGTCCCTAGAGCCCTGGGTCACCGCGGAGGAGTTCAAGAAGGTCCTCATGAGCCTATCGGGCGTCGCACGCTCCGGCGATGTTTACGCCAAGCTCGTATAAACCGATAGAATCATCACCTCGACCCACTTCTTGGAGCCCACGATGACCGGTCCTGAATACTTGATCTGCTTGAATTGTGAGACTCCCTGCTACACCTTTGAATGGGTAGACGGCAAGCTCACCGAAGCGATGTGCATGGCTTGTGGAACCGACGACATTGACGAATTCGTGTCCGAGGAAGATTTCGAAGCCATCACCTCCTCGGATCACTAGCAAAGACCCGTCCAGAAATGGATTCTCGGTGGGTCGGCGCGGCGACCTGCGCGCGTCGCTCCGAACTCGCGTCACCGCCGGGGCGAATCACCGGTACCTGTCGGTCACGGCTCGATGCTCGGCTCGTAACCTTCGCTGCGATGCACCGCCGCCCAGGGTGGTTCGGAGGCCGGGTATTCCCAGACCTTGACCACCAAAGCCCCGTCGTGCTCGCACCAAGCGGCGTCGAAACCTTCGCCGACCCAGGTTTCTACTTTCGCTCGGATCGCGTCCCGGGAAAACGCCTCTTCCTGCACTAGTCGGCCATCGAGATCATAAACTTTGAGCAACACCGAGTCGTCTCTATGCTCTCCTTGGTGCTCGCATAGGAACCGGCCCAAATCCGCTCGAGCTTCTGCCACCACGTCGTCGGTAGCATCGTCTTCGTCGTCGAGTTCGGGCGGGGGATCCATCTTCTCCATAATTCCCAGCTTTTCCGTCTGAGCGCTGTCTCGATAGGCACTCAGGCAATGCTCGTGGTAGCCCCGGTAGCTCTCCCCGGGCCAAGGGTGGTCGACCTCGGCTTCGTTCCAGAAGTTCTCTGTGCCGAGAAAACGGGTGCCGTTCCAGCCGTAAATATTCCGGTCGCTTTCCGCCGGCCATCGCGGGTCGTAGTCCTCGGGATGATCTCGCCACTCGGTGTCGTAAACGCTGACACGGCATCTACCGAGCTCCCGCGGGCGGCTGAGCAACAGACCTGCGAAGTCGTCGACCACCTCATTCGGTGCTACCCCTCGGCAGTTGCCTACCACTTCCACGCACCACGTATAACCGAGAAGCTCAAGGGTCGCGATCGATTCACCTGCTTCGCTCGTGACTTCGAGATCGAGGCTATATGCCCCCCCGTCGTTGGTTTGGCGGGCGTCCGCATAGGCGCCGCCGAGGCCGGCTTCCGCAGTCAAACGGGCCAGGATCCAAGACGCAAGGGGAGCATCTAGGGCTTCTGCAGGCAACCCTCCCCGATCGAGCAGGAGAAGATCAAAGCTGCTCTCCTCCAAATTCGACGGGTGGGCCCGCCGGCTCTGGCCGACGATTCGATAGGAAAAAATGGGTCCTTGAATCACGATCTAAGGCTCCGCCGCGATATCTGGCTCGACCCGCCAAAAGTCATACGTCACTTGCGTTGACGCCCGACTGGCCAGTCGGTGTCCAATTCAACGGCGAAACGGATCCTTTTCGTCAACTGAATAATCTAGATAAGAGCTGAGCCGATCTTTGGCGACCCGGTCAGGACATCAAAGGGTTGCTCTAGTGTACCGACTCCCCGCCCGGCTGGGAATGTCCTTCGGCAATAAGCCGACAGCCCCTCTGCGGCCCCGGTTCCGTCCGCCGGCACGGTCCCCAATAAAAGAGAGCCCGCCGCATGCATGCGACGGGCTCGATAAGAAGCGATGTTAGAAGAAACCGTCTCAGCCAGGATCAACGCAAAGCGTGAAGCTCCCGCTGCCGCTATAGGCACTCACGCGCCAGCGATACTTGCGGTTACGGTTGTTGGAGTAGGTGATCTCCTCGTTGCAGCCGGCGCTGGTGGAGCTGGCCACCGTGTTGCGGAAGTTGCCGTTGTTGCGCATGCGATCGAGGTAGAGGTCAAAGTCTGCACCGGAGCAGATCAACAGACCGTGGAAGCTTCCACTGTGGTTGAAGTTGGCCGTGACCTGATCCGCATCGCCTGCGGAGATGGTCGAGTCATATTGGGTGTAACCAGCCGGGCAAGTGCCGCCACCGCC
>CBDUGP010000208.1:0-6590 GCA_965366625.1 uncultured bacterium
CTCGGTCCATCCGGCCTTGGTTCATCGGAAAATCCCATTTCTGGACGGGCCCTAATTAATTAGCGCGCAGGGCGCCGCGCCGACCCACCGGAATCCATTTCTGGATGGGCCCTAATTAGGCTTCCAGGGTCTCGTGCCAATAGCGCACCGAGCGAAGGTAGTCCTTCCAAGACTGGGGCATTCCTTCCCTCCAAACCAAACCGCCACATTCGGTGCCGGGCAAGGATTTCGGCCGAGTGGGCTTGGTCAATAGCCGCATCCGGGCCTGCTGTGGGGTTCTATTGCCCTTGCGTTGGTTACAAGGTATGCACGCGACCACAATGTTTTCCCAAGAGGTTCGTCCACCTTGGGCTCTGGGGATCACGTGCTCGAAATCGAAGTCGTTGGAGGGCACATTGATGCCGCAGTATTGGCAACGTCCGCGGTCGCGCAAATAGACGTTGCGTCGGTTGAAAGGCACCTTGCGCCGGTGCGAAATCGCAGCTTTGACCTTGCGCACGAAGCGCACGATCGACGGCACCGCAAAGGCCTGTCGAGCCGAGCGCACGGTCCGATCGCAATAATTCTCTACAACTTCGGCTCGTCCGGTGAAGATAAGCCGGAAAGCGTCTTGCCAACTGACGCGATCGATCGGTTGGTACCACGCATTCAGTACCAGCGTGTCCATGATCGTTTCTCCTTCATCGTTTCCTGCCGCAGGGCGTGTGTGCGCCCTCGAAACCTGCCGCTTGCCGAGAGCGGGTCAGCCGTGCCCTCGGGATCTAAAGCCACAAACCTTCCCAAGTCGAAAAGGTAGCCGGCAAAAAAGAAAAGTTCAAGATTCAGAAAGCCGTCTCCTTCTTTGAAATTCATGTCGTCATTGCACCTCAAAACACGAAAAGCCGGGCAATCGAATGCCCGGCCTTTGTTGATGCAGCAATGGAAACATCACTGAACCGTCATATTCTGGGCGCTTCCGCGATTCCATCCCTCCCCATGTGGTCGTTGGAGCTTAGAAAGTCCAACGGGCAGGCGGCTCGTCTTTGGGCGCAAGGTGAGCTGCTGCTCAATGCGGGCCTGCCGCTAGCGGGGGTCTGGGGGATGTAAATCGTGAAAGGCCTGTACATTGCTTCGAGTCCTTTGGGTGCCTGGAGATATCGAGCGTAAGATTAGGCATGTGTCGCAGAATTGTCAAGCAGTCTCTAGCGCGTGGGTGGTCCGGTCTACTCAACTCCCTCGATCAGCAGGACCCGCCCGTCGACGACGCGATAGGTCCAGGGGTGCCCGCTACCCAGCAACGCCAGCTCGAGCGCTTGATCGAAATCCAGGCCTTGGACCGAGCCGGTGAACTTGACCTGGCCTGCTCCGAACTCGGAGGCGCTGCCGGCAAATTCAAGCTTCAGATCGCCTTCATAGGCCAGCCACCTAAATAGGTCCGCAACCGAGTTGCCGTCGGCGGGGAAGGCAGGCAAAATCTTCTCTATCCAAGACCAGGACTCGCCATGGGTTTGAATGCTTTCCTGAGTCAGTTCGCCGTTTGCGTTCAGGGTCATGGCTTGCCCGGCCTTTACCAGGGTGGGCCCACCGGCCTCGGCGCTCGGCTCCGCGCCCGAGTCTTTCAGGCCCACTTGCCCGTCTCTGACTCGGACCGTCAACATAGGGTTTTCCGATTCGGCCTCTAAGCGCACCTCAAAGCGAGTACCTATGTCGTAGACGGTTCCCAACACGGTTTGAATATGCATCTGCGTGGATTCGACTGGCTCGCCGGCGGCAGAACGATCGGTATCGACGTAAACGGCACCTTTTTCCAACACAAACTCAGTGGGGGTTAAACAGCGAATTTTCGTATGTCGATCGAGGCGAACGGAAGGTCCATTGGACATTCTTAGCGCGAGTCTGGAACTGCCGGTTTCAAGCACCGTTCCCGAGAGGATGGGCTCTCCGATTTGAGGCAGCGGTAGCATTTTGTCGGACCGCCGGGCGGAAAAGTGACCGTCAACAACCTCTAAGACGCCCACTGGACCGGCGAATGACGAGGGGCCCCAAAGCAAACCCATTGGACTGATCCAGGCGAGCCCAATCGCTACCGCCACAGCCGCAGCGAGAAGGGTCAGCGTCCGGCCGGTATAACGTCGACGAGTTTCTCGACGAACCGTTTTTTGCCATTGCTCCAATGCTGCCGCGCGGACGATTTCGGTGTGATGGGTGGGCACGTCCGGTCGGCGTCCTGCACGCTTCAACAAACTCTGCAGGGGATCGACTCCGGTCCGTTCGTGGGTTTGCCTTTCGTTATTCATCGCGTCCCGCCAGTGTTGATTTGAATTCATAGGGAGGCCCGACTTCCAGATTCGAAGCTTCGGCCCCAAGATGAGAAACCGTCGCGAAAAGCTTGACGAGCTCGCGTGAGCAGTGATTCGGCAGCCTTGGGACCCACCTCGAGTCGAGCTGCAATTTCTTTCACCCCTACACCGTCGATGTATTTCCACTCCAGAGCCTGGCCATAGCGCGCGGGCAAGCGATCGAGAGTCGAGTGTACGAGGTGAGCCAGCTCTTGGCGTTGGAGATCCTCTTCAGGGCTGGGCTGCATTGGGTGCAGCGGTGAGTCTGCCGACAACGAATCTAGAATTGCGCGCGTTTCGAATTCGTCGTCCGGTAGCTCGACCGGCTTCGGCCGCCGTCGACGTTGACGGTAGTAGCCTTGAATCTCGTAGCGGCAGATGGTGAATAGCCAAGCCGAGAGGGATGCCTCTCCTCGGTAGCTACGCAGATTGTCGATGGCCTTGCAGATTGCGGTTTGCACCAAGTCGCGTGCAAGCTCGCTGTCGTTCACCCTGGGAAGGGTGAAGCGGTAGAGAGCCGGGAAGTGGGCTTCGAAGAACGAATCGAAAGCCTCGCGATCACCGTCCAGAATACGACGTGCTAGCTCTAGATCGCCGGGTTCCAGCTCCGGGAAAGATTGTGCATGGCCTGTCATATTCTTAAATGAGCCCGGAGCGGCACATATCCTTCGGAAATTGGGAGATTATTTTATTTTTTCTTATCCAGGATAACCCAAGAACAGAAAAAGCGAAGGATTTTGGCAGCCGGGAACTCCATAGCCAACGAATAGACCCGGCTCGGTACGCCCGAAGTCGAGGCGGGCGAAATGAGCGATATCCCGAATAGCGGCTGTTATCATTCAGGAAACCCCTAAAGGAACAGAACATGCACCGGGATTCGCTACAAGAGCCGAGCGTTCATATGCATCCAAGATATTCAAGAGATCACTCGGAAGCTTTGCAAAGGGAGCGCAGTCGATCCATGACGGCACGAGATTCGAGCGGCGGGCGCAGAATGCCGCGTCGACGCAGCGAGGAGCAAATTTGGATGGTTCGCCGGGTTCTACTCTGGATGTGCCTCGTCGTTTGCTGCATGGGCGCTGGTCCGAGCCTTGTCGCGGCACAGGTTGAAAGCGGTGAAGGTTATGTGGGCCAACCGTTGGCGAAGGTTCTGGTGGATTTTCGCCACCGGGGCCTGGATATCTTTTTTACGTCCCAGGTGGTGACCCCGGATATGCGGGTTGAGGCGGCACCGGAATCGACGGAGTTGAGGAAATCTCTTGACCAGATTCTCGAGCCTCATGGCTTGGCCGTGATCGACGGACCTGGGGGCAGGTTGGTGGTGGTGGTCGCAGTGCCTTCTACCACCGGAATTCGTGGCTTCGTGCTCAGCCGTTACACCGGCGTTCCTGTGGCAGGCGTTCGGATTGTATTGCCCGACGCCGACTTAGAAGATGTCAGCGACGGCGACGGCGCCTTTGAAATATCAGGATTGGATCCCGGGCTCCATCGGCTCGAAGCCCATCTCCCGGGTTTCGTCGTCGATCATCGCCAAGTTCGGGTCACTGCAAACCAACTCGCGGAGGTTGAAGTCGCCCTTGAGCCGGCACCCCTGGCGTTGGACGAGATCGTGATTACACCGAGCCGAATCTCGTTGTTGAGTCGAGAAGCAGCAGGTGGGTTCGATCTCGATCGTGAGGACATCTTCGCCCTACCGCATCTCGGCGATGACATTTTTCGGGCCTTTACCCTATTGCCCGGAATTTCCGGGGAGGAGTCGTCGGCGAGATTCAATGTCCGAGGTGGGCGCGACGACGAGGTCTTGGTGCTTCTGGATCGGGTTGAGCTTTACGAGCCCTACCATCTCAAGGACTTCAGCAGCTTTGTCAGCATTGTGACCCCCCGAGCCCTGCGGGAAGTCAATCTCATGACCGGTGGGTTTTCGGCTCGATATGGCGATCGCATGAGCGGTGTGCTCGACATGACAACTCTCGAACCCGACGAAAGAAACGCTCATATCGGAGTTGGGGTGCTCAATACGGAGTTGGCGGGCTCGGGTAGATTCCACAACAGTGACGGAGATTGGCTGGCTTCGATTCGGCGCAGCAATCTTCGCTATGTGCTGGACGTGGTCGGCATTCGCGAGCAACCCGAATATTGGGATGCTTTTGCCAAGATTAATCACAGCCTCGGGCCCAACCAAAATCTCGGCATCCACGCCTTACATTCCAACGATAGCCTCAAATTTCTCAGTATTGAGCCCGACACCATCGAGGATTACCGCACCAGCTACGGCAATAGCTACCTATGGATGACCCACCAAGCGTTGCTCAGTGATCGCTTATATGTGGACACCACAGGTTTCGTCGGGCGTGTAAAGCGAGACCGTCGTGGCAACGAGGTGGAGTTGGAGGAACCGGACGATGAAGATGCCGGCGACGGCTCGGGAGATGCTGGAGACGAAGGAGGGGATGGCGAAGAGGGGCAAGACTCCGACGGGGATCAGGACGAAGTGCCTGAGCTGCCTGAGGGATTCGACATCTTTGATCGACGGCGCCTCGAAGTCGGTGGCATCAAGCAGGATTGGAACTATCAGCCCAGTGATCGTCATGAACTCAATTGGGGGATCCAAGCCCGGCAATTGACCACCGACTATGACTATCTCAACTCGCTCCGGCCAAAGCATGATCCCTTGGCTGGGATTCGCAAAGAGCCTCGTCAGCCGATTACCCAATTGCGTCGCGAACTCTCGGGCGAGCAATACAGTGCCTATTTCAGCGACCGTACCCGCTTGTCCGATCGGTGGGTGATGGAATTGGGCTTGCGATGGGACGAGCATACGTCCACGTCGGAAGGGGATTTGAGTCCGCGTATCAATTTGCTGTGGTCTGGCGGCCGATTCGGCAATTGGCGGGCGGCGTGGGGGTACTTCTATCAAAGTCAACGCCCCTATGAACTTCAGGTGGAGGATGGGATTACGGAATTGGCGCCGGCCGAACGAACGGAGCAGAGGGTGATCGGTTTTGAGCGTTCGTTCGATATCCGGGCTCAAAAGGACCTAGAAGTCCGCATCGAGGCCTATCAGCGATTCGTCACCAACCCCCGGGCGCGATTCGAAAACATCTACGAGCCGCTGAGCGTGTTCCCAGAGATTGAAGCAGATCGTATTCGCATCAATCCGGACAATAGTCGCGCTTATGGGATCGAGCTTTTTCTGCGCGGTGCGATCGGCGAGGTTGGGTGGTGGATCGGATATTCCTATGCCCGCACCTTCGATCGGATAGACGGGCGAGAAGTGCCTCGGAGGATCGACCAACCCCATGCCTTCAGCTTCGATCTGGACTTCGCGCTGGGCAAGCATTGGCACCTCAACTTGGCTTGGAGATACCACACGGGTTGGCCTACCACCGAGGTCTTCGGTGTGCTGATGGAAAACGAAGACGGGGAGCTCGAACCTGTGCCCGTGTTTGGTCCATTGAATGCGGAGCGCCTTCCCGATTACCACCGTCTCGACATTCGGGCCAGCCGCGAATGGCAGAGGAAGAGGGGCGTGTTGGGTTTTTACCTCGAGGTGCAAAATGTGTATGACCGGGAGAATTTGGCCGGCTTCGATACGGATTTCGAGTTTGAAGAAGGAGAAACGGGGCGGGTGGAGCTGATTCCGCTGCCGGAGGTTTGGGGAGGTGTTCTGCCGTCGTTCGGAATTACTTGGGATTTTTAGTCGGGACTTACTCATCAGAACCAAACTGCCCGACACGGTGCGCGCCGGGCTCGACTGCGGGCGGCCTGCGCAACTCGCTGCGCTCAGACATACTCGGCCGTCCTCGTTTGACCCGCCGCGCCTTGATGTCGGGCAGTCAACGTTCTTCTTTGGCAGTCGAGGAGCAAGAAATGTCAGCATCAAGAAAAGAAACAAACGGGTCCTCGGAGAGTCCACTAGGGACGGGAGCTTCGGCGACAGATGTCCGCGTGCCGGCCGGCCACGGAACCACCTCAACTTGGCAACCCACCTTTCGGGATTCGACGAGTCCTACCTATAGCCGAGCGACCGGCGGATATCGCGCAGTGGACGTGCCTCTCGATCCGGGCAGCAATCGGCGCCGCCTATGGGGTGCTGGTGTTGCCATCGCGGCTTTGGCGTTGGCGCTGTGGGCGCTGATGCGGCCGACGATTCCGGTTCCCTTCGAACTCGAGACCGTGGCTCACATCGAAGGCATTCGTGGGATTGTGTTGCTTCAGCCCCCGGGTGACCAGGTGGGACCGTCGAGGTTGCTACCCCTCGACCGGGGTCGG
>CBDUGP010000209.1:0-6557 GCA_965366625.1 uncultured bacterium
GCGAGGGACGAGCCGGAACGAAACCCCGGACGTGGGGCCAAACGGGGCTTCGGGCCGTTGGAGGGGCGCATTGTCAGGACTCGGTCGATTAGGGTCGCCAACGGATGTATATTTGTATACCATCCGATCTTGGGAGCTGCGCCCGCGCTGCGCCCACATCTACCGCACATCCCGACGCGTTCTTTCTACGACGCGTCTCGAAGAATCCCCAGCTTGATAGCCGAAACGACGGTCGCAACGACCGCACAGGAGGCCCACCATGCCCAACGGAATCGTTCAGATACCCACCCCGGTCAACGAGCCGATCAAAGGATATGCCCCCGGATCCCCGGAGCGGGTTTCGATTAAGAAACGCCTCGACCAGATGTTGTCTGAGCAGGTCGAGGTTCCCCTGATCATCGGCGGTGAGGAAGTCCGGACCGGCAACATCGGTGAGATGGTCTGTCCCCACGATCACGGACACGTGTTGGGCACCTTCCACCAAGCGGGTGAGGCCGAGGTTCGTCGGGCGGTGGAGGCCAGTCAAGAGGCCTGGAAGACTTGGTCGGAGATGGCTTGGGAAGATCGCGCCGCGGTTTTCCTCAAGGCCGCTGATTTGCTGGCCGGTCCGTGGCGCGACACCATCAACGCCGCCACCATGCTCAATCAGTCGAAAAACGTATTCCAAGCGGAAATCGATTCCGCCTGTGAGTTGATCGACTTCTGGCGTTTCAATGCCCACTACATGCGTCAGCTCTACACCGAGCAGCCTATTTCCGCTCCCGGTATCTGGAATAAGGTGGAATATCGCGCCCTCGAAGGGTTCGTGTTTGCGGTCACGCCCTTCAACTTCACTTCCATCGGCGGCAATCTGCCCACCGCTCCGGCGATGATGGGCTGTGTGGCGTTGTGGAAACCCGCTTCGACGGCGGTGCTTTCCGCCTACTACATCACCAAGCTGTTGGAAGAAGCGGGTTTACCCGCAGGAGTCATCAATTTGGTGCCGGGACGAGGCGCTGCGGTCGGCGATCCCGTTCTGGCCAGCCCCGAGCTGGCGGGTATCCACTTCACCGGCTCTACCGCCACCTTCCAGTCCATGTGGCGCACCATCGGCGACAACATCCAGAGCTACAAATCTTATCCACGCATCGTCGGCGAGACCGGCGGTAAGGATTTCATTTTTGCCCACCCCAGCGCAGACGCCCGGGCCCTGGTCATCGCCATGGTTCGCGGTGCTTTCGAGTATCAGGGCCAAAAATGCTCCGCGGCCTCCCGTGCTTACGTGCCCAAGTCCTTGTGGTCCGAGGTTTCCGAAGGCGTGAAGTCGGAAGTCTCCACCATTCAGATGGGCTCACCGATGGATTTCCGCAACTTCATGTGCGCGGTGATCGACAAGAAGGCGTTCGGCACCATCACCGGCGCCATCGACCGGGCCAAAACCTCCGATGACGCCGAGATTCTGTGCGGCGGTGAATACGACGACTCGAAGGGTTATTTCATCGAGCCGACGGTGATCGTGGCCAAGAAGCCGAAATACGAAACCATGGAAGTCGAACTCTTTGGTCCGGTGTTGACGGTTTACGTCTACGACGACGAGGATCTGGACGCGGCGATCGAGCTGTGCGACACCACCAGCCCCTACGCCCTCACCGGCGCGATCTTCGCCCGTGAGCGTGGTGTGATCGCCGATCTGACCGCTCGCCTTCGCCATGCCGCCGGTAACTTCTACATCAACGACAAACCCACCGGCGCCGTGGTCGGTCAGCAGCCGTTCGGTGGTGGTCGGGCGTCGGGTACCAACGATAAAGCGGGCTCGGTCTTCAACTTGTTGCGCTGGGTCTCCCAGCGGTCGATCAAGGAAACCTTCGTGCCGCCGACGGAGTATCCCTACCCGCACATGGCCGACGAATGATCCGAAGGTCTTGGTCGAGGTCCATCCAGAATGGGGTTTTCCGATGAAACCAAGGCCGGATGGACCGAGGACGGAAGTGAGCGTGTCTGAGCGATACATCCGAAGCATCGGCCTAAGTGCCGCCACGGAATAAATTCCGAGGCTACCCTTGCCTTGCCCCCTGCGGGGGCGGCCCGGAAAAGATGCAGGGCAGCCCCGACAGGGGCAAGACCAAACGGTAGCCTCGGGCTTTAGCCCGTGGCGGGGTCTTAGGCGTGATTCAATGTTCGGGCCGATGCGACAGCGTCGGCCCGACCCTTTAGAGCAAATTTCTTGGCAAAGCAACTATCTTGGAGACGCCATGACAGAGCCGACGACTCATCTCGCTATGGACCCGGGCCTTTGTGGACGGATTGTGAGGTTGGAGCAGGGCGTGGCGACCCTCGAGCTGGAAACCTCAGGTCCCATGGTGGCCGACGACCACGGTTTGGTCCACGGAGGTTTCGTGTTCTCCCTAGCGGACTACGCGGCGATGATGGCAGTCAATCGTCCCAATGTGGTGTTGGGTTCTGCCCAGAGTAAGTTTCTGCGGCCGGTCCGAGAGGGCGAGACGTTGATCGCCGATGCCCGAATCGAACGGACGGAGGGCAAGAAGATTTTCGTCGGCGTGGCGGTCCGACGTGGCGACGAGCTGGTTTTTGAGGGAGAATTCACCTGTTTCGATCCGCCGAAACATGTACTCGATTCCTGAGAGTGGTCAGCCGGCGCTAGCCTTATTCTGTTGGACCGTATTCCCTGAGACCCATTCCCAGAGACCGTATTCCCTTAGACCTATTCCCTGAGACCGTCGAGGAGAGCCCATGACCGGAGGCGACTTGGTAGCCGAGGTGCTCGTCAAACAAGGCGTGCAGCACATTTTTACCCTCTGTGGTGGCCATATTTCGCCGATCTTGGTCAGCTCCAAGCAGCGCGGCATTCGCATTATCGATGTCCGCGACGAGGCGACGGCCGCTTTTGCCGCCGACGCGGTTTCCCGGTTGACGGGAATTCCCGGGGTGGCTGCGGTTACTGCCGGTCCGGGCGTTACCAACACCATTACCGCGATCAAAAACGCCCAGATGGCCCAATCCCCGTTGGTGCTGCTCGGCGGCGCGACGGGCACGATCCTGAAGGGCCGCGGCTCGCTTCAGGACATCGACCAGATGGCCCTCTTCGAGCCCCACGTCAAATGGATGGCGTCGGCGGCTAGAGTGCGTGACCTGGTGCCGATGGTGGAGCAAGCTTTTGAGGAAGCGCGCATCGGCGTGCCCGGCCCGGTCTTTGTCGAATGCCCGGTGGATTTGCTCTACGGTGAGGATCTGGTGCGGGAGATGTACGGCGTCGGCCCCAAGGCCAAGGAGCCTCGGGGAATGGCAGAAAAAGCCATGCGTTGGTATCTCGACCGCCACGTCAATCGCTTGTTTTCGGGCAAAGACAAAAATTCACCCATTGCACCGAAAGAGCTGCCGATTCCACGGGCCAGTGGGCGAGAGATCCGCAGGGTGGCCAAGGAGATTCAAAACGCCAAATGCCCGGTGGCGTTGGTCGGCAGCCAAGCCGCTTTGCGGGTTGGTCGTATCGACGAGGTGGCCAAAGCGGTGGAAGGGCTGGGAATCCCGGTCTTCCTCTCCGGCATGGCGCGCGGCCTGTTGGGAGCGGAGCCCGACAACCAGCTGCGCCACAAGCGCGGCTTGGCCCTAAAAGACGCCGATTTGGTGTTGCTTTTCGGGGTTCCGTGCGATTTCCGGTTAGATTATGGACGCCACATCCCGCGCCGAGCGCGTTTGGTGTCGGCCAATCTGAGCGATTTGGATTTGATGAAGAATCGCCGTCCCCAGATTCCCTTGTTGGTGGATCCGGGGCTGTTCCTGATCGATTTGGCGCAAGAGCTTGGACGCGCGGGCTGGAAGGGCAAAAGCTGGCGCGAAGATCCTGCCGTCAAGGCCCTTTTCGAGCGCAACCAGGCCCGTGAGCAAGATATCGATCGTCGCGCCGAGCAGGAGGTGGACTACGTGAATCCGATTCACCTTTTTCAAGAGCTCGACAAGATCCTGCCCGACGACAGCATCCTGGTGGCGGACGGCGGCGATTTCGTCGCCACCGCCTCGTATACCTTGAGACCGCGGGGTCCTTTGCGTTGGCTCGACCCCGGGGTCTTCGGCACCTTGGGCGTCGGCGGTGGATTCGCTGCCGGGGCCAAAGCGGTCCAACCCGATTCGGAAGTGTGGTTGATTTGGGGCGATGGCTCCGCCGCCTATAGCTTGGCGGAATTCGACGCTTACGCACGTCACGGCCTGCCGGTGATCGCGTTGATCGGCAACGACGCGGGTTGGACCCAAATCGCTCGGGAGCAGGTCGAGATTCTTGGGGACGATACCGCCGTGGTGCTCGAATACAGCGACTATCACGTGGTGGCCGAAGGTTATGGCGGGGTCGGACTCAAATTGGATCGTCCGGAAGATGTCGGGCGAGTGCTGCGCGAAGCCCAAGAGATCGCCCGTTCGGGCCGTCCGGTGGCGATCAATTGTTGGATCGGCAAGACCGATTTCCGCAAAGGTTCGATTTCGATGTAATGACCACGGTGTAATCACCCCAGGCTTCTCTCCCTGTGAGCCCTCTCACATCAGCACCGGATTAGCCGGTGGAATACAGGCGACCGTTTCGGCCGCCAATGAGGATAAAGATGTTTCGAATTCAGACCCCGTTAGCTGTGCTTTCGCTATGTGCCGGCGTGATGCTGAGCGGCATGCCCTCCGCTTCCGCCCAAGCCTTCCACCCAGGGGAATTCCCCGATGTGGTGGCGACGGTGAATGGTCAGGCGATCACCCGCGCGGAGCTGCTGACCCAAGGGGCGTTGATGCGTTCCCAGTTGCGCAAGGCCGACGGCGTCGCTCCCAAGCCGGACCTGGAGTTTTATCGAGGCGTGCTCGACGGTTTGATCGGTGAGACCTTGATCTTCGACGACGGCAGCCGACGTGGGGTTGTGGCCACGGATCAAGAAGTGGAACGGGCGCTCCAGGGTTTGCGGGAGAAACATCCCAGTGACGAGGCCTTTCAAGCGAGCCTGGTGGAGCAGGGCACGAGCTTGTTGCAGCTTCGAGATCAGCTGCACCGTTCCCTGTCGTTGGAAAAGGTCATGCGTCTAGAGATAGGCAGCAAATCCTTGGTGGACGACGACGAAGCCCGTCAGTTCTACGACCAGAATCAACATCTCATGAGCCTGCCCGAGTCCGTTCGCGTTCGCCACATCTTGATAAGAGCGAATAAGAGCGATCCAGAGTCGGTCCGGAATGCTCGCCAGAAGCTAGGCGAATTCCGGCGCCAGATCGAAAAGGGTCGCGATTTCGGCGAGATCGCTGCTCAATTCTCCGAAGACCCCGCGACCCGCGATTCCGGTGGCCTGCTGCCGTGGGTACCCATTACCGAGTCCGAAGCCGATCAGCGTCTCAAGGCCTTGCCTGAAGGTGGGATGAGCGAAATCGAAGAAACCCAACACGGTTTCCACCTCATCCAGGTGATGGAAAAGCGTGCTCCTCAGGTTGCGCCTTTCGAAGAGGTGAAACCGCGGATCATTTACATGCTCGAAACCTCACGGATGCGCCTCGGAGTCCAGGAGAAAGTTGAAGCTCTGCGGAAAACCGCCAAAATCGAGATCTTTATCTAGCGCGTTTCCTCTTAACAACTCCTGATTTGAGTCAAAAATTTACGGAGTTTGTGGAAAACCCCTCAGAGCGGAGCGGACCCCGCCCCCGGCTAGGCGCCCCCGGCTAGGCGCCCCCGGCTAGGCGCCCCCGGCTAGGCGCCTCCTTCTAGCGTTTGATCTTGCCCCTGACGGGCTGGCCTGCATCTTGTCCGGGCCGTCCCCGCAGGGGACAAGACAAGCGTAGCCTCGGAATTTATGCGGTAGCGCGTCTCGCGGGTCCAACAACATTTTAACCCGCACCGCCTCCTACGTGGGCCTGGCAGATCGAACGGACCCCGGGCGCATCCATATTGCGGGCTCGTGTAGCCGATTCCCCGCTCGGGAAATCTATTTCCCAAAAACCTTCTCTTTAACATCCCCCTTCAGGTCTAAAAACCGACCGGTTCGTCCACGGGCAAACTAGTCCAACGACCTCTCAAATAGCGTCAAGTCAGTATTTTGGGACGAATCTTCCTAAATGCTCAAGACGATACGCTCATCTTGGCATGTGCTGTGCACTTGGGAGACCCCGAATTCAGCTACGGCAGCTTCGGGGCACAACGACAGAGTTTGGACTCTGCCCCGAGCTTTCGGTTTCCAACAAGCCGACACGGAAGACGCGGAGAAGTCCGCGCCGCTGTTGCCCGTGGGTGTGCGCTGGAGCGCGGAGAGCCAGGAAAGCTCGTTCGCCTTGAGCGCCGAGCTGGCCAACCTGGGCTTTGAGGACGCCGAATTGCTCGAAGCGGCTTGGGCGAGTTCGCAAGATGCCGTTGACCTGGCGGATCTCCACCGAAATCGGTGCCATGTGGATGAATCACAACCCAATCACAATCCGGAATTTGACCATTATCGCTGAGCTGCAGAATCCGTAACCTTTTTTCCGTCCAACCTCAAATAGAGGCATTGTGCCCAACAAACACCAACTTCCTTTTGAGGTAGACGGACATGAGAAAGTCAATCCACGTT
>CBDUGP010000210.1:0-6193 GCA_965366625.1 uncultured bacterium
CGAGAGCCAGGACCAACGACAGCCCGAAAATCCTTTTGCGCATAACGTCTCCTCGGACGAAAGACGAAACAAGCGGAATTGCCCGAGTCGCTTCCATCCAAGGGGTTACGCTAATGCACTTCGGAAGGATGAGCCGTCAAAAGAGACGACTCCCGGTTGGGGAAGCTCAGCCATCCAGATATAGTTCGCCCATGTCCGGAACCCTGAAAACGAGACTCAAGCACGGCCTATACCGAGCGGCCGTGTGGGCCTTTCCACGTTCCTTTCGCCGAGTTCTCGGTGGCTCGTCCACTACGCGCCGGTGGCGGGACCGGTTCTTTCGTCCGGGGGGGCGTCCCGAGCTGATCCGCGACGAGCTGAGCTGGCAAAATTTTGGTTTCCAATTCGGGGCGCCTTACCAAGTCTTGCACCGTGCCCAAACACGTGGGGTCGAGAATCGGATCTGCCGTCTCGCCCAATCGGTGCTCCAAGCCGGAGATTCGGCGGTCGACGTGGGAGCGAATTACGGCTTTGTCAGCCTGGTTCTGGGGCGCTGTGTGGAACCTGGTGGACGGGTAATTTCGTTCGAAATCGACCCACAAATCCGTGCGGCGTTGGCCGGCTCTGCCGCTGCCAGCGGTCTCCAAGACGTGATTCGACTGACCTCGCAGGGTGCCGGTGCCACGGATTCAGAGGATCTTAGAACCGTGGACACGGCGGTCCGTGAGCTGGGGCTCGACGATCGCATTCGATTCTTGAAGATCGATGTCGACGGCTTGGATTTTGAAGTCCTACAAGGTGCCGCCGACACCCTGCGGAGCTCGCAGCCGGTGGTGGTGATCGAAATGACCCGCTCGGCGGAAGAAATTTACGATGCATTGGTGAGCGCTGGGTATAAGCATTTTATGGATCAAGAAAACCAGCCGGTGACCCGTGGAGATCAGGTTGAGAATCTGATCGCCTCCGTGGAGCCGGTCAGCATTCCAGCACCCGCTTCTTGACTTCCTCGGCCCGGCAACCCTGCGGGTGACGGGCCGAAACATTTGAATTTTGGCGCCCGGCTGAGTCCTGCAATGAATTTTGTTCGACCTTGGTGAGGGCTCGGGGGATTCCGAGGACGGCGCCTGATGACGATTGAAGATCTGCCCTGTGCTAAAAAGAAACCCCGCGGGCTCCGAAGGCCCGTGGGGTTTTCCAATCTCGACGGAGATCAATTTGGGGGGATCTCACAGAGAGGGGGGTATGAGGACCCTCGGAAGGGTTGTGCTATGCCTCATTCACCCATGCGAGATTTCTTTGAAAACTGCTCCATCCAATTTTATAGGTTTCCGTTTCCGCTCCATTTCTGCGATTCATCAAGCGAGCCAGAAGCTCAGGAGCAGGCGTAGGGCCAGAGCGGTCAGCAAGATCTTAAACGCCAGTTGCAGGCGTTCCTTGGGCCATCGGGGGCGGAGGCGATGACCGACCCAGGAACCGGCAGTGACCGCGATTACCATGCCCAAGAGCTGGGGCCACCACTCCAGGAAGGAGAAACCCAATGCCACGAAGGTCGCCGTTTTGAGGGCGTGAAGTAGACTCATCAAGGCGCCGTGGGTGGCGACCACCTTGTCGTGCTCATAACCTTCTTGAAGCAGGAGGGGCGAGACCAAGGGGCCGGCAGCGCCGACAAAGAGGGAAACGAAGGTTTGGACAAAACCGACGGTCAGGAATCGCCCCGGCCAGCGCAACTTCTTCAAGGCCGGCACCCAGGTCACCAACAGGATGAAGCTGCCGAGGAAGAGGGGCAACCAGCGTTCGGGGACTCGGTCCACGAATTGAGAGCCGACCGTGGCGCCGAGCACCGCGCCCAGCGCGAACGGCAGCAACGGGGCGACCGCGATGTGGCGGCGAGCGAAGAACGCGCGGCTGACATTCGACGCCAGCTGGACCACACCGTGGACCGGCACTACGGCTGCGAAGGGCAGCAAGCTCGGCATGAGCGCAATCAGTAGGACCCCGCCGCCGATGCCGAGGATCGCGGTTAGAGTCGACGAGACGAAAGCAACGGCTACCAGAAGCCAAGAGCCCATGGTCGAAGCATAACCGAGCCGGACGATAGGAGTGAAACCACCCATGCTCAAACCCGAGGTTCCTTTCCATAGCACCCATAAATTAGGCCCGGTCAAATTAGGCACGTCCAAATTGGACACGTCAGGCACCGTTTCTCTGACGTTTCGGGTCTGCTCCCTGGTGTTGCTGATCGCATGTATTAGCCTGTCCTTGGAGGCCGGCCCTTCGACCCGCAACGAGGCGGCGGAGTTCAGCGCTCTCTGGGTGTGGGACTCCAATTCAAACCTTAGGCTTGCCGTCCAGTGGACCGACGGGCCAGGCGCGCGGCTTTCCGCCTGGGTCGAGCCGGGGTCGGCCCAAGGTTTTTCGAAGAAAGGTCTGACGAAGAAGGGTCTAACGAGGAAAGGTTTGATGGAGAAGGGTTGGGCGAAAAAGGGCTGGAAGAAAATCCTCGACAAGGTGCCATGGAGAGAGGAGGTCCAGTTTTTCGAGGTGCCGGAAGCTCGCGGGGGGGAGTTCGGCCTGCCAACCTTGGGCCTACCAACCTTGGGCCTACCAACCTTGGGCTTAGAAACCTCGGTGTGGTTCGAGCTTTTAGGAGCCGATGGGGAAAAACGTCGGTGGGTCCAAGAAGTGGCCTTTTGGGGGGACGGACCCATGGCCGAGCCGAAGATGGGCGGCGAACCGGTTCAGGAAAGGTGCCAGTGGCAGCCGGGTTACCACCTCCGAGGAGTCGGCGAGAGCGTGCTGGCGATGATCTCCTTTGACGACGGCAACGGTCCGGCGCTTTTTGTCGGCGGTGTGTTGACCTCGGCCGACGAATTGCTCGCCACCTCGGCGGCGAAGTGGGACGGCAGCTCTTGGACCCCCACGCCCGGGCCCGGGATGACGATTCAAAGCTTTGCGGTTTTTGACGACGGCAGCGGCCCAGCGCTGTATGCCGGTGGCGGCACGACCACGTCTCCGGGGGCCGATACCCCATTTTTGGCGAAGTGGGACGGCAGCGAATGGTTGCCCATAAAGGATGGGGTCGACGGCCAGGTTCGCGCCATGACGGTCTTCGACGACGGCAGCGGTCCGGCGCTTTTCGTGGCCGGCTCCTTCCTGAATGCCGGGGGGCAACCCGCTTCCAGGATTGCGAAGTGGGACGGCAACCAATGGTCGGCCCTGGGAACCGGGGTGGACAACGGCGTACGGGCTCTGGCGACCTTTGACGACGGCAGCGGTGAGGCTCTTTACGTCGCAGGTTCATTTGCGAACGCCGGTGGCAGCGCCGTGGCCAGGATCGCCAAATGGGATGGGGCGAATTGGTCAGCCCTGGGCAGCGGCTTCGACGCCGACGTATACGCCTTGACGGTCTTCGACGACGGTGGTGGTGAGGCACTCTTTGCCGGTGGCAGCTTCGGGTTCTCAGGGTCGCCGTCGATCGCCAAGTGGCGAGCGGGAGCCTGGTCGGGGGTCGGTGACGGCTTGTCGCATCGGGTGCACGCACTGCGGGTTTTCGATGACGGCATGGGTCCCGCCCTTTATGCGGGGGGGCTTCTGAGCTCCAGTGGTGCAGTGCCTGTTTCCGGGGTGGCCAAGTGGACCGGTGGCGGCTGGGCGGCTCTCGGGTCGGGTCCCAATGGCAGGGTGGGGGCTTTGGCGGATTTTGACGACGGGGCAGGGCCGGCCCTCTTCGTAGGAGGAGGCTTTTCGATTGCCGGAACCGAGGTCGCCAACAATATGGCGAAGTGGCGTGATTCCACGTGGACGGCGGTGACCGCCAGCGGGCCGAACAGCGGCTTCGATGGTGGGGTGACGGCCTTGGCCGCCCACGACCATGGGGCAGGGCCCGTGCTCTATGCCGCAGGGCAGTTTTTCGCCGCGGGCTCGGCACCTGCCCAGCGGGTCGCGGCGTGGAACGGAACCGCGTGGAGCCCATTGGGCTCGGGCGTCGAAGGATTGGGAGTCCAAAGCTTGGCCATCTTCGATGACGGTGGTGGCCCGGCTTTGTACGCCGGGGGAGATTTCCACACCGTAGGCGGCACTGCGGTCGACAACATCGCCCGGTGGGACGGCGGCTCGTGGTCACCGGTGGGCAGTGGCTTGGACGGGGTGGTCAACGCCTTGGCGGTCTTCGACGACGGCGGCGGTCCGGCGCTTTACGCTGCGGGTAATTTTCTGCAAGCGGGGGCGGTCGGAGTGTCTAGGATCGCAAAGTGGGACGGCATTTCGTGGTCCGCGTTGGGGGTCGGTTTGAACAGCCAGGCCTATGCCCTGACCGTTTTCGACGATGGCAACGGTCCGGACCTCTACGTCGGCGGCGCCTTTGCCTTGGCCGGTGGACAAGCGGCTTCGAGGGTTGCGCGATGGGACGGCACAGTGTGGTCGTCGTTGCCCGGAGAGTTGTTGAATTTAGGCGTTTTTGCCTTGGCCGGCCTGGATGACGGCTCGGGTCCGAGCCTTTTCGCCGGGGGCACCGAAAGCCATCCAATCGACGTCGCCCGATGGAATGGAAGCTCGTGGTCCGCGCTGCCCGACACCGATGTCGGCACCATCACTTCCCTGGCGGCCTTTGACGACGGCACAGGTCCGGCGCTTTTTGTCGGCGGCCGTGGTATCCGAAAATGGAACGGGGCCTGGTCGGCTCTGAACGGCGATCTGACGGGCATTCCGTTCTTCGATCCGAGCCAGAGGGTCGACGCGCTGCTGCCCGTCGACCTCGGCGGCGGCACGACCCTCATTGCCGGAGGGCTGTTCCGGAGGGCCGGTGGACGAGCCTCTTATCGCATGGCCGAATACGACTGCATTGCCGAGCCGAAGTTGGAGATTCAAGATCAAGTGCCGGCGCTTGCGGGATCTTCCGTAGAAGTTCCCGTGACCCTGAGCACCGACGGTGCGCAGCTGACCGACCTTTCTTTTTCCCTCGATTACGATCAAAGCTGCCTGGTTTTTGACCCGACCGACGGCGATGATGACGGTTTGGCCGATGCCATCCTCTTTTTCGGCCCTGCGGAGCTGATGGCCGATGTGAGCTTCGACGCCGCCGATACCGATGGCGAGGTGGACGTCGTGGTGGACGTGCCAGGCACCGCGCCGGCGGAATTTCTGTCCGACGGTGTGCTCGCGATCGTGACCTTCGGGGTGATTTGTGATCCGGCCCCGGCCTCGTTCCAAGGATCACGATCCCGAACATCCTCCACTCGATTGGCAGCGGTAGATTTTTCCGCGGATCCCTCGGCTGTTTTTATCGAGAATCAGGTGCAAGCGCTGAGCGGAACCGTGGTCGACGGCTCCGTGCTCGTCTACTCGGGCCTACGGGGAGATTGCAACGGCGAAGGCCAGGTCGACGCCGACGATTTGCTCACCGAAGGTTATGAAATTTTCGATGGCGACGGCAATTTTTGGGGTCAAGTCGGCGGGGGCTCGGTGTTCGGGGATCCCGTGGGTTGCGATGCCAACGGAGATTTTCTGGTCAACGCCGCGGATCTCTCCTGCACCCATCACCTGATCGCCGGATCGAGCTGCGGCGTCGATCCACGTTCGGTCGCCGGCGCAAGAGCCGGCACCGGCCCGTCGGTGCTCGAGCTGGGACCCTGGGAGGTGCCGGTGGTCGACGGCAGCTTAACCGTGGAGCTGGTCTTACGTTCCTCCGGCCAGCTGATCAACAGCCTGGCGGTTTCCCTCAACCTGGACACCCTGGGTTTTGCTTTGGATCCCACGGACGACAACGCTGACGGCCTACCGGATGCCGTCAGCTTGCCCGGGCCGGTCCCCTCGACGATCCGGGCTCAATGGGACGCCACGGATGCAGACGGCGAACTCGACCTCTTCCTGACCCAAGCGGGAGTCGACCTCAGTGCTGCGCTGCCGGATCCCTTCGTCATCCAAATAGAGGTGAGCCTCCTCGGGCCGCCGCCGAGCTCGGGATTCGTCCATCAGCCGTTCCGCTTTTCCTACGACCCCGTCTTTTCCTTGGGTGGAGTCGACGGGCAGCTGGTCGACGGCATGATCCGGGTGTTGGGAACCGACCTATTCAGCCATGACTTTGAATCCGGAAACACAGCAGCGTGGTCGTTGACGGTTCCTTAGGAATGGTCTTCGCCGTCTAATTAGGGCCCGTCCAGTTTTGGCTCGGTGGGGTCGGCCGGATGGCCTGCGGGCGTCGCTCCGAACTCGCGCC
>CBDUGP010000211.1:0-5988 GCA_965366625.1 uncultured bacterium
CCCAGGACTGCGCTACGCTTGTCCTGGGCTTCGAAATACAACCCCGTTGGGGTTCGGAATCAAACGATCACCCAGGACTGCGCTACGCTTGTCCTGGGCTTCGAAATACAACCCCGTTGGGTTCCGGAATCAAACGATCACCCAGGACTGCGCTACGCTTGTCCTGGGTTATTGATCAGTCCAAGGACCCCGAGAGGCAGGGCAAGGTAAAAAAGAAAGTAGACCCCTTGCCGCGACCCTCGGATTCCACCCAGATGCGGCCGCCGTGGGCTTTGGCGATGCGACTGACCATGGCCAATCCAATGCCGCTGCCATCGGCATGTTCGTGCACTCGATTGAAAAGCTCAAAGACATGGGTTTGGTTTTCTTTCTCGATGCCGATTCCGTTGTCTCGCACCCAGCACATGACCTCATCGCCCCGAAGTTCACCCCCAACTTCGATTTTCGGTGCGGTCTGGTCGCCCATGAATTTGACTGCGTTGTCGAAAAGGTTTTGGAATAGGCGCAAGAGGTGGCTGCGATCACCGACAATCGCCGGCAGATCCGATTGAATCTCGATTTCGACGCCCCGCTCAAGGACTTGCCCCGCCACGAGGTCTGCGGCCTCTTCGGCCAACAGACCCAAGTCGAGGGGGTCGGATCTGAGGGCGACCCGGCCGGTTTGGGAAAAGGCCAGGAGTTCGTCGAGCAGACCGCTGATTTGGTCGGTGGCATTGCGAATTCTCTTCAGGTCTTGGCTCACCGCCTCTTCGTCGCGCTCGAGCAGATCCTCTTCCAGCAGATTGACGAATCCTTGAATCGTCAACACGGGGCTCTTGAGGTCGTGGCAGACGTTGTAGGTCAGTTGCTCGATCTCTTGATTCTTCGATTCGGTGATGCGTAAGCGATCCCGTTGTAAAACGCTTCTGAGGCGTAAACGGTAGAGGCCCAGACCCGCCCCGATCGTCGCTAATGCACAAGCCAAATAGAAGATCCAGGATTGGAAGAGCGTCGGCTCCAAGTGCAGTTCGAGGGTATCTCCCGATTGGGTCCACACGCCTCCTGGGTTGGTGGCGGCAACGTGGAATCGGTACCTGCCGGGAGGCAGGTTGGTGTATTTCGCCGAGCGTGCGCGGCCGGCATCTATCCAACCGGGATCGAAACCTTCCAGCCAATAGCGATAGCCGATCCGTTCCGCGTCGACAAAACTGAGGGCTCGAAAATGAATTTCAATTTCCCGGATTCCAGGTCTTACTTTCATCAACTTAGGTGGCCCGGATTTGGCCAGTGGCAAACCCTCCAGGGGCAGGCGATCGACGTCTAAATGATCGATAAAGGCGGGCACGGGGACCCAGCGGGTGGCCAGCTGCTTTGGATTGAAAATCGAAACGCCGCGAATGGTCGGGAACCAGATACGGCCGTCGCGAGTGGCGAATCCGGCGGGGTGACCCATGCCGTTGCATTCCCGGCTGCCCATGCCGTCGGTTTCCGTGAACGGGACGGGGCGGATGCGCGGCACGCGCCCGGTGGCAAAATCGTCGAGTTCTTTTTTGAGGATGCGAAAGACTCCCCGATTGCTCGACAACCAAAGCCAGCCGAACTCATCCTCCAAGATCTGGTGAATCAGGGAATCGATCAAGCCGTCTGCTACTGTGACCCGCACTGTTTTCTCTTGCGGATCGGCAGGACGACGAACGAGCCCTCCATCGGCGGTGCCGATCCAAAGGGTGCCCTGGGCATCGTGATGCAAAGCCTTGACCACGTCGTGTTGTAAGAATGGCTCGGGGTTAGGAACCAGCCGGCCGTTGCGAAGCACTGCCAAGCCGGCGTCGGTGCCGATCCAGAGCTGACCCTCGGGCCCTAAGTGCAAGGCCCAGATTCGGTTGTGGGGTAGGCCGTGGTCCGTGGTCAGGCGTTGAAATTTGTCGCCGTCGAGCTGAAAAAGGCCCTCGGTGGTGCCGATCCACAGCCTGCCTTCGGGGTCTTCGAGCAAAGAGGAGATGGGTGGATTACCGAGATCGCCGGGCCTTTCGATCATCAATTGATCGTCGACGAGGCGGGCCAGCCCTCCGGAATCGGTACCCAACCACAGCTCGCCGGTGCGGCTGGTAGCGATGGCCCGCACGTCTTCGCCCGGTAAACCGTGCTCTTCGGTCCACAGCCGAACATCACCCTCAGCGTTGATCCGGGTCAATCCCCGATTGCTGCCGATCCAAATCGATCCGGCGGGGTCTTCGAGCACCGACCACGCCAGATTGTCGGCCAAGCCTTGGGTGCGATCGAAGACCGTGACACTTTGACGTCTGAGGGCCGACAGCCCGAGGATGCCAGTGCCGATCCAGAGGTTGCCTTCGTGATCCTGCCAAAACGCCCGGATTCCAGTTTCGACGCGATTGGCTTCGAAGTCGGAGTAAGCGATCAGCGTCTCGCCTTCAATGCGAAGCAGCCCGGCCTCGGAGCCGACCCAAAGCCGCCCTTCACGGTCTTCGAAGAAGGCGTTGACCGCCAGCCGATGTCGTGGATCGTCGAGGGCGACAAAGACTTGCCCATCGGGGTGCGCAGTTTCCTTGGGAATGTGTCGGACCCAACCGCCTGCGGTGGCAATCCACAGCCGATCCGACCGGTCTTGGAGGATGTCCCGGATTTGATTGTGGGGAAGTCCGTGGCTTTTGTCGAAGACCGTGCCGGCGCCGCTGCCATTGCCATTGCCGTTCTGAGGGTTGCGAATCTGCAGTAGACCCGAGTCAGTACCGACCCATAAGTCGCCGTTCTGATCACCGTGGATGGCTCGGACCGACGGATTGGCAAGAGATGGGTCAAGGAGCACGGTGCGAAACGAGCCGTCGACGAAGCGGGCCAGGCCGTTGGAGGTGCCGATCCACAGGCTGCCGTCAGAGTCCTCGTGAAAAGTCTGAATTTCGCCGCTCAGGCCGTGGGTCTCGTCCATGGACTGAAAGTCACCGTTGCGGTAGCGGGTGAGGCCGCGTCGGCAGCCGATCCACAAATCTCCACGGCTGTCGAGCAACAAAATGCGAATGGCGTTAGAGCCGAGTTCAGGGGTGTTGGCTCGGTCGTAAACCTCAAAATGTAAGCCGTCGAATCGAGCTAGCCCTTCTTCGGTACCGACCCACAAGAATCCTTGGGCGTCCTGGGCCAGAGCGTTGACCGTAATTTGAGGAAGCCCATGTTCCAAGCGCCAATATTCAAAGCGGAACGGCTCGTCGGTAGGCAAGGCCTGGGCGGACACCTCCTGCCCGAGCAGGTTTTGCCACGCCATCAGCGCGATCCAACAGCCCAGAAGCAGCGATAGTCGCAGCGTCGACCCTCCCTTTGAAGTGATTATCAAAGATAGTTTACATGATCGGTCGCCGGTATAGATCGATGTTCTGCGCTGTCTCGGCGGGCTCGTCGGAGCCGTCGACTTCAGAGGGCCGCTGAGACCTCAGGGGGTAATCGCCGCACCGATCGACGAGGACCAAGCGCTGAGATCGCCGCTTTCAAAACCGTCGACAAACAGCGTCTGGCTCGCCTTCCAATGTTGGAGCAGGGTCCTCAGGGCCTCGGGGGCGTTGGTGGGTTTGGGATCTCCCACCTGGTCGACATCGTTGAGCCCGTGGCACGATGCGCAGACCCGCACCTCTCCCGCTTGGAAGGTGACCCAATAGCGCTCGCGCACCACCGGCTCGTTGGACGGATCCGTGAGCTGCCAAGACACGGCCCGGTGGGCGGGCACCATGGCGGCCATGGAGCCGTCGAGGCCGAGATTCACGCTACCCATATTGCCGGTGGTCGGCGGATTGTCGATGGCTTGGTGCATCTCACGGGCGAGCACCCGCCGCCCAGGATCGGCCTGAGATCCCGACAGACGGGTGCCACGCACTTGATCCCCTTGGAAAAATTGCAGGTAGCGGACGTCGTAAACCACGCCGCCTTCGGGCACGGTTTGGGTGCCGCCGGGGACTCGAAGATTGAAACCTTGTTGTTTGTCGAGCTTCTCGCGCGTGGTGACGTCACGGCTGACCACCAAGGCGAGCTCGTTGGACCGCAGATAGTCTTGAAATTGTGCCAGGTCCACCCCTTCGTCGGCGAAGACCTGGGCTTCGATGGCGGGCACCGGGGTTTGGGTGATCGGCGGCACGGTTCGCGTCCGCACTTCCACGGGCGACAGCTCCCACATGGGGCCCGAATAGCTGACGGTGAAGTCGGGGGTGAAATATTCGAGGGTGCGGCTGATGGGCGCGGCACCGGTGATCGCTCCGCCCGCGACGAAGTGGTCGCCGTTTGCCACCAGTTTTTTGATCCTGAAGTCGTATCGCGAAACGGTCGTCGCGGGTACGTGGTCTAGATCGGTGCAGTCACCCACTTGATCCGTGCCGCCGTCCGCGTCACCGCGCATTTCCGCCGTGTGCACGGCCAAAACCGTGCCATCGGTGAGCGGCATGGGATCGCGGAAATGGCCGGTTTGGTCAGGTCCCGGCGTTTGCCCCTCGCCGATCGGATCTCGGGTTTCGTCGTGGCTCACCCGGGTGATCACCATCTCATGGGCGCCCAGGCTCGGCGGCGCGTCCACCCGCACCACCTGACCGGCCGCGTGGGTGTCGAACTCGGGGGCGTCGACTCCGTAATAACGACCCGCTTGGGTCGGATCCTCGGCCATGTGGAAAAGGCTCTCGATCGATTTGTCGTTCAATCGGCCGGACGTGGCGTCGATGAAATCGCTGAGATTGGGGTCGTCCAGACGGGATCGCGAGAAGAAGTCGTGCAGCTCGTGGCGGCCGATGTGATTCAAAGTTTCGAGCTCGGAGCCGTCGGTATTCATCATCCACGGGAAGAAGTGGTTGAAGCGATGGTCGTTGACGTTGGGATCTTGGCTGAACCGCGGCTCCGGAAAAACGTCCACCGCCGGAGAGGTGGCGGCGTCGGGCTCTTCGCTGGCCCAATCGAAGTTGTCGTAAGAGGGATTGGCGGCCTGCTGATCGGTTTGCAGATGATCCCAACGGGTGAAAACAATGCGTCCGAAGCTGTCGATCAACGGGTCGAAATTGCCCGACGGCGAGTGGTCGAGAAGCTGGAGCTCGCCGGTCGAAGAGTCCAGGGCCCACAGGCCGCTATTGCTGGGGGTCGATTCATATTCGTCCTGCTGGGGATAGAGGTGGCGTCGGCCGTCTCTCGGTCGATCGGAGACGAATAGAATGCGGCCGTCGGGGCTGTAGACCGGATAAAGGTTGTTGAAGTCCTGGGGTTGGTTGGCGACCTTGGTGATCGACATGGCTTCTCCTCGGCCGAGGCCGCTGAGTTCGTAGAGCTGCCAATAGCTCTCGGTCAACTGGAAGCAGCTGTCCGCAGCGCCGATCACCATGCTGAATAGGGCCTTGGTGCCATCAAAGGAAACGCTCGGGTCGCGGACGGAAATCGAGTTCGACCCTTGGTGGGTTCCCGCTTCGCCGAAGCCGGCCTCGCGAGTGAGATTACACAGCTCGCCATCGGGGTAAAGGATGTATAGATCCCCACCGCGACCCGCTGGATTGACCCCGGGCAAATGATTGGCGAAGGTCGAACCCACCGTGGCGAAGTCGGCCGCCACGGGCATTTGGGTGACGAAGAGAATGGGATTCGGCAGGCCGGAGGGCTCCACCTGGGTCGAGACAGTGCAAAGGGCACCGTGGGCGGGCAAGGCGGCGATCCAAAGGATGGCGATCAGCCAGGCGGGGTGCGATAAGAGTCTCAGCATGTGCGGGGGGCTCCTGGCAGGCGTCGACGCCTGCGTATTACGGGACTACGGGACGGCAGCTCTCTCGGGGCCCGAAAGGCCCACAAGGATGTACTTACCTATGTCGATACGAAATCCGTGTCCAATTCCCGCCGGCACATCTCGAATTTCTTTGGGAGGTCCGTCGGGCCGCGTAGGTCGGACCGCGTAGGTCGGGCCGTGTAGGTCGGCTGCGCAGGTCGGACCGGGCCTGCGTCACAGATGTGGGGAAAGACTTCAAAGGGAATCAGTCGAGATTA
>CBDUGP010000212.1:0-5803 GCA_965366625.1 uncultured bacterium
CAACGCTCCAGACGCGCCACGGAATAAATTCCGAGGCTACCTTTGCCTTGTCCCTACGGGACGGCCCGGAAAAAGGCAGGGTCGCGCGTCACCCCTGCGGCCGGCGCCAATCTTCCAGACGGAAGCCGTCCTCCCATGGCAACGGGGCTTCCGGCAAGCTGTCGATGTAGGCGCGAATTTTGGGCGGCAGCTCCGTTTCCAACTCCAAGCGCGGTGGCACGAAGTCCGGCAACGCCCCCGCGGCCTTGGCCATGTCGAAAAAGTCTTGACGACGCCATCCCTGCCACACCAATCGCTCGACCACCGGCTTGGCCTTGTCGATGTCGCCCTGCATCATCAGCGTCATGGCATAGGCGTTGTGGATGAAAATGATGTCGTCGTGATCTTGGAGCAAGCGCTCGAAGATCTCCCGGGACACCTGCAGGTCTGCGTCGCGTGTTTCGATTTCGCCGATGGCCTCATAGATCCTAGCGCGGTATTGGTGTCCGAGGCCGACGTGGTAACGAGCGCGAATATCGTTGGGGGACTTCTCCAACAGCTCCATGGTTCGGCGAAGCCCGTCTTCGAGGGTGGCCAGACCACGATCGTGGGCGCCCGAGAGGCCAATGCAAAGACCTGAAGAGAAGGCGGTTATCGTCCTGTAGCTCGAGTCTTGGTGGGATAGGCCCTCGTCATGGACCTCCAACATCAAGTCATAGAGCTGGGCACATTCCTTCCACCTCTGACGAACTCGGAGAAATCTTCCAAGTCCATCGATGGCCAAAAGCATGTCTGAAACCTCATTTGACATTTCGATACGAAATACCACTTTCATGTAGTGGTGAGAAACTTGGAAGTGACCAGAGTTTGCCAAAGATGCAGCCCACAGGTAAATATGTTGACTCAACTCATCTGGTTTTAAAGGCAGGCGCTTCTTGGGCACCTCGACCAATTTGGCATAGGCCCTGGCCGCGGTCTCACCAATTTCGCCACGTGTCGTTGTGAGATGCATGTTTTCCGTCTCTATTCTGGATTCCAGCTCAGCAAATCCAAGAGACCTCGCCTCTATCATAGCTTTCTGAGCCGCTTCGAACTCGCTGGTAGATTGCAGGGCCGAACCTTTCAGAATCAACACCTCCGCCAGTGGACGTTTCAGTCCAAGTTCGCGGAAAAGCTGCTCCGCCTCTTCCAGGACGTTCAAAGCTTCGGACCACAGACTCAGGTCGGAATAGCTCTTCCCCAAGGTTGCCAAGATCTGTGCCCGAACCCGTGGATCTTTGATCTCTTCGTTCCGAATTCGCTCCACACCGGCATCGAGCATGCTCTTTAAGTCGACCCGTTTTCCTGCTCGTGTGCGCACCTCGGCGTCGCCGAAAAGGTCGGCCAAGAAAGCGTTGGCGATTTCCGTTCGGCGCGCTTCCTCACGGACGATCCGTGACTGTTGCTCTTGGTATCCGACGAAAACGGCGGCGAAGGTCAGCATCATCGCCGCCATGGCCACCGGCCAACGGTGGCGACCGATGAACTTCTTGGCCACGTAGAAAAAGGTTTCTCGGGTGGCGGTGACGGGCTCTCCGGCTTCCAGGCGTCGTAGGTCGTCAATCAAAGCTTCGACGGACTTATAACGTTCCGCCGGATCGTGGCGCAGGGCCTTGAGGATGATGTTGTCGAGATCTCCCAGCAGACCGCGACGAACCTTTTTGAGGTCCTGCTCGGGCCAGGCGGCGCGGGCCGAGGCTTCGGGGTTTTCGAGATGGTGGCTCGGGCGGGGTGGCTCCACCTTTTCGAAGGTGCGACGGGCCAAGTCCGCCAATGAGATGTCGGGATCGTGGGGCAGGCGCCCGGTGACCAGCTTGTAGAGCAGCAGGCCGAGGCTGTAAACGTCGGTGGCGGTGGTGATGACCTCGCCGCGCAGCTGCTCGGGGCTGGCCCATTTGGGGGTCATGGCGGGGCCGGTGCGGGAGCTTTCCATGCCCGTGGACGGATCCACCAGCTTGGCGATGCCGAAATCCAGCAGCTTGGGCTCGCCGTCCTTATCGACCAAAATGTTGGAGGGTTTGAGGTCCCGATGCACCACCAATCGCTGGTGGGCGTGAGACACGGCCGCCGCCACTTTTTCGAACAGCCCCAAACGCTGCCTTAAGGTATAACCGTGCTCAACGCAAAACTGATCGATGGGCAGACCGTCCACCGGTTCCATGACCAGAAACGAGCGCCCGTCGTCGGTGGTGCCGGCGTCGAACATGCGGGCGATGTTGGCGTGGTCGAGCCCGGCCAAAATCTGCCGCTCGGCCAAGAATCGTCGGTGGACCAAGGGCCCGCTTTTGCGGCCCGAGATGACCTTGATCGCCACCCGCCTCTCCACCTCGCCGTCATCGCGCTCCGCCAAATAAACGCGCCCCATGCCACCTTCGCCGAGCACGTCCACCACGCGGTACGGCCCCAAGCGATCCCCGCTGACCTTCAGGGGCTCTTGTTGCAACGACTCCCGCACGGCCGCGGAGCGCACGGCCGGATCGGTGCTGAGCATGTCGGTGGTGTGCAGGTGGAGCAGCCGCGACGCTTGCGGCAGAAGCTCCGGCTCGTCCCCGAGTTCGCGCTCAAAAAAGCTTTGACGCTGCTCCGGCGCCATGTCCGTGGCTGCCTCGACGACCCGAACCAGCCGTTCTAGATGCTGGCTCATGCTTTCCGATTCGGATAGTCCTCCCATAGAGGGATTGTGCCACACCGTCGGTGGAGATTTCCGCGGGTCCGAAGCGAGCCTGCCTGCTCAACTAGGCGGGCAGGACGATGTCTTGATTCAAGAATTGACCACGAAAGTCACGCTTCTGGACCACCATATCGCCGTCGACGGCACCGGTACATCTCGAAACTCCTGTTCGCCATGGCAACCGAGGGGAAGGCGGGGAGTGACACAAAATCATTTCGGTTGCCGCCCTGCTAGGTGAACCTAAACCCAAAGGAGGAACGCAGCATGAACACAAAAACAAACCTTCAAGCCGGCTGTCTCGACGAAGACGAAGACGACATACCGCCATCGCAAGGTTAAGCTGTCTGAGGTTGTCTTCAGTAGTTTTCGACCCACGCCGCCCAAGGCTCTCGCCCGGGCGGCGTGGGTTATGGATGACGAGGTCTATCTATAGCTAGACCGACGATCCTGAATCTCTGGCCGTAAACGGTCGAGCTTGCCGATCGCCCAGATCCACAAAGCGATCAACGGCAAGCCGTGGACTAGGGCGTGGAGCAGCCCCAAGTGCTGGACGGACGCCCGGATAGCGCTGCTGCGTGACGGGCTAGCGGTCAAGACCTTGAAGTCGGTGGCACAGGCAGGGGGTTCGGAGAGTTGGCTGACGGCGTCGTCGACAGCGGATGCAAAGGAGCTTGCTTCGAGCCCTGAAGCTTGCACGAGCCAGTCGGAGCGCTCGCTGAGCAGGCGGCGAATGGAGGCCGCCGACCGGGAACCGTCATCCGTGGCGAGACCTAGCCACAGACAACCCGGCGTCGGTTGGGAGTTGTCCACCAACGGCACCACATACGCACTCGATTCGACCCACGAGGCATCGCCGAGGAATAGGCGATGGACGTCGTAACCCACGGGCTCCTTCAAGGGGTGCAAGGGCTCGGGCCATTGAAAGAACGCCGGAGTGGAATCGGCGTTTTCTAAATCACTGAAGGTGAGCCCTCGGTATTCGTCCGCACGGAGCTGCCACCACAGGGTGCCCGCTCCGTGGCCCCCCAAGATGATGAGAAAGAGGGCGGACAAACCCAAGAGCAGGAGATAACCCCAGCCCGTTGGGCGCCCATCGACGGCGGAAAGGTGGAGACGAGATCCCACGGTGCGGTGGAGGATGACCGGAAAACCGAAAAAGAGAGGAACGCAGAGCAACAAACCGGTCAGGGATGCCAATGGGCGTCCGAGGACGTGGCTCAAAGCCGTCAAGCTCAACAGTCCGAAAATCCCAACCGCCACCAGCACCAAGTGACCCAGGCACAAGTTCAGAATCCAAGGCTTGAGCTGCTCTCGCCAAGGCGGTGACGGTGTCGGCAAGGGCTCGAAGCGCCCGGTTTCAATCCAGGCTTGCAGGGCCTTGAAGCGTGGAGAGCCGTCGTCCTCGCCGAGTGTGGGTGGAATCATGTCCAATGGCACCGAAAGATGCTCGCCCTCGGCAACTTTCACCTTGAGCACGGTCAAACGCTCGTGGGGCGGACCGCCGGAATCCGCAACCCTGTGGAGGGCCTCCACGGCTTCGCGGGCAATCCAAGTGGCAGTGGCTCCATTCCAGAGCAGCAGCCCTTCCGGCAACACGTAAAGCCCGCGACGATACCGCCCGGACGTCAAGGCCCAGCGGTCGCGCAGAACCCGGAAAGCCCGGCGTCCAGGACGGATCGCCACCAGCCCGCAACCCACCGCGATCAGGCCGTAAAACCAGGCCAAAGCCGGAGCCGCAGCCGGGACGCCGGCGGCGAAGATCAGGCCGGAGAGCCCGGCCAGCAGGGCCCACAGCAACGATGGAAAGACCCGTGGCGGTGTCTCGGGGAGGACGAGGCCAAGCCTTGATGAGGGATCCAAGACCCGTTGCAGCGCGTCGGGTAGATCGGTCAACGGACGATCCAACAGCACATGGGCAGTCATGGGCCGAAGTGTATCGAGAAACGCCGATCGATGAACTCATCGCCAGGGCTTGGCATCCCGGCCGGCGCGGGGCTGAGCTTGGAAAGCTTCGCACGAGCTGCTCCGAGACAGAGTCCTTCAGGCAGACCGGGAACCTCGACGATGACGTCAGCTCCGGTATTTATTGCTCACGCCTTGAAGGTGTATCCGCATTTTACGCAGCGGTAGGTCGGTTTGATGAGGAGGAGGATTAGGCCGAAGGGAAAAGTAAGGATGATCAAAAGGATCATGCATCCGCTGCGACTCCCGAAGGCCGTGCATTCACATCTGGGGCAAGACAAAGCACCCTGGGGGATGTTGGTCACCTGTTGTTTGCGGGACTGGGCTTCGCGAGCACCGACGTTTTCGGCCGTGATCGCTCTCTCAAGAAAGCGTTGTCCGGTTTCTCCGAGCAGCTCCCAATACATTTCACGATCCGCATCCGACCCGCCCTTATATCTTCCGAGAAAGTTGATCCAGGACTCTGGTGTAGGGTTCCCGCCGCACGAACCGCATCTGGCTGCTCCGACGACGTTTTCCGCAGCGCAATCTCGGCAGCGCATCGTGCCGATCGGTACCGACGGGATATTAGATTTCAGCTTTCGAATTCCCTCATCCCTCACCTTTTCGGGGTCCGGCTGGATACTCCGGAGTTGCGGTACGAGTCGGATGGCAGTCCATCCGTGGGCCCCCCGCTTAACTCGATTGTCAGGGCCCAGCCTCCCGCATTCGATCCACTCTTTCAGAGTCTGTAAATCAACAGTCGACTCTTGGTGGTCAAGCAATACTGACCAGGTTTCCTTCATATCGTCCTCCCTTATCCCTTTAGCAGAATTATTCTTCAGGCCCAAAGAATTGGGGCTGAAGCGTTTAGTGGCTCGATCCGACGGGCCGATCCCCGCTGGTGCGGGGCTGACAGGGCCTCAACGATGGACCATCCCCAATAGCGGGGCCGATCCCCGCTGGCGCGGGGGTACCTCGGTGCGATCGGCGTTTTGGCGCTCGTCGAGGGGCCGATCCCCGCTGACGCGGGGGTACCGAGCAAGACGACGGGGCGAGTGACAACACGAGGGGCCGATCCCCGCTGACGCGGGGGTACCAGACTGCCGGGACGAGATCGAAATGGCCGTTTGTGAGTGGCTCCATTAGGGTGCACATCGCCGGCTCCATTAG
>CBDUGP010000213.1:0-5520 GCA_965366625.1 uncultured bacterium
CCTCGCACACCGTGTGGGCCACGGCCTCGGGCGGTGACACCACGGACGCTCGATAGCCGAAATCCACCGCGCCGTGCATCTCGTAGGCCTCGACCCCCACGGTCGCTTGCCCAGGCACGCCGCCGTCGAGGTCGTACGTGGCTTCCTCCAAACCGACCGGCAAGCTCTGAGTCCGTACCCGGACCCACGCCGGACCGGGAGCAACATCCAACAAGAGGTAGGAGCCGTGCTCGTCGGTGGTGACCCATTCGGAAACGACACCTTGGTCGTCGAGCAGCTCGACCTCCACGGACGGCAGGCCCGGCTCGAAGGCATCCTGAGCACCGTCACCGTCGAGATCGTTCCACAGCCGACCGGTGATCGCCCCGGTCGCGGGTGCATCGCACTCCAGATCCCGCAACAGCTCGTCGATGGACTGCTCCATCTCGGTGTGGCTCGTCGGGGCGAAGCTCAAGCCCCCGGAGACCCAAGCGGCATAGTCCACCAAGTCCAGATTGTAGGTGCCCAGCTCCAGCCCGTCCCCACGGATACCGACCCCGTAGACCTTCAGACCGGTTTGCTCCGCGACCAGGCGATCCAGGGCATACACAGCGTTCGCTAAGGGCTCGCCGTCGAAGGTGCCGTAAGCGCCGTTGAAGCCGCCGAGCCACGCCACCTCGGGCCACGGCCGGAACTCACCCTGGCCGTCGGTCAGGGAGATCGCCTGGATCTCGGGCAAGCGGTAGTCGACGGGGCCGCGCCCCTCGCGGTCGATGTTGGGCACACCGTCGGTCACCAAAATCACCGCGGTCCGATGCTCCGGGTTTCCCTCCGCGGTCAGCATCTCGACCGCTTCCTCCAAGGCCGGACCCGTGGGGGTCGTGGCCAAGGGAGCCACGTCCGCATCGGTGAGCGAGCTCAACACCGCCGACACGGCCGTCGGATCGCCGCTGAGGGGCGCTCGCACGTCCACCGCCCCGTCCAGATTGGACTGCACGTCGTTGAAGCCGTGATAGGTGAGCAAGGCCGTGCGCCCGCCGTCGCTGCGCAGCGCCAGCCGGTCGTGCAGTCGGCTCAGACCGAGGGTCGCCGCCGACAGCTTGCTGCCGGCCGCGCCGGGCTCGGCACCGGGATAGTCGGCGGTCATGCTCTCCGACAACGCAAGATCCTAGCTATTAGCTAGCGGGCTTGGAGGGTCCGTGCTCTTCGGCCGCTTCGACAGAAGCCTGCCAAAGAGCTTTGGATATACGGCCGCGGCCGTTGCGGTTCTTGCGCCAAAAGTCGAATTTCTTCTCGGCGGTGCCCAAGGGATCGGAGGGTGAAAGCTGCTCTTGCCTCATCGCGCTGTCCTCCGTGTTGGTTGGAAACCAACCCTAACGACCGTTTCGAGGGCTTTCATTCAGGCACACCGGAAGGACACTTTAATCGTCTCGCCGTCCTCGTGGCCGTCAAGGGTCGGCTACGCCGCCCGCGCTCCGCGCGGCAAAGCCCTTGACAGCCCCTGCGGGCGGCGAGCCAAACCGGCATGGGTCAGTCCGAAAAAATGTATTTCAGGGTCAAATCAGAGGGGCAACTCACATTAGCCGTGGTACAAACTTGGGCGCGGGTCATTTGGATCAATATGATCTCGGCTATAGCCCCAGAGGCAAGCTGCGCTTCGTGACTTCGTGACCATCGGCAGAATGGTTGCGGACAAGCTCATTGAATTCCTCAAGTGCTTGACCCAACGAGTCCTTTCCCCGGCCAGGCCAGCCGTATGCTTTCAATTGCGCCTCCTCCTCCCAGACCGACTCCGATTAGCGGCAACCTACCCAGGGTTGGGCATCATATCCGTTCGCAAAGCTCTTTGAGACTTACAGTGCCATCGCCTCCAAATGCGACAGAAGACATCACTCGCTCAATTCCAATTCCTCGCAGTGAAGAGGTTGCCAAGGGATTTATCCCAAGCCACTCGAATCCCTCATGTTCTAGCTGCTCCGGAGTGTCGGCGTTGGCCAAATCGCATTTTGTGAGGACGAGAGTCACTGGAAACTCCGCAATGTTCTGCCCTTTTCTAGAGGCTGTGCTGCACAGCTTCTTTACAAAGGACTGGGTGGACTTTCTGACTGACTCTCTAATCTTCTCATTGGCTATTGCCGGCAACACTTGGCTATCAACGGCTAAAATCATCGAAGATGCCCAGCCCATATGAAGCTGAATTGCGTTCTCTTCATAGAAGAGTGGGCCAGAAAATGTCCTAATCACCATCTCCTGAAAACGATCATCACAACCGTAGATCTTTTCCAGAAAGTCCGCAGAAAATGTAACTTGGCTCGGCTCTCTCCCCCTACTGGCGTAAGCGTTCACAAGTTTTTCAAAGCTCCAACCTGATCCCTTTCGGCCACGCGGTGACTCGCCGAACCGCTGAAAGGTGAAGCCAGCCTCAATAAATTTCTCCTGAAGACCTTCTGAACAGAGAACCAGCTCGTTGCCTAAAATCGCCTCATTAGAACGAAATCCAAGGGAGAAATCTTGGAGCGCGGAATTCAGCGAAGCTAGAAGCCACTGTTTACCGGTAAGAGGTAGCCCCATGATTACGCAACTCAGGGGTCCTGATTTCATAGCATGCCCTCTCTAGCCATAATCAACAATGTTCTAAGTTTCATATATTCTGACAAAGTAAAGGTGTCGCCAGAGATCTTTGCAAGAGCAGGAATATTCGTCTTCAGCCCGCCTGTTAGTAGCTTGGCGTTAGCGACAATAGTTTTGTCCACAATGAGATCTCCCGACTTCACGACCCAGTGCCTAAAGGGTTGGGCTGGACCTCCAATCGGGCTTGAAAACGTCAATCCTTCCAAGGCGTCCACGATTCCGTCAGTACGAGCTGCAATGGCCGCATCGAGGCCTCCATCTAAGGGTTTTGTGTTCAGTCCAAGTCGCTGTGCAACTTGGACTGAACATTTCCCGCAGGCCGCCTCTGGCACCTGCCCTCCGAAGCTCGTACGCCCACGAATTCTTGAAATACGGGCAGTGAACCGTTGAAGGAAGGAGGTTTTACGAGCTTTGCTGGCCCACTTGAAGAGAGAGCCGAATAAGCGAAAGACACCCAAGAAAGCCAAACTGGCAAACCCGCCGATAAAGAACCCTTCGAGGAACTTTAGACCGATATCGGAGAACGATCGAATTTGATCTAACCCGAGACCCACCTCTACGAGTCCACCGATGGCCCCTGCGACGGCGAATCCCATCAGGCTGAAATCTGCTGTCAAACCGGTCGGATCTATTAACACCGAAGGAATGTTCAATCCATATGTATAGCGATGGATACTTGCCGCGACAGACCTATCACTTCCGTTGTAAGGATCCACCGACAAAAACCGACCCACCCCTGGGTCTAACCACCTCGCCCGGTGGTATCCCAATCCCGCCGCGATCCTCGGCTCTCCGGTAAACCCGTAAGCCTGACTCGACGAGCCCAAGCTACGACCGAACGCCGAGTAATTCAGCCGTTCCACCACCTCTGCCGAAGGATCCGTCAGCCCGCGGACGCTGCCCAGACCATCCCAGAGGTAATAGCGATCCTCGGGGCCGTCTCGGCTGAGGCCGAGCAGCTGATCGCCTCCTCGCACGTAGACCGTTTCTGGGCCCGCGTCGCTAAAATCCGCGACGACGTGGCTGAGCCATCCGCTGTCGTCCACCAGGTAGCCCGTGGTGTCGCTCTGGCCGCCGACCGTCTCCGTGCTTTCCACTCGGTTGCCGTTGACGTCGTAGGCGATCTCCACTTTTACGTCGTCGGTGGTTTCCACTTCCAGCAAATGGTCGTCGGACCACCAACGATAGGACCTGCCCGGTGCCGGCCAGATCTCCGGCTGTTCCTTGATCCGGCCACCCCGATCCCATTCGACCCGCTGGCCGTTGTGTTGGATCAATCGGTCCCTGCTGTCGTAGGAGTAGCCCTGGATCAACGGCGGTCCGCTGGATTCTTGAAGGCTCGACAGCAACCGATTGCCGACCGGGTCGTATTGGAAGTCTTCTTGGTAAACGAGACCGTCAGCGTTGGTGACTTTGTCTTGGGTCAGGCGCCAGAGATCGTCGTACCGATAGGCGCGGACGGTGCCGTCGTGTTCGTCGATTTGGGTACGGTGGCCGGTTTTGGCCATCGTGTAGTGATAGCCCTGGAGGATCTGACCCACCGGGTCGCGGGTAATGAGATCTTCGAGACGGTTTTGACTGTCGTGGACCCAGGTGGTGGTGACGCCGTTGGGGTATTCGAGCTGCTCGGCTTGGCTGTTGCCGTTGTATTGGTAGGTGTAGACGCCGCCGTTTGGGTCAGTGACGGTTTTGATGCGGTTGAGGACGTCGTGGGTATAGCTGGTGACGAAGCTCTGGTCGCCGATGTTGGCGGTCAGGGACTCGCGGTTGCCGGCCGCGTCGTAGCCGTATTCGAGGCTGTGGCCGGTTGGGTCGGTTTTCTTGGTGAGACGATCCCGGTCGTCGTATTTGTAGAGGGTGAGGCCTCGCGGATCCAGGGCTGTGGCTTGACGGCCGGTTTTTGTGTAGGTGAACGAGTGGACGGTGCCGTCGGAGTATTTGCGCTCCAAAAGGCGGCCCAGGTCGTCATAGGTGAATTTCTTCACGGCGCCCGTGAACGATTGGTGGACTTTTAGGGTGCCGTCGATATGGTACGAGAAGTGCTCTCTGGCACCGTCCGGCAGGATTCTGGTGATTTGACGGCCCTGGTTGTCGTATTCGAAACGGGTGGTGTGGCCGTTGGCGTCGGTTTGGGCGATGAAGTTGCCCAGCTCGTCGTAATCGTAGCTGGTGATTTGGCTGAGGGCGTCTTTGACCGACTTCAGGCGACCTACGGCATTGTAGAAAAACTCGGTTTTCTTGCGTTCTTGGTCGTAGACAGCAGTGCGACGGCCGAGGGCATCGTAGACGGTTTCTACGCTGGTCTGGTCGTGGGAGATGACGAACCGCTGACGGCCCACCTCGTCATACTGATATGTCGTGGTGAAGTCTCGCGGGTCCTTGACCGACTCCAGGCGACCTGCGTCGTCGTAGACGTAACTCGTTTCTTGATCCAAGGCATCGATGACCTTGGTGCGACGTCCCGCGTCGTCGTAGACGTATTCGGTCGAGTTGCCTCGCTCGTCGATGACTTTCACCAAACGGCCCCCGCGATCGTATTCGTGGGTGACCGTCGGATCGTCGGGACCGGGATAGGTGGTGGTCAGCATTCGGCCCGCAGGGTCGTAGGTGTAGCGAGTAATCCGGCCCAACTGATCCACCGACGCCACCGTGCGGCCTTCGGCGTCGAAGATGTTGCGGGAGGAGGTCCCGTCCGGGTAGATCACTTGAGCCAGGCGACCCTGCTCGTCGTATTCCTGGATCGTCGTGCGGCCACGCTCGTCGATCTGCTGGGTGACTCGGCCCAATAAGTCATAGACGGTTTTGGTGGACGTTCCGTCCGGGGCCGTGACGGTGACCACTCGGTCCAGATCATCGTATTGATAGCGAGTGACCAGGGTTTCGAGCTCACCGTTGGGCAGGGTCCGGGTC
>CBDUGP010000214.1:0-5451 GCA_965366625.1 uncultured bacterium
ATCCACGCGACCCAGGACGGCGCTTCGCTTGTCCTGGGCTTTGATATTCGACCCCTTCGGGGTCAAGACCACATCTCCACTGCGGCGCCACGTTTATGCTTCACGCCCTAAAGACCGCCTAAGTGCAATCGCTTTTCTCGCGGGTTTGAGGCCGAAGGCTTCGCTTAACTCAGCCGCCCGATGGTTCCGGGGGCAGATCGAAACAAATAGCACGACACGTTGAAGTGGCTTTTCTGCCCGTGGCGGTGAGCGCCCAACCCTCTTCATTTTGTGCGAGTGTGCATGCTTTCGACGCACCACCGTAGCTCGAGACCGTGGTTAGCACACAGATATCTGCCTTTACCCAACCCTTTTCCGGATCCCTGTTCGTCTTCGGCTTTCCGTCCTTGTTGTAGCTCACCCCCGCTGAAAGCGTCTCCAGAACCGCGCCCTTGGCCTTCGCCGCAGGCAAGACCTCGTTCTCGGCTTGATCCGCCTCCTTCTGAACCTCAACTTTCTCCTGCTTCTCCGCCGCCTGCCATTGGACACTGGCCGTGATAAGCGCCGTGATGATGCTCACAACGCCCGAGATGAGAGCGATTTTCACTGCATCCGGCATTTGCTTCCTCGCCATCTAGACCTCAACTTCCTTTGGAATTTCAAGCATTTGACACCTCTTTCGAGTCGGTGCCCCGCGGCCCCTTGGAACAAAGATGTGTTCCTGGAAGCTACAGCGCAGCCGGGCTTCATTTTCCACCAAGGCCGGTAAAGCAGTTGAACGGGTACCCAAAATCGGAGAACGAAAAAGGCCCCTCCGCACCGAGATGGGCGAAGGGGCCGGAAGGCAGGCAGGGCGCTGGGACGAATGTTTAGGTCAGAAGCACATTGAGCACTACTGGTTTCTAGTCTTTCTTTTCTTTTTCTACGACCTTAGCCGCGGCATCTCCGACCTCACCCATGGTTTCAGCGATGCCGTCGGAAACCTTTTTCAAGGAGCCTAAGACGAAGAAGTTCACCATCGCCAGGACGACCGCGATTTCGTAGCGACCGTAGGCCACGGCGGCACCGAGTGCCGCCGTGGACCAGATGCTGGCGGCGGTGGCTGTGCCGTGGACGTCGGTACCTTGTTTTAGAATGGCACCGCCGCCCAAGAAGCCGATGCCGGTGATCAAGCCTTGGATGATTCTTGCTTGGGCTCCGAGATCGCCGGCGAAGGCGACCTTGCCGATCATGACGTAGGCGGTGGAAGCTACCGCTACGAGTGGGAAGGTGCGTAAACCGAGGGGTTTATTGGCTCGCTCTCGTTCTAAGGCCACGGGCAGAGTCAGGATGAAGGAGATAGCGAGGCGGAGGAAGTTGTCGAGGGCAATGCCGAAGTCAAAGGACGGGATATCAATCATGGGTTTGGTCCGGTTAGGGTAACTTTTAGTCCACGGAAGGGGTTTTTAACGTTTCTTTCCGTTCGCGGCTCAAGGGTCGAAGGTGAGCATTTTGCGAATGGATTTCCTGAGGAAACGATCTTCGAAGACCATGCTCGGGACGAGTATCGCCGCCATGGCGCCGAGGAGGAATGAGACGAGCCACCACTCCAGCTCGATGAACAGAACCATTGAAATAGATATGAGGCAGAATACGAAGATCATGAAAACCACGACCAGCGGTTGGATGCCTATGGCGACTTCCGCGTGTGAGGCGCCGGGATCCGCTTCTTGAACGTTGACTCGTCCTACGATCAAGAAAAGGTTGCTGATCATGCCGGGCCGACGGACCAGGAGCCACGACCCGTCCGGCGACTTGTTGGTGGCGAGTGAGGCATTCTCGTTCTTTGGATCACTCGAAATCTCCAATAGTCGCTCGGCACTTTCCGCCGGCATGGGTAGGTCGAGAATTTCCGTGTAGTAGGGAATGAGTGGCGGGATTCTCATCGAGTTGGCGTGTTTTCTAGGTCGGAATAGTGGATGGAGAATAGTGGATGAAAGAGTGGGCTGAACGGTTAGAAAAGGCTCATTTGCGCGTCGTCGCCGATGGCTCGGTCGAATTCTAAATTTAGGACCGAAAGGACCGGCTCGGCCACCGGTCGCACTTGTTTTTGTACGTAATGCTCATAGTCGAAACCATTGCGGCGCTCGTCGGCGGGCTCGGGGCCGCCCCGGGTCATGACGTAGGAGATCAATCGACCCGGGCGCTCCTTCATTTTGCGCGCGGCAGCCACGTGGGGCGGGGTGGTGGCGGTGTATTCGTCGAGGGGTTTGCGCAGGGCTTTGACGTAGGTGAGCTGTGCATCCAATCGTCCAGCCCGTAGATCGCGGACGATACCGCTCAGATAATCCTCGACGTCGAGCCCGTGGAAGAGGCGGTTGTAGAGCGCCCGTTGCACGTCTTTCGCTAGGTCCGTCCAATCCCGACGCACCGCTTCGAGCCCCACAAATTCCACTTTTTCATCGTCGCCCCGGCCCACCAAACCCGCGTATCGTTTGCGTGCGCCGCCTTTGCCGCCGCGCAGGCTTTGGAGCAGGAGCTTGCGGTAGAGCTTTTCGAATTCGAGTTCTAAACGGCTTTCCATTTGCCATTTATCTCGGATGTGTTCGGCGACGTCGTGGTTGAGGCGCGCCACGAGTTCGCGGCCGAGGTTTTGGGCCTGGTCTTCCTCGTCCAGGCCGGAGAGCACGAACAGGCTATCGGTATCGCCGTAAAGCACTCGGTAGCCATAACTCTCTAATTGGGCTTTAGACCACTTCAACAACTCTCGCCCAAAGGACGTGATCGCCCCCGCCAAACCAGGACGGTAGAAGCGACACGCAGAAGTACCGAGCACGCCGTAAAAAGAGTTCATCAAGATCTTGATGGCATGGCTGGCCACCGCGTCGTCGGCCCGTTTGGCGGCCTCGCGGCGCGGGAAGAGCTGGTCCAACATGCCGGGCAGGATGCCGGCCTGGCGACGAAACGCTGCCCCGTTTGGGGCTCGGAGAGCATTGTCGTTGGTTTCTTCGGCGCTCAGCAGACCGTGGGGGTCGATTTGGAAGGTGCGGATCAGGCTCGGGTACAGGCTTTTGAAGTCGAAGATCATGACGTGGTCGTACAGACCGACCTCCGGCTCCAGCACGTATCCCCCCAAATCGGCGGTGCTGGGGCCCGACTCGCCGACGTCGGGCGCGACGATTTTGCGTCGGCTCAATTGCTCCAAATAACGAAACTCAAAAGCAGCGATGGAGCCGCTCACCCGCGGCAAGGGCAGGCCGGTGAGTCGACTGCGCTCGACGGTCAGCTCGATCAGGTGCAATTTGTCGAAGATGTCGAGCACTAGACGGGCGTCCGCCAGGTTGTAATCGACGAATTTCTTGCGGTCGTGGTAGAAGGCGTCGAGGATCGCCTCGCCCCGATCTGAACCTTCGATCAGCTTACCTTCCCCCAAGACGTCTTTGGCCACGTGACCGAGACCCCAACGGTCCATTTTGACGAATGAGGTGCGCAACAACTCGATGCCGTCGAGCACTACGCGACCGGGAATTGTTACGTTGGTGCTGGAAAACTGCGAATTCGACTCGCGCAAGCGCATGGCACCGCGTCCTCGGCCGAGTTCGAGGCGCACGCCGAATTTCTTCGCCAACCGATCGAGTACCCGCAGGTCGAAATCGATGAAATTCCAGCCGGTGAGCACATCTGGGTCGATTTGGCGCACCCGCCGGACGAAGGTGGTGAGCAAATCTTTTTCCCGCAGCAATCGAACGGCACCCGGCGGCGCTTCCAAGTCGTCGGGACAATGGAGCAACACCTCCGCAACCCCGGGGCCGAAGAGCGCGATCGACAGCAAGCGCTCGGCCCGGGGATCGGTTTCGATATCGATCGACAACACCGTCAGATGAGGGGTGTGCTCCGCGGGTTTGAGCTCGGGATCTTGATACACCCGATCGATGCCTTGGTAGGCCCCCTTGCCCCTGGCCCACTCGCCTTCGATTTCAAGAGTGCCCCGGATGCCGCGACGCCATAGATATTGGGTGGGGAAACGGACGTCCGATTCGTAAACGCGCAGTCCGTGCTCGCGCAGCCGATCCCCCAGGCGTCGGGCGTCGGGAGGTGAGGCGACTTCCACTCGCGAAGCTTCAAAGCCGTCGAAGGTGGTCCAGTCCGATGCCCGTACCTGCTCGGCGCCCAGACGCACTGCGCGCTCCGCATCGTCGGCCCGGATGAAAAAGGAAGGTCTTTCGCGGCTATCGCGAACAAGGAAAGACTTGCCGTTCTGCAGAATGCCGTAGAGCAAAACCACCGGGCGGCCGTGCTCGGTACGGTAAGTAGGCTGGAGGATGAAGCCGAGGTCGCCCAACGAAATCTAGCGACTTCAGAGTTTGAAAGCTTTGGCCACGGCTTTTAGATGTTGAATCTCCTCCTGCCGTAACTTGCCGTCGGAATTCACCAACTCTTGGCAGACTTGATAAACCCGCGTTCGATCTTTCGGATTGTGCAATCGACTACCAATGGTGGCCAAGTAGCCCTCTGCGGACGGGAGTTCACTATCGATAACGGCGCGGGCGCGGGCGGTGGACTCCCGCAGGAAATCCTCGAGGGGCACCCTGGACGTCCATTCCATGTCCTCGGTCACCGCATCGATGAGGTCTTGCTCGGCCAACGCCAGATGGCGATCCACAAACATGGTCCAGACCAGTAGGTCCACCAGGGCTTCGCGATAAGCCTGGGGATCGTCGGGCGGTGGGTCCACGGGCCGAAAAAGCTGAACGAGCTGCTCGATTAGCGGCATGGGGGCTCTCCTTGGAATTCAAAGGCTTGCCCGATCCTATCCCGGCTGGGCTGCGACGGGAGCGGAATCCGACGAGTGGGCCTCGAACCGGAAGACCCGAGGCCCGAGAATCGAAGGGGCGGCGGGAATCTGCCATACTATCCCCATGGCACGGGAAGAGAAAAAAGACAGGGACGAAGAACCGGCGGCGGAGCTTCCTTTTTGGCGCCGTAAGAGCCTCTCTGAAATGAGTGACTCGGAGTGGGAATCCCTCTGCGACGGCTGCGGCCAATGCTGCAAGGTCAAGTTGGAGAACGCGAGCACCGGCGAGGTTGTGGATACCGAAGTCGCATGCCGACTCTTGGATCTGCAGGCCTGCCGCTGCTTGGACTACCCCAACCGTCAGAAAAAGGTACCGGGTTGTCTACGATTGACCCCGAGATTGGTGAAATCCCTGTATTGGCTGCCCGAGACCTGCGGCTATCGGCGGGTGGAGGCCGGCAAGGACCTGCCGGAGTGGCACCACCTGCGTTGCGGGGATCGAGAGGCGGTGCATCGCGAAGGTATTTCGGTGCGCGGCAAGGCGTTTTCCGAGGCCGATTTCGACGATCTCGACAGCGTGCTCTCGGATTGGTACGGCTTCGAAGGGGCCTATTAATTAATTAGGGCCCGTCCAGAAATGGGATTTTCGAAGGTCTGGAAGGCGCGGCGCTCCGAGCACGGAAAGCGAGCGTGTCTGA
>CBDUGP010000215.1:0-5335 GCA_965366625.1 uncultured bacterium
GGCGGCGGCACCTGCTCCGACACCAACATCTGGACCGGCACTGCGACTACTGGTGGCTCCGACGTGGTCACTCCGAATTGCTCCGCCAGCGGCACCTTCAACGGTGTGCTCGACTGCGACAACGGCGCTGCCGACCTCGACCTCTACCTCGACAAGCAAAGCTGCTCCGGATGGTTCGGCTGCTCCTTCAGTGCCGTGGCCAGCTCCACCAGCGCCGGCTGCGACGAGGCGGTCAGTGGTTACAGCGGCAGCAGCGGCACCTACCGCTGGCGCGTCGACCACTACAGTGGCCCGAACGAGCCCTTCCACCTCTGCACCAACAAGTGCTAATGTGACAGCGGTTTAGGCCGCTTCGAAGAGCCCGCGGCGAGAGTCGCGGGCTTTTTTCATAGGCCGGAAAATCCAAGAATCCAGAATCCAGGAATCGATCTCGAGAGGTGATCATGTTAGGTCTGTTTTCTACTACGGCTGGAATCCGCAAGTGGACTCTGCCGGCTGTTGCCCTACTTTGGCTTGGATCCATTCCCATCGTCTCGGCCCACCCACAAGAAGGGCAGCCTTCCCAACAACGGGAACTCGAGACCCTTCCCGCCGAAAGCCGAGGTGAGGATCCCTCAGCCTCGGTTCCCGGCTCCGAGCAGAAGGAGCCCCTGGATCGAGAAACTGATCGAGAAACGTTGCTCTCGGCTGTGACCGCGGCCGACCTCGCCTATGTGCAATCGGCGAGACAACGGGACGAGGCGACCTTTCGGGACCTACTCGCTGAGGACGTCATCTTCTTGGCCGACGAAGCTCGCAAAGGGCGGCTCAGTGTCTTAACCCTTTGGCAGCCCCTCTTTGAAGGCAAATATGATTTTCGCTATGAAGGCGATCATATGGAAACCCATGTCGCCGAGTCCGGAGACTTGGCGTGGACGATCGGTACGGCGGTCACCCGGTTTACGCGTCCCGGGCTGAGCGAAGAAGAAGTTACCGAAAGCTTCTATTTGAATGTTTGGGCTCCCGACACCGACGGTAAATGGTTGCTTAGAGTGATCTCTTCGTTGGTGGTTCATCCAACATTGGGGTCGGCGCGGGATCCTCGCAGTGGTCTGATGACCGCCTGGCCCGAGCTGGCGGACCAAATCGGCGCTGAAATCGATCTGCGATGGATCCCTTCGACGACGGTGCGTGCCGCGTCCGGCGAGCTGGCGTATTCCCTGGGTGAGTACGAGGCCTCTTTCAAATCGCCGGCCACGGAAGCAGACACTGGAAAAGACTCGACGGTCTCGGGCAAAGGTCATTTCGTCGCCGTTTGGCAGAAGGACGAAAAGGGAGCGTGGCAGCTGGCCGCAGAAGGATTCACTCCCCCTGGGATCTACCCGTCGGGTGACGAGTGAGATGATCCGAGCGGGTTTTTGGGCTCTCGTTTTTATTCATCTCGCAACGTCGACGGCGTGGGCCGATGTACGAGAATCACCGACTGCGCCGTTGGAGTGGCAGTTGGTGGAAGCGGAGACCGCTCTCGACCAAGGCGAGCTACGACTCGCCGAAAGCCACTACCGCGGTGCGTTACGGGAGCTGTGGCTGCTGCGCGGACGGCTAGCCACCGAGGTCGGCGATTTGGCGACCGCCGAGCAGGCCCTCCGTAGGGCCCGATCCGCTGCTGCGGTCGAGATCGATCCGGCCCGGATCGAGCTTGCCAAAGTCCAACTCTTACGAGGAGAGATCGACGAGCCGCTGAAAGAGCTTCGTCTCTTGGCCCACCAATGGACCGACGATTCCGAGCTGCTCGAAATATTCATCCGCGGCCTAATCCATGGGGGTAAGCACGACGAGGCAGCTGTGGAACTCGGTCAAATGGGCTCCATGGACCCAGAAAAAGCCGCGCGCCTACGGCAGCTCAGTGCCGAGCAGGCGCTGGGGTCCATGGCCGCGGATTTTGATTCTGGAGTTGATGAGGCCCAAAGCCGGGAGCTGATCGACCGCTTGGACGCGACCCGTGAGCGGATTGAAAGCAACCTGCAGACGCTTCAAGCTTGGACCGGCTTCAAGAACGAGCGACTCGGCATGGAAGCGAAGACCGGCGCAAAACCTTTCGGCCGAATTGCGCTCGGAGCGGTGTCGGAGCCCGAGCAGATTCGACCGCCGGACCTCGATCCTGTCCGTTTGATGTCACTCTACCCACCGAGCTTTCACGGGGCCATCGAAAAGCTGGAGGCCGGCGACATTCCAGCGGCGATCGTCGAACTCGAATCTCGGGCGGCCGAAGGCAATGGCGACGCCGAAACCCTATTGGGTTGGATCGCCGCATCCGAGCAGCGTTTCCCCCAAGCGGAGCAACGACTCCTAAAGGCGGTGGAGAGCCATCCGAAGCCGTCCATCGCCCGGCAGGTCTTGGCGCGTATCTACTGGCGGACCGACCGCCAGGAAGCCGCCAAACAACAGCTGTTGCAGGCCGCCGAGCTCGGACCCCTGGATCGCGACCTCAGCCTGTGGTTGGCGGATCTCGAATTGGCCGATTCCCGGATCCCGGCGGCCAACCGTCAACTACGATCCCTCGACCGTCGCTTCGCCTCGGTGGAAGCGTTGTTGCGGCTGGCGAAGATTTTCGTCGGGTTGAATAATCCCAAGCTGTCGATGGACTATTTAGAGCGCGCTCTGAAGCGGGCCCCCAACTCGGAAGAAGTGCTTGTAAAACACGCTCGGTTGGCCTTGGAGATCGGTGTGATTCCTGTGGCTGCCGCCTCGGTGGAGCCCTTGGCTCGGATGCGACCGGAAGTGGCGGAATATCAGCTCTTCCTGGGTCGAGTGTGGGCCGGGCTGCGCAAGATGGGTGAGGCTTCAGAAGCCCTTCTACGGGCGGTAGAACTCGATCCCGAGCTGCAACAAGCCTTCTTGCCGTTGGGTTTGGCCCTCAATCACGAAAGTCGGTTCGAAGAAGCCGGTGATTATCTGGGCCGCTATTTGGAAGCCTATCCCGGGGATCTCGAAGCCATTTCCGGTTTGGCGGAAGCCGAACAACGACTCGGCGATGCAGAATCCGCGGAAACGCGGGCACGAGCGGTGTTGGCCGAGGATCCCGACCACGGCAGAGCCAATTTGGTGCTCGGATTGGTGCTCTTGGGTCGCGACGAGCCGGCCGATGCGCGCGCGGCTCTGGAGAAAGCCGTCGCCGCAGACCCCCATTCTGCCAAAGCTCATTACCAGCTGAGTTTGGTTTGTACCCGGCTCCGGGATCGTGCTTGTGCCGGCGAACACCTGAAGCGTTATAAGGAAGCCCTGAAAGGCCCTGAATCAACGTTTCAGACGATGGAAGCCAAGGAGGTCGAGCTGAAGCTCGAAAAGAAAGAAATGGAGCCCGAGCGATGAAAGCTTGGACTCGAACCTGGATCCTGGCCGCATTGGTATTCGGTTGTCTGGGCCTTTGGGTGCCTTGCTTTGCGGCCCAGTCACAGAGCACCGCAAAGGCTCAGAAGCCGAAACCCCGGGCGAAGCCGCCGGCCCCCCAGTCACCGGTCTCCAAGCCGCCGGTCCCCAGGCCACCGGTCCCCAAGCCCTCAGTGGAACCGACCTTCGTCGACATCACGGCGAGCACCGGAATCGATTTCGAGGGGCCCAATTCGGAGGAGAAGAAATACATCCTCGAATCGGTGAGCGGTGGAGTGGCGTTGCTCGATTACGACCGTGACGGTCTCTTGGACATCTATTTCGTCGATTCGTTGACCGTCAAGACCGCCCGTTCGACCGATTTGGCGCGCAGCCGTCTCTACCGCAACCGGGGCAACTTGAAATTCGAAGAGGTGGGGCAAGCCGCCGGGGTCGCCGCCACCGGTTGGGCGGTGGGGGTCTGTGCCGCGGACGTCGACGGCAACGGCTATTCGGATCTTTATGTGACCGGGGTGGAGCGCAATCAGCTCTTGCTCAACCAAGGGGACGGTAAATTTCGTGACGCCACCTCCTCTGCCGGGGTAGCCGGTGGAGGATGGTCCACCGGCTGTGGATTCGCCGACATCGACCGCGACGGCGATTTGGATCTGTTCGTCGCCAGGTATTTGGATTTGGACCTCGATAACCTGCCGGAATTCGGTCGCGGTGAGCTGTGCAAATACCGTGATATTCCGGTGCAATGCGGTCCCAGAGGGCTCAAAGGATTGTCCGACCTCTTCTACCGAAACTTGGGGGACGGAACCTTTGAGGAGGTTGGATCGAAGGTCGGCCTAGGCGACGAGCAGGCGATGTTCGGCCTTGGGGTGACTTGGTTCGATGCCGATGGTGACGGCTGGCAGGACCTCTACGTCGCCAACGATACAACGCCCAATTTCCTCTATTTGAACCAAAAAGACGGGACCTTCGAAGAGATGTCCTACTTGCTCGGTGTCGCCGTGAGCGAAGACGGCAAAGAGCAGGGATCCATGGGCATCGCGGTTGGTGACTATCGCAACGAAGGCTGGCTGAGCCTCTTTGTGACCAATTTTTCCGAGGAGTACAACGCCTTCTACCACAACCACGAGGGTGGCTATTTCAGCGACGCCTCGTTTCGGACCAAGACCGCTGCGGTCAGTGTTCGACATGTGGGATGGGGCACTTCGTTCTTCGACGCGGACAACGACGGCTGGCTGGATCTCTTCCTGGTGAATGGCCACGTATATCCGCAAATCGATCAGATTCAGCTCGAGGCATCCGCTCCTTATCGGCAAAGGCGCATGCTCTTTTACAACCTTGGAGACGGAACCTTCAAGGAAGCAGTGGGTGCAGGCAAGGGCCCCCTCTCCCAGGAGACCGTCAGCCGAGGCACGGCGGTAGGAGACCTCGACAACGATGGCCGACTCGATTTGGTCATCAGCGATCTCGACGGTAAGGCCCAAGTGTTGCGCAATGAAACTCCCAATGCGGGACATTGGTTGCAGATTCGCCTAGAAGGCAAGGGGCTCAACCAAGACGCGGTGGGCTCGCTGATCAAGATTCGGGTGGGTAAGTCGACCATGATCCGCCCGGTGCGCAGCGGAACCGGCTATTTATCCCAAGACGACCTGCGCCAGCACTTCGGCCTCGGCGAGACGACCAAAGTCGACGAGATCGAGGTGCTCTGGCCCGATGGCTCGGTTTCGAAGCAAAAAGGGGTCGATGGAGATCAGATCCTGCTGATTCGTCACGAACCTTAGTTATCTAGACGTTTCGGAATTTCCACAATCTATTGATTATAAATGACTTGAAGTAGGGGAGGGGGCTAGCCCCCTCCCGCTCTCCCTTGGGAAGCGGCTCGGCTTCGCCTCGCCTCGTCGGGGCAGGGACAAGCCCGGGACAAGCCCCGCCCCTGTCATAGTCCTTGTCAAGGGTGCAGACGGCAGGAAAT
>CBDUGP010000216.1:0-5259 GCA_965366625.1 uncultured bacterium
AAGCTAGCAAAAATCAAGCTCAACTTGCCAGACCCACTTTCATGACGCAGGCCCGCTGTTGTCAGCCGGCTTGTCGAGGTCCACGGTGACGGTTAGACTGCCGGCTCAACCGCGCTGGGAGGCCCCAACACTCCGATGACCTCGAGGATCTCATGAGCCCACATCGCCCTGCTGGGTGTGAATCTCCGCCGAGGCCGATGACACCAGCGACTAGCCGAGAGCTTCTACGTGAAATTTCGATTCAAATCCGACCTCCTTCCGCCTACTGCCAAACGCCGGCCCCATCCCGTGGAACTCCATGGACGGCAATTGACCGACGACTATTTTTGGCTTCGCGAGCGGCAGTCGCACGAGGTATTGGATTACCTGAGGGCGGAAAACGCATATACCGAAGCGCTCATGGCCCCGGCCGAGCCGTTGCAAACCGAGATTTACGGTGAAATGCGCGCCCGGATGCAGGAAGTCGACTGCTCGGTGCCCGTTCGGATCGATGACTATCTTTACTACCACCGGACGGAAAAAGATCAGCAGTACACCATCTACTGCCGACGTCAAGACGCACCGGACGCCAAAGAAGAGGTGCTGCTGGACCTCAACCAGCTTACCGGCGCCGGTGAGTTTTTGCGCCTCGGGGTCTACCGGGTCAGCCCGGATCACAGATATCTAGCTTATTCCCTCGATCACGAGGGCTCCGAGCAATATGTGCTGCGAATCAAGGACCTCGATTCGGGCTCGGACTTGGCGGAGCAATTCGAAAATACTGCCCACTCCGCGGAGTGGGTCGGCGATGGTGCGACGCTGATCTACTGCACCCGGGATTCGGCCCACCGCCCCTACCGGGCCTACAGTCATCGATTGGGCGAGGTTCCGAGTCGAGATACCCTGCTTTTCGAGGAGCCCGACGAGCGGTTCTTTTTGTCGATAGAGAAGACCCGCAGCCGGCGCTTCATCGTGATGAGCCTGGGAACCCATACGACCACCGAGCTTCACGTGCTCGACACCCAGGATGTGAAGGCGGGCTTTCGGCTGCTGGCCGCCCGGCGACCCAATGTGGAGTTTTCCGTCGACCACCACGGGGACCGCCTCTTGATGCGCACCAATCTAGACGCGGCGGATTTTCGCCTGCTCGAGGTTCCGATCGACGATTTTCAGGAGCCATCCTGGCGCGAGGTGTTGCCGGAACGCCCCACGGTGGTGTTGGAAGATCTGGCTTGTTTCAGCCGCTTCCTGGTCTTGGAGGTGCGCCGAGCCGGTTTGCTAGGACTCGAAATCTATTCGTTGGACGATGCTTGCCCGCCGCTGCAGGTCCAGGAGCCGACCCCGGTCGATTTCGACGAGCCGACTTTTACCGTGCGTCTCGCCGGCAATGTGAACTTTGAGACTCCGTGGCTCCGTTTTGTTTTCTCTTCTTTCGTCACCCCTCACTCGGTTTTCGACTACCACATGGAAAAGGGCAGCCGGAAGCTGCTGAAACAAGATGAGGTGCCGAATTTCGACACCGAGGACTTCGTCAGCGAGCGACTGTGGGCCACAGCTCCCGACGGAGAGTCGATTCCAATTTCACTGGTGCGCAAGAAAGACGTGCAGCTCGACGGTCGAGCACCCCTGTTGTTGTACGGCTACGGTTCCTACGGCACCAGCATCGAGCCACGGTTTTCCAGCGCGCGGCTGAGCCTCTTGGACCGAGGGATCATTTACGCCATCGCCCACATTCGAGGGGGTGGGGCTTTTGGTCGAGGGTGGTACGAGGCCGGAAAGCTGGGGAAGAAGGTCGCGACTTTTTCAGATTTCGAAGCAGCGGCCGAGCTGTTGATCCAAGAGCGCTATACCTGTCCTCGCAAGCTCCTGATCCGTGGTGCGAGCGCCGGCGGATTGTTGATCGGTGCGGTCTTGAATCGTCGTCCGGATCTTTTTCATGCCGCCCTAGCGGAAGTGCCCTTCGTGGACGTGCTCAACACCATGCTCGACCCGACCATTCCACTGACGGTGATCGAATTCGACGAATGGGGAAACCCCGGAGAGGATAGGGACGCTTTTCAGCTGATCGGCTCCTATTCGCCCTACGACAATCTGCGTCCGGCGGCTTATCCCCATCTCTTGGTGACCGCGGGTTTGCACGACCCTCGGGTGCAATATTGGGAGCCGGCCAAGTGGGTGGCCAAGCTTCGAGCGACCAAGGAAGACGACAACGTGTTGCTGTTGAAAACCGACATGGTCAGCGGTCACGGCGGGGCGTCGGGTCGTTTCGATGCTCTGGAGCAAGAAGCGTTCAAATACGCATTTCTAATCCGTGCTCTCGAGACGGAGCGGGTGGACGGCCGGAACTTGTCGTCGGAGGGTTTGGAGAAGTCGGAAGCCGGGGTTGCTCTCGGCTGCAGCTCGGCCGGCGAGAAGCGCTGAATCCCGAAAGGGAGGTCCCAAACGCACCGACGCCGGGCATATAGCCCGGCGTCGACACGGAGAAGAGGATGAGAACTTTGGAGATTTGCACGACCTGTGCCAATTGCCGACTCAGCCTCGAATAATCTCCAAGAAAACGGTGATGATTCGATCTGGTTTTCCGCTAAGTCCTTTTTTTAAAGGCTTTGAGCATTGCAAATTTTTGGGTCTGCGAAGCCGCTTCTTGGCTCAAATCTGCATTAGGGCCCTGAGTGGGGCTCGCCAGTCTGCATTTTTTACCGAGCGTATGCCGGCACAGCACCCAACTTGCGCCGGCCGATGCCGAATTGGCCTCTGCCCATGAAAGGGCGGGATCGAATGGGCCTTGTCTTCGGGGTCCTCGCTCTAGCAGTGGGACTTTCGGGCGCCCGCCAATTGATGGAAACGGCTGCCCACAGTCCGAGATTGCCCCTTTGGGACATGGCGAAATACGGCGCCGGCGGTTTGAGATTGCACGATGCCCTGGCCGACGGCCAACTGTGGCAGGCGATCGTCGAGATCAACGACATGAGCGTTTGGCCGCCGTGGTGGCCTTCGGTGTCCGCCGTGGCCTTCGCCGTCCTGGGCCCCGGCTTTTCGACCCCTCGAATCCTGCTCACCCTGCTCTGGGCTTTGGCGGTGGCAGTCGCAGCTTGGGCGCCTCGCCCTCTGCAGGGTGGTGCCCCGGCCGGGGCGTTGGCCGCGGCTTGGCTCGCTGCCGGGCCCATGTTCCAAAGTTTGGCGGTGGTTAATTTACTCGAGCTGCCGGGGTTGTTGTTGTTGATGCTCGCCCTCGGCTGTTATTTACGTGCTCTCTCGGCTTCGACTCCGAGGGCGGAGCACCGCTGGTGGTGGGCCACGGCAGTGGCGAGCCTCTGTCTCTTCTTTTGCAAATACAATTACGGCTTGCTTTGGCTGCTGCCGCTCGCCGCGTCCGAGGCCTACCGTCGTTGTGGCTCCTGGGGCGCCTTCGGGGGCCGAGTCCTAGTACTCATTCCGCGCTTGCCTTGGCGTCGGCCCCTTTGGTGGCTGCTTTTGGTGTGGCTCGCTCTCTTGTTGGCGATTCGATGGAGTGGGGGTTTTGAGCTGACCTTGGGGGGCCGAGAGGTGCGCGCCACGTCCATCGGCAATCCGGCCTACGCTCTCTATCTGGCGCTCTGCGGCTGGGCCGCCTATCGATATCGAACCGGCTCGGGGTACGGCGATTTCCTGCCACCCTTGACTCCTACGGATCGAATCTTGGGTCGCTGGTTGGTCTTGCCGATTGCTCTTTGGATGTTGATCCCACCCCACGTTAAGGATCTCTTTGGTTTCTTGGAAAATCGTTCCTCCGACCTGCCTTGGTTCGAAGGCCTGGTGTTCTATCCACGCGCAGTGATCGAATCCTATGCTGCCCACGAGGCGCTCGGTCTGGTGGTAATTGCGGTTGCGGTTCTGGGAATTCGGGATCTATGGAGCGAGTCGGATGGCCGGCGGGTCGTGGCCCTAAACCTCTGGCTGGGTGTGCTCGCGCTCTTGACCCATCCCTATAAGCTGGAGCGATTCGGTTTTCAAACCGCGTGGCTCTTAGGCCTCGCGGCCGGCCTGACGCTGACCAGATCTTTGGGCCCGTCGGCCGGCAAAGGCTATCGACTCTTCGTTTCAGGGGCTGCCCTAGCCGCCTTGGTGGTGGCGGGTCGGTACGGTATCGATCGACCTTTTGTGGAACAACATCACCGACTGTGGACCGTCTCCGAGCAAGTTCATCCAATGTTGGACGAATTTGCCGATGTCGAAAAAAGGCGTGACGGCGGGGTTTTGGTCCTTGGGACCTGGAACGGCCTGTCACCGGCGTTGATCGAGTGGAACGCCCGCCGCATCGACTCCCTCGGGCAAAGCGAAAAGCGAGCACCCCTGCCGTCGACAGGTTTCGAGCAAGCCCGGCGCCGGGCAGATCGTCTCGGTCGAGTGGTGGAGCAGGGGCGATACCGATGGATCGCGGTGGTGTCGGCGGAGCCGGGAACGGCTTTCGACCAAGAAACCGCATGGATGCAACCCGTGCTCCAAAACCTGAGTGAGTCCAGGGCCTATGAGCTACAAGGCCCGATCCAAGCCGCTGGGAGCTACTCTTGGCGATGGTTTAAGAAGCTCGATCCTTCCTAGTTCGTGCCCGCTGTCCGTATCTGACCCTAGTATTCTCTGAATAACAGAGAAAAACATTTATGTTGAGCTAAATCTTGATGTGAGGTGTTTTCTGTGGCATGATGTTTACGCTTTATTAACGCCTTTCGAAAACAACCCATGCCATCCGCAAGGAAGAGGGAGCTCTGAGATGAAGTATCCACATGTAGAAACCACACTCAGATCTCAACGGCAGCCCGCGGAATCCGTGCTGACGGCCCCTGAGCAATGGCAGGCTGCCACGTCGGAGCTACGGAGGCGCCGGTCCATGCCTTCGTCGGGATATTCGATCCGCATTCCGTTGGTGTCGGAAGCGGTGGCCTGCGGAAAATGCGGCCGGATTTTCAGGGCCGGCGGCCCGACCGGATTCTCCGAGGCCGGTCCCATCTGTGACGGTTGCCTGTTGATCGGCGATCGACAACTGGGCATGGTGCTGACCATGATCGCTGTTTGCCGATATTACGGTGGCATGACCCCGACGGATGAAGTCGAGGAGCGATTACATCAGCGGGAGCTGGCAGCTTTCGCCAGAATCTATGAAGGATTTGCCGGCCACTACGGACCGCCGAGGCCTTGGAGTAATTTTTTCACCGACGGCTCCCAAGGCCCGGGTTAGCGGGCTACGTCCGCAAACCTCCGGATGTAGGGGCGGGGCTTGCCCCGGGCTTGCCCCCGCCCGGG
>CBDUGP010000217.1:0-5197 GCA_965366625.1 uncultured bacterium
ATTACTGGGAACAGCGGGTTGCGTGATTGGTACCCATTTCTGTGACGCAGGCCCGGACCCAGACGATGGGTTTGGTAGCCGCTCTCAAACAAGTTCAAGGCTTTTTTCAGCTCGTTCGGATCGGCTTTCCTGGGCCAGAGAGGGCCGGGCGGCTCGGGTTCCATGCCCAGTGGAGGATCCCGATCGAGGTAACCCGGAAGATGGACCCACCCTTCGAGCTGAAGCGGATTCGACCACACTCGGTACCAATCCCCCTGGGTTTCGACGATCGCCAAGTTTGAGATCGCCGCGGTACGGCCAAGGGTTCGTGAGCCTAGCCGGGGGGCGCTGTAAATGGCCTGTCCCTGTTCCACCCAAACGTAATCACGCAGGGGTGGTGCGTAGATTTCCACGGTCTGGATCGCCGAGCGGCTCTGTTGTTCATCGGCAGTGGAAGGAGGCGGGTTAGGCGGGCGGTATAGTCGTTGAAATTCCGTGGCGAAGGGGCCGATCCCAGGCCATGTTTTAGCCTGCTCCAACAGCTCCGAATCCGGATGGTGGGTCAGCCAGCCGAGCAGCCCCAGGGCGGCGAGCAGGATCGATAGGAAGAGCAAGGGCAAAATGTGGCTTCGCAAGGAATACCTCCCTGGGCGATGTCGGGCCGAGACGGTTAGAGCATAGACCCGTCGACCCACGATGAAGTGCCCATTCGCGGAGCCTCTCGGGCGACACGGCCCCGACTCGCCGAGTCAGCGAGCATTTTTGGCATTCCACCGGCTCCGTCGTAAGATGCCGGCCCGAAAACCAATCTCCGAAGCGGGAGCCGAAAGTTGAAGAAATCGTCGACGGCGTGGTGCTTTTTTAGTCTCGGGCTGGCCTTGATTTTAAACGTGGTTTTAAGCGCGGCCGGCACACCGGCGTGGGCCCAGGCTGGAACGGCGGAGCTCCAGGACGCCGAGTCGTCCGACCTGCCCCCTTCCGAAGGAGCGGACTGGCTAAATAAGTTATTGGAGCGCGAGGTTGAACCACTGCCTCTGATCGATGTGGCCGATGGTCAAGGCTTCTTCAAGGCCCAGGTGCCGGCGGAGCTGATCGAACCCGTGAGCCTGGTTGAAGGGGCACGTCACTTGATGCTCGACTTCGGAGCGGGCAAGGAAAATTTGGCCGAGTGTTACGTCTATTCCGACGACCTGGACCTAGCGGGCTCCCTGCTGTCTTTTTCAGCCGGCGTTTTCGACGCCATCGGTGCCCAATATGGGGAAGTCGAACTCAAGGCGGTGTTGGACGTCACCGCGGGAGCGCTCCAAGGGGCACCCTACCTGGGCATGGATTGGCTCTATCGGTGCAAGACAGAAAACGGTCCGGTGGCCGGTCAAGCAAAACACCTGATCGCTTCCAAGAATCGACGGGCCATCTATTGCCAAAGCTCGTCCGTGGGTTACGGCAAAGCGTTTTTCGGCCTCTTTCAATCGTTGGTGGAAAGCCTCGAATACGGCAAGCCCTTGCCCCAGCCCTACTACCAAGAAGTTTCCGTCGCCAGCTTGGGCGAGCACGTGCTCGGGGTTTCCCATCAGGCCCATCGTATCGATGCCGACGGCGATGTGGAGATCGTCGAAAAGCTGTCCATGCTGGTGCCTAAATCCGACGGCCAAACCTTCCAAGCGGAAGATTCGGTGTCGATGGAGCATTCCACCGTGCAAGGAGATCTGATCGGTCAGGTCGAAGTGGAAGCCGCCGATGGACAAGTGGTCAGCCATTTGAACCTGAGTCGTTTCGAAAGTGGCGCCTGGGCGGTCAAAGGAGCTTTCCGCGGCAAGCATTTCGACACCATTCTGAGCAAGGCTCCGGTTTTGCGCTCAGCTTACGGCCGTCGACTCGACTTCCAAGCCTTCTTTCCATCGGCGAAAGTGGGCGGAGTCTTCACCCGCGAGGTTTGGATGCCCGAGGTGGATCCGGTTCGGATTTCCGAGACCCAGGTGACGGTTCTGGGCTCCCAGCCCAAAGGCGCGAGCGTCAAGCTCGAAACCGGACCGGTGGTGATGAGCGGCCTGTCGGATCCCACGTTTTCGCTGGTTTTCGTCACGGTGCCGGTCGGAGAAGGGCAGATGATCTTGCGTCAGGTGTTCAAGAAGGGGGACGTTTTCCATCCCGCAACCTTGGTCGTTGAGGAATCGGGCTCGTCCGGGCACGAGCCGGAAAGTGGACAGAACTCTGAATCGCAGGCGACCGCAGAATCGGGCTCGTAGCTCCTTAGTCAGAGCCCGTCCAGGAATGGATTCTCGGTGGGCCGGCGCGTCGCCCTGCGCGCGTCGCTCCGAACTCGCGCCACCGCTACAGTGCCGTCGCAAATTACTGGTGTGTAAGGTCTTAAGCCGATTCCGTGCTCGGCGCGCCGCGCCTCCTAGATCCTCGAAAACCCCATTTCTGGACAGGCCCTAGTCCGCAGCTTGGACCAAATCCAGCTCCAGCCAACGATCGAGCAGCTCCGCCAAATCACTTTCCACTTGCTCGCGGGTCGCCGGGCAATGGCTGAGCACCTGTTGGACGACAAATTCGGGCGTTTGGCCCGCTGCCAAGGCTTCCCAGAAAAAGGTTGCGTTGGGGTCGAGGCCGAAAATAGTGCCGTGGCGTTGATCGTTGATCACCACGAAACCCTCTTGTTTTTCGAAAGTTACGTCTTCGGCAATAGCAAATTTGGTTTCTAAGAGATCTTGGAAGGCCATATGATCCTCTCGGGGTGGTGTCGGTGACGTGTCAGTCGACGGGCCGTCGGTTTGGTGTGCTTGGATATTGTAGGCGCAGCCGAGCGGAAATAGGTTGATCAGAGAGAGTTCAATCCAAGGAATCTGGGCAGAAACTCCCATTTACCAATCCGACCCGAGCCCGGCAGCGGATCTACGGACACCCCATGCCCGCCCACCGGGTAGAACGAGGGAAGAATGAGTCCCCATCCACCAGCCTCGCGGAGCGTTCCATGAATCGATTCAATCACTTGCCAACCTACTTTCTGGCCCTTGCCTTGACTTTGCCCTCGAGTCTGGTTGCTGCCGTCGAGCCCTCTGCCGAGCTTGAAGTCGAGCACCTCCCGATCGTCGACAAAGCGATCGAATTCCATGGCGGCGAGACTTTTCGATCAAGCGAAACCGAACTCGATATGTGCTCAAAGTCGGGCTGTTTTCACATTCGTGCCCGCCGCGATGGAGGGAAATTCGAACTCGAGGTTGCAGGGCGGGCGGGCCAGTCTCACCGGCGGGTCAAGTGGTCGAACGACGAACTCGAGGTATGGCAAGACCATAAATCGATCGACATCGAGCTTTCGAAACGCCAAAGCTATGTGGATTGGGTCAGCGCCCGCACTTATTTTCCGTTTCTGCCCTTCGGCTTGAACGACCCCGGTGTTTATAAGTCCGACCTGGGTCTCGAACGGTGGGCAGGCCAAGATCTCCACAAATTGAAGATCACCTTCGAGCCGGGCTCGTCCACCGACGCTTCCGACGAGTACATGTATTGGCTCGATCCGCAGACCGGAAGGGTGGAGCAATTCGCCTACAGCTTTGAAGGCAATCCCGGTGGTTTGCGTTTTCGCCGGGCTGAAAACCACCGCCGAGTCGGTGGTCTGCTCTTTTTCGATCAAGAGAATCTGGGGGCCGCCGGGAACGAGCTCCGCGTCGATCAGATCACCCCGGAATTTGTTGAAAAGCGCATGCGCCCCGTCTCCAAGGTCGAGCTCGAGAACATCGAGGTCCGCGCCCTGCCCTAGCCCGAAGCGCCTTCGACTGGGGCGATGTCAAGCGCGATTCAGAATCGGCTTGAGGGCTCGGCTGACGAATCGGTCACCGGCGGTTTCGGCAGAGACCAGGGCTTGGATTCGATCGTGCGCTTCGTCGGCCTTACCCAGTTGCTCCGCGGCCTTCATGGTCTCGTAGTAGGCCGCTCGAACGTCGAGATTGGAAATGTCGTAGCCGTGCCCTTGCACCAACCAGTGGAGGGCCAACAGGCCGGCCTGATAGGCAAATTCAGGTTCTTTCGTTGCGAAATCCTTAGCGGCCCGGGTGAGGGTCCTGGGGTCGCAGGGGCTTTTTTCGGCTAGGGCGATGGCCGGCCCGTAGAGCCCGACGGACTTGGCGGCGGCGAACCACTTGCCTTCTTCTCCCGGTGTGGTGCGGACTAGATCTTCGAGAAGGTCCGTGGGCGGCTTGTTTGGATACCGTTTTGCCACTGCGCGGAAGGTCGCCAAATGGGTGCTCGCGCGGTTGGCAGAAAGCCCGTAACGCAGATAGGCCTCCTCCGACATGCCCGAGGAAAGCAGGATCGCTTCGCAGGTTTGGTCAATAGTTTGGTCGGGCGTCCAGCCGCGACAGGACTCCGCTAATCGAATAGCTTTAGCTTTCTTGCCCTGAGCCGTTAGGGCTTTCACCGCCCATTGTTTGTAGGGCCAGATGAGTCGATCGTAACCCGTAAGTTCCATGATCTCCGCGAAACGTCCCGCGGCGTAGAGGGCGCTGAGGCAAGCTGAAGAACCTTCGAAGAACTCGGCCTGGTTGGGCTTGAGAGCTTCCCGTGTTCCTTCGAGCAAGAGGTCGGCCTGTGACGACGCCATTTCAGGGTCGACGCAAAGCTCTCCCCAATGATCTGCCAGGGACTCGATATACGGAATTTGATCGTCTTGGATGGCGGCAAAAAGTCGCTCCAGCCAACGGAGACGGGCGGCCGTATCGATGGGAGCCTGGGCGATGATCGGCACCAACTGCTCAATGGCCGTATTCACCGCACTGCCGATGGATCCCGAGGAGCTGTCGACCGCCTCAATCGCCGGCGAAAGACGTTCGAGAAAAGCGATCGCACCCTCCGCACCGAGCACGGGCTCCTTCCGAGCCACCTTCTTGATCTCGCTGACCGCTTCCTTGATCCGCTTGATGGCCGGTTGAGACTTCCATCCAAACGCGTGGCGGCGAAAACGAGCTTTAAAAGTCCACTTGTGGCTTGCGGTCTTGGGCACAGCTATTCACTCCGGCTTGAAGATTCCTGGTCTCGGCCCGGCGGGCATTTCGGCCAAGGATAGCCACACCGGTTCGAGTCGGAAACATACCCTTTAGATCCGCCGCGGCATAGGGGAACCTGAGATGTGACGGGTCATTTTGGATCGAAGGTCGCCTTGCTTCAAACTAGACCCAAAACTAGCGCTTAAGACCCCGAGTCGTCGTGTCGAACTATCAAA
>CBDUGP010000218.1:0-5150 GCA_965366625.1 uncultured bacterium
GACGAAAAATTCGCTGCTCTCGCCGGCGCGAGACTTCCGCCACAGCCTGCTAGCATTCGAAATCGCCTCCGGTGGGGTCGGTGTCGATCTCAGCGCGCTCCGTCGGGCTCCGATTTCAGATAAAGTCACTTGGAAATGTTCGCTGAGCTACTCTCCGCTGTCGGCGGCCTAGGCCTCTTTTTGCTCGGCATGATGGTCATGACCGAGGGGCTGAAAGGGCTGGCCGGCCAATCGCTTCGGCGGCTTTTGACGCGTTTCACTCGGACGCCTGTTTCTGGCGCCGCGACCGGCGCGGTGGTGACCGCCTTAATCCAATCGTCGAGCGCCACGACCGTGACCGCCGTGGGTTTCGTGGGTGCCGGCCTGCTGACTTTCGCGCAGGCCCTCGGCATCATCTTTGGCGCCAACATCGGCACCACACTCACCGGCTGGTTGGTCGCGCTGATCGGATTCAAGCTGGACCTCGGCATGATGGTCTTGCCGTTGGTTCTGGTCGGGGCCTTGATGCGTCTCTTCGCGAGTGGACGCGCACGTCATTTGGGCTGGGCGCTCGCTGGATTCAGCCTGCTCTTCGTGGGCATCGACGGCATGCAGGATGGGTTGGCCTCCTTGGAAGGGGTAGTGACTCCCGAAGATTTTCCCGACGACACGTTCTGGGGTCGTTGCCGGCTGCTTTTGATCGGCGTGGCAGTGACGATCGTCACTCAATCCTCGAGCGCCGGAATTGCCGCAGCGCTGGTGGCCCTAGGAGCGGGTGCCATTTCATTTCCCCAAGCTGGGGCAATGATCATCGGCATGGATGTCGGCACGACCTTCACCGCCGCTCTGGCCAGCCTGGGTGGCAGCACGGCGACCCGACGCACGGGCTTTGCGCACGTGATTTATAACGTCCTTACCGGCATCATGGCCTTCCTGCTGCTCGACCCATACGTTCAGCTGGTGTCTCCGTGGGTCGATTCGGGGCAACACGGTGACCCGCAGCTGGCTCTGGTCACTTTCCACACCAGCTTTAACCTTTTGGGCGTGCTGCTGGTGCTGCCTTTTACTCAGGCCTTCGCTCGGTTGATCATCTGGATCGTGCCCGAGAAAGGATCGGCACTGCTGTACCGCTTGGATGATCGTCTGCTGTCCGACGCCGATGCGGCCACAGATGCGGCGGCGCAAACCCTTGGTGAAATGGCTTCGCTGTCCTTCAGCATCCTCAGCAAGTTGATGGAACCCCAAGATCTCGATCCCGACGTGTCGGACGATCTTGAGGATCTCAAGGAGGCGCTTGAGACAACCCGCGGTTATACCGAGAGGATTCGGACGGATCCTCTGATTGAGGCGAGTCATTTTCGCCATCGCGAGGCCCTTCACACCCTTGACCATCTAACGCAGCTGAGTGGGCGTTTAGGGGAGCGCGAGCCGATTGAGATGCTGCGAAAAGAACACGATTTTCGTCGTTTTGCGGCCCTTCTCAGAGCCGGACTGCCAACCGACGAAGTCACGGTGGCCGATGCCGAGCCCCAGCTCGCCAAGCTTCACCGCATTCTCAAGCGTCGCCGACACACGTTCCGTGAGCAGGCGATCGAGAAGGCTTCGAGCAGCGAGACCTCTGGTCAGGTGGTGCTTGCCAAATTGGATGCTTTTCGTTGGTTATTCAGGGTTTCGTATCATTCGTGGCGAATTACGTTCCATCTTCGTCATGCAGCTGAAGCCGTGGTGGATGTAAGAGCCAACCCGCGACCCGGAGCCCGAATCACTTCGAAGGGCAGTCCTCAGCCATAGCCGGGAGACTCTCTATTGCGAAAACCAGGCCGAGGTATCGCTTACTCACTGCTTAGTCTGTATTGAGAAATAAGGATATTCCTATGATTATACTTTTGGAAGGGAGTAGGAAGGGAGTTGGAAAGCAGTGACGTCGCCGACCAGGGGGCGACACTGGGGTTGCTCAGATTCTTCGAGGTCCATGACACAATGCGCAGCCATGAAACGGCAGCGATACTTTTCCACGGGACCGGCCTGCTCTCGCTCGGCTGTGCGACTCAGGGCTGTGCGACTCAGGGCGGTGCGACTCAGGGCGGTGCGACTTCCGGCGGTGCGACTTCTGGGATGGCTAGTCCTAGCCATTTCAAGCCCAATCGCCGCCGACGAGGCACCGAAAGCACCGAGCTTTGACGACTCAACCACGGTGGTGGTGGTCGAAGTGCCGGTGAACGTGCATCTCGACGGCAAGGTGGTGCGTGGTCTGACCCGCAGCGACTTTGAAATTTACGAAGGTCGAAGCCGGCGGGAGTTGGTGGGCTTTGAGGTGGTCGACCTCGCCGCCGGCACCGGTACCCCCGCGGCGCCCGCCGCCGAAGCTCAGGTTCCGATGGCTGCTCGGCGCCACTTTTTGCTCTTTTTCGATCTCACAGCTGGAGGTTTAGCAGGGCTTCAGGGGGCCCGTGATTTGGTCGATTCCGGGCTCCATGCCCAAGACTTGGTCGGCGTCGGCGTTTACAGTCGGGCAGGAGCGGGTCTTTTGCTGGGTTTCACTCCCGACCATGGGCAAGTCCGGGCGGTGCTCGATCGATTGGGGGCGGAGTCCAGCCGTGAAGAAGGAGATTCTGAGCAGGACGGCGCTGCGTTGGCCCGCCTCGACCCCTTGAAGCTGACGCCCGACACCCGAGCGATCGATACCGCGCGGGAGGCCTTGGAGATGGACACGGGCGGCAGGGGTAGTGGAGCGGAGGTCTTTTTTGAGATGAACCGCTCGAATATCAACCAGGGACGGTCACGGGCCCGAGCTGAAGTCGGTCGATTTTCTGATGCGCTCAGCACGTTGGCGGATGCGACGGCCCGAATCGACGGACGCAAATTCCTGGTTCTCTTTTCCGCCGGCTTTGATGACGACGTCTTTTTTGAGGAAGAGACGCTGACTCGGCGTTCGCTGCTCGACAGCCGCCAAGGCTCGACCGCTTTGCGTGATCTTCAGCGGATGACCGACCGATTTCGCAAGGCGGGTTGGGCCATCCAAAGCGTGGACTCCGCGGGGCTTCAAGAGGGGCGAAACTTGTCGGGAGGCACCAGCCTGGCCCTTTTGGCGAACGAGACCGGCGGTGAGACCTATCGCAGCTTCAACCATCTCAGCGGCGCAATGAACCAGTTGCTCGACAAGACCTCGGTAACCTATTTGCTGGCTTTCCGAGCAGATAACGTGGCCATGGACGGCTCGTTTCACAAGATTAAGGTGCGCCTGCCCAACGGCCCCCGGGGTGCCCGCCTGATTCATCGCCCGGGGTATTACGCTCCAAAATCGTTCGACTCGGAGGGTGACGAGGGGATCGACGCTGCTGCCGATCGGTTTTCCGCAGCCGAAATGTTACTTTCTGGGGAGCGCAGCGGTAGCTTGAAGGTGAATTTTCTGTCGGCGAGCTTTCGCCATGGGGACGCCGGCCGCACCTTCACCTGGCTCGATGTCACGGGGCTCGACGCGCTTCCGAGCGATAAACCATTCAAGATCGAGATTTTTGCCTACGTGCTGGATCGCGCTCAGCGGGTCGTCGACTTTTCGGTCCGCGCGTTGACCCTGGATCCGGCCAAAGTCGGTGAACGACTCGCCGCGGGCGGCTTGCGAGCCTTGACGGATTTCGCCCTGCCGGCGGGAGAGTACGATCTCCGCTTGTTGGCGCGTGAGCCCGAATCGGGGCTGCACGGGCTGGTCCGAGGTGCTTTGGAAGTGCCGCCTGGGGAAGGGCAGAATCCCTCGCTGCTGCCGCCCTTTCTGCTCGACGACGAGCTGAATGGCGTCGTCGTTCGCCCGCCGGCCGACGAGGCCAACTTCAACAACTATCCTTTCGTTGCCGGAGAAGCCGAAAGCTTCGTGCCCGGCGTCGACCCGGCCTTGAACCCCGGACAATCCGTTCGAGTCTGTTTGATGGGTTATCACCTGAACCGCGCCGACCTGACCTTGAAGGTCGAGATCTACGACGTGACCGATCACGCCGATGGGGAGCGCATCGATCAGGAGAGGGTAGAGTTGGTGGGCCGTAGCGAAACCCTTGCGAATGGCCTCGACCGTTTATATTTCAATCTAAAAACCGCCGGTCTCGCGGGCGGACGGTACGAGCTTCGGGCTTCGATCGAATCCACCGATAGCGGTTTCCAAGTTGTAGCGTCGCCTTTCCGTATTGATGGATGATCCTTCTAAAGCCCCCGGGTCTGACCGGCAAGACCAGGTGCCGACCCCGTCTTCCAGTTCGGGAGCCGTCGAGCAGGTCTACGAGGCCGGGTCGGGGACGAAGCCGCGTCGCATAACCCTGCGCCTCTTGAGTTCGAGAAGCGATTTCGAACAGTGCGTGGCTCTGCAGCGTGCTGTTTTTGGTCCCCCGGTGATCGCCTCGGCAGTGCTCATGAAATCGAGCGCTGAGGTAGGAGGTCTCGCCGCCGGGGCATTTGCCGACGACGGCGAAATGCTGGGTAGCATGTTCAGTATCAGTGGAGTCCGCCATGGACGAATGGCCCATTGGGTCAGCTTCACGGCGGTGGCTCCCGGCGCCCATGGATTAGGGATCGGCCCGCGGATCCAAGGGTATTTGAGAGAGTTTTACTTGGACCTCGGCTTCGAAACCGCGTTTTGGACCATCGATCCACTGATCGCGCGCGTCGCCCACTTCAACCTCAATCGACTCGGCTCCCGACCGATCGAATATGTGCGCAGCTTCTACGGCGAATGCAGCAGCAATGAAACCCTCAGTGAATTGGATCACGACCGCTTTGTGGTGCGTTGGCCCCTGAGGGAGCCCCGGGTAGAGCGAGCCCTGGCAGGGGAGCCCCCGGCGGTGGCGGGCTGGCGTTCAGCGCCGGTGATCAATAGTGGAGACGACGGCAAACCCTTGGCCGGCGATCTCGAAATCCCCGAGGCACCGATCCTACGGGTTGAGATTCCGCTCGACATCCGTATTTGCGGACGGGATCGTCCCCAAGAAGCTGTGGCATGGCGCCGATCAGCTCGCCACGTCTTTGAACAAACCCTAGCCATCGGTTACCGGTTTAGGGGTTTTGTACGTCACCAGGAGCGGTGTTTTTACGTTCTCGGCAGAGCTTCTTAGGGGAAGCCTTCGGCCTCAAACCCGCGAGGAAATGCGGAAGCGATATCGTTCGCCGCAGCCTGGCCGGCCGCGCCT
>CBDUGP010000219.1:0-5072 GCA_965366625.1 uncultured bacterium
TCGCTGTGCACCTTGGCAAAATGGTAGAATAGAAAGGTTCTTTGGAACGTTTAAACCGCTGATTCGAAAATATTTACCGAGCGGTTGTGGCGAAGATTTGAAGACTTCGCTGAGCGATTTTCGACTCTGGTACAACCATGCACGTCCACACCAACGCTTGGACGGCCGGACTCCGGCCGAGGTTTGGGATGGAAGGCAAAGGTCGTCGAAGGACGAGCCGATCTACTTTTCTGCTTGGGAAGGGTTGCTGACCGGATTCTTCGTGCCGAAGTAGTCGGTGACGAGATCGCCGGCGGACTTGAGGATTGGACAGGCAGGACCGTCCACCGGGCGAGTGCGCCCGTTGGCTCGGAAATCGACGTTTTTTGGGAGCAAACCGAGGATTTTTGAAGATGGAAGGGGGAAATCTGGCGCCTGACGGGTGATTCAGCTACTCACCGTCCATTTTCGGGGCCTTTTTCGCTGGATTTCCTTGTGGACGCTGTGGACGGGACATTTTTGAAGATGGAAGGGGGAAATCTGGCGGCTGACGGGTGATTCAGCTATTCACCGTCCACTTTGGGGATGTTTTCCGCTGGATTTCCTTGTGGACGCTGTGGACGGGACAACAACGAATTTCCTTGTGGACGCTGTGGACGCTGTGGACGGGGCATTTCAGATTTCGATGAGAGCGGGCGACCGGTTGCGCCCTTTAGCTACTCACAATCTTTCGACCAAGGAAACTTGAGCAGAAATCCCGTCTACCTTAAGGGCGATGTTGTCGAACCCGAAATCAATCTCCGGATCCAAGTCGCTATCTTCATATGACACCAACCAAAATGCCCGGCCTCCTAGAGTAGCCTCGCGAGCACCGAGCAAGTTCCCAAACTTTCTTCCTTGTTGATTCAGAAAAGTCTCAGCGAGTTTGATAGCTCGTCTTCTGGTTATCACGGAGAACCCTTCCAGCTGTTGAGTGACTCAAGAAGCCGCTCAGTTTCAATATATTCATCTGCATGTTTTTGCTGATCTGCAGTTAACCTCTTCCAACGCGATGGCTTTCGCAGAGTTTCATAAACAAATTTCTCTGACTCATACCTGGTGAGCCTCTGAAAATCCTCCCCCCCCCAGGGACCGCCAGTGAACAAAATGTGCGAGCTCATGTAATACCTGATAGCGAGTTGGGCTCGAACCAAGATACATATACGCACGGTTCGGATCACGGCGAGCCACGCCAAACATAGCACCTGCTCCATGCTTTTTCAGTAGCTCATCTTGATTGACAAGAACCTCTACATTGTGCCCCCCAAGAAACTCATCTAACCGTCGAAGCGCCCTGTCGCTCAGTATTTCATCACCAAACCGGGGCCCCGATTTACTACTAGGGGCCGACGGCAGGAAGCTACTGCTTCCGAATGCCGACATGCCCAGATAGAACACCCCCCAGCCGCGCTGCCCGCGTTCGAAAGCTCGGGCGCTCTCGTATAGGCCCTGGCCTACATCCATCGCCTGCATCGCCATTTGCCCGCGATGTACGTTGAGCGCCAGGTTCGAGACGTTCTTGGTCGCGTTCGCCGCTCGCAAGCCCTTCAGACCCATCCCGGCTATTCCGGGAACGCCCGGCACCAGCATCGCGCCCGTGTCGAAGGCGATGCCCGCTACGTCCAAGGCCGCCCAGCCCCATTGGCCATGGGCCGAGTTGTATTCGAGGGAGACGAGGCCCAGGCCGATCGATGCGACTTCGAGCGGGCTTTCCGTCAACAGACCCGTCGGATCCGAGTTGTCTACGGGATTGTTGAGGGCGAATTGATAGACGTTCGGACCGTCTGCGAAACCCATCGGGTCCGGTTGGATGAATCGTCCCATTTCCGGGTCGTAGTATCGATTCCGGACATAGAGGAATCCAGTCTCTCCGTCGACCGGCAGACCCTTGAAACCGAAGGCGTTGCCTATGGAGGAATCCTCTCGTTCGCCCGGTAACGGGGCCGACCAAATGTGACCACCGCTCGGGTCCACCTGCAAGGCTCCACCCGTAGCCGGTGGATTCAGAGGGTTTCCGTTCAGATCGAAGGCGCCTCCACCGAAGCTCAATGTCGCCGTCGACGCCAAGCTACCGGTGTGCTCCAAGGTGTAGCCGTCGGCTCCCGAGATCCACGTAGACGTCACTCCATCGAGCAGAATCTGCGAAGCCGCGCCCGCATCCGGTCGCTCCGAGAACGTCAGCTTCAGGGCTCCATTGGAAATACAAGCGTGAAGCAGCTCGGGCGCGGCCGCGTCGAAGATCACGTCCAGTCCCGACGTCTGATATGCGACTGCCGGAACGCTCGGAACGATGTTCGCCGTATTACCGGATAGGTCTTCCAACGAGCCGGGCGGAATTCGCAGCTCGAGCTGATCGGAAACCACGAGGTGCTCCGCCGTGGTCGGCTGGAGGCTCAGCCGCCAACGACGCCGCGCCAACCGACCCTCCTCAATCGGCGTCGTCAGCGAGAAGGGGATGTTCGCTCCGCGGGTTACGTTGAAGACCACAAAGTCGTCGTTCAGCGCGGCGTGCACCGCGTCCATCTTCACTTCCTCAGTCAGCTCGACGACGAAGTCGCCGTCCTCCAGCAGAACCTGATGCACGGACGGCGGGGTTTCGTCGAGCCACACGTAACGCTCGCCATAGGGCGTATAGTCGTAGCGCTCCACGGGCTTGCCTGTAGCGTCGAGCATCACCCGCAGGTGACCGGTCGTGTCGTAGAGCGGCGTATACGGGATCAACGGCGCACCCGGACCGGACGCCACCTCCAAGGTCAGAATCTCGTCGAGGCCGTCCCCAAACACACGCCGACCGACCAGGCTACCGTTCTCGTAATCTTCGATGGATTGCAAGCCGTTCCAGACGGTTTCAACCGTCCGGCCCTCGACAGTCCGCTCGATCCGACGACCGAACGTGTCGTAAGCGTAGCCGGCCACCTCTACAAAGCCACCGGGAGTGACCTCGCGCTCAACTCTTACCAAGCGGTCGTGGAAGTCGTACCGCCAGGACTCGAGTGCGGGAGGAAAGGCGTCCCACATCGTCGTAGCCGAAGCTCAAGGTCGTGCCGTCGAACGCCGTGGAATCCATCACTCGATGACCCGGGTCGTAAACGAGCTGCTCGAAGCGATCGTCCGGATAGGTGGTTTTCGTCAATCGGCCATGGCCGTCGAATTCCGAGATCGTGATGCTGCCTTGCGCGTCCTTGTAACGGACGGTGCTCCGGTCGGCCTCGTCCACATATTCATGGTCGACCGTCAATCCTTCGGGACCCGCGATGCGCTTCGGACGGTCCAAGCCGTCGAAGGCGAAGCTCGTCACCCGGCCCAAAGGGTCCGTTTGCGAGACGATTCTGCCCCGCACGTCGTAGGACCAGCTCACCTCACTTGGACAGATGCCTTATTCGCGCCTTCTCGGTTAGGAAATGTCACCATGCTCAAACGAATCTGCCTTCTGCTTCTGGCTCTCGTCCGACACTGGATCGCCGCCCTAAGGACTCGCTTCCGACCGGCGGCTATTCGGCAACAGCCCCGGAAACCCGAATCTCGGACGCCTTCCCGAGCATGGAAGTGCCGTCGCAAGCCACCGTGGGTGCCACAACAGATCATCCGACTGGCCGCCTTGATGCCCGACACCGGTTGTCGAAGGATCGCGGACACCTTCAATCAGTTGTGGGAAGAAAAACGCGGCGAGACTGTCGGCAAGAGTTACGTTTATCTGCCGATCAAAGAGAGTAAGGCGGAAATTCGAGACCTTCGGCGACAGCTCAAGCACAGGCCGCCGGCTCCCCTGCCAAGGAATCTGACCTGGGGAATGGACCTGACCTTCATCGACAAGAGGCCGATCCTCGGCATCCTCGACCACGGAACCCGAGCCAGCCTCGCCCTTTTGCCTCTGCACACCAAAGCCACCGTCCAAATCCTGCGCGTCCTCTTGGACGCCATCGAGAATTTCGGGCTTCCCAAGACCGTCCGGACCGACAACGAAGCCTGTTTCACCAGCCGTTTGTTCCGGTCGGTGCTTCACATTTTGGGCGTCAAACATCAGCGAATTGATCGCTGTGCACCGTGGCAAAATGGTAGAATAGAGAGGAACTTTGGAACGTTTAAACCGCTGATTCGTCGTTACTTAACGAGTGGTTGTGGCGAAGATTTGAAGACATCGCTGAACGATTTCCGACGCTGGTACAACCATGCTCGACCACACCAACGCTTGGACGGACGCAGTCCCGCAGAGGCTTGGGACGGAAGGCAAAGGTCGTCGAAAGACGAGGCGGTCTACTTCTCTGCTTGGGAAGGGTTGCTGACCGGATTCTTCGTTCCGAAGTAGTCGGTGACGAGATCGCCAGCGGACTTGAGGATTGGACAGGCAGGACCGTCCACCGGGCGAGTGCGCCCGTTGGCTCGGAAATCGACGTTTTTTGGGAGCAAACCGAGGATTTTTGAAGATGGAAGGGGGAAATCTGGCGGCTGACGGGTGATTCAGCTACTCACCGTCCATTTTTGGGGCGTTTTCCGCTGGATTTCCTTGTGGACGCTGTGGACGGGACCCTGTTAATACTGATGATAGAAGAGGTACAAGAAAAAATAGGTAATGACTAGCCCAGGGATCATTCCAACTAGAGCCATTCGGTAACCCACTCGATGTTTGTCATTGAGCTTCTTCGAGAAGTTCATTCGAACAGCGAGAATGCACTGCAGGATCAGCACCGGAATCAGAAAGACAAGAAACGTTGAACAGTACATGAGTGCTTCGCCAGCGGCGTCTGGCTCGGTACTGACAATCGCCCACTTCGAAAGAGCGAGAAGAGTAATGTACAAGAAAGCAACTACCCTCAGCAGCCAATCGGACCTTGCGATGAAGCTGTTTTTCTCTATTACCATTTCTGACCTATCTGATCTCAGTGAGGCTATCTTTCTCAATTACCATTCTTGAACTACCTGATCTGCCGACCTGATCTACCGACGCCGAGAATGATAAAAGACGTTTCGCGGACTATTCATACGACCGGCAAGGGAATCAACTAGCCCCAACAGAAGCGCATAGCTCCTGAAGAAATTCGGCCAAAATAGAAGAA
>CBDUGP010000220.1:0-4920 GCA_965366625.1 uncultured bacterium
GGTAGGTGTTTCGATCCGGCCGCCACGGAATAAATTCCGAGGCTATTCATGCCTCGCCCCTAGCGGGGCAGCCCGGAAGGATGCAGGTCCGTCCCGTCAGAGACAAGACATATGTAGTCGGGGGCGCCTAGGCGGGGGCGCCCAGCCGGGGGCGCCTAGGCGGGGGCTTTGCTAGGGCGTCAAGCGCCTGGCCTCTTCCATCAGGGCGGTGTGCAGCTTGCGATTGATCCTATTCGCCTCGAAGAGGTCGCCTAGCATGCTTTCGGCTTCAGGCCGCTGGATGAGGTGATTTCGTTGTGCTTTTAAGATTTGTCCTGCAATCCCCGAGAAGTGGAGGCCCCGGTTCTTAGCGACCGCCCGTCCTGTCCGCTCCTCGATTAGCAAGGCCAATCCGTGCTGCTCTGCAAGGGCGATGGCCGCTTGCTCGCCAAGATCTAAACTGGCGATTGCCGTGTCTGAACTCGGGATCTGAGCCTGTTCAATTCGGAAGAAATCTAGAAGCTCGAAGTGCTTCAGATAGTCCTTTGGGGTATCGAAGCTTTCGGCTAGCTCGTTCAGCACTTCTTGGGGTATCAGAATCTTGTCGTAAAGCTTTCTTAGTAGTGCGAAGCCACCTGGGAGCTTCTCCAGGGTAATGATTGGCCCTGTGTCGCTAACAATAGTGGAGGACATTGCCCTTAGGCGTTCAGCTCGGCCAAAATGTCTTCCGCCTCAGATCCCATCAGCGAATAACCGTATTCGGCCATCTTTTCCTCGAATCGGCGTCGAGAGTCACCCGTCAGCTCGCGCGCGGCTCTACCGGCAAGCACACCGCGTTGGTACAGAGATGCAGCGACTGTGTAGCGAAGGAAGTCCTGGTCTTCGGCAAGGCCTTGCGGTAGCTGCGCTGATTCTGGAAACTCGATGATGAGGTTTTGTGCCATGGTGTGGATATTTCAGGTGTTCGGTGTGGTTGGATGAGTAGACCGTTCTATTGTACTCCAACCAAACGTATTCCAACCGAGCCGTGTTCCATAAACGGTTGAACCAACCGTAAGTCTCGATAGCCGCGGTAGGTGTTTCGATCCGGCCGCCACGGAATAAATTCCGAGGCTATTCATGCCTCGCCCCTATCGGGGCAGCCCGGAAGCTGAAATGCAGGGCCGTCCCGTCAGGGACAAGGCGTATGTAGCCTCGGGCTTCAGCCCGTGGCTTTGCTTGCCGGATTCGGCCTCAAATCTTAAGTCTCGAGATTTTGGTAGGTGTTTCGATCCGGCCGCCACGGAATAAATTCCGAGGCTATTCATGCCTCGCCCCTAGCGGGGCAGCCCGGAAGGATGCAGGTCCGTCCCGTCAGAGACAAGACGTATGTAGTCGGGGGCGTCTAGCTCAATGCCAATCATGGGACGGTGTCTTTTCCAGACGTGTGATGGGCCACACGCGGTCGGCTCGGATGCTCATGGAGCCGTCACGCCGTTGCAGGATGCCTTCGATGGTCAGCCCGCCGGAGGTGGAGATGACCTCCCTCTGTTCGGCCAAGAGGTCGGGGCCGATGATCGCTTGGGCCATGCCGGTTTCGTCCTCTAGGGTGATGAACAACATGCCTTTGGCGGTTCCCGGTCGTTGACGCACGATCACCGAGCCGGCGAAACGGACTTTGCGGCCGGCGGGTAGTTCTTCCAGCTGGGCGCAGGTGACGACCCCTTGGTGGTTGAGATTGGGCCGGGCAAAAGCCATGGGGTGGGCTCCGGGGGTCAGGCCGGTGGATTCGAAATCGGCAGCGGTTTCTTCGAGATGGGTCATGGACGCCAGGGGTGATCCCGGCTCGCCCGTATCCTCGACGAACAGCGGTCCGGCCGGCCGTGCCACCCGCGCCGCTTGCCAAAGGGCCTCACGACGGGCGAGGCCGAATCCCGCCAACGCTCCGGAAAGGGCCAAGCGGTCGAGGGACGGGCCGTCGAGCTTGCAGCGAAAAGCCATGTCGTCCAGGGAAGCGAAAGGTTTGCGTCGCCGTTCTTGCTCGATGCGCAGGCCCACATCCCGGTGCAAACCGCGCACGTAGCGTAAGCCCAGACGCATGCTGCCGTCGACTTTCCGGTCGGCCTTTCGAGTCTCGCTGCTCGTTCCGGTGGACCGACGATCGATCAATAGCCGTCCGTTGGGTTTTGATTGGCTCTGTTGGTCTTCCCGGGTTGGCCGGTCTTCCCAAGTGCAACGCCAATCGGAGTGGGTGACGTCGATGGGGTGGACATCCACGCCGTGACGTTTGGCGTCTTGAATCAACGTGGCGGGATGGTAGAAACCCATCGGCCAGGCGTTGAGCAAGGCGATGTAGAAAACCGTCGGATGGTGGACTTTGAGCCAGGCGCTGGCATAGGCGATCAAGGCAAAGCTGGCGGCGTGGGACTCGGGAAAACCATAGAGGGCAAAGGAGGTGATGGACTGCACGATTTGCTCTTGGGTTTCGCCGCGAATCCCCTTGGCGTCCATGCCCGCCCGCAGTCGCTTCTCGATCGCCACCATTTTGTCCATGCTGCGTTTGAATCCCATGGCGCGTCGCAGCTCCTCGGCTTCGCCGCCGGTAAACCCCCCCGCCACCATGGCAAGTCGCAAGAGTTGCTCTTGGAAGAGGGGTATGCCGAGGGTGCGTTTTAGGATCGGTTCCAGGCTGGGGTGAGGGTAGGTAACGGGTTGCCGGCCTTGGCGTCGTTCGAAAAAGGGATGCACCATGCCGCCGACGATCGGCCCGGGTCGAATGATCGCCACCTGGATCACCAAATCGTAAAAACGATCCGGGCAATTGCGCGGCAAGGATGCCATTTGAGCCCGGCTTTCCACCTGGAAAACCCCCACCGTATCCGCGTTGCGCAGGAGTTCGAAGACTTTGGGATCGTCGTGGGGGATGTGGGCGTAGTCCAAGTGACGGCCCTGGTGGTGCAGGATTAGAGGCACCGCTTCTTCGAGGGCATTCAACATGCCCAGACCGAGTAGGTCGACCTTGATGATGCCCATGTCGGCACAATCTTCCTTATCCCATTGAATCACCGTGCGTCCGGGCATCGACGCCGGCTCTAAGGGCACGACCTCGTCCAACCGACCTTGGGCCATGACCATGCCGCCGGAGTGTTGACCCAGGTGCCGAGGCAGGTTTTTGATCCGCTGCCACAGGTCGATAAAGTGGCGCACCCTGAGTTCCGAGGGATCGAGGCCGACGGCCTTCAGCTCGCCCTCGAAATCCCGCTGATCCCCCCGCGAAACGTCGTAACGGAGTCGACCGAGGCGTTTCGAGAGCTTGCCCACTTGCTCCATGGAGAATCCCAAGGCTTTGCCCACCTCTCGGGCGGCCAGGCGATCCCGATAGGTTATGACGTTGGCGGTCATGGCCGCGCCGTGGGGACCGTAACGCTCGTAAACGTATTGAATCACCCGTTCCCGCGGCTGCCCGGACGGCAGGTCGAGATCGATGTCCGGCCATTCACCGCGTTCCTCGGAGAGGAAACGCTCGAAGAGCAGCTCCATTTTGACCGGGTCCACGGCGGTGATTGAAAGGGCGTAACAAACCGCGGAATTGGCGGCGGACCCTCGACCTTGGGCAAAGATATTTTCTCGCTTGCAGAATTGCACGATGTCCCAAACGATCAGAAAATAACCGGCCAGCTCGAGCTTTTCGATCACGTCGAGCTCTTTTTCGATCTGCCGCTGGGCTCGGGCCGTCAACGGGCGGAATCTGGCCCGAGCCTCATTCCAGGTGATGCGACGCAGAAACGACGCCGGAGTCTCGTCCGGGGGTAAGGGGTAATCGGGGAAACGATAACCCAGGTCGTCGAGGGTGAATTCGAGTTCCTCTGCCAGGTCCACGGAAGCGTCCAGAGCGCGCGGCAGATCACGAAAGAGAACCTCCATCTCGGCGGCGCCTTTGAGGTGGCGCTCGCGGTGCGCGGAAAGCCGGGCTCCGGCATGGTCGATGCTGGTGTAGTGGCGGGCGCAGGTGAGCACGTCGTGCAGGGATTTATCGGTGGGACGGGCATAGCGGACGCCGTTAGTGGCGACGATCGGCAAGCGCAGCCGATCCGCGAGTTCCAATAACGCGCGGTTCCGTTGCTCCTCGGAACGTAGGTGGTGGCGCTGTAATTCCACGTGCAGGCGCCCTTCGAAGAGCCGGGCCAGTCGATCCAAAAGCTTGCGGCCGGCGTCGAGCCCCTCATGGGCCAAGCAGTGGGCCACCAACCCCTCGGTGCCACCGGTGAGGCAGTGCAGGCCACCGTTGTATTGGGCGAGCAGGGTTTCGTCGACCCTGGCGTCGCCCTTTGGACGTCCGCGGGCGGCGGCGGTGAGCAGCTTACAAAGGTTGCGATAACCCTCGCGGTTGCGGGCGAGCAGGGTAAGGCGCCGGCCTTCCAAGGCGCGTGCCGCGGCTTCACGACGGGTCATCTTGGGAGGGGCCGAGGTCTTAGGGGCAGAAGTCTTAGAGGCAGAGGTCCCATGGCTTTGGCGATCGGCCAAGACCACCTCGGCTCCGACCAAGGCCCGGAGACCTGCTTCCCGGGCGGCCTTATGGAATCGAGGCGCACCATAAACCCCGGAACGGTCCACCAAAGCCACGGCCGGTAGCTCCAGCTCCGCGGCCCTTTGCACCAGATCCTCGGGCGCGGAGGCGCCGTCGAGAAATGAAAAAGCGGAGCAAGCGTGAAGCTCCGCGAAGGAGCATGCCGCACGCTTGGTGATTTTTGGATAGGTTCGCCGTCGCGTGGCTTCTTTTCGGGCCCCGGGTCCAACGGCATAGGGGATCTTTGCCATGACCCGATGTTAGCGTAAATAGGGCGTAAGTGAAAGGCGCAATCGGATTCCGTAACCCCAACTAGGGCCCGTCCGGAAATGGATTCTCTGTAGGTCGGCGCGGCGACCTGCGCGCGTCGCTCCGAACTCGCACCACCGCTGCGG
>CBDUGP010000221.1:0-4581 GCA_965366625.1 uncultured bacterium
AGGCCCAGTAATAGGACGGGAATCCGGCGTCGTGACGGGTGATTTCGAAGGAGGTCTGCCGACGAAATGGGCCGTGGGTGATGTTGAAGATCGGTCGTGGCTGGGGCTGACCTGCTTGAGCCGACCCAGCTTGTCGAAGGCCAAGCCGGTGCGCAGGCCGGAGACGTCGTAGACGCTGGTTTCGAGACCGGTGTTTTTATCGATGTCGTCTTGGTACAGAAAATGACCGAAGCCCGAAAACTTCGAGCTCTTGAGCTGCAAATCTGAGTAGGCGTGTTGATAGGTGTAGCTCCGGCCGTTGGTCGTCGAGGTGTCGCCGTCGCAGGGCCAGCCTTGTCGATTCGCCACCAGGTGGATGTGTTGGTGTCCCGCATCCTCGTGCAGAACCCAAGTGACCTGGTGATGCTCGAGGCCGAGCTGTCGGATGGAGTGATAGGCGAGCGCTTCCCACTGCTGCGGTGAAAGCTGCTCCAAGGGTTGCCCGGTGTCCTTGTCCTTGGGCAGGGAGAATCCCCAATGGAAAACCGGCTTCTTGAGCCGCGCATTTTGGGACGCGACACAGTCCATCTCGCGCATGGCGTGATGGATGTCGGTGGCGTCGAAGTTGGAGCCGAAGGCGACGATGCGGTGATCGGGTCCGCCGCGTTCTTTGGAGTTGGCGAGGTAGTCGCCGAGTCCGACGAATCCGGCCGCGACCCCGGATCGTTTCCCCCCGGCGCTTTTGTCGCCGCCTTTCCAAGCCATCACCAAGATTACGCCCTCTCGGTAAGTTGTCGATCGAGCTCGAAGCGAAGCGATTCGAGCCGATCGACGGCGCGGTGGTGCAAGTCGACCAGCTCGTCGATCGCGCGCTCTGAGCCTTGGGTGGTGTGGATCTTCTTTTCGTGGACGAGTCGGACGAGCTGATTGAGATTGGAGCCGGCCTGCTTGAGCTGAAATTTGAGCTGGGCGACCTCGGCAACGGTGGCGCGGAGCTGCTTGAGCGATCCCGCGCGTGGCGTGGGTCGCTCGGGATGGAGGGTCCTGCGTACCCACTCGGATCGCTTGAGGCCGCAGGCCTCTGCGGCCTGGTCGTATGCGCTCAGCTCGTCGGCGGTGACCCGCACACGGAGCACCTGGAGCTTGTTCTTTTTCTTGTCTTCGCTCATCAGATCCAACCTGATCGGAGGTCCGAACCGCCGAAGGCGGCCAGCGGTATTGTAGCTACAAGGGCGGCGCGGAGCGTCCGCATTTGTAGCCACAATACCGCTGGCGTTTTGATCCAATGTGAGCCGCCGAAGGTCGCGCTTACGTTGGATGGGGGTAGCAGGGGGGCTTTGCCCCGGCTTTGCCCCCCTCATGAGCCGGGCTCGTTCCCGGCGGACACCTAGAGCGGCCGAAGGCCGGCGAAGAGTTTTAACTTTGATCCGGCGCTTACCATGATCTGGCCGCGGAGATATCGGGCTTTGACCCTGCGAGCAAGTTTGTTTCTAAGGCCAAACCCAAACCTGTTTCCATTTACCAGCAACCAAAAGCGCATCGTCGTCCCAATCTCTAGTGCTACGCTGGCAGCAATTGCCAACCTTTCCATTTCTACCGAGGCTCCGAATCGAGTAAACGCGAACCGTAGGGTCGTTTTGACTCTCCTCAAGAGATATCACGAGGTCGTTTCCCCAAGCATCTTTCAACGAAATGTTCGAAAAGTTCCCACGGTTCAGCGTCTCGCTAATTGCGGCCACTTCTGTCGTTTTAGGTTGTCCCCATTCTAGGGCAATCCCGAGGTTGACCATGTTTCCCGCAGTCTTCTTAGCTTTCACCTGATTCCACCAGTCAGACAGCGGTGCACACCCGAGAGAGCTCACCAAAATCACCAAAACTGCCAGCATCGAGACGTGAATTCTGTCGGAAACATATCTTAGATTCGTCGAAGCCTTTTTCTGAGCTCTCATATTAGGGTTTCTCTTTCTCGTCCGATGGTCCTGGAGCCAACACAGTCTCGTTGTTTTCGTCAATCAAGCCAATTCTGATGAGCCATTTAACAAAATGTATTGTAAGTTTTGGCCTGAAAAAGCCGTAATTTTGGCCGGTAGCTGCAGAGATCTTATTCGCGCAGTAAGCAGCGCAATTGTTTCCTAGTTCCTCGTACCTCTCGTCAATGGACCTCACTTCCCCGTTCGAATTCGGATTGACACTTTCTTCTAGAACCAACTCTAGACCGGTTACTTGAGCCGTTGTTAGCTCTAGGTCGTATTGCACCGTGGGATAATCGTTGTTGTAGACTGCCAAATAGTTGTCCAAAGACTGCGCGCCTGACGCCCGACCTCCGTGGGAATACACTTTGGGCTCCATTTCCACAGCTGGGTCGTCATCGTAGATCATCAGAGCAGAATGGTAGGAAATGTCTCTGGTTATCTCAGGATAGCCAGTCAAAATCAAAGCTGCTCTCGGTTTCTCACCTTCCGGGTCGACATAGGCCACCGGATTGTTCCGCACGTAAGTATACGGATTCCACCCGTCCCGCGCGGGGTCGAGGGAGCCGAAGCGGAAGAACGGATAGAGGTACGTCCGGGCCATCATATAGTCGGTGAGGCCGTTGGCGTCGCGTTCGTGGCCGGTGTATTCCACTCGCGGCTCGTGTTTCGATTCGAGCCAGTAGCGGAGATCGCCGCTTTCGAAATCGTCGGTGAGGATCGGGTTGGTGTCTTCGATTTCGGTGCCGAAGGGGTAGTAGTCGTGACGGCTGAACAAGGCACCGTCTTCGGCGGTGTAGAGCCTCGGAGTGCCGAGGTGGTCGGCGTGGAAGTAGCGCACGGCGCCGTTGTGGCGGCGGGTGGCGATGAGGCCGTTGGGGGCGTGGATGAAGTCGCGCTCGTGGCTCCAGGCGTCGCTTTGCTCCAGGTATTCGCGGACGACGCGGTCTTGGAGGTCGCGGAAGGTCCAGCGGCGCTGGCCGTCGCTTTCGACCACGATTCTTACGTCGCCCGGTCCGAAGCCGTAGGCCCAAGTAATAGGACGGGAATCCGGCGTCGTGACGGGTGGTTTCAAAGGAAGTCTGCCGACGGAAGGGGCCGTGGGTGATGTTGAAGATCGGTCGTGGCTCATCTCCGGGCCATAGACCGACGTGGGTCACGCTGTCGGCGGCGTCGCAGACGATGGTGACGGGGGTGCTGCGGCACCCCCCACAATCTTTGCTACCAATCGTGCATTATTTCAAGGATAACCGTCTTCGAAACGCGTTCCGAGGACTTTAGGGTTCGGCTTGGATCTTCGTCTACCACAGAATAGCCGTGAATCACCTCGGAGCCCTCCCTATTGCCGTAAAAACCGGTCACTACCTGGATTTCTTTTTCAGAGGTTCCTACCCAAACCAACGTCGAGCCGTCGTACCAGGAAAATCCGCCTTTGGGCATTTTCCTTACTGCTGGGACTCGGCCATCGAAAGATTGACTCGGTTGGAAACCAAGAGCCATTTCAACTTCTCCTTTGGTCAGAGCTTTCATGGCTTTACATGAAAGCTTGCGCGGAGGCCGCAGGATGAAATCTTTCCTGTTCTTTAATACAGCAATCTTTTTAGCAAAGCCGACCCCGAGAGCGCATTTCTGCGGCGATTTGGCCTCTACGATCGCGATCTCGCCTTTTGTCCCCTCGAGCAAAACTACGAAACCGGCCCTGTGTGCTTTTTCACCCTCAAGATACTTGGGATAGCAACCTAGAAGAGATTGCAACCCGAGAACAAGGAGCACAATTTTCGTCTTTGGGTACATGTTCACTCGGAAGCCTCTCCATTTAGCGCCTGCCTGATTTCCTCTAGATACGCCTCAGACCTGAGGCCAACGTCTCCGATCTTGAAGATATGCCTTACACCTCGATTGTAAGCGTTTACTAGCTGAACAGCAGTCGCATTTGGAAACTCTTTTTTGATTTCTGCAAGCTCTCTAGCCGCAAGTTTCAGTGCTTCGCCCGGGTCAATAAGCTTGGAATGGATGATACCTTTCTCAACACCGTTCAGGTTCTTCCAATTGAAACCAAGATTCCTTGCGGCAACATGAGTTTTCATTTCTGCAATTCCGAAGGATCCGGATCGGTCTACAAGCAAGAAGGCCAGCTGTGAAGCCACATTTTTCACCTCGGGACCAGCAATCAAAGGGACCGCGGTCATATCCAGATCTCGAATCAAGTTAAAGTCGTTCTTGTTCTCTTGAAAAACGACCCTGGCTATCTCCAATTCGATGACCAGCCCGTTTACAGATTGGCTTGCTGCTCGAATTTCATCCCGATGTTCACGAATCAGGTTAAGAGCGCTTTCAACGGTCGCACCTTCTGGATCCACAAACCCCACCGGGTTGTTGCGCACGTAAGTATACGGATTCCAGCCGTCGCGCGCGGGGTCTATGGACCCGAAGCGGAAGAACGGATAGAGGTACGTCCGCGCCATCATGTAGTCGGCGAGGCCGTTGGCGTCGCGTTCGTGGCCGGTGTATTCCCCTCTCGGCTCGTGTTTGGATCGAGCCAGTAGCGTAGCTCGCCGCTTTCGAAGTCGTCGTGATCGTAAACGCCTGGGCAACCACACCTTCCCTCAAGCCCGCTGACCAGTGATGATCC
>CBDUGP010000222.1:0-4577 GCA_965366625.1 uncultured bacterium
GAAGCAGAAAGCTCGGCTTCGCCTCGCAGGCGGGGGCAAGCCCCGCCACTACATCCGGAGTCCAAGCAGAAGCCTCGCCGGCGGGGGCAAGCCCCGCCACTACAACCGCAGTCAAAATAAAGTGCCGGGCACTTCTGAAGGCAGAAGGCAGGCACTTCTGAAGGCAAGGCTGCTCTCAAGACTTTCGAGATGGTGCGTTCTCGGCGTGCTCAGCGCCAACAAAAAAATCCAGTTTCTTGCGCCGGAGGGGGAAAACGTCAATTCGGACGACTCCTACGCTTATGTATCACCGATGACATCCCCTGTCACATTGAAAATCCTACGTTTAATGGAGATCAAAATGTTTGCAAGAAACCATCTCGCCGCCTTTCGTCGCTTCGAAATGGCCATGCTCGCCTTGCTGCTGCTGCTCGCTTTCGGCAGCAGCGCCCAGGCCCTGGTGCTCGACTGGCCCATCGGAGACGTGGTCAACGGCCAGCGCGTCTCAGGCCACAACATTCGCATCCAGCAGAATTACGCCAACCGCGGCGGCTCCAACTGGTACGGCAATCGCCCCCACGCCGGCGTCGACCTGCAATACACCGACCGAACCAACGCCGGCGCGCCGGTCTTCGCCGCCGCTGACGGCACGGTGCGCTACGCGGCCAACGTGAGCTATCCGGGCTGGGTGGTGGTGATCGAGCACACCCTGCCCGGCGGCGGCAGCGTCTACACCCAATATGGCCACCTGATGAATGTCACCGTCTCATCCGGCCAGCCGGTGACGCAGGGCACGAAGCTCGGTGTCATGTACGACTGGAACGAGAATAGCCACGTGCACTTCGAGGTGCGCACTTTCCTCTACGACCCGATCAACGGCACGGCCTACGGCCCGGGCTACGGCTCCGTCAACCTCGAGCCGTGGCAGCAGGGCTGGCTCGACCCGGTCGAATACCACTACGAGCATCATGGCGCCATGCCCTCCACCGCCGAGCTGAAATACGACCGCAACGTGCGCTCGAGCCCGACGATCAGCGGCAGCTTCCTCACCACTCTGGCCGCCGGCCAGGTGATCGTCGAGGACATCGTGGAAGACTCCACCGGCAACGGTAACTGGTGGTACCGCGTGCGCTACGACGACAACGGCTCGACCGGCTACGTCAACGCGGTGTGGAAGAACGGCTGGAATGCCGACGTCTACCTCGGCGATGCCGCCAAGCGCGGCAACCTCTACTTTCCGGGGGTGCTCAACGGCAACGGTTGGGATACGAATTTCTACATCCGCAATACCCGCTCCGGCTCCAACACCGTCTATTTCAAGGTCTACCACCCGAGCGGCTCGCTGGCCTACTCCACCCAAAGCACCTTGTCCAACAACGGCTCTTGGCGTCTCTCTTTCAACACCACGGTCAACGGCGGCACGGCGGTGATCACTGCCGACCACGATACGGACCTGGTGGCGGTCGCCCGCTACGAGGCGAGCAACGGCGGCGGCGACAAGGCCTTCTCTTCCCACGAGGGCATCGATCTCCCCCTGGCCTACCAATTCGTGCCGGTGGTGCACCGCGACAATTACGACTGGTACAACCGCATTTTCTTCTACAACCCCGACAGCCACAATACGGTGAACGTGGCCCTAACTTTCAGCGGCGCCTCGGCGTGCAACCGCACGCTCTCCATCGGTGCCAAGAAGTCGACGACCCTCGACACCTACAGCGAGAGCTGCGCCTCGTCCGGCTGGTATGGTCGCGTCACGGCCACCGCCACCTACTCCGGCAGCTCGGAACTGGCTCCGGTGGCGATCATGAGCCTGCAAGAGAATCGTTCCGGCAGCATCCGCGACTCCCTCGCCTCGGCGGCCATCTCCCAACCGCTGGTCAAGCGTCTTTTCGTGCCGCTGATCCAGAATAATAACTACGGCTACCTCGCCGGCATCGGCGCCGACAAGGGAGCCGGCAGCGGCGGACTCTCCGTGCGCTATTACGAGGCGAACGGCTCGACCTGCCTCACCGACCCCACGTTCTGGAGCTGGCCGGTGATCCACAACCCGCTACCCGCCACCGCCAATAGCTGCGGCACAGTGCTTTCCGCCCGCGCCGAAGGCACCGGCAGCGCGGACAAGATTTACGCCCAGATCAACCAGCTATCGGGCAACGACTCGACCAGCCACCCGGCCGTGCCCGTGCCGGCCAAAAAAATTCACCTGCCGTTTCTCGAACAAGGCACTAACATCCTGCGCGGCATCCAGGTGCAGAATACGACCGGCGCCGGTACCACGGCCACCGTCCGCTTCTACAACCACAGTGGCGGCTACCTAGGTCTGCAGAGCCGGGCGCTCGGCGCCTACGGTTCCTGGACCCTGGTCGGTGACCACACCGGCGGCGCGATCCCGGCCGGAGCCCGCAACGCCGAGGTCACGGCCTCTCGCAACCTTGCGGTGATGGTCAATAACGTGATGCCGGGAGGTAGCCGCGACAAGGTGATGGACCACTCCGCCGCAGGCCGTCCCTGATCGAGTTCGATCGCGGCACGCCGGCGCAAGATCTGCGACAAGATTTGCACAAGCAGAGTGGGGGGTTCGGCTCGATGCCGAACCCCCTGATGACTCAAGAGACATGAAGACGAGCCATCTGTGTGGCCCAAGCGAAAGGTCACAGGCCAACGCCGTGTGACCGCCGAGCTTGACCACGCGCTCGAAAAACACGACGGCGTTGTTGAAGCAACCAGTCTTTGAGGACTGGTTTGGTAAGAGGCGGTAGAATTCGGCGGTGAAGAACTTCGACCCTCCCGCAGCGGCGCGACTCCTTCGGGCCATTGAAAAGAAAACCGACGAGGAGGCGGCGAGCCTCGTAGCTGGAGGCACCGGACCGACCGCCGAGAGAGACGGAACCGATCTCCTCGGCTGGACAGTCGTCCGGCGTCTCTCGGCAACCTTGAAGGCCCTGCTCGACGGGGGGCTCGATCCAAACGTGCGCGTCCGGATCGACGTTACCGAGGTACGCCTCCACGAGATCACCAAGCTCAAGGCTTCCGTTTTCCAACGGATGCGGGAACTGGACGCGGGAGCTGCCCAGCGCACGGAGCTGCGTGGCCAACTCGCTTGGCTGAGCCGCCAGCGCTTGGCGCTCCTCGAACGACCAAGAATTGGCCAGAACTCTCTTCGCGAGGTGTCGCTGCTAGCCCTGGCATTCGCTCTGGACGCCGGGGAACTCGCTGACCTGCTCCTTGCCGCAGGGGCCGAGGAAGCCCTATTCGAGGAAGCTCTCCCGCTCGCCCCCGAGGTGTCCGCTGGACAGGTCTGTGACCGCAGCGAAGACGGTCAGTGGCGAGTCCTCGACGACGAGGTCAACGGCAAAGACGAGGACCCGGACCTCGACTGGCACGAGCTGCCGAATCCTCCCGGACTCTCTACCAAGGAGCGGGAGCACTACCACCCGTTGGCCGTGCGCGCCCGGCTCGTGGTGGCCGCGTCGTCAACGCCCTTCCGTGCCCTGGTCGAAGAGATGGTCGGCGTCTGTGACGCTGCGCCGGAGGTCTGGGAGGAGGGCGGAGCGATCGATCTCCCTTTCGCGTCGGGCTCTCCCGGAGAGCGGCTTGGTCTCCCCCACATCCAGAAGATCGCCGCGCGCGCCAAGGCCATGGCGGTCCGCTCCGGTTCGCAGGGCCACCGGCTCACACTCTTGCCGACGAGCGATCTGCTTGAGGCTATCGTCGCCTTCGACATTGCCGGCCCCAATGTCGACATCAGTGACGAACAAATCCTTTCCTTCGTGAAGCGCCACCCACTGCTCGTGACGCGGCTCCGCCACGACCTCATCGTCGGCCGTCTGCAGCGGCCCGCCGAGGATCCGGAAGCCGTCGCCCTGAAACTCTTCCGACTCTGTCCGGATCTCGTCGACCAAGGTTTGGGCTGCGTCGACACCCTGATCGCCCACGTCCGCCACCGATCGGAACTCTACCTCTGGTGGGACTGAGGAGTGGCCGGGCCGCTGCGGTCACCGATTTTTGGTCCCGGTGAAGGCGCTCTCGGTGGGCTTTCGCGGACGTTTCCTGGAGGTGTTCGAGCGTTACCCGATGCAGGGAACAAAGGTGCCGGGCACTTCTAGGCAGGCAGAGACAGCCGCACTCATGAGAGTTTCAGACTGGCATGACGATTCGAGCCACGGCCGCAGAACCCAACTACTGCACCGACCGCCTCACCGACCCCACTTTCTGGAGCTGGCCGGTGATCCACAACCCCCTACCGCAATAGCTGCGGTACGGTGCTTTCCGCCGGCACCACGGCCACCGTCCGCTTCTCCAACTACGGCGGCGGCTTCCTAGGTCAGCAGAGCCGGGCGCTCGGCGCCTACGGTTCCTGGACCCTGATCGGTGACCACAACGGCGGCGCGATTCCGGCCGAGGCCCACAACGCCGAGGTCACGGCCTCACGCAACCTTGCGGTGATGGTCAATAACGTGATGCCGGGTGGCAGCCGCGACAAGGTAGTGGACCACTCCGCCGCATCTTCACTGCGTCGTGCCGGGCATCGCCCTGACGTCGGAAGGCGAATGCCTGTGCGATTCCGGATGTAGTGGCGGGGCTTGCCCCCGCCTGCG
>CBDUGP010000223.1:0-4397 GCA_965366625.1 uncultured bacterium
AAATTCCGAGGCTACCTTTGCCTTGTCCCTTCGGGACGGCCCGGAAAAAGGCAGGACCGTTCGTCACCCCTGCGGCCGGCGCCAATCTTCCAGACGGAAGCCGTCCTCCCATGGCAACGGGGCTTCCGGCAAGCTGTCGATGTAGGCGCGAATTTTGGGCGGCAGCTCCGTTTCCAACTCCAAGCGCGGTGGCACGAAGTCCGGCAACGCCCCCGTGGCCTCGGCCATGTCGAAAAAGTCTTGACGACGCCATCCCTGCCACAACAATCGCTCGACCACCGGCTTCGCCTTGTCGATGTCGCCCTGCATCATCAGCGTCATGGCATAAGCGTTGTGGATGTAAATGATGTCGTCATGCTCTTGGAGCAAGCGCTCGAAGATCTCCCGGGACACCTGCAGGTCCGCGTCGGTGCTTCGATTTCGCCGCTGGCCTCATAGACCATAGCGCGGTATTAGTGTCCGAGGCCGGCTTGCAGCAGACCGAGGCTGTAGACGTCGGTGGCGGTGGTGATGACCTCGCCGCGCAGCTGCTCGGGGCTGGCCCATTTGGGGGTCATGGCGGGGCCGGTGCGGGAGCTTTCCATGCCCGTGGACGGATCCACCAGCTTGGCGATGCCGAAATCCAGCAGCTTGGGCTCGCCGTCCTTATCGACCAAAATGTTGGAGGGTTTGAGGTCCCGATGCACCACCAATCGCTGGTGGGCGTGAGACACGGCCGCCGCCACTTTTTCGAACAGCCCCAAACGCTGCCTTAAGGTATAACCGTGCTCAACGCAAAACTGATCGATGGGCAGACCGTCCACCGGTTCCATGACCAGAAACGAGCGCCCGTCGTCGGTGGTGCCGGCGTCGAACATGCGGGCGATGTTGGCGTGGTCGAGCCCGGCCAAAATCTGCCGCTCGGCCAAGAATCGTCGGTGGACCAAGGGCCCGCTTTTGCGGCCCGAGATGACCTTGATCGCCACCCGCCTCTCCACCTCGCCGTCATCGCGCTCCGCCAAATAAACGCGCCCCATGCCACCTTCGCCGAGCACGTCCACCACGCGGTACGGCCCCAAGCGATCCCCGCTGACCTTCAGGGGCTCTTGTTGCAACGACTCCCGCACGGCCGCGGAGCGCACGGCCGGATCGGTGCTGAGCATGTCGGTGGTGTGCAGGTGGAGCAGCCGCGACGCTTGCGGCAGAAGCTCCGGCTCGTCCCCGAGTTCGCGCTCAAAAAAGCTTTGACGCTGCTCCGGCGCCATGTCCGTGGCTGCCTCGACGACCCGAACCAGCCGTTCTAGATGCTGGCTCATGCTTTCCGCTTCGGATAGTCCTCCCATAGAGGGATTCTGCCACACCCTCGGCGGGGATTTCTGCGGGTCCGAAGCGAGCCTGCCTGCTCAGCTAGGCGGGTAGGACGATGTCTTGATTCAAGAATTGACCACGAAAGTCACGCTTCTGAACCACCAGATCGCCGTCAACGGCACCCATCGTCTCCTCGGCATTTACAAACTCACGGGCAGGAATTTTGCTCGTCTTCCAGAAACGATGTTTCTGCGGGGATTGGCAGAATAGGGTGTGGTGGAACTCCGCCTTCTTGGGCACCTTTCCGTCATGGACGTGCACCGTGGGGAAGAAGAGTCCTTGATCGGCCCGACGGGGAAGTTGAAGGGCCATCGGGTGGACGGTCTTGGCACCGGGTTTGAGCTTGAACACCGCAAACCCGTAGTCGGAATAATCTGGAAGCTCGGCCCAGATCCCGTCGTCTAGCCGGAAACGGGGGTCGAGACGCGAGAAATCGGAAAGGCTGGGTACGAACGAAGCTTCATAACTGCCTACCTCGTGAACGACTAGCCGAGCAGTGCCTAGGGCGAAAGACTTCAGTTCCGATCGGTCGGCGGATTCTTGAAAAGGGGAGAACAGATCCTCGAAGAAATCCTCGTAAGCGGAGAAATCCAAGAAGCGGACTGCCTGCTCTGAAACACCGGGGGGAGTCGGCAGGGGCAGAATCATGGCCAGCTCCTCAGTTGTGCTGTAGCTCATGGCGTAAACGAGGGCTTGAAGATCTTCGGATTCATCAGTTGACGGAAGGGTGCGGGCAAAGATCTGAGTATCTGAAACCGTCGACACGGGGCCGGAAAACAGGCACATCATGGCCTCCTGGTTGATCTCGGTACCCAAATTTACCTCAAGCAGGGCCCGATGTGCTTTCGAAGTCAGCCGTCACCCTTGCTGTAGATCCTGGGTCCGGCTTGGATTTGCGTTTGAATTGGCATGGGTGGTTCCTCGGAAGGGTTTTAAGGGAGACCGAATTGATGTTTTAAAAGTCGCTGGTGAGAACAGGTTCCGTCCCTCGATCGAGCCGGTTCTTGATCAGGTGTCTGGATCGGGATCGATTACTTCAGGGTCGTTACCGGCGCGAATTTGAGTTTGGTTCTGCATTTTTCACTCCTTGATGATTCTCACTGGCAGTTTGCGGCAGTCGCTGGCGGCTACCGAGAGGTTCGATAAACCAGGCCTTCAACTTCTAGGGCGAAAAAAAGGAGCAGATGGGATCAGGGCTTGTAGCAGGGGCGGCCCTCATCACTATTTGGATTTCGGTCGGATTGTTCTGAATCCGGTGGTCGCCTTGTATTCCTGTGGGGTCCGATCAAGCTCCGGCGAGCTTGGGGGCCCGGCGGTACTGCTTCGGGAGGGGAGGAGATCGCAGCTGGACGGGTTTAGAACCCCAATTGATCGAGAAGCTCTCGGACACAGCGGTCCGCAGCTTGTTGCAACGCGACATCCATGCTGGGTCCCAGGCCGTTGTGGGCGCATTGAAAAGGATGCCCGACACCCTTGGTGAAGATCATGGCTTCGATGGTGATCTGGGCGAATTTGACGCTGTCGCTGGAGGAGGGCAGCTCACGGCCCTGCACGGCGCGAACCGCCAATACCCGCTCGGCCAGATCCCTCGCGTCTTGTCCGGTGGGTGGATGATCGGCAGGATTCGAGGGTTCCCAGAAGAGCTTAGAATCAACATACTTGAGCTGCTCGTCCAGTCCTTGGCGGAGAGCCGACCGAGCGGGGCTTGTGTCTCGGGGAACCAACGCGAGCAGATCGTCGGGCCCCACGCGATGGGTCGCCGCCGCCGTCGATGTAGCCGGTGGCCTCGCCGCAGCCGTCGAATCAGCCGGTGGTATCACCGGCGGAGGTATCGCTGGCGGAGGCATCGCTGGCGGTGGGCCGACGCTGGTGGGTTGCGAGTCCAATGAGCCGGCCCCAGGGGGCGATTTAGTCGGGGTCTCGGGACCCGCAACCTTCGGCGCCACCCCGCCGTTGTATTGCTTCATCCATTGGGGACCGAGCAGCGAAAGCACGGTGATCACGAACGTAGTTGTGGCCATCACACCCACCCACCTATCGAAGGCCCAACGATTTTTGCTCGGTGCCTCTCGCGCTGCCATGGCAGGTGGGGCCGGTGCGAGCGTCGGTTCCGGATAAGGCAGTGGGGGAATGAAGGAATTCCGCTCCGAGCGCTCAGCTCGACGTTGCTCCAAAATCGGTCTCAGCAGCACCCAACCCACAATCAGGGTGAACAACCCGGCCGAAGCGGCAGACGGCTCCGGCAGTCCCGGCACCACGATCAAGAACAGCACCAAGATGCCCAGGCACAGCCCGAGCGCTTGGCCCATGCCGAGCAAAAATAGGATCCACGATGGGCGATTCGCGGAGGTCATCACGGTTTCCCGATACCGAATTTACCGGTGAAGGTGGCGCAAATCATGCCGGCTCCCGAGTACAGCAAGTGAACGGTGTCGACGTGGGGCAGCGCATTGAACGTGCCGTCGATCATTCCGGCGAGGAGCACGGTGGCTCCCATCACCAGACCCGTGGTTCGAAACCCCAGCTCTTGGGGTCCTTGGCGAGATCCTCGCCCTTTCACTTGCTTAGACACCGCATCTCCCTATTTCGCAACCGAAATTTAGCAGAAAAGTAGGAGCTGGTCGGACGGAAGGCTTCCGGACCTGTTGGCCCCGATTCCGGTATCGCGCGAAATCTCCAATGTTGAAACGCGCCAATTCTAGCGTTTGAGGCTCAACTCAGGTCGTCGCTCAGATCGTTGGGCCCCACGCGCGGCGGACCCTTGCTGATGCCTTCCGATTTGGATGGGCCTCCATAGCGGATCAGTCATGCGCTAAGAATTTTTGAAGGGGTCTGCCGGGAGTTCGCGCGTTGAGGTTGAGGCGGACGATTGAGTCCGGCCGAAACAGTTTCGAGGTGAAACTACCCATGATTTCTTTCAAACCTTCGACTTCTTCCAAGCACATTCTTTCGTAACCCTCAAGAGGCACTACGGATTAAATTCGGCGGCGCCCCCGGCCAACGCTCCAGGCGCACCACGGAATAAATTCCGAGGCTACCTTTGCCTTGTC
>CBDUGP010000224.1:0-4291 GCA_965366625.1 uncultured bacterium
ACCCTGTGCGTTGTAGACTCTGGGCTACACATCGACCTTCAATATCCAAGCTGAGCTGAGAGCTGTCGCCCCACATCTGTGACGCAGGCCCGGTCGGCCGGCTTGCTTGTCCGGGGGAGCGGGTTCTGCTAGGGTCCCGGCTTGCGCGCGGGTGCCCGCGCGTCATCCAACCTGAAAATTCGCCTGTCCCATAGACATATAGAGGCACTCCCATGGCCAATACCATCGTTCTCGGCATGCAGTGGGGTGACGAAGGCAAGGGCAAGATCGTCGATTTGGTCTGCCCAGCCTTCGATGCCGTGGCCCGCTTTCAAGGCGGCCACAACGCCGGTCACACCGTGAAATTCGCCGACCGTCATTTCGCCCTGCATTTCCTGCCCTCGGGCATCCTGCACGGCGATACCCCTTGCGTGCTCGGCAACGGCATGGTGATCTACCCTGAAGCCCTCTTTGAAGAGGTGGCCGGGGTTGAAGCAGCCGGCGTGCGCACCGAAGGCCGATTGATCCTATCCGATCGCGCCCAGGTGATCCTGCCCATGCATCTGGCCCTCGATCGGGCTCGCGAGGACGCCCGTGGCGAGGGCAAAATCGGCACCACCGTGCGGGGCATCGGCCCGACCTACGAAACCAAAGCCGCGCGCGTGGGTTTGCGCACCGGTGATTTGGTGGTCGAGGGCCTGGAACGGCGTCTCGACGTCTTGGTCCGCCACCTCGAGCCCCAGTTGAAAGCCCTCGGCAGCGACGAAGTGTTGTCGGTCAGCGAACTCTTGGCCCTGTGCCGCGAATGGGCCGATCGCATCGGCCCGATGTTGCGCGATACCGCCACCTATTTGAACGGTCTGATCGACGACGGCAAAAACGTGCTCTTCGAAGGCGCCCAAGGCGCTCTGCTCGACATCGACCACGGCACCTATCCCTTCGTCACCAGCTCCAACGCCACCGCCGGCGGCGTGGCCACCGGAACCGGCGTGCCGCCCACCCGCATCAACGGTGTGCTCGGCGTGATCAAGGCCTACACCACCCGAGTCGGCGCCGGACCCTTCGTCTCCGAGCTGCACGACGCCGACGGCGAGCACCTGCGGGCCCGGGGCAACGAATTCGGCACCTCCACGGGACGCCCCCGCCGCTGCGGATGGTTCGACGCCGTGGCCGCCCGCTACTCCCGGATGCTCAACGGAGTCACCGCCATGGCCGTCACCAAGCTCGACGTCATGGACGAGCTGGCGGAAATCAAAGTCTGCACCGGCTATCGATACCAAGGCGAGGTGCTCGACAGCTTCCCGGCAGCGATCGAAGTCCTCGAGCAAGTCGAACCTGTCTACGAAACCGTGCCCGGCTGGCAAAGCCCCACCGTCGGAACCCTGGACCCGGCCGAGCTGCCCAAAAACGCCCGCGACTACCTCGACTACCTCGAAAAGCTCGTCGGCGCCCCCGTAGGCATGATCTCCACCGGACCCCGTCGCGAAGAAACCATCGTCGTCGACAGCCCGGAAATGCAAGGCATGCTGAGCCAAAACCTAAGCGCCGTGCTCGCCCATCGCGGCACACCCTAAAGAAAGTCCCAGAAGCCCTTTGCGCTCCGCAAATCTTCGTCTATAATTCGCCGCCTCGGTGGGTCGTTAGCTCAGTTGGTAGAGCAGCGGACTTTTAATCCGCGGGTCGTAGGTTCGAGACCTACACGACCCACCATTTAAATCGCAGAAAATAAGCCACTTACGGCGCTAGGGCGACTCGCAAGAGTCGCCCTTTCTGCGTCACAGTAAGCGCATAGTAAGCAGATGGGAGCGAATCAAGGTGGTGGTGTGTGGTTCGTGTCCGTTTCGGCCAACGATTCGGGGCGACGATTCCTCAGAAGCCCGATTCCCAGTGCAACGCGCGTCTATTCCTGCGGAGATCGACCAACTCCCGGTTCTGATTCGAAGATCAATCTCTCTCATTTGCGTTTGGGATGGGGCTTGGGGGGCTGCCTGCGTTGACGTAGCAGGACTTTGAGCTCCAGAGCAGTTGGCGGCAAAAGCGAATCTGCTTCTGTGGTGTGTTTCAGGATCTTGACGGCTTTTCGTGGTGGTGGGCAGCGGGCTCGCTCGGCCAGCGACAAAGTTCGTCGTGCTTCCGTGGCTGCTTCTCGATCCTGTCCATCTTTGGCGAGCAGGTACATCGCGTCGATACTTGCATGCATCGCGTCGTCGGGATGTTTGGCTTGCAGCCCTTCGATTGCTCGTTTGAGCCTGGAAAGAGCGCCTTCGACATTCCCCATCCGTGCAAGAACCAATGCTTGGGCTCTCGACAAGAGAAATCTCAGCGATTGTGTCTTGTAGTAGTTGGAGCCGTTCTTCGGCAGGGCGTCACGGTAGACTGAAATCGCTGCTCGAATTCGTTCCAAAGTGGCGGACTGGGTCCGAATACCGGCTTCACAGGACAACATAGTTGCGGCGTTGATGATGGCGGCGAGAAAGGCGTGGTCGGTGAACTTGACTGTTTCGAAGTGGTCGAGGACCGCCAGGCAGTCGCGCAGACCTTTCTCGTAGTCGCCGTTCTCCATGTACGCCCAGCCCCGGAGCGATCGGCTCATGGGGGGACAGGGATCGAGGGGCATCGCTTCATTCAGGGCCACGAGACCGTCTTCTGCACGATCTAGATATACCAAAGTGACGGCTGTGCGATTGAGCACGTCATTTCTTCCAGTACTGGTCAAATCCGGTGTTTCTAGCGCTCGCCCATAGATGCGGAGCGCCTCGTAGAGCTGTCCACTGCATCGCAGCGTGGTGCCGTGTATTGCCAAGGTCATGGCCTTCAAATCCGGCGACGGCTCTACCATCCGCGTCTTCAGAATCTCCAAGGCGGATTTTCCTGCTCTGAGAGCCTCTTCCACATCTTCGTGGCAAAGGGCCTGAACCCGCTTGAGAATCTCTTGGAGAGCTTCTGCCGTCCAATAGTGCTCCTTGTCCACCATCCAGGCGATGCCGTCAGCATCTGAGCGGCGAATCCGCTTGCGCCGGGAAGGTGTCAGGGAGATAGTCATTGCAAAATCATAATCGAAATGGCGAAGGGATGGCAGAACCACCCCTTCGCCGCACCCTCATCCGATTGGAGTCCAACCGCCTGTGGTTCCAGACTTCAGCTCTGTTGAGATCTGCATGGCAACCTCCGGTGTTGCGGCCAAAACTCCAGTGTTTTGACCGTTTTGGAAGATAGACCTTCAGCACATGAAGGCCCATGTCGAGCTTAGGCTGTCAAATCCCAGGGACATAGAGCCGAGTCTGAAAAATCTGCCAAGTGAGTCATTTTCTGAGTATTTGCAATCACTGAATGAAAAGCCGCGAGGTTGATGACCAGTGACCGCCGAACCGGAAAACTCTTTCCTCGCAGATTTTTGAGAGCAGCTTCCGGCTTTGACAGCCCCTGCGTTTGTAGAGTCTCCCTCTTCGGTTATTTCCCGAGGAGATTTCGCCCAGGCTGCGTACACTCCGCTCACCATCAACACATCGGGGGTCTGCGTGAGTCGCTTCCGCAGGCTCCCCACTTTTTGACCCGGATGAGATGAGCCACGAATTCCGCCTTGCCGACTTCGCCAATGCTTCTACCGAGCTGGAGCTCGACCCCCACCACTTAGAGCATCTGTTTTCTGCCCTGCTGCGCGCCGAGAATCCACGTTCCCTGCGCGTGCTCTTCTGGTTGCTGTTGCAAACGGTTGCGTCGAAGCCAGAGCTGCATTCCAAATTGACCGAGGAATGGCTGCCCAGTGAACCAGACCTCGCCCAGCTCCTGGAAGACGTGGGCAAGGACGGAACCTGGGCTGTTCTCTCTTTAGACGGCCTCGAAGGGCGCTTGGAACGGCTCTGGCAGCTCAGTGTTGATGCTGGGCTCGCACACTTGGTCCAGTCGTCGGATCCTTGGGAAATCATCGCCATCGCGCCGATGGCAGCGCTGTATGCCGAACGCCAGCTCGACGAGCTGATCGCTGCGGTGGCGCAAGGGCGGCAGTGGAAGGATCCGGCGGAAATTCTGAGTCCGGACGGCGAGCAGGAATTTGATTTGGAAGCGTTGATCGGCTTGGCGCAGGCTCGGATGGTGAAGACGAAGGGTGGTGAAGCCCTGAATCTCGTCGTGCTGCGGCTGATGAATCATGTCGATCGGGTGAACTGAGTTTTCTGGAGAGGTTGAGGACTTGGAAAGATCGGCGGGGTGAATACCTCCTGAGGAATTTCCGGAGCTATTGCTGGTCCTTTCGGGCGCAGCCGAATTATCGAGAGTTGTTGAGAACCGCGCGGGCGGCGGTGTCGGACGCGTT
>CBDUGP010000225.1:0-3713 GCA_965366625.1 uncultured bacterium
CCCCGAGCCGATGCTTATGGGATATCAAATAAAGAGCACTTGGGATCCCGCGGCCACGTCGTAGAAATCCATCGCGGAAATCACGTCGTCGACTTGGGGAAGCAGGTCTTCCTCCGTGCGTTTGAACATATCCATGGCCATGCGGCAGGCATAAAGCTTGGCGCCGGAGTCGTGGAGGATCTCCACCATTTCCCGGACCGGTGGAATGTCGAGGTCATCCATCTCTTTTTTCATCATCATGGTCGCCAGACTCTCCATGCCGGGCAAGCCGCCGACCATGGTCGGCATGTGCATCGCAGGGTTGCCCACGGTGGGTACGTGCAATTTATCGACGGTTTTTTTGGTGACGATGTCGAGCCCCCAAAACGTGAAGAAGAGGGTCGCGTCGATACCGCTCATACGGGCCGCGTTGGCCAAAATCAAACCTGGATAGGCCATGTCTAGGCTGCCCTTGGAGCAGATGATCGAAATGTGGCGAATAGGTTCCGGCGTTTGGGTCTCAGTGGACTCGAGGTCGGTCGCCGCGCTGGGTTGGGTTTCGGTTGCGGTAATCATGGTGTTCTCCGGTTAAATGCAGGCATGGGGTTTGGGTAAACCGGCGATCTTAGCGGCCAATTTTCCGGGCCCTTTGGGAAATAATTGATAGAGTTCTTTCATCGGCACTCCGGAAAGCTTGGAAATTCGTCGCAAGCCGGGGGCTTCACCGCCCTTTTCATCGGCGTCTTTGCGGCAGAAATCGATCACTTGCCAATGCCTATCTCCCAACGGACCGACACCGGCCTCGGCGGCGATCGCTTCTCCTACTTCTCTCGTCCATTGGTCGGCGTTGACCAAGAATCCGTCGTCTCCTAGGTCTATGGTTTTTCCGGCATATTCATGGGTTGTCATGGCTCGTCCTCCTGGCCGTCTTTTTTCTTATTGCAGTTCTTATTGCAGCTCGTTTTTTTCAGCCCAAGAGCCCATCAAGACACTTTCTTCAGGGCTTGCTCCAGCGGTACCTTGCCGCGCATCGACATGCGATTCGGTACCGGCAAGGGCCGGCCGGGTAGTAAGGCGTTCCAATAAATCCAACGGAAGGCCAATTTGCCCCAATGATTGCGCCGGCTTTCCTCGAGCAAGGTCATGGGACCGACCCAAGGCAGAGGGAAGGTGCCCGGCAGCGGCTCGACGTCATAGTTGAAGTCGATCAGTACCGCTCTCCCGTTTCCCGTCTCAACAAAGCAATTGGAATGCCCGTCGAAACCCTCGTCGAGTGGTTTTCCGGCAAGGGTGCGTAAAATATTTTCGACTACGACTTCGCTTTGGAAATGAGCCACCGATCCCGCTTTCGAACTCGGCAAGTCCGTGGCGTCTCCGATCACGAAGATGTCGTTGTGCCCCTTGGCGAGCAGGGTGTGAGGGTGGGTGGGAACGAAGCTCACCTCGTCACCCAATCCAGAATCTGCCAAGAATTCTGCTCCCATGTGGGTCGGTACGGTGACCAGAAGATCGTATGGAACCTCTCGATCATCCCAGGACCGCAAAATGCGGTTCTCACCGTCCACGGATCCGGCGTTGAGTTCGGCCTCGACCCGAATGCCTTTGGCTTCCAGTAGATTGCCCAGCATTTTCGACGCCACCGGTTTGGTGAACGCGCCGTCCAAGGGAGTGGCATAGACCAGCTCGACCCGATCACGGATACCACGACGGGTGAAATAGGAATCTGCCAGGAATAAGAATTCCAGCGGCGCCACCGGGCATTTGATCGGCATCTCGACGACGTTGAGCACCAAGCGCCCGCCGTCGAACCGTTCCAACGCGTCTCGCAGAGCCAACGCACCCTCGAGGGTGTAGAAATCAAAGATGCTGCGGTGCCAGTAGTCACCCAACATACCGTCGGTTTCTTCTGGACGGATCTGCGAGCCGGTGGCGATGACCAACAAGTCGTAACGTAGGGAGCCGCGCTCCGCCAACAGGACCTTTTTACTCTCCGTGTCGACACCGACGACACGGTCGCGGTGCCAGGCAACCCCGGGGCGCAGAGTCTTGCTCCGCGGGCGTACCATCTTGCCTTCGTCTCGTGCGCCGAAGGGCAGGAAGAGCAGTCCCGGTTGGTAGAGGTGGTCGGGTTCGGGATCGATCACGGTCACACACCAATCGCCTGCCAGACGACCGATCAGTTGATTAGCAACCATGGTACCCGCGGTTCCGGAGCCTAGGATCAATAAGTTTTTCATAACGTGTCCTCCATCGACATCTATAGCTTCCTATCCACAAGAAAGACCACCAATACCCCTGCGGAGGGTTTAGCGATCACCAGGGAGTAGTTTTCAGGCTCATGTCTATGGGGAGGGTTAGGCGGCAGAGCCGTGCCAAGGGGTAGGGAAGTCTTCGGCCTCAAACCCGCGAGAAAATGCGGAACCGACATCGTTAGCCGCGCCTGGCCGGACGCGCCACGGAATAAATTCCGACCGCTTGCCCTGGGCACCTACGTGTCCGGGATGCTCGTCCTGTGGCTTACGCGCACGTGAATCGAGGGCTAGGCCCATTTTCCAACTTCTACAAAACGAGAGTAGGAATTACACGGAATGATTCGGCAAGTGCCTGAGCAGTCGCCGCCCGTCACTCCGATCCGCCGCTGTTTAACCGCCCAAAGCTGTGCTTAGGGGCCCGCGAGACTCTTCTTTACGAAGAAAGGATGAGAGGTGGCATGGAAGATGCAGTTAGGTGTGTATGAGTGAGAAAGACCCGCCGCGGTGATTCTCAAACTTTCTCCTTCCGACCTCGCGTTAGCGGACCGGGAGAGCCAGTTCAAACCGACCCAAGGAGTCCAATATATGTTTAAGAAAAAGCTTCATTTCGCCCTGTTGCCCCTCATCGCTGCCCTGTGCCTGCTGCCGTTGGTGGCCTGTTCCGTTGAGAAAACCCAAGAAGGCAAGCTCCCAGATGTCGATGTCGAGGTGGAAAAAGGTCAATTGCCTCACTACGACGTCGATACCGCCGAGGTCACTGTGACCACGAAGGAAAAGGAAGTGAAGGTGCCGGACGTTGATATTGAAGTCAAGACCGAGACCAAAACGATTGAGCTTCCCGACATCGAGGTGACCATGCCGGACGAGAAAAAAGAGAATGACGAAGGCGGCGAAGGCAACAACTGATCGTTTTCTGTTCAAGAGCGGACTTCGGCCCGAGGGGAAGCATTGATCCAAAGCCAGGGGTGGCAAACGGTCCCTGGCTTTGCTCGTTTTAGGAGCGAGTCGGCTGCACGACGTCGGCTCCACGGATCCGCTGGCCTTCGGCGCCATGAGCCTGGTGTTGATCCTGACCGCCGCGATCGCCTGCTGGCTGCCCGCGCGACGGACCGTCACCATCGACCCGATCTCGTCCCTGCGGGAGGGTTGAGAGAGACTTTTGCCACAAAGCCTGCTAGCCCGGCCTTCTAATCATCGCCTGGCAACTTAGCTTTGCTGAACAGCTTGTGGCTCAGCTGAAGACGTCGTCGAGAGACTCGGCGGTCCGGATTCGGCCGGCCCAGCGCTCGATCTCGTCGGCGTTCGCCCCATCCAGTTTTTGTTCCAGATGTCGCGGAATTGGGCCGAAAGCGTTGATCAAGAGGATCTTGAGGAGTCGCGATTCGCCCCGTTTGATGCCTTCCTGCATGCCCTTCTGCATGCCCTTCTGCATGCCCTTCTGCATGCCCTTCTGAAGACCCTCCTCACTGGCGAGCCGCTCGA
>CBDUGP010000226.1:0-3545 GCA_965366625.1 uncultured bacterium
CGCTCGCAGCAGCATAGATACCCTTTGGACGGGAGCGGGTGATCGGTTACGCCCAATGGCTACTAGCCACAAAAGCATCGATCGCACCGACCATGGCAGGCTGTACAGTAGAATCCCACACCACTTGGTCCGGATAGTAAAAGTTGTTGAAATAACCCGCCCGCAAGAAAAGGAATAATTCCTTCACGTTGGAATCATTTGTGCCGTCGTAGGAAGCAGCCAATGAAGCGGTGGCATTGGCCACGTCACGCATGTTTTGGCTGGAGTAGGCGGCGAATCGAATACTGTCCGAAGCGTCGGAAAAAAGTCGATTCACACAGCTGGTGTTGGTGTCCGGATTGGTGGGGGCATTGCGGATGTGATTTACCAAAGCGCTGCCCGTCTGATTGGCAAAACCGTTGTCGTCACACGGTGCGGTGGGATTCTTGGCGAAGGCCAGCAGGTTTGAGCCCGGAATGGCCGCTTTTGCCTCGATCGGCGTCCTAAAGACCGCCTCTTGCCAAGACCGGCGTGGCTCGATACCGGCAAAGCTACTGCGTTTATGACCGAGTTCATGACCGAGTTCATGACCGAGTTCATGACCGTGTTCGTGGCTGTGATGGCGAGAGTGATCTCGGTCCATCTCGAGCAGGGCGGCCCTTGGAGCCACGAGGGGAGCGGCGGTAGGGTCTTGGGAACGAAAGGGTTTAGCGAGTCTCACCGGGGCTGAGTCGCCATCTTCCGACGCCAAAGCCATCGGCGAGCCGAGCAGAGTCAGGACCACCGCTCCGGAGAGCGCGCGTAACACGTGACATTTCATCAAAGAGCTCCTTTCCAGGAAACCATCAGGGTGCGACAGGGCGTGCCTCTCCTAACGATTCGGGCCTCCGAGCAGGCCTCGAACTCGTGACGGGTCGCCCAACGAAATCGATACGTTCGACCTCGCTTCGTCCCGAACCAAAACAAAAGAATTTATCGGACTTTCAACAGCCTATGGTTTCGGCCTCAAGCCCGTCTTGAGCCTTTGCTACAAATTTGCAGGGAAATCAGCACAATTCGGATCGCCGCCTGGGACCGGCCGCTCAATCAGCGTTGGAATTGCGACTCGTAGAGGCGGGCGTACAGGCCATCGCGTGCCAAGAGTTCTTCGTGGGTGCCGCGATCAACGATTCGGCCCTGCTCCAGCACCAGAATTTGATCCGCCTGCATGACCGTCGACAAACGGTGGGCAATCACCAAAGACGTCCGACCGGCGAGCAAGGTGGCCAGGGCTTCTTGAATCTCGGCTTCAGTCCGGGAGTCGAGGGAGGACGTGGCTTCATCGAGGATCAACAGCTCGGGATCTCGAAGGATCTCCCGCGCGATGGCAATGCGTTGGCGTTGCCCTCCCGAAAGTTTGATGCCTTTCTCACCGACGTCGGTCTGGAATCCAGCCGGCAGGGAGTCGATAAAGTCCAGAATCTTGGCAGCTTCTGCGGCCGCCCGAATCTCCTCGAGGGTCGACGACGGTCGACCGTAAGCCAGGTTCTCTCGCAGGGTGCGATCGAAGAGAAAAACGTCTTGAGGCACCAAACCTACCCGACGACGATATTTGCGCACGTCCAAATCCGTCAGCGGCTGGTGCCCAATCAAGATTCGACCGGCCGTGGGATCGTAAAAGCGCATCAGCAGGTGGGCGAGGGTCGTTTTACCCGCGCCGGACGGTCCCACCAAAGCGACCAGGGTATTCGGCTCGATGACCAATTCGATATCCCGTAGAACCACCAGGCGGTCGTCTTGGCCAGACGTCTCAGGGCCGGCCGTCTCAGGGCCAGACGTTTCAGTCACCGCCGCTTGATAAGCGAAGGACACCCCGTCAAATCGGATCGGCAGCCTTAGGGTCGACGGCGCTTTGCCACCGCCTCGGGCGTTGATTTCAGGCTCCGTATCCAGAATCTCGAAGATCCGCTCCAGGGACGCCAAGGAACTCTGCAGCTTGGGATTCAATCCTGCGGCTCCTGCCACCGCCGCAAACATGTACATCAAATACATGAAAAAGGCGAAGAGCCCGCCGACCGTAAAGTCACTGGTGACGATCAACACCACTCCGGCGAGTACGATGACCGTCGGCGCGACGCTGGCGATCAGACCGAAGACGTGATCGGTCCACAGGGAGAACAAATCTCGCGAAAGGCTAGCCCGGACGTTCTGATGCAAGGCCTTGGCAAATCTCCGGGACTCGTGGGGCTCTGAAGCGGTGGCCGCCACCAGACCGTGACCCGACACGATTTGATGCAGGGTCCGACTCAGCTCGGTCCACGATTCCCTTTCGACCGTGGTCCGTCGGCGCAGCTCACCGGAGATCAGGTATTGATACCCGAAGATCAGGACCACCAATACCAAGCCGCCGCTCGCCATTCGCCACTCGACGTAGAAGAGCATGACCATATAGGCCACCGCCGTCGATGCATCCACCGCAGCGCGCACAAAGGCGTCGGCCATGACGCCGGCTAAGTTGCCCACATCATCCGTCAGACGGGACATCAAATACCCGGTCTCCCGGTCGTGGTAGTAACGAACCGACAATGCCTGCAAGTGTTTGTGCAGATCCATTTGCAGGTCCCGCAACACCTTGTGATCGAAGCGAATCTTGGCCCACCCCCGAAAGAGTTCTAAGGCCAAGGCGATCACGGTGATGATCACCAGCACTCCACCCCACATCAGCACGTCGTCGTGGCGTGAACGTTCCACCGCGTCATCCACCACCCGCCGGATGATCAGGGGAGACACCAACGACAATGGGGTGCCGAGAACCAACAACACCCACATGCCCCAAACATAGGCCCTATGGGGTCGAACCCAAGGCCAAAACCGCTTGAGAAGCGGCCAAGCCCGGGTAGTCAGCTTGGGTGGGCGATCGCTATCTGCGGACAAATCCTCTACCTTTTCTCTCATCAGGAAATAGAACGAGCTCTCTCCACGTTAACCTCACATGAGAAGGGAGCTCATCATGAGCCTTAAGAAAAGCGATTTGAAAAATTCAGACCCTGTGAACTCCATAAACCAACCCTCGGATCACACGACCCCTGAGCCGTCCCGAACGGTTACCCTTCGCTTGGTCACTGTCGAGCAGGAGCAGAAACGGCTCGACGCCCGGCGAAAGCAGCTCCGAGCCGCTCGTCGGCTGGATCAGGAGCGTCGCCTCCAAGCCGTATTCGGATCTTGGCAGCCGAAACGCGATCGAACAACCTGGAATTGATCAGGTTCTCCTCAGATCGTGCTGTCACTGAAAAGGCCCCTGTCGTAGGGGCCTTTTTCTATGCTCGACTGCTTCTAACCCGACGTTTCGTAATTTCCACAAACCATTGATTATAAATGACTTGATGTAGGGCAGGGGCTGCCCGGGGCTGGCCCTCTCCCGCTCTTCCTAAAAAGCGGCTCGGCTTCGCCTCGCCCGGGCGGGGGACAAACCCGGGGCAAGCCGCCCCTACCTCCGGAGGTTTGCGGGCGTAGCTCACCACTAGGGCCCGTTCAGAAATGGGATTTTCCGATGAACCAAGGCCGGATGGACCGAGGACGGAAGCGAG
>CBDUGP010000227.1:0-3411 GCA_965366625.1 uncultured bacterium
CCACCCATCAATAAACCCCGCCGCGGGTGTTCTGGTCGTAGTCCTCGCGGTCGGCTTGGCGGGCGATGTCGCGGATCAGGTCCGAAAGGTTGTCGAAGGCGGTGGGGCCGCCGGTTTTGAGGCCGCCGAGGCTTTTTTGGACTTGGTCCACTAGGCGCAACAGCTCCTCGGCGGAGATCTTGCCGCCTTCGAGATCTCGCAGGCCGGCGGCGAGGCGTTTGGAAAAGTCGCTGGTGCCGTCCGCGAGCAGGGACATGGCGCCGGCGATTTTTTCTTGCAGGGTTTCCGCACCCTTGAGGGCCACGACGGTTTCGTTGATTTGGCCTTGGATCTGACCGGCTTGGCTGAGGGTTTCCCGCAGCTGTTTGCGCAGCTCGCCGGTCCGGTCGATCATGGGATCGATGTATTCGAAGATGTAGCTGTCGGTGTTGGCCTTGAGGTCTTCGAAGCTGAGCACGCCGTCGTAGATCAAGGACGGGATTTGGCGCACTTGCTCGGCCAGGGCGGCCGCACCTTGGGCCAGGGTGGCGAGGCGTTGCTCGCCTTGGATTTCCATGTCGAGCATGGCTTGGTCGACGGCGTTTAAGGATCCCGAGCGCAGCCAATCCTCGAACATTTGATCGGTGATCAAGACCGTTTCTTGGACTTGGGTGACGAGACCGCCCAAGAGATCTTTAACGCCCGAGATGCTGACCTCGGCCGCCCGTTCCATGGCTTCGTTGGCCTCCGCCAGCTCGGTCCGTTGGAGGGCGATTTTTTCCAGCAGGGCGTCGTAGGCGTCGGCATCTTGGGTGTTGGCCGCTTGCTCCCGCAGACGGTCGAGGTCGGCCCCGGCCGCTTGGATTTGGTCGCGCAGATTGCCGAGCAAGCCCATTAGAGCAGCTCCTCTCGCACGGCCTGACCCTCGGCGCGCAGCTGTTGCAAATCAGCTCGAGCTAGATCGACCTCCCGCCGAAGGTCGACCACGGCCGAGAGATCCACCTCCACCTGGATCACAATCGGTTGCTCGATCGCTGCTTTGATCGCTTGGAATCGTTGCTCGGCTTGGTCGAGGGAGACCTTGGCCGCTTCCGCCGCGGCTTCGGTTTGGGCCACGGACTCCTTGGCGTCGTCGGCGCTTTGTTTGACGCTGTCGGCCGCCTTGCCCACCTGCTCGGTGACCTGCTCGGCCCCCTTGCCCGCGTTGACCGCCGCGTTGCCGAATTTTTCCGTCGCCTGCTCCACCTGGGAGCCCGCCTGGTCGACCCGAGCGGACTCCGTTTGGAGGGTGGTGCCGACGCGGACGAAGCGGTCGCCCACCAGCTTCCACTTTTGGGCCGCTGCCTCCCCTTGCTCCGCGGCCCGCTGGATCTGCTCGGCGGTGAGCTTTTGCGCCAGCTCGATTTCTTCGCCCGCTTCCCGGAATTGCTCCGGAACCAGGCGCATTTCATCGCCGACTTTGACCCACCTGAGCTGACCTTGCTCGGCCGACGCCGCGCTTTCGTCGATCGCAATGCCCACCCGCTCCAAGGCCGCGGGCAACTCGGTTTCGAGCTCTGCGGCGACCAACACCAGGTTGTCGTGCACGGCCCGCGGCAGCTCCTCCGCCTGGCTCGCCAACAAAGCCGCCAGACGGTCGAATTCCTCCCGTAGCCGTGCTTCCTGCTCGGGTGTGGCCACCGCCAGCTGCTCGGAGATGGTGGGAAAATCGAGGTCGGTAAAGAATTGGACCAGATCTTCGACCTTCTCTTTCGGCAGGGCCGACGCCTGCGAAACCCCGGTCATGGCCTGCTTCCACTTTTCGTGGAATTCGTTGATCTTGGAGCCGCCCCGATCCGCCAGACCGGCCGACGCCGCCTCTACCTTTTCCGTCGAGCCCACCACCTGCCCGGCGGAGGTCTCCACGGTGTCCGCGGTTTGGGTCCACAGGCCGCCCACCCGCTCCAGAATGGTCTGCAGGTGACCTTGGAAGGCGTTGCCCTGATCGATGATCTTTTGGTGGGATTCGCTGTTTCTGGCCGCGGCTTCGTCGGCCTTTTTCTGGAGCTCCTGCGCCAGGTCGATCTTGCCGAAGGCCTCCGCCACGGTGGCGGCGAAATCCAAGATTTCGACCTCCAAACCGGAAAACGCCGCTTTGCCCAGCTCACCGAGGTTGGAGAATCCCGCGGCCAAAAGCGCCACCGAGCCGTTGATCAGCTCGATCACCGTGCCCAGGCTTTTGCCCACCAGGGTAGCCCCTTCGCCCGAGCTGCGGAAAAACGCCGTCAGATCTTGGACCGCCGCCCGCAACGACGGCGACATATGCTGCGAGATGGTCAAGGCCACGGTGCCCACGGCGCTGTCGAGCCCTTGCAAATCGCCCTTGAGCTGGTCGCGGATCGACTCCGCCGCTTTTTGGGTGTCGTTGTCGAGCAGCTTGAGCTCGTCGCGCAGACCGCTGAGCTTCTCTTTTTTCGACACCAGACTGAGCAGGGCCGACGCTCCCTCTCGACCCACCAACGCCAGGCTTTGATTCATGTCGAGACCGGCCGCGGCCAAGGTTTCGACGATGTCCACCAAGTCGCGCATGGCCGGGTTGACGTCGTCGGCGGTCAAGCCCAGGTCGGCCAACGCCTTACGGGCCCGCGGGCTCTCGACGCTCGCCAGGCTGGCCAGGACACCGCGCAACGCCGTGCCGCCCTTGGTGCCTTCGAGCTGGCTATCGGCGAGCACGCCGAGGCTCGCCGCGGTGGTTTCGAAATCTTGACCGGCCGCCCGGGCCAACGGACCCGCTTCCGCCCACGCGGCCCCCAACGCCGAGACGTCGGTTTTGGCGGATTTGGAGGTTTTGAACAGCAGATCGGTTTGGGCTGTGGCTTCCTCGGCCCCACGACCATAGGCCGCCAGGCTGCCGACCACGATGTCGGCGGACGCGGCCAACGACAGCCCCTCGGCCTCCGCCAAGGCCAAAACCGGCGGCAACGTGGCCAACGCCTGCTCCACGCTTTGACCGGACCGCACCAAGACCTCCGCCGCCGACGCCGCGTCGGTGGCGGTTTTCGACGTGGTCTCGCCGAGCTCCAAGGCCTTCTGTTTGATCCGTTCCAGGTCCTCGGCCGAGGCCCCGGAAATCTCGCCCACCCGTTTGATCTGCTCTTCAAAGTCGGCGCCACCGCTGACCAGGCGTTTGAACATCTCGACCAACGCGCCGAGACCCAAACCGCCCAACAACAGGCCTTTGAGGTCCGCGGCGGTGGTTCTGAGGCGACGAAACCGCCCCTCCGACCGGTCGGCCTGCTCTCCGGCTTCGCGCGCCTCACGGCCCGCTTTGTCGAGCCCCCGTCCGGCCCCTTCGGCCGCTTCCTCCAAACGCTCCAACGTCGGCGACGTCTCGCGGGCCGCGTCGCCCAAATGCTCCACACCCTCGGCCGCCCGCTCGGGCGCTTCGAGATC
>CBDUGP010000228.1:0-3362 GCA_965366625.1 uncultured bacterium
GGCGATTCTCGAATCGCCGGGGTGGGCAAAGGAGCGCCTCCATGATCAAATTTCGAGGAGCGGAGCGCCGCCGCCACGACCGAAGTAACGGGCAGGATGTCTGGTTTACCTTTGGTTCCCGGAACCTGGATCTCGATTCTGATGGATTCGGAGGTTTAGAGAACCTCAGCGAGAGCCATCTGCCGCCGAGCGCTCAATCTTCGCGGCAGCTTGGTCATCCAGCTGAAGTTATTACCTATGTGAGTCAAGGCGCGCTGGCCCACCAAGATTCGACGGGGCATTCAGGCGTCATTCTGGCGGGTGAGTTCGAGAGGGCAACCGTCACCCAGGCCGTGGCTAGGAGCGAGAACAATGCCTCTCCAACCCAGTGGGCACACATCTTCCGGATCTGGCTGCGCCCACTGCGCCACGGCCCCACACCCGGTCCCGAAAAAAGGCGCTTCAGCAGGGCCGAGCGCAGCGGTCGCTTATGTGTTGTCGCATCGTCCGATGCTCGACGAGGATCCTTGCAGATCCACCAAGACGTGATGATTTACTCGGCCCTGTTGGACCCTGGCCAACACGTGATCCACGGGCTGGCGCCTGGGCGATGTGCGTGGCTGCACCTAGTGCTGGGGCAAGCCACGCTCGGAGACTTGGTCCTGACGACGGGCGATAGCGCGAAAATCATGGCCGAGGTCGCGGTGTCGCTCACGGCACAGGACAAAACCGAGATCATCCTCTTTGACCTCGGTGAGCCGCCGTGATTGCCGCCGCCGTGCTTGCCGTGATTATCCCCCTGGCCATGCAGCTTTGCCGTCGGTTCCAGATCAGCCCACCGCCAACAGCAGTCTTATCGGCCAGCCCTCGATCTTCTCGTCGGTGTCCTGGGGGCGATCCATGAGGAAGAAGCTCCTCCTCACTGGACAGAAGCCTCGCCGTTGCGCACCGCGTCGAAGCCGACGAGGGTCCGGGTCTCTTCGTCCCACAATTTGAGGCGGAAAAGGTGTTTGAGAATGAACTGGTAGGCAGGGCCGACGCCGAGCAGCACGAAGGGATGTCGGTACAGCCGATAGAGTCACCGATAGACGGCCGAGAAGCCTCGATAGATACTCGCGCACCGTATAGGTCTTGATGTCGCCGAATTCCCGATGCTCGAGGTTGCCGGACGTCGCGTGATGGATGGAGTGGGTGCGGCGCCAATACCCATAGGGAAAAAGGGTCACGACTCCGAGCATGGAGCCGACCATGTGATTGGCGTTGCGCGCGGGGAAGAACGAGCCGTGGCCACAGTCGTGCTGCAAGATGAAGAGGCGAATGAACAGGAAACCCGTGGGCACCGCGAACTCTTCCGACAAAGGTGCTAGGCATTTAATTGCCCCTCAATCCGAAGCGAAATCGATGGCGGCCGTGCTGAAGCCGGCTCAAAACGGACATCGCCCTTGAGCATTTCGGCCATCGATGCTGCAAGCGCTTTATTTTCTAGTGCTTTAAAAAGGTGTCCTGATTCTTCTTTGAAATGTCCGACGTCGCTTCTATCCGTTCGACATGATGGTGGAAGTGACGGCGGAATGATCGGCCCCACGGCGATCTCAGCTGTCGATAGATGCTTTTGATTTGCTGAGTCGGAGGCTCCGTTGCCCCGCGGCGAATCGGAATCTGTTGCCAATATTCTAGGAGAAGGCCCATGCCCGTATTTCGTGATGTCCATGGCTGTCTGTATCGCATTCCGTCTGCTCAATTGCAGTCTTTCGCCATCGAGGCCGGCGGCTCAGAACGCATAGAAGGCGTGCAGCTTCCGTCCAGCACGAATCGGTCCGCCGCCGATCGGCCTACCGCTCAGAGCTATATCTGGCCCGACGAACTGGATCCCCTGTCAGCGGGCTCTGCCGATCGGTCCACGGCTCCGAGCTATGAATGGCCTGATGGGTTGGATCCCCTGTCAGCGGGCTCTGCCGATCGGCCTACCGCTCAGAGCTATATCTGGCCCGACGAGCTGGATCCCCTGTCAGCGGACTCCGCTGATCAGCCTACCGCTCAGAGTTATATCTGGCCCGATGGATTGGACCCACTGTTTGCCGGCCACCAGGTAACCGGGCAAAAACAACTCGGCCATTGAGCACCACCGCTCCGCCGAGGGTTCCCCAGGGTTTTACCGCTATCGCAGAGCAAATCGGTAAGACCGAAGAGGTCGTCGTGTTGCACGATGGCCCTTCGCCCGTTGTGCTTGCCAAGAGCCCGAAGGCGGTTTACGAAGTGCTGGTACGGAAAGAAGGTCTGTACGCCAACCCTCCTCATCCCTTCGCCAAAATCGCTCGGTCTTACGCCCCGCTCGGCGCTCAGTTGCTCGGTCTGGGACCTTCGCAACACGTGAATCTGCTTTGGACCGCGGTCGACAGGCACTTCGAGCGCTTTCCTCTCTTGGAAGAAGGGCTCGCCGTTGGCGTTGAATCTTCCTGCAAGCGATGGTGCGGGAGCCTCTTGTTGGAACTCCTGTGGCAGGTGCAGTCGCCCGCGTTGGCGGATTTCGTGGAAGAGGTCGAGCGCTTGGAGCGCGGCTCCGTGGCTTTCCTGCCGTCCCGCGCAAAGCTTCTGCGCCACGTCTTGGCCGGCTCCGGCGCGCAAGGAGGGAATGGCCTCGATCCCGAGGATCCTGAGACCCAGAGCGCCGTGATTCGCACGTTCTTGAATGGCTACAACGCCTTGGCCATTGCCCTGGTTTGGAGCTTGGTGGAGTTGGGTCGCAGACCTGATCTTCGGCAGCGTCTACAAAACGAACCCGAGGCCATCCCTCTCACCGTCGCCGAGATCCTACGCCTCTATCCTCCCGCTTGGGTCCTCGGCCGACGGCTGATGCACCAAGACGAGCTGTGCGGTCACTGTCTATCCGCAGGTACCACCGTGCAGGTCTCTCCCTTCGTCACCCAACGAGATCCGCAATATTGGTCCGACCCCGAGCGATTTCAACCGGGGCGGCCCCACGCTGCCCGCCGTCCTAGCGAGCTGCGTTATTTTCCCTTTGGCAGCGGCGCGCGGATTTGCCCCTCCGCCCGCTGGGTCCCACACCTTCTCAATAAGATTCTCGCGCGATGCCTGGAGCGTTGGGACTTTGAGCTAGTGGGACCCTCGAGACCCGCTCCCTTGGGTTGGATCTCCCTCCATCCAGAACCGAGCCCGAAGCTGAAGATCCGGCGACGATAAAAACGAGAATAGCCGCGTTGCCCCATTTCTTTCTAGTTAGGGCCCATCCAGAAATGGATTCTCGGTGGGTCGGCGCGGCGACCTGCGGCCTGGGCGGCCCCCACGTGCTCCGAACTCGCGCCACCGCTGCGATACCGTCGCAAAGTGCTGATGTGTAGGAGCTTAAGCCGATCTATGTGCTG
>CBDUGP010000229.1:0-3337 GCA_965366625.1 uncultured bacterium
GCGTCCGCACCGGCGTCCGCACCGGCGTCCGCACCGGCGTCCGCACCGGCGTCCGGACCGGCGTCCGGACCGGCGTCCGCGCCACGGGCTGAAGCCCGAGGCTACATTTGCCTCGCCCCTGACGGGGCAGCCCTGCATTTCAGATTCTGGGCTGTCTCCAAGGGACAAGGCAAAGGTAGCCGGGGCGCCCAGCCACGGAATTTATTCCGTGGCGGTTCGTGCCACGTCGTTGCGCCCAGCCCGTCCGCGCCGGGCTGAAACCGCGCGACATGTTCTTGCGTAAAAAAGCATAAGCATCCCCCTGCCATCGATCGAAAGGAATGTCCTATGCGCAAGTCCCTCGTCCTAGTGCTCGCTTTGCTCATCTTGCCCGCTTGGTGCGTGCTCGCCGAAGATGCTGAAGATGTGGAGAGCCCCGGTCCCGAGCTTTCCTCCATCAGCGCCTTAGCGTTTGGCCCGGACGGCGTGCTCTTCGTTGGCGATGCCAAGGCCGGGTCGCTGTTTGCCCTGGAAACCGGTGACACCACTCCCGGCTCGGTGACCGAGCGCATGGGCATTCGGGATCTCGAGACGCGGTTGGCGGCGATGCTCGGCACCCGGGCTTCGGAAGTGTTGATCCACGATTTGGCGGTCAACCCCATCTCCCAGAAGATCTACTTGGCGGTTTCCCGCAGTCGAGCCCGTTGGGAAAGCCGTTGGCAACTGCCCAATGAACTCGGCGATGCGGCGCTCTTGGTTCGGATCGACGCCGACGGGGAAATGGAGGCGGTCGAAACCGCCGGCCTGAAGTGGACCAAGGCGGATCTGCCGGATCCTGTGGGCACCGACAAGGTGCATCGTTGGAAGACCGGAACCTCCCTACGGGTCGACACGATTACCGACATGGTGTTCGATAACGGCACGGTTTGGGTGGCCGGGCTTTCGAACGAAGAATTCTCGTCGACGGTTTGGCGTCTCGGTTATCCCTTCGGGGGCAAGGCCACCAAAACCACCCTGGAGGTTTACCACGGCGCCCACGGTGAGTGGGAAACCCACGCGCCGATCCGCACCTTCGTTCCCTATCGCTTGGGAGACACGGATCACCTGCTGGCGGCCTATTTGTGCACACCGCTGGTGACGTTTAAAACCGCCGACTTGGACGACGGTGCCCACGTCAAGGGACGTACGGTGGCGGAAATGGGCTCGGGCAACTACCCGCTCGACATGGTGGTGTACCAAAAGAACGGCGAGGACCGCCTACTGATCGCCAACAGCAACCTGCCGCTGATGATCGTCGACCCCAAGGACGTCGCGAGCTTTGAAGGCGAGATCAAGACCGAGGTGGAAGGTTATGTCGCCGGCGTGCCCTACGAAATCCGTTCGGGCAACGGCATCCAACAAATGGACCGCATGGGTGACGATTGGATCGTCGTGCTGCAGCGGCTGGCCGGCGGCACTTTGGACCTGTATTCCATGTCGGTGAAGCGTTTCTGAGCCGTGGGGCTCGGGGCTCAGATAGCCGGATGGGTTGGCTCGACGCTTTTGACCCTCGCCTTGGCGACGGTGCCCGGCGGTGGCGAGCCGAGCGAGATTGAAATTCGCTTCGAAACCCCGGCGGGGCGTCCCGACCTGGTCACCGTGGTCGTCGCGGGGTTGGATCCGTCGGACTCCCTTCCGTCAGACTCCCTTCCGGCGGAATCATTGTTGAAGTCGGAAGATCTGCCACGGCGCCAGAGCCTGGATTCGCGAGTCTGGCGCGAGATCTTGCGGGTGGTGGCCGTGGAGCCCGACCTTGGGGAGCTGCCGTCCGACTTTCCGTCCTTGCTCGGCAGCTTTTCCTGGGCACAGTCCGCCAACGGTCCACAACTCCATTTTCGGCCAAGGTTTCCACTGGCGCCAGGATTGGAGCTGCGGGTCCGTTTTGATCGCGCGGCTTGGCGTGCCCTGGCTCAAACCCGGGGAGCCGAGCTTGGGTCTGACGTCGTCAGCGCGCAATGGACCGTGCCCGACCTTACCCGTTCGCCGTCGACCCGGGTTCAGGCGGTTTTTCCGGCGACCACAGGGGACGGTCCAGTGACTGTGCCGACGAACCTCCTGCGCCTCTACGTCCACTTCAGCGCGCCGATGAGCGCCCACGCAGTCTTGCCCCACGTCGAGCTGCTGGACGATTCCAACCAACCCGTTCCGGTTGCCTTCGTCGGCATCCCCGGCGGGCTTTGGGATCCCGAGCGCCGTCGACTCACCCTCCTGGTGCACCCTGGCCGGGTCAAACGGGGAGTGGGTCCCAATCAGGCGATGGGCCCGGTCTTGGAGCAGGGAAAGCATTATCGGTTGCGAATCGCGTCCCAAGCCCTCGACGCCGACGGTCTGCCCCTGGTCGAACCCTTCGAACATGAAATGGTCGTCGGACCCGCGGACTTCCATCCGCCGGACCCGCATCAATGGACATTGGACCTACCCCAAGGGCCGCGGGATGCGCTGCGGATCCGATTGGTAGAACCCGCGGACCGTGCCCTGTTGGAGCGGCTTCCGCGGGTCGACGGGCCCGATGGCAAGCCCGTGCCAATGATCCCCCAAGCCTCCGAGAACGCCCTCGTCCTGACCTTGAAACCCCGCGAGATCTGGTCCTCCGGCAGCCATAGCCTGGTGATTCCCCCAGAGCTCGAAGACCCCGCGGGCAATCGCCCGGGGCGGCGGTTTGAAGAAGCCGGGCAAGACGCTCGCGGGCCGGGAGACGAGGTTCAAGTGGTTTTCGATCTTCCCTTTTAGGTATTCTTCGGTTTCAGAAGAGCTAATAGATGAGCGTTTATCTTTATTTTTGGATGATAGCGCGCATATAATAGCTCTTAATGAGTCAGTTTTCTCTTCGCACACCCGAACAAGTCGGGCCCGACCTAGCGGCTAGAGTCCGAGAGCTTCGGCTGCAAAAAAAATGGAAGCAGAGCACCCTCGCGAGACGCTCCGGCGTTAGCCTGGCTTCTTTGCGACGCTTTGAAGCTTCGGGAAAAATCTCCCTACAGCACCTGCTGAAATTAGCCTTCGCCTTCCACCGGCTCGACGACTTTGATGAACTCTTGAAGCCGCCGGCCGCCGCTACCTTGGCGGAGCTCGTCGAGCTCGAAGACCAAGCCCGCAAACCTAAACGTAAGCGTGGAAGCCTATGAGCCGAATCGAGCGTTTAGATGTCCGTCTTGTGGAAACCCCCGCGAAAGCTCGAGGTTCCCGAAGACGATGGTCGAAAAGGCGACGAAGGAGCAACAAACCCCAACGGGGTTTTATCCCGAAGCCCAGGACAAGCGCAGAGCAGTCCTGGGTTATTGCGACCACAATCCCAACCCCAACGGGGTTGTATAAAGGA
>CBDUGP010000230.1:0-3304 GCA_965366625.1 uncultured bacterium
CGCAGCTCGACGACCATCAGGCTTTGTTTCGTGCCCTGATGCCCGGCGATCGGCGCCACCTGGTAGGTGTAGGAGGTTTCGGCGCCGGTGACCAGGTCCTCGACCCGGTCGAGCACGTGACGCAGGCTGTAATTCCAATCGGGCTGCCGGGAGTAGTGGTAACGCTCGGCGCGGGCGGCCTCTTCGCGGCTCGCGGTGATCAGGTGGCCGTAGTTGTCGTATTCGAAGTCCATACGCAGACCGCCCGGACCGGTGATCGCGGTGATCACCGTGCCTTGCCAGGCGACGAAGCTCGCCACGGTGTATTCGAATTTCAAGGACCGGTCGGTGGCGTCGGTGACCTTTTGCAGCTGCAAGCCGTCGGACGCGATGCCGTAGGTGAGCTTGACGGTGTTGCCGTTGGGATCGGTGATCGAATCGAGCGCCCACGACGCCTCGTCCACTCCGGGGACGTAGTGGTAGCGATTTCCCGACAGGGTGTAGTAGTCGAGGCTGCCCTCATCGGCGTCGACGATCAGGGAGCCGTGGTAGCCGTTGAGGGCCTCCAGCTCCACCAGGCCGGAGGTGGGCGCGCCGCCCATGTCGAATAACATGCCCGAGCCTTCGCCGCCGGAGATCGTCAGCACGCCGCAGGTTGAAAGGTGGGCGGACGATTGGTAATTGTGGCCCCAACCGATGCCCAGGGAGCCGTGGTCGGCGCCGTTGCTCGACGAGTAGGTGCGACGGAATTCCAGGGACGGTCCGCGGCCGGGGACCTCGAAGTCTTGACGGCTCAGGCTGAGGCTACCGTTCCAGAGGTCCACGCCTTTGATCAGGGTGTGGCCCAAAGGCAGGCTGTCGCTCGATGCAACCCGGGAGAAGCCCTGGGCGCGACGGGTTTCCACGGTGCCGTCTTCGGCTTCGGCGCGCAGGATTAATTCGTAATCGCCTTGGGGCAGGTCCTCGACGGTGATCACGGTTTCGTGGACCAGGGTGATCGTCGGGCCGTCGGGGATCGGGCCCGGGCCTTCCGCTGGTAGGGATTGGCTGAAGAGATCGATCTCGTCGCCGAATTCTTTGTCGCCCTCGGGATTGAGACCACTGATGCGCCTGGCTTTGAGGCTCACCTGGGCATCGCGCACCAATTGGAAGGAGAAGATGTCGGAGGTGGCGCAGCTGCGCTGCTGGGCCAGGTCGATGGTTTGGGAGACCGACACCCCGGTGTCGGCCCGGCGGATCACGTGGCCGTCGAGGGCGATGGGTCGCCGGGCCACGTCGACATCGTCGGCGGCGGGAGCGACTTGCCAGCGGCTGCCCGGATTGACCACCAGCTGGAGTTCGTGATCCCAGGACGGATCGAGCTTGAGGCCGCGGGGGAAGATCGCTCGGCCGGTGGACACGTCCGCGTTTTTGGCAGTGCCGGTCGTGACTGCCTGGCCGCCGGCGGGAGGGATGATGCTTTCGCCCACCGCCCAATAAACCGGATTGGCGATCCCTTCGCTCAAATTGACCGCGACTCGCAGAGGCAGATAGAGGGCGGGCTCGATGGAGTATTCCACCACGATCGACTGAGTGGTGCGGTTCTCGGCGTCGAGCTCGATGCTTTCCGGCTGCACGGCGGTGATCCTCGGACGGATCGTGTGGATCCGGAAGATTTCATGCAACGGAAATTGGAGTGGGTTGGCCAGCGGGTTACCCTGGGCGTAACCGGTCTGCAGGGTGCCCGTGGGGTCCACCAGCTGCAACCATTCGAAAGCGGGGAACGAGGCACGAACCTGGGACTCGCCCGGAGTGGAGCCACCGGTGACGGTGAAGCTCACATTCGTGCCGGACTGAACCGGAGAAGATGTGGTCAGGCCGAGGGCCGGTGTGTACTGATCCCACCACTCACGGATGCGCGTATCTTCCGCGACGATCGAATACGGACGCCATTCGAAGGCCTCGCTCCGGCAGTGACCGGCGGCACCCCAGGTGCATCGGCCCCAGGTGTCGCCCTCACCCCGGCCGCCGTGCAGCACCAGATTGGCCGGTTCTTCGATGCCGTCCCGAAAGACGATCTCGGGGTCGAAGAGGCAGTCCGGGTCCGGAATCTCCGCGCCTCGGCGGCAAGCCTCCCAGATCAACCGGCACGGCTCGCAGTAGGAATCCGCGCCCGGAGGCGGATTCGAGCAGCTGCAATTCGGTTGGGGTTCGCCGTTGGAGTCGTCCGGTAGGTTGGGGCAATACGGCTTGCCCACCGCCTCACAATCCGCGACCGCGAGACGATAGGCCGAAAGGGTGACGGGATCCGCGAGCTGCTGGTCCGGCAAGACCGCCGTGTAGGCGTCGATGCCTTCTGCGGTCACCAAGGAGTCGGCGGTGAAATTGCAAGGATTGCCCGGGGTTCGCTCCGGATCGTAGGTACTCGCGATCGCGACCAGAAACGAGTAGAAATATTCCTCTTGTTTCAGTGTCGGCGATTCTTGGGTCTCGGCGTAGAGGTGGGCACAAACCTCTTGGAAATCAGCCTTCGGGTCGCCGGATTCCAGCAGCTCTTCACAGTCCTCGTCCGCCTCCAAGGCCGGACGGACCCCGGCGTTGTATTGCACCCAGGAGCTGCCCGGGATCACCCCGAACGTCGCCGTGCCGGCCGTGCTCGTTTCGATGGTTTGAAGGGTTTTGCCGCATTCGCCGATCAGCGGAGCCAGGGACGTGCATTGATCGGGAAATCCCGTCTCTGAAAGGCGCGCGTCGAAGACGGTCAGCAGTGCGGGATCTTCGGGAACCCAACAATCCGCGGTTTGGCCGGTTCCGCCGTAGGGGATGTTTTCGTAACCCGCCCAATAACCGTTTGAAAACACCGTGATCCCTTGGTTGGCCAGCGGATTGAAATGCTGGTCGACGGCGGTGTACTCCATATTTTCGGTCCACGCGCCCATGACCGCGTTGATGTATTCGTTGTCGGGCGGGGTGGGCGTGCCGTTGAGCCGAATGATGCCGGCCAGCTCGTCGGGAAAGCCGTAGGCCACCAATGGACGGGACAAGTCGAGGTTGCCGCTGCTGCTCCGGACGAAAACCCGCAGCTGGTTCTCCAACACCTGGAAGGGATAGGTATCGTCGGCTTTGCGACGCAGATAAGACGGTTGATCCGCGGTTCGCGTGCCCGATTTGAGACGCACCGTGGCGGACCCTTGACCGTCGCTTTGCACCGCCAGCGTCGTGCCCTTGCGCGAGCCCGAGTGCAGCTCGCCGTCGCCGCTTTCCAACACGAAGGTGACCGTTGCGCCCTTGACCGGGCGGCCCGAGCCGTCGAGCACCAGCACGCCGACCGGCTCGTCGAAGAATT
>CBDUGP010000231.1:0-3303 GCA_965366625.1 uncultured bacterium
ACAACGCCATCACGGGCAAGATTCAGCCCATGCGCGGCCCTCGCGGCGGCGGTGGCGGAGCGGATGCTCGGACCCTCGGCAGTGCGGGAGCGTTCCGGTGATCGAAGACACCGCACCGCGGGAGCCGTCGACGCCTTGGGCGGTGCCGCCGGATTGGCCGCGGTGGACCTGCCCGGGCTGTGAGGATCCGCAGACCGGCCCGAGCTTGCCCGCCGAGGTTCGCTGCCACGGTTGCCGCGAGCGCGAGGCCTTGGAGCGACGGGCGAAGGTGTCGCCGGAGATCCGCCGTCAGTTGCTCCACGCCTTGCCGCCCGAGCGACGGATCCACGCCGATCGAGCCGACGTCTTGCAGCTCCACGGCTGGCCTGCCGATTACGCCCGTCAACCGTTCGTAGAACCCGACCCCATGCCGCGGCATCCCGCGGTATTTCCCAACGATGATCGACGGGCCGGGCAGCCCTTACCGGATGCGTGGAAGGCGAAGCTGAACCCCTTGGACCCAGCGACTTACGAGGTTTTGCGCTCGGTGCTTTTCGTCGGCCACGTGGGGCTCGGCAAATCCATGCTCGGCCATGAGCTGAGCTGGCGCCTGTGGCAGACCGGCCACCCCATCGCCTTCTGCACCGCGCCGGACATCGTGAGCGCCGTGTGGCGGGATCGCCCGTTTCTGCTCACCGTGCCCGTGTTGATGATCGACGACGTGGACCACGGGGTGGCCGGTGAAGGCTGGGAGGGATTGTTCGCGGGTCTTGAGCGACGGTTGAGCGCCGGGCTGACGACGATCGGCACCGCCAACCGCGGCCTGCCCGAGCTTTACGGACGTCACGCACCCCTGGCGGACCGCTTCCGCCCCGGCTTGATTGTGCCCATGCGCGGCGAATCCCGGAGGGGTCGGTGACCGAGCTTCCACATTCCGCGCAAGCGGAGCGCGCGGTGCTCGGCGCCGTGTTGTTGAGCCCGCCGAAGCTGCCGATTCTGGCGGCCGAGCTCGACCCACAGGATTTTTATTTGGAGCGCCACCAGGCGGTGTGGCTCGCTTACCTGGCCATCGCCGAGACCCACGGGCCCGAGGTGATCGACGTCCGGACCGTGGAGCAAGCCTTGCAGGCGGATCGCAAGCTCGAGCTGGTGGGCGGGGTTTCCTATCTCTCGGGTTTGGACCTGGATCTGCCGGACCTTGGCCGCGCGGAGGTCTACGCGCGCATCGTCAAAGGCCATGCCGTTACCCGAGGTTTGATTCTCGATCAACAGAAGTCGTTGCAGGACTTGGCCAAAGGTGGCCGAGACGAGCACGGGCGGACCGCCCTAGACCGCACGTTGGACACCTTGGAGGCGTCGATCCGTCGAGCGCGTTTGAGCCTCGCGCGGCAGAAGGTGCCGCGAAGCTTCGCCCAGCTCGGCTACGACGTCATGGCCGCGTGCGAGGAACGGCAAGGCCAGGGGCGAATTCTCGGGCTGACCACCGGCCTGCCGGATTGGGACATGCAGACCCAAGGCCTGGTGGCGGGTGAGCTGTGGGTGCTCGCGGGCACGCCGGGCATGGGCAAAACCAGCCTGGGCGTCAACATCGGCGCGCATGTGGCGGCGGTGGAGGAAAAGCCGGTGTTGCTCGCGTCGTTGGAGATGGACGAGGAAGCCGTGGCCATGGCCGCCATGGCGAATATGGGGCGTGTGAGTCGGAGCGCCCTGCGCAGCCATCCCACGTCCGAGCACGATTGGCGCAAGGGTTTCGACGTGGTGAAGCGGGCGGAGGCCTCCGGAATGCCCCTGTGGATCCGGGACGACCTCTACACCGTGGGTGAGATCGCGGCCACGGCCCAACACATGCGCGATACGGACGGCCTGGGGCTGGTGATCGTCGACTATCTGCAAATCCTGCACGGGTCCCGGCGCCGGGGTGAGAGCCGCGAGGAACAGGTGGGCGGCTGGGCTCGGGAGCTGAAAGACCTGGCCCGACGGCTCAAGGTGCCCGTGTTGGTGCTCAGTCAGATGAACCGCAACGCGACGCGCGAGAAACGCAAGCCGGTGTTGGCGGACCTGCGGGAAAGCGGGCAGATCGAGCAACACGCGGACGGGGTGGCGTTCCTGTGGGCCGAGCCCCAAAACCTCGATTCCCATGAGGTCCGAGCCGTGCGCGACGTGATCGACGCCCTGTTGATCGTCGCCAAACACCGGAGCGCGGCCGGTGATTACGAGATTCCCTTAGTCATTCGACGCTCCATCTGCGAGGTGGTGTGTAAGTCCGAGCTGGTCTTCTCATAGGAAAGGAAACGTTATGGCTGAGCCGAATTATCGAGAGTTGTTGAGAACCGCGCGGGCGGCGGTGTCGGACGCGTTGGAGGCTGCGCCCCACGGCTGCAAGGGCGACCTGAAACACGCGGAGATGGTGCTCAAACAAGCCTGTGACGACGCGGTCTCCCAGCGTCGGCGCCTGGCGCGTCGGTGGCCGCTCGAAATCCGTGACCGGAGGATGGAGCCGTGACCCTCACAGGCCTAGGGAGGGCCTTGGCGGTGGCCATGGTGTTGGTGTCGGCGCCGTTGATGATTCTGTTCGGCTTGGAGGTCTACGGCGTCAAGCTCGATCCGGCGGTGGAGCTGTGGCTGATGGTGGTCAGAGGGTGGTCCATGGGTCTGGTGCTGACCGGTAGCCTGGCCCTGCTGCCCGAGCTTTGGTTGCGTCTGGGTGAGTCGGCTCACCGGCTGGTGGTGGGTTTGATTTACGTCGCCGGTCTGGCGGTTCACGTGGCGATCGGCACGCCGGTGTTGGCGTCCAAGCTGGTGGGCTCCGGGCTGAAAGAGACCCTCACGCCCGGTTGGCTGGGTGAGAATTGGCTGGCGTTTTCTTGGGTGGGTCTGTCGATTTTCGGCTTTGATTTGATGCTGTTGGGTTTGGTGTTGTCGGTGGGTCTGTTGAGGGTCTCGGAGGGTCCGGGGGAGACCCTCGGAGGGTATGAAGGGTCTCCGGAGACCCTTGAGGCGGAGGCTCGGGAGGCCTTGAGGGTGGCCTCAGAGGGTCTCTCGAAAGCCTCTGAGACCCTCGGAGGGTCGGCGGAGGGTCCGGTGAGGGTCTATGAGGCTCGGTGTCCGGAGTGTCTCAAGGTGTTCACGAGCGAGGTCTCTCAAGCGGAGGCGGATCAGAGGCTCGCCGGTCATAAGAGCTGGCATTCCCGCCAAGGGGCCCAGACCACGGAGGTGGGCTCATGACCTCGCTTGCGACCTGTGCCGAGCCCCTGACGGATTTCCAGCCCGTCGACCGCCTCCTGCTTCACGGCCCCCAATGCCTAACCGACGCCGAGCTCGTCG
>CBDUGP010000232.1:0-3263 GCA_965366625.1 uncultured bacterium
AGGGTGCCGGTGACGCTTTCCGTGGGGCTGTCGAAGCTGCCGTCGTCCGCGGCCAGGATCGGCTGGGACTGGGCGCCGACGGCCCATGGCGGATCGTCGACGTAGAGCTCGATCTCGGCAATATGGTCGCCGCCGTTGGCGGAGTCGTCGACGTTCGCGCTCACGGTGACGGTATCGACGCCGGCCGGGCTTACGGACACCGGCCCCACATCCGGCCCGAGGGCTGTTTTGTAAGGGGTGCGGGCGATTTTGGCGGCGTAGAGCAAGGCGTCGCGATTTTCCGGCCAGATCACATTGTCGACACGGTTGAAAGCCGGCATCAGGCCTTCGCCGACCTCGAGAAGGAAGGCGGCGGCGCCCAGCTCGCCGTGCACCCAATCGTCGGCCGTGCCGCTCATGGGATAGATGACGTCGTCGGCCTGACCGGCGTCGTAGCCGTTGAAATCCGCCAATTTGTGACCGATGGCGGATAGCCCTTGGTGCTCCGGCGACGGTGCCGAGCTGACGGCCCAAGGCCAAGCCACGGTGCGGAAAGGACTGTGGAGTTGGATGAAAACGCCGGTGGTGTCCGGATCGGCGGCGACTCCGGGCTCGGATCGTTGGTCCGGAATAATGCTCGAAAGCAAGCTCATCAAGGCTTGGGTTTCGGGCTCCGAGCCGGCGCTCGCACCGCGATGATGGGAGTCGCAGGCACTGCCCGTTCCGCCCACTCCTTCGAGCACGCCCCATTGGTAGGGGAAGTTGCGATTGAGATCGACACCGAAGGTATTGCCGCTCGCCGGCGGCCATGTGCAGCCGGACGTGGCATGGACGTTCTTGCGCCAGGGCCATGGACGGGAGCCATGGGCTTGGTGGGCGCCGAGCTCGACCATGCGTCGACCGTCGGGATTAACCATGGGCAAGATCCAAACCTCGTGGTGATCGATCAACCAGGTGATGTCGGCGTCGTGGTCGTAACCTGCCAACAGATGCTCGATCAGCCGCATGGCGACTTCGGGGGTGGCGATCTCGCGGGCGTGCAGGCACGAGGCGAGCACAAAGACCGGCCGTTGGGTTCCCGGATCGAGGGTGTCCAAGCGGGTGATGCGGGCGGCGAGCAAATCGTCTCCGGGCAGGAAGTCGCCGTCCTCGGTGGCAAATCCACCGACCGATTTGGCCCAGCTGTCGCCGAAATCGACGATCTCCAGGATTTCGCCGTGCAAGCCGGCGAGCTGCACGAGCTCCTGCTGCAGCTCGTCGAGCGTCCGATAGGCGCCACCGAATCCGTCCGGCACCGCGACGTCGGTGAACATGTCCGACACCTCGGCGGGATCGAGGGCCCTCTGATAGAGCCGCAGATCGTCGAAGGTGGCTTCGATGCCCCAGCGGCCGATCTCGTTCGTGCCCAGATAGAAACTGTCGCCCGGCAGGATGCCACCGGCACCGCTCGAGCTTTGGGCCACCAGGGCGCCGTCGAAGTAGATCGAGGAGCCGTCGGTATCCTTGACGATCGCCAGATGGTGCCAGGCCGCATCATCGAAACCGTCGGCAGCCACGGAGACGGAGGAGCTGTGATCTCCGGCGTCGTGCACCCGCACCCGCAGCTCCGATCCGACGTCGACATAGGTGGAGACCGAGTTGTCGTCCCCATAGCTGCCGCCCCAAGCGAAGAGGTAACCGTCGTGGGCGGTCGGCGGCAGTCGGTACCAGAAGGCGACGGTCAGCTCGTCGAGCGGTTGGCTCAAGGCGAAGGGGATTTCGAGGCCGTCGTTTAGGCTGCCTTGTCCACCGCCGACGCCGGCGGTCTGCACGGCTCGACCGTCGACTCCATCGAGATCGAGGATCAAACGCGAGCCGAGGCTGCCGTGCCGACCATGGCCGGAGATATCGGAGGCCGAGGTGCCGCCGCTTTCATCCAAGGGCAGGTGCACGATGGGACCCGGATTCACCACCGCGCCGGTGTAATCGCCGGTCACGGTCATGCTTTGGCCTAGCAGCACGTCCACTGTCTGTTGTTCGGGGGTGGTGTGACCGCTCACCGGCGCGAAGATCACGGTCGCCGTCCCGGGAGGCAAGGAGAGCTGCTCACCGTGGGCCCGTTGCACGGTTTCGGCGTCGGTGTCGAGGCGCCAGGCAGCATCTCCCTGCACCTCCTCGGGTTGTAGGAGCACGGTCAGCCGGCCGACGGCCGAGGCTTGGAAGTGAGAGGCGATCTCGCCGCCGTCGAGGGCTCGCTCCCAGATCTGGAGTTCGTCGAAAGCCGCCGACGTGCCGAAGCGGCCGGCCGGGTTGGTGCCGAGGCCGACACCAAGGCTGGGCACGAAGGAGCCGTCGCCCATGAGGTGGGTGGCGACCGAGGCGCCGTCAAAAAAGACCTCTGTGCCGGTGGCGGATTTGACCACCACCAGATGGTGCCAGCCGTAATCGTCGAAGGTGCCGTGAGCGGAAGCAGGGGCGGTCGCCAGGGTCGAGGCGGTGTCTTGGCTGTCGTGGACCCGAATGCGCAGCTCCTTGCCGCGGTCGACGTAAATGGAGATCGAATCGGCATCGTTGAACGAGCCGCCCCAATGGAAGAGATAGCCGTCATTGCCGGCCTCCAGGCGATACCAAAAAGCCACGGTGGCCTCGGCATAGGTGTCATCGGAGGCAAAGTCCGGCACCTGAATACCGTCCTCTAGATCACCGCCGGCGCCACCGGGGCCGGTGGTGGTCATGGCCGTGGTTTCAATTCCGGGGACGTCCATCAGCACGTCGGCACCCACGGTGCCGTGGCGACCGTAGGTTGTGGCGTCCATGGCGATGCTGCCGGAGGTCTCGTCGAGCTTCAGATGCAAGATCGAATCTTGGTCGGCGATCGCCGAATAGACCGCGGTGCGGCTTTCGTCGACGCCTTCGCTCACCGTCACCGCCAAATCGGCGGGCGCGATCCAACCGTCGACCGGCGCGAAGGTGACGGTATACGACCCGGAGGCCAAGGGCACGGTCTCACCGGAGTCGTGCCACAGCCCCGGCTCCGAGGCGATTTTCCAGCGGGCTTCGGCCGGCAAATCGGCGGTGGGCTCCAGATGCACGGTCAGAGAGCCGGAGACCGAGGTCCGATAGTTCGCCGAGAGTTCGACACGATCTCCGGGCTTGAGCACCAGGACCTGATCCGCGGGCTGGATCCAATCGGTCAGCGGGCTGAAGGTAAGGGTCGTCGACACCGGATCCGTGTCCCCGGGCGCGCGCGGCAAGGCCACCAACGCGGTTTCGCCGGAGTCATACCAACGATCGTCGCCCACGGG
>CBDUGP010000233.1:0-3158 GCA_965366625.1 uncultured bacterium
ATAGGTTGTGTCGCTCAGACACGCTCGCTTTCCGTGCTCGGCGCGCCGCGCCTTCGAGACCTCGAAAAGGCCAAAACTGGACAGGCCCTAATTAATTAGCGGGATTCGGTCCTCCAATTGTGTTTGTTTGAGCCCCTTTGCCGTCCTTCACCGCGTTTCCTTGTCATCACCCATTTGCAAGGAGACACCATGAAGAATACTGCCGGCGGGCTGACGCGTCTTTTAGTTGCTCTAGCTCTGTTTCATTTGTTGGGGGCAGGGGCCGCATTCGGAGCGTTGACATTGGTGGCGGAGGTCAACCCGGACCCGGCCCAACCCAACGAGATGCTCGACGTGCAGCTGACGGTTGCGAGCACCAGCGCTTCGGGCAGCCTTACCCTGAGGGTCCTATGGCCGAATGAGATCGATCAATTTCCGGTGACCACCGGGGGTGGAAGCTGCCCCGGTAGCTGCGATACGGGCGAGTATCTGACCTGGAATTTGGGCAGCCTAGGCCCCGGCGGCAATGTGACGGTGAGCTTCAACGAGCACGTGGAATCCTTCGCCGCCGACGGCACCTTCATGCTGGAAATTGACCTGCTCGAAGGGGGATCCCTCGATCAAACCCTCAACGTTCCGGTGGAAGTGCAGGACGATTCCCCATTGGAGATTTTCGTCGATCCCTTGGCCGATCCGGTGGCCGCCGGCAGCTCCTTCGAATACGAGATCGTTTACGGCAATACTTCCTCGGCGGTGGCAGAGAACGCCGAGTTGGTATTTCCCGTTCCGACCGGTACCCAATTCCTTTCCGCGTCGGGCGGGGGAAGCTTCTCGGCCGGCTCGGTCACCTGGGATCTAGGTCCCTTGCCCGCCGGCGGTGGAGGGCGGGAGCGGGTGCGAGTTTCCGTCAACGCATTGGGGACCGGTACGCCCCTGGCGGTCGACGCCGCCACGGTGACCGGGGAGCTCAATTTCCAAAGCCGGACCGCCCGGGCGACCGCGGTCAGCCGGGTGGGCATCAGTGAATTGGAGCTGGGTTTGGAGCTCAACCCGGATCCACCGGCGCCGGGTGAAATGATCGACAGTCAGATCACCGTCTTCAACTCCGGTGGCTCGGCGACCGGCACCCTGTCGTTGCGGGTGCTTTGGCCAACGGAGATCGACCAATTCCCAGTCACCACTGAACTCGGCTCGTGCCCTGGCAGCTGCGATACGGGCGAGTATTTGGTTTGGAACCTAGGCGTTTTAGGCCCGGGCATCGCTCGCACCGTGAGCTTCAACGAGCACGCGGAGACTTTCTTGGTCAGCGGCCGGCTGATCCCTGTGGAGGTCGAGCTTTTGGAAGGCGGTTTGCCGAGCCGCAATTTGAGCCACACAGCCCGGGTGAAGAGTGATTCTCCCCTCGAGGTCTTGGTGGACGCTTTGAGCGATCCTGTGGCTGCCGGGTCCCGGTTGGTTTATGAGGTGGTCTATGGCAATAACGGTAATGCCGCTGCCGACGGCGCCGTCCTGAGCTTTCCCGTGCCGGTCGGCAGCACGTTCCTATCCGCCACCGGCTCCGGGGTCCATTCAGCCGGTCGGGTGGAGTGGGACCTGGGCAGCTTGGCTCCGGGCAGCGGTGGACGCGAGCGGGTCACGGTGGTGGTCGGCTCGCCGGCTGCCACGGGTTTGTTGATCGTCGACTCGGCGGTGATTTCCGGCACGATCAATTTCCAAGGCCGCACGGCTCGGTCCATGGCGGTCAGCCGAATCGGCTCGGGAGACCTTGCCCTGGCTTTGGAAATCAATCCGGACCCGGCGGCAGCCTCCCAATTGCTCGACGGCCAAATCTCCATCGGTAACCCCACCGCTTCGGTTACCGGCAATTTGACCCTGCGGGTCCTGTGGCCGAACGAGATCGATCAATTCCCCGAGGCGACCAGCTCGGGCTCTTGCCCCGGAAGCTGCGATACCGGGGAATATTTGTCCTGGGATCTCGGCCTGCTCGGCCCCGGAACCAGCCATACCGTGAGCTTCAACGAGCACGCGGAGTCGTTCTTGGAAGACGGCACCTTGATTCCGGTGGAGATCGAGCTTTTGGAAGGTGGATTGCCCGCCCGTTCCGTCAGCCATACGGTGCGTGTCCAGAGCGATTCTCCCCTCGCGGTGCTGGTGGACCCCTCGGTGGATCCGGTCGCACCGTCCGGCACCGTGACCTACGACATCGTTTACGGCAACAACGGCAACAACAGCGCCAATTCGAGCACGATGAGCTTTCCCGTGCCCGCCGGCAGTCAATTGCTGAGCACCACCGGCGTCGCCGATACGGGCGGTGGCTCGGTGTCGTGGAATTTGGGCACTTTGGCGCCCAACAGCGGTGGCCGAGAGCGGGTCACCGTGCAAGTGGATCCGTTGGCGGAGGGCAGCCTGTTGGTGGTCGACGCCGCCACCCTATCGGGTGAGGTCGGCTTCCAGTCGAGAAGCGCCCGCGGGCGGGCGGTCAGCCGGGTGGCGACCCAAGACCTAGAGCTGTCGTGGGATTTGACTCCCAACCCGGTGTTGGCCGGCGAGGTGCTCGACGGCGACCTCATGGTCACCAATCCGGTCGGCGGCGGAAGCACGGGCAGTCTGACCTTGAGGGTTCTGTGGCCAACGGAGATCGACCAATTTCCGGTCACCACCGGCGGTGGCTCCTGCCCCGGTAGCTGTGACTCCGGCGAGTACCTGTCTTGGGATCTCGGTACCCTCGGCCCTGGGGCCAGCGTCTCCGTGGACTTCAACGAGAACGCAGAGACATTTTTGACCCAAGGCACCTTAGTGCCAGTGGAGGTGGAGTTGCTCGAAGCGGGAAGATCGGCGCGCTCGGCCAGCACCACGGCCTTGGTCCACCCGACGTCGGACAACGACAACGACGGCGAAGCCGACGTGCTCGATCCCGACGACGATAACGACCAAATGCCCGATTGGTGGGAGACGTTCTACGGCCTGAATCCGTTCAACGCCGGGGACGCCGGTTTGGACCCCGACATGGACGGTTTGACCAACCTCGAGGAATTCCAGGCGGGCACCAATCCCAATGTGTCGGACTTCATCTTTTTCGATGGGTTCGAGTCGGCAGGAACCGGCAATTGGTCCGACACGGTTCCCTAACCCAACTTCCGCAGTTGCCTCTCCAAAACGGCAATTTTCTCCCGGAAAAT
>CBDUGP010000234.1:0-3097 GCA_965366625.1 uncultured bacterium
GGAATAAATTCCGAGGCTACCTTTGCCTTGTCCCTACGGGACGGCCCGGAAAAAGCCGGATCGTCCACGCTTGGCCGGTCGTGGGCTGCAGCTGGCGAGGGGTTTTCACATAAGAGAGATCTCGTCGGCGATGGCGATCCGTCCACGGAAACGAATCTCGGCCTGCTGACCGACGTCGTGCCCCGCTCCGACGGTGCGTTTTTCATTGCCACGGGCGACGGTGTGCGCATGGTCGGCACCGACGGCATCCTGTCCACCGAGGTTTTGCTCGATTCAGGTGGCGGTGGCGGCGGTGGCGGTGGCGGAGAGCCGGGCGTGGTCGGTCCGGTTCGGAAAGGCGAGCCGCCCAGCGGCCCGTCCGCAGTCGACAGCTTGGCCATCGGCCCCAACGGTGACCTCTACCTCACAGATCCAATCTCCCATCGACTGTTCAGCCTGAGCTTCGACGGCGAGCTGTCCGTGGTCGCGGGCAACGGCGTCGAAGGCATCACCGCCGACGGCACCATGGCCGAAGACGCGGCCTTGAGCACGCCCACCGGGATCTTCGTCAACTCCGACGGTCGCGCCTATTTTGCCGAATCCGGCAACCGATGGCTGCGACGCATCGACTCCGACGGTGCCCTCTACACCACCACCGGCGACGGCAACGCCGGCACACCCGTGGAAGGCGAGCCCGCCCTCGACGCGTCCTACGGCGGTCTGACCGCCGTCACCCAAAGCACCGACGGCGACCTCTACGTCTTGGCCGGCGGCACCGTGTGGCAAATCGGCCTGACCCTCGAAGGGTTTGCCGAGGGCGAAATCCTGGTGCCCGGCAACGGTGGCGGCGAGATCTACGTCTTCGACGCCCAAGGTCGGCACCTGCGTACCTTGCACGGACTCACGGGCACCGTGCTCCTGACATTCGGTTATGACGCCGATGGCCGATTGATCACCCTAACCGACGCCGACGGCTTGGTGACCACCGTGACCCGTGACGAAACCACCGGTGACGCCACGGGCATCGTCGGTCCTTTCGGCCAAACCACCGTCCTCGAAATGGACGACAACGGCTACCTGGAAAGCCTCACCAACCCGGCCGACGAGGCTTACCGCTTCCAATACGTGGCGGGCCTGATGACCCGTCTCGAAGATCCACGTTTCGAAGCCGAAGGCCACGCTCCGGGCGAAGCGAAAACCTACCAATACGATACCCGCGGCCGCTTGATCAAAGCCCACGACGCCCTCAACGGCTTTACGGAGTTCCGTCGCCAGGGCGAGGTCGGCCAACCCAACTACGAAGTGCGCCATCGCACCGCCGAGGTGGTCACCACCCGCAATCGCAAATGGCGGCTGCGTACCGGCGAAATGGTCAAAGAGCGTCGAAGCCCGGACCAAACGATCACCGAAACCCGCACGTACCGCAACGGTGTGTCGATCACCACCCAACCCGACGGCACGAAAACTACCAGAGCCCGGCGACCCGATCCGCGTTTCGGCCTGATGGCCGGGTTCGGCGGCGTCGGCAAGCTCGAACGACCAGGCGGCCAAATCGGCAGGTCCTCATCGACCCGCTCTGTGAGCCTGTCGGACCCCGACGACCCCTTCAGCATCGCCGGCCTCACCCACACGTCGACGATCGAAGGTCGCACTAGCACCTTGGCCTACAACGGGACTGCCAAACGCTTCACGACCACCAGCCAGGAAGGCCGGTCGAGCCAACTCGACATCGACCTTCGCGGCCGAGTGATCAGCGCCCAGGCACCCCAAGTTGAGCCACTCTCAGTCGACTACGAGCCCACCGGCGAGGTGGACAAAGTGACCGTCGGCGACGAGCCCGAAACCCAACGCATCACCGACTTCGCCTACGACGCCTTCCATCGCCTGGAATCGGTCACCGACGCCGAAGGTTTCACCGTCTCCTACGATTACGATGCCGCCAACCGGATCGACACCATCACCCTGCCCGACCTGGAAGTGGTGTCGTTCGATTTCGACACCATGGGCAACGTCACGTCCGTCGCGCCGCCCGGGCGCCCTGCGCACACCTTCACCTACACCAAGCGCAACCAGCTCGAAACCTACACCCTGCCGGCGATCTCCGCCGAACTGGGCACCGCGATCGAAAGCCGGTTCTACGACCGCGACCGTCGGCTCGAAAGGCTCGTCCGTCCCGACGGCCAAGAGATCCTCTTCGTCTACGAAGACTTCCGCGATCGTCTCGAAAAAATCACCACCCCACGGGGCGACCTGAGCTTTACCTACCAACCCGACGGCAAGCTCGACACCGCAACGACCCACGACAGCGAATCTCTGGACTACGCCTACGACGGTCCGGTGCTCGAAAGCGTCGCCTGGACGGGCACCCTCACCGGCAGCGTCGAACGTACCTACGACGACAGCCTGCGTCTCACCAGCCTGGAGGTCAACGGCGCGGACCCCGTGTCGTTCGCCTACGACGACGACTCCCTGCTCACCAGCGCCGGTGCCCTGACCGCAATTCGCGAGCCCGACACCGGTAGGTTGGACACCGTCACCATCGGCTTGGTGACCACCGAATGGTCCTACACCCCCTTTGGCGAGCCCGACACCCTGACCACCCGCTACGACGGCGCGATCATCTACGAAGAGTCCTTCGCCTACGACAAAAGGGGCTGGATCACCGACCTCACCCGCACCCAGAGCGGCGCCACGGTGGTTGAGTCTTTCGGCTACGACAATCGCGGACGCCTAGAAACCGTGCACCACGACGCCACCCAGGTCTCCACCTACGGCTACGACAGCAACTCCAACCGCACGTCCTACACCGGCCCCTTTGGCACCATCACCGAGCAAGATACCGAGCACGACGCCAGGGATCGCCTACTGCAATACGGCGACACCACCTACACCTACAACGAAGCCGGCGAGCTGACCGCGAAATCCGCCAACAACCAAACCGTCACCTACGAATACGACGTCCTTGGCAACCTGCGCCAAGTCGTGCTGCCGGCCGGCACCACCCTCGACTACGTCATCGATGCAGCCCAGCGTCGCATCGGCAAAAAAGTCGACGGTACCCTGACCCGAGGCTGGCTCTACCAAGACGGCCTCAACCCCATCGCCGAGCTCGACGGCA
>CBDUGP010000235.1:0-2881 GCA_965366625.1 uncultured bacterium
CATTTTCGTTCGTAAATCGAAAATCCGAAAATTTAGCGCGGGCGGGACCTATTCGTTGAAAACAAAGTAGTTATGCCTATAACTAGAGAAAAAAGGGAGTCTTTGACCGACCGGACTAGGTTCAGGAGTACACCAGCTGGCGAGCCACTACGGGTCACGGTGGTCGAATCATGTCCGAATCTGCCAATAACACGTCCGGACGTTCCTAAAACCACGTCCAAGACTGCTGCTCCCGATTTGTAGCCCAATCTACCTGAAAGAGAAACCTGGCATAGATGATGCATTGAACCCCTGAGAGAGCTCTCCTCATGAATCAACTGGGCACTTCTACCTTCTGGTGCCTAAAAACAAAGTAAAGGAATTAAAGTATGTGTGATCTACTTTTTGTAGCCCCGAAGCCTTGGTTTTCAGTTGTTGATAGTCAACCCCCCATACAAACAAATCAAGAGCCCAAAAGTAAACTCACCCTTATTGAAGAAGATATCTCTACCTGGGGTATCTCCAAACGTCATGGCTCTCAGACAGGTGTGAGTGCTAGCGTCTCAGGAGCAGGTGCTTGGGTACGACTTCAAGGTGAAATAACAGCCAGACTTCTTCTACTTGAGAATTCGGAAACCTATCAAGAGATGGTGCAAACCCATGGTATCGAGGCAGGGGCAAGTGCATTCTGGTCGTGGTTGGGCATCAATGCGAATGCCGAGCGACACCGTACTGAGATCAGCAGCGTCTTAGAGCAAGTAAGCCAATCCCAAGAAGTTGAAGTTACTGTCGACTACGACATGTATGTGACGAGCCCCAGGGTTGGTCATCGAGTTGAAGCAACGGCCTTCTTTACTATTCTTCAAATTGAAGATAGCTCCGGCAACACTTTCAATTCGATTTCTAACAGCAGCCCGGCGAGCGATGTTGGGGCAATCGACACAAATGGAAACCTATTGCCTACGGCTGAAAACCATTCTGTCATCGAGATTAGATGATTGGCTGCGCTTCAACGGATTCTCCCGTTGAAGCGTGATTTTCTCTATTTAGATTAGAGGTCTTTGGGGCCCCTGACTGTCGTCATAGATCACCAACTCGAAAGATGGTTTCAATCAGAAGATTTTTGTCGCAAGTCTACGTCTCTCATAGAACACTACTAATCATTCAATTTTCTTGCCTTTTGTCTCGAGGGACAGTCAGTGGCCTCCTAGATTGACATGTCAGCAACTCTCCTCATCCTTGAGGGATGGAAACCGCGACTCAACCCCAACTCCCCGGCATCCTGCCCACCCCAAACACCACCGCTCGGCTTATCCACGCATGGGAAGCCCTCGACGTCCTGCGAGACCTCCCGTCCGGATCCGTCGACGCCGTCATCACGGACCCGCCGTATTGCTCCGGTGGCGTCCACCGAGCCGACAAGGCCCAATCGACTCTCCGCAAATACGTCCACGACGACAAGCACCGCGCCGACCGGCCGAGCTTCGGCGGTGATCAACGCAGCGAGCGCGGCTGGGACTACTGGTCCGCCCTGTGGCTGTCGGAATGCCTACGCATCGCCAAACCCGGTGCCTACTGCCTGACCTTCTGCGACTGGCGACAGATCACCGGCGCGGCTTTTGCCATGGAAGCGGGCGGTTGGATCCAACGGGGCGTGGTCGGGTGGGACAAAACCCCCGCGGCTCGGGCACCGCATAAGAGCTACTTCAAGCACCAACTCGAGTACGTGATCTGGGGAAGCGCGGGCGACCTGCCCAAACGGACGCCGGGCAAAGATCCCGGCCCCTTCCCCGGCGTCTACCGCTACCCAATCAAGCAGAAGGACAAACACCACCAAACGGGCAAACCCACCCCGTTGATGGTCGACCCCTGCCGCATCGTACCCGCGGGCGGAACCATCCTCGACCCGTTCATGGGCTCGGGCACCACCGGGGTGGCAGCGGCTCGGGTCGGGTGCCACTTCATCGGCATTGAGCGGGAGCCGGTCTACTTCGACGTCGCCCGGCGGCGGATCTCGGAGGAAGGGGCGACGCTGACCACCGACGCATGATCACCGACCCACTCATCACCACCTGGATCTCATGGCTGCGAGGCGGCAACGTGCGCTCGGTGGCGACGGTCCAAACCTATCGACGCCACCTCCAAATGGCGCTCGACAAGCTCGGACGCGATCCGGCCGACGTCACCCTCGACCACCTCACCGAATATCTCAACCACCTGGCCGACGTCCGGCAATGGCAGGCCAACTCCCTACGGGTCACCGTCGCCGCCCTGCGCTCATTCTTCGGCTATTGCTCGGGCAACGGACGCCTGCCTCGAAACCCGGCGGCCATGTTGCGACGTCCACCCGCCGAGCGTCGAGAGATCCGGACCTTACGGCTCGAACAAATCCAGCGCATCGTGCTCGACGCGGGCCCGTGCATCGACCAAACGCCGCGGGAGCTTCGAGACCGTCTGATTTTTGGGTTGAGCTATGCCCTCGGTCTGCGAGCCCATGAGGTCACGTGGCTACGCCTCGACCAAGTCGATATCGACGAACAAGAGGTGTCCGTGCTGATCAAGGCATCCAAGCACGGACGGCGAGACCACCGGCGACCGATCCGCGATCAAGAGCTGGCGGGAATGCTCCTGATTTACATGGACCGCCACCGGCGAAAAATGCCCGCGTCGCAGTGGCTGTTTCCGTCGCGCCAAGCCGACCGCCACGGCCCAGGCGGACGGCTGAGCGTCCGGCAGATCCAACGCATCTTTCACGGCCAGCTCGCCAAAGCCGGAATCAAACCCAAAGCCGGCTTCCGCCACCACATGCTGCGCGCGTCACTCACCACCCACCATCTCGAAGCCGGTGCCGACTTCCACCACGTCCAACAATGGATGCGTCACAGCGACGGAAGCACCACCC
>CBDUGP010000236.1:0-2853 GCA_965366625.1 uncultured bacterium
GCCGGAAGATCTCTACGCCTTGTGGGGATGGTTATGGAAAATGTTTTGGTTGGGGATCCGGCGGATGGGCCCTGCGAGCGCTTGCAGCACGCTTTGGGCGTGTGCCTAAGACCCGCGCCGTTGCCCGAAGCAGCCCGGGCCGTGCCTGTGCTGCCGCCGGTCGAGGCGATCGACCGAACGCTCGGCTTTGATCGCCTGGGGGCGGCCCGGCAGGCCGACGCGGCGTTGGCTTCAGCTACCGACGAGGCCCGCAAGCGGCCGGGCAATCCCGGGGTCGGCGAGCGGTTCGTGGCCGTGCTCGGCGCCTGGGCCTCGACTCGTGAGGCCCTCGGGCTCAAACAGCCCGCGCGTCGCGCTTTGGAGCAGGCGTTGGCTTGGGCCGGACGCGATCCCGCTTCCAGCCTTTACGCCTTCACCGTAGAACGAGCTGCCCACATCCTCGCCGAAACCGGCGCCGTTTCCTGGCTCGAACAAGCCCTGGCGGTGCACCTCACCACCAAAGGCAGCGGGCCGGCCGTCACCTCGTGCCTGATGCGGCTCGCCGACGCTTTGGCACAGCAAGGCGACCAACGCCGAGCCCGCTTCGCCCTCGAAACCGCCCTGGCTTTGAGCCGTGACGACCCAACCCAAAGGGCCTTCGAAATCGAGCAACGCCTCGCCCTTCTGCATTTGAAAGCCGAAAGGCTCGAAACGGCGGCTGCCCTGCTCGAAGCTTTGGACCACAGCGCCTTTTCATTGCCCAGCCAAAAAAACCTTTTAGCTGCCCGGGCCGCTCTGGCGGAAGCCCAAGGTCATTTGCCGACCGCCATTCGTTTCCAAATCGCCGCCGTGGAGCTGGCTTCAGAAGTCTGCGGGCCCGAGATCGTGCTCGAAGACTTGCTCGCCGCTGTTCGGCTCCGACGCGCCCTCAGCACCGATTTTGACGCCGAGGACGAAGGGCGCTTGATCACCGCCGCCCGAACCCTGCTCCAAGTTGGTAACAACAACACCGACGATGATCTGGCCTGGCCCCAAGCCGTCCGCCGGCTCGGCCGCGCTCTGATCACCGGCAAGTCGCCGAAAGGTGCCGAGCCCGAAACGCTGCGCGCCGATTTGCTCAGCCTTCAACAACAGGCGCTCGCCGCCGATCTTCCCGAAACAGCCAATGTTTTGCCGCTTGTTTGATCCGCTCGGAAAGACCTCCTTTCTCGTGGCCTGGGGGGCCTGACATCGTGTCGCTTCTACCCGAAGACCCCCGAGCCATGGGAAGCGGGGCCGCCGGAGATGCAACTCCGGCGGTCCCGTGTTCTCGCCCGTTTCCCGCTTCGGCTCATGGGGATCTCGCCCATCCTAACGGGTTTTGGAGGCATTTGCCGGGCGAGACGTACAAAGGGGAAAGGCACCCATGAGTCAAAACGCGGACGAGAACTCCGACGACGGCCTCGTGATGTGGCACAACACAAAAAGCATGCGTTTTTCGCTGCCGGACTCTGGAAACGAGTCGGGCCGCGACCCCGGGATCACGATGCTCAGGGACTCGGATCCGACGATTCCGCAGCAGGAGCAGGTATCTCTTCTGGTGCGGTCTAGGAGAGCTGGCCCCTACCTCATCGTCGAGGCATTGCTTCATCGTGGAAACAATGAAGACGAGCCCATCGGCAATCTGAAGTTGCGCATCGCGGAGGACGATCCGTTGGCGACGGCTGTTCTAGGCCGGCAGATCATCCCGTGGGTGTTGAGGGAACTCGGCCTCGGGGAGCCCGAAGCATGAATCCGGCCATGGCCCAGGCCCGGCGCCGTTTGACCTACGTGACTCCGGAAAACGTGAGTAAGGTCTTGCGGCACCCCCGCTATTGGTCGATGGAATTTCTGCAGGCATTTTGCCGCCGGTGCGAAGAGGAACGATTTGCGGCACCCGCAGCCGTGCTGCGTTTGTTGGAGCCGGCTCAGGACTTGGTGGGCTTTGTATTCAGCCGTAGTGGCTCGGCCACCGAGCGTTCTTGGCGGATGAAGATTTACGCCCTTGAAGGGGAGGTGGCTGCCTGGGCGGGGGCTGCGGAGAGGACTGAGCAGGCCTTGGAGCGGGCATGGAACCTGCTCGAACCGGGCAAGGTGCAGCGTCTCGCTGCCGCCGAGTTGTTTCGGCGCCAAGGGGCCGTGGCTCGATTGCAAGGCCGAATTGAGACCGCGGAAGCGCGATTGAGACGCTCCATTGAACTCTACCCGAACCCCAATGACTCGAATCCAACAGTCCGCCGAGGTTTGGCCGAAGCCCTCGTGCTCCGTGGATCCCTAGGTAAACCCTGCGGTTTTCCGGGTTTGGCTGCGGCGCTGACCCTGATCAAGCCGTCGACCCGAAAAGGATCCCTCGAAAACGCCCTTTTCGAGGGCGCGCTCTGGTGGCTCCACCACTACATCCCCATTGCGGGTTTGGAACCGGAGCGGCTGGAAAGTACGTTGGTATGGCTGCGAGCCGCCTACAGGAAGTGGTTATTGCACCGCAATGCAGGTTGGAACAAGGTGGCACTGTGGCATGCGGAAGCACGCTTGCTTCAACGGCTGGGCGTCCATCGCCATGCGGAGCGGCGATTGTTGAAAACAGCTCGCATGGCGGAGAACAGGAAGCTCCACGGGCAGCTGGTTCTTTGTGTCCTGGATTTAGCCTACCTGCGGCTGCTCGACGGCAGGCCGGAGGCCGCTGAGCGGACCTTGACGATGCATCGCGAGGCGTTGGTGGGTCACGGCGAGTTCGCGAGCATCCTGGACCGAGTGGCGGGCGCAGGTTGCCTCGACACGCTGAAAAAGCTACGCGAAGACTGCGAGCAGCACGTGCCCGCGGCAGGTTACGCGCGGTTCGCGGCTTCGAGGAAGCTA
>CBDUGP010000237.1:0-2797 GCA_965366625.1 uncultured bacterium
TCGAGCGGCTCGCCAGTGAGGAGGGTCTTCAGAAGGGCATGCAGAAGGGCATGCAAGAAGGCATCAAACAGGGCGAATCGCGACTCCTCAAGATCCTCTTGATCAACGCTTTCGGCCCAATTCCGCGACATCTGGAACAAAAACTGGATGGGGCGAACGCCGACGAGATCGAGCGCTGGGCCGGCCGAATCCGGACCGCCGAGTCTCTCGACGACGTCTTCAGCTGAGCCACAAGCTGTTCAGCTGCCACCCGAAAACGTGCCAGGTTGCCGGCCGGACGACGCGCGTCAAGCTCTGGAGCAGGCGATCTATTGCGGCAAGCTATCCGGATTCGACGAGTTCGTCGCCTTTCCGCTCTTGGGATTCGCGGAACTCGCCAGAGTCGTCGGTGATGGACACCAACTCGATCTCCGACTCGAGCAGATTGAGTTCTTGAATGGCTATGGAGTTCGAGCTGTGGGTTTGATCTCTTCAGCAGGAGCTTCAAGTTAGACGCCTCACACAGTGACTGTCGTTTGGCTGGGAACCCCGGCTGTCGGGTCAATTCCCAACTACGGCACCGACGGCGCCCAGTTCGAAATCCTGGAAGGTTTCAACCGCGGAGCCCGCTTCGGCAGCAACGCTGCGGCGGCGGCCTATTGGCAAGCGGTGCTCGATTTCTTGGAGTGACCTTTTAAAGCATTGGCAGCTCGCCAACCGGAAAATTTCCGATTGGCGAGCTGTGCGCACGGTTGAACAGTCGCACCGATCGAAACGGAATCAGCCGCAGGTTTGGCCGTTTGACCCGGCATCATACGTCAAGGTGCCGTGGGTGACTTGGTCAACACAGAAGCTGACAGAGACACCCCCACTTGCTGTGGTCGTCGTCTGTAGGCTCACTGAGCCATCGGCCCCGGTGACACCCGACACCGTTTCATTGAAGGTGCCACTGAAGGTGCCGGTCACGGATGCATCCGCCACCGGATCGCCCAGATCGTCAATCAAGGTGACGGTGGCAGTACCGTATTTTTGGCCCCTGCCGGCACCTTGGGTACCAGTAATGATGGTGTCGACGGACAAAGTGGTAGCAGTACCACCACCGCCGCCTCCACCACCGCCGCCTCCACCACCGCCGCCGGCAACGGCATAGCTATCGAAGTTGTCGTAGGTGAAAGTGTCACCATTTGCACTATTGGGGGCGAATAGAAAAATAAGCGTATCCACAGACGAGCCCGCCGTGCTTGGATCCGGCTGATCCACGAAGGGCAGCTCCAGCCGTTGCCATCCATTCTGTACCGAGGTCTGAGCCTGGAATCGACTGTGGCGGCCGGTCGGGAAGTTGCTGGGGGTTGCCTCGCCGCTGTCTTCCAGTTGCAATAAAACAGTCGTTCCCGGTGGCGCCGTGGTGTAGAGGTCAACATAGAATTTCTTACTTTTGTCCACGTACGCGCCCGCGTCTCCGATCGCCGACGAAGAATAGACCAACACATCGTAGAGTTCACCGCCATTGCGCGTGTACTCACCCACGAGGGCCGAAGGGTTAATGCCGCCGGAATCCGGATTGCTGACCACGCTCAAAGTACCCGTATAGGTCCCGAGCACGGCATTGGCCGTTTGATCAAAATTCTCGTAGGTAAAATCCTTTTCATAGGCGGCTTCCACTTCAACATCCAAAGTCAAATTGCCAGGGGCACAACCTCCTGAAAGGGTTGCGGTCACTGGTCCACTGGTAGTGCCGAAGTCGACGGTGATCGAGGAGCTACCTTGGCCGGAAACGATCGTGGCGTCCGCAGGGACTGTCCATTGAATGCTTCCCGAAGGATTGTCGATCGAATAGACCACACCACTTTCTTGATTCGACACCACACGATCGCCGGTGATCGACGGCAAAAAGCCATCGTAAACCCGTACAAAATCGGCTTCCAACGCATTCGGGAAAGGAGTCGTACCGTCGGGATTACCGGGCCAATTACCACCCACCGCCAGATTTAGAATGAAGTGGAAACGCTCATCGAAGGGCCATGGGAAAGGAGCCACATCCGATGCAGTCTTGACCGAAAAAAGCACGCCGTCCACATACCAACGGATTTCACCCGCCTCTTTTTCGACCGCGAAGGTGTGAAAATCGTCGGCATAGATTCCGCTATCCAGACGAAATCCGGCACCTTGAAATTGATTGTTGGGGTAGGGATCGCCGTAGTGGATCGTGCCGTGGATGGTATCCGGCTCGAAACCCACCATCTCCATCACGTCAATCTCACCGCTCTGGGGCCAACCGCCGTAGACCTCATCTGTCGGCAGCATCCAAAAGGCCGGCCACAAACCTTGCCCTTGGACTAACTTGATGCGCGCTTCAAATCTACCGTAGGTAAAGTCACCTTGATTGAGGGTGCGGATCCTTGCGGAGGTGTACTTGCTGCCCCGCACCCGTTCTTTTTTCGCGGTGATCTTCAGAGTGCCGTTCGAAACAGTGGCATTTTCCGCTTGATAGTACTGCAGCTCGTTATTGCCCCAGCCACACAAACCAATATCGCAACCATCTCCGATTTGGGGCTCCCATCGACTCAAATCGAGACTCGTACCATCAAATTCATCTTGCCAAACTAAATTTGGACATTGCTGCGCCTCCACTCCAGCTGCAAGGGTCATCCACAAAACGACCATGGCCATCAGACCGCGCAAGCCATACATTCTAGACTTCAACAGACCCATCATATCGACGACTCCTTTGGGGTTCGGACTTTCGACCTTGGGGCCTCCTCTAACTGATCTTCTACAGTTGAAGCTCGGTTTTGGAGGGTCGGGTACTGATTCTAAA
>CBDUGP010000238.1:0-2737 GCA_965366625.1 uncultured bacterium
GAATTCAGTGGAAAGTTTCAGATTTCGATGAGAGCGGGCGACCGGTTGCGCCCGATTTCTTCCAGCACCAGGCCGCGCTCGTCGTAAACGAATCCGGTGGTGTGGCCGTTGGCGTCGGTGACGAATCGCGGGTTGCCCGCGGCGTCGTATTGGGTGGTTTCAATCGTCAGGTCGTAAGACCTCGCCCTGCCCCACCTAGCGCCGAGCTCCAGATCGAGTCATCGTTGTCCTAGGAGGACATTCATAACTCAAAACACAGAAGATCTTCGTGCAGCCATCACCCGTAGTCGAGCGAATGCCGTCCGTTGGCGCTGCCCGGCACCCATCAAAGAGGAAATCGTTGCGCTCACCGAAAGACGTAGAGCCGAAGGCACCGCCTTGATGACGATCGCCCGTGAGCTCGGCGTGAGCGAATCGGGCCTCAACCGTTGGCTTCAGAAAAAATCCGGTGGCATTCGACCGATTCGGGTGGTCGAGCAAGCGGCTGCTGCCGCTGAGCTGGTGTCGGTGACGCCCGGCGGCTATCGGCTCGAAGGGCTTGATGCGGCGTCGGCGGCCGATCTTTTGAGGCGGTTGGGATGTTGGGATGTTGGGATGCTGATCGGGTCGAGCCGCAGGCTGAAGGTTTACGCTTTCGCGCTCCGGTAGACATGAGAAAGGGTTTCGACGGCTTGGCGGCCTTGGTGCGCGATGAGCTCGGATGCGACCCGATGGACGGTTCGTTGTATCTGTTCGTCAGCCGCAATCGGATCCGTGCCAAAGTTCTGGTTTGGGACGGCACGGGTCTGTGCCTTTACGCAAAGCGGCTGGAGGAAGGCCGCTTCGCACCGCTTTGGGACCGCGAAATCGACGGGCAGGTGTGCTTGTCGCCGAGTGAGCTGTCGCTCTATTTGGAGGGTTGCGAGGAGGTTGGAAAACGGCAAATATCTCCTCCGGAAATCGACCATAATCTTTTGATTACAGGAGACTTAATGATATTCGTGAGACCCGCTACCATTGGCTGGGCAACTCGACCCTCCTGAGTGAGAAACGCCTCGGCGAGCTGGAGGGTTTGAAAAGGGTGGCCAAGAAGACCGCTCGGGCCTGGGCCATCAAAGAGACCGGAATGGACGCTTGGCGTTGCAAGAGCCGGGGCTGGGCCCGCAAGGCTCTGAAGAGATGGTACAGCTGGGCCATTCGCTCGCGGCTAGAGCCGGTCAAGAAGGTGGCCCGGATGGTCGAGAAGCACATGGAAGGGATCATCAACGCGATTCATCACGGGGTGACCAACGCCCGATCGGAGAGCATCAACTCGCGGATCCAGTGGATCAAATACACTGCCCGTGGTTTTCGGAATCGAGACCGTTTCCGCAACGCGATCTATTTCCACCTGGGTGGCCTCGACATGACGCCAGAGGCGATTAAGCCGATCCTTACCCACACAAGTTAGTGAAGAGCCGTTTTAGTCTTCATCAAACTCATTAAACGCAAATTCCGTCCAACCAAACTCCCGGATGTCCGCTGCACTAGCGGGAATCGACTCGAAATCTTCATCCAGCGTTAGGAATCCGGATTCTCTCAAATGTGCAAGCTTAGGATCCTTCCAGCCCCATTCACACTCTTCACAGTGCAAGTAAAGCTTTTCGGAGGAGAGATTCTTGAAGACCAGAAGCCGACCTTGGCCTGCACATAGAGGACATGTTTGGTACCAAAAATATTGAGCCATAGGTACCTCAGAACCCCGGAAAACCGGTAATTATTTCGTTCGTTCCAGGTCGCACGACGATCGTTACTTGATCCAACGGAGGAAAACCTGCTTGGCCAGCAGTCTTCCCCCCAGCGACACCTACCTGCCGACCCATTGGAATCGTAAGCACTCCCTGAGCATCGGGCTTCAAGCCAAGAGTCTGAGCCCTTGCCCATGCCTCATCGATCACGTTTACTGCGTCGTCGAGAAATATCCCATGATCGGGCTTCCCTGGATTATCAACATTATGCAGCCGAACATGTTCGCGTCGACTTTGACCCTTGTATTTTCCTTTCTTCGGAACAACAGCATCCCAATCTAGCGGTGTGACAGGCGCGCCAGCCTTAGACGCTGTCCCCCTTGGGAAAGGAACATCTTCTAGGATCTCCCAACCGTTTTCAAGGGCCCCACCCAAAGCCTTCTTCTTGACGAGCCTCTTGACTCCTTCTTTCACTACCCAATATGCCAATGCCCCAGCCCCGGAGGCTGTCGAGACTCGGTCTACCGCAACAGCACCCGCTACCGCAGTGTCTTGAGACGCCTTCATTCCTTTGCGGGCGACTTTTCCCAGCTTGGCTGTCTCGGATTCTCCTAGAGAACCACCAGCTGTGCCCTCGAGCTCTGCTGTGGAACGTCGATTCTTTGTTGTTTCGCTAAAGGCTTCGCCTGTTTCCTGCCAAGAACTGTAGGCAACTTCTATTCGATCTTTAGCTTCACCTGCCCATTCCGTAGCTCGTTGCCACCAACTTTTCCTCGGTTCCTTGGGTTCATCTTCGAGGACGAGCTCTTCATCCAACTCGTCCTCTTCGGGACGAGTGTCCCAACGGAGGGACGGGGGCAGGGCGTCACGACCTTGCTCCTTGTCGACCTTCTCACCAGATCTGCCCGTGGGATCCACGAACACCGTGGGATTCTGGTACGCGTACAAATACCGGTGCAAGGACGGCGGATTATTCGGATCCCCTTCCACCGGATCGTGGCTCAGGAATCGACCCACTTCCGGGTCATAGA
>CBDUGP010000239.1:0-2733 GCA_965366625.1 uncultured bacterium
GCTAAGTCATTGAAAACATTAGACCGGGTATCGCTAACTGCGGAAGTTGGGCTAAGCCGTTATGTTGTGGTGCAGCAGACCCGCTGAGCTGTAGACCGGCTCGGTTGTCAGCGTTTCGAGGCAGGTGCTGCCGCCGTGCCCCAGCCGGAGGTGTCTCCCGACTCGAGGCCATCGCAGAATACTGCTTGACCCTCGGAATCGTTACCCGCGGTGAGCTTATTCCTCAAGAAATCCCTGACGTTGTATTTCCTCCAGGATCTCTTTTCGATTGGCCCCAGAACTCGGAATTATCAAGAGATAGTTCCGATGCATCGACAGGAAAGGTTGGTTGAGGAGGCGGAGGTCCAAGACTCGTGGACCAAAAGGGGAACGGTTAATAGTTGCCACTTCTTCCCATGAGATTTCTCGTGAACCCCAAAGGAAGCGCTTGACAGAAATTTTCTCAGCAGAGGTTCGAAGAAGAATTGCGAATTGATTTAGAAATGCGGGAACCCCAACAGCAAACCCCAGAATGAGGCAGCCTAAAAGGACGATGTTTGAAGTTTCGTACACTTTATCTACATCCAATTCGGATCGCTTTGCATATTGCCAGGCCACCTGAGAGTCCGAATCCAATTCCGACTTCAATTTGCCCACCAAAACCCGACTTTTTCAACGAACGCCCAGGAGCACTCTGTATTCCTCCCGATGCATACAAACCTCCGCCTCCGTCCAAGTCCACTCCAACCGTCACGCTCTCCAAATCCTCGGCGCACTTAGTGTTCCCTGTGAAGCCCCCCGTAAAAGTGACTCCCGCTGACCCCCCCGCCCCGATCACTTTCAAGCAAACAACTACCAAATCACAAGAAAGACTAGAGCTAGTGCAGAAAACCCGAACTAGCCCTATGTTGCCGCCGATGCCGATTCCGACACTTGCCATGGCATCACCCTTGACACCTCCTCCAAGCCAAAATCCCCCCGGGCAGTCGTCGCAGCCGCTCTCACATTTGAGTCCCAGCGGATCTATTAGTCTCGGCGGACGAGCGCTTGAATAGAGAAAGGGATGTACATTGAGCAATAGCTCGTCTTTAGCCACAGCAGAGATGGTTGAAGCCGATCGGTAACGAAGGTACCCGAGAGGATCGGGTCTGGAGTAGCCGCCCAGACTCGACAAATACCACCGATGGACGTTGTTAAAGGTCTCACTCCCATCTGCACTTTCCTCCCAGCTCCCATCGACCCACTGTCCAGGAAACCGCAAGAATACCCCGACCTCCGACGCGCCCGAATAGTCCGCTCCGAACGGCTCAAATCCACCCGACCAATCCACTGCCGTCGTCGACATCGCGACGGGTGTTCCGAGATGGTCGACGGTCAGGAATCGCAGACCTGAATTGTTGAGCTGGCCAATGGGCCGACCCGCGAAGTGCAGGATCGCGGCGCTGCTGTTGTGGTGCAGCAGACCTGCTGAGCTGTAGACCGGCTCGGTGATCAGCGTTTCCAGGCACGTGCTTCCGCCGGTGCCCCAGCCGGACGTGTCTCCCGACTCGAAGCCGTCGCAGAACACCGCTTGACCCGCCGGGTAAGGCGCAATGCCCACGGACCGACGCAAGAAGCCACGCCCGTCGTAGAGGAAATCCGTCGACGCTTCGGCTGCGGTTCGTTCTTGATGGCTCATCCTTCCCGCGTCGTCGTACGTGCGGTCGATGACGTTGCCCGCCAAGTCGGCTTGGGTTTGATCGCCGATGGCGTCGTAGCTGAAATCGTGGATACCGCCGAGGCCAAGGGTGATTTGGTCGAGTTGGGGTGAGTGGTTGCCCGCGAGGTTGGGCTCGTACGAATAGACGTCGGCTGTGCCGCCGTCGCGGGATTCGGTGAGCCGGTTGCCGATTTTGTCGTAGGTCCAGGCAAGGGTGCCCCATGGACCGTCGCCTTGAGTCAGAAAGTATTGGTAGTCCTGGTAGCCGTAGGTGCGGTTGTCGGATGCATTCAGCTGGTCGACGATGGAGGTGGGATTGCCGACAGCGTCGGTGGTGTAATTCCACCACAGGACGTCGTTGCTGCCGTCGTTGAGCAGGATCGAGTCCGGGTAGTAGCGGCTGTCGAAGCTGCGGGCTTCCCCGAAGCCGTTGCCGAGAGTCAGACCGTCCAGCGGGCCGGAGGGCAGGTAGCTCGACTCAGAAACCACGGTCTGCGGACCACTGCCGTCGTCGACGGTCAGGGTGGATTCTCGATCGGCGTAGTCGAAAGTGTAGGTCGCCACAATGTTCCCAGGATATCCCAGGGTGACGGGATTGCTGTTTTTGTCGTAACCCGTGGTCAATTCGCCGTCGCGGGTGATGCGGCCGAATCGATCGTATTCGTAGCTGACGGCGTGCCCATTTCGCAGGATCTCCGTCAGCCGGCCGAGGCTGAAGTCGACCGCCGGATCGTCGTAGATGTAGGCGATATCGAGGGTTTCGTCGGGATAGTCCATGGCGGTCAGACGGTCGAGGGCATCGTAGCTTCGGGTTTCGACCACGCCGCGGGCGTCGGTTTTGGTGTCCTGCTCGCCGGAATCGGTGTAGGTGGTGCTGGTGATGCCTGAGACCTCGGAGGTTTCCTGGGTGAGCAGGTCGCGATCGGAATACTCGTATTCGGCAACCGTGCCTTCACCGTCGGTGACTCGGGTGAGGTGGTCTTGCACGTCGTATTGGTAACCGGTGACCACGTCGCCGCCGCCCGCTCCGCCGGACGGCTGACGCACTTCGACCA
>CBDUGP010000240.1:0-2694 GCA_965366625.1 uncultured bacterium
GACGGGTGGTTTCGAAGGAGGTCTGCCGACGGAATGGGCCGTGGGTGATGTTGAAAATCGATCGCTGATCGGGCCATAGGCCCACGTTCGTCACGCTGCCGGCGGCGTCGTAAACGATGTCGGTAGCAGTGCCGCGACCGAGCAGGCGGTTGGTGGCCGGGTCGACGTTGTGGCTGATGGGAGTGCCGCCGTCGCGGGCGAAGGACGTGACGTTGTCGGCGGCGTCGAAAGTCAGGACTTCCTTACGGTTGGCGCCGGCTTCGTAGACCGTGCCGCTACGCAGTCGGCTCGCTCGGTCGTAGGCATACCGGTTGGTGCCGATTTTGGCGATATTGCCGACGCCGTCGAAGGTGTAGTCGCCGCTCGACCACAGGATTTGAGCGCTCGGGTCGTCAAGACAGTCCAAGCTTCCAGAGAGCTCTCAACAAAAAAAGCAAGGACAGGCCACCCTTGGAAAGTGATGCGAGCCTCAATCCGACTTTTTATCTCCAGGGGCAAGTCTTCAAAAAGGCAACATCCGTCTTTTCCGAGAAGGGAATGCTGCCCAGCTCGCCATAAGATTCTCTCCTGGTACCAGGCGTCCTCGTTGTCCAGCACTAGGCCAACTCCATCTCAATAACAAAATCCGAGCCTTCCGAACCGCTCCTTCGAACCTTTCCTCCGTGGAAAGGCTTTCCATCTTGAACCCGCCGGCTCAAGAAACCCTCCAATTTATCGCTAACAAGGAAACCGGATTCGATTTCGACCTTACTTCACCCGTGCAACCATTCGAGATATCGATCTTCTGTGGGTCGACTCCCAGACGATTAGCGGCTTCAGAGAGTTTTCGCGGTATCTCCTTTGGGACGATCATCAAATGAAAAGGATTCTGCAAATAAACTGATTGTATCGCCGCTCTGCATTTCTATCTTGACAACGGAGGCATTCTTGGCTGAGCCGAAAGAAACTTCATTTATCAACTGACTCTCGCCCCAAGGAAGCTTGCGTGGGCAATCTACTCCAGAAGCACCGATTCCTATAAGCCTACATTCTTTCCTAACATCAAGCTCGAAATAGACCAGCTCGACTTCGATGATTGCTTCACTCCACAACAACTGAACATAAGTAAGTGATGCATCATGCAGCTTAGACAAATCCAGGCAAGGAAATTCTCTTCGATTCATCATTGACCTCTAGGTATCGGCAAATGAGCTGCCGGAGACTCTTTGGGCACGACTTTACCATCCATACCAATTCTTTGCCCTGCTGCGTTGTTCACATGACCGTGAGGAGGATTCGCATTAGGATGAGACAAGACTCGTTGAGTACCGGTTCTTGGATCGATAAATGCTCCTCGGCCTTGCTCTGGATTGGGCCCTTTCCCCTCAAGCCCAAGACTCCTCGCACGCTGCCCAATTTCGTCTGGAGCTCTACCCGCCACTTCAGTAGGGCTGATATTTGCAGTTGGGCCAGCCCGTTCTGGCAATAGCCTTGTCTCCCTTGAAACGTCGCCCGCCTTACCGAACAATCTATTGAAACCCCTGGCAAACGCTCCCCCTAGGCGGCCGAGAACTTTGCCAGCGCTTGCGATGAGCAAATCTTCGGGTCCAGGTACCAGGAGCAACAAACCAGCCGCCGCCCCCTGGGCGCGGGCGGCGTTTCGAGCTTGAAACTCGTCGGCCGACATGCCTCCACTAAGGGTTGCGCGTGCATCCATCTCGAAGCGACGCGCGGCGAGGGTTTCTCGGCCATCCGGATCCACAAACCCCACCGGGTTGTTGCGCACGTAAGTATACGGATTCCACCCGTCCCGCGCGGGGTCGAGGGAGCCGAAGCGGAAGAACGGATAGAGGTACGTCCGGGCCATCATATAGTCGGTGAGGCCGTTGGCGTCGCGTTCGTGGCCGGTGTATTCCACTCGCGGCTCGTGTTTCGATTCGAGCCAGTAGCGGAGATCGCCGCTTTCGAAATCGTCGGTGAGGATCGGGTTGGTGTCTTCGATTTCGGTGCCGAAGGGGTAGTAGTCGTGACGGCTGAACAAGGCACCGTCTTCGGCGGTGTAGAGCCTCGGAGTGCCGAGGTGGTCGGCGTGGAAGTAGCGCACGGCGCCGTTGTGGCGGCGGGTGGCGATGAGGCCGTTGGGGGCGTGGATGAAGTCGCGCTCGTGGCTCCAGGCGTCGCTTTGCTCCAGGTATTCGCGGACGACGCGGTCTTGGAGGTCGCGGAAGGTCCAGCGGCGCTGGCCGTCGCTTTCGACCACGATTCTTACGTCGCCCGGTCCGAAGCCGTAGGCCCAGTAATAGGACGGGAATCCGGCGTCGTGACGGGTGATTTCGAAGGAGGTTTGCCGACGGAAGGGGCCGTGGGTGATGTTGAAGATCGGTCGTGGCTCATCTCCGGGCCAGAGACCCACGTTCGTGATGCTACCCGCGGTGTCGTAGACGATGTCGTTGGCGGTGCCGCGGCCGAGCAGGCGATTGGTGCTCGCGTCGACGTTGTGGCCGACCACGGCTCCCATATCGCGCTTGAAGGAGGTGACGTTGTCGGCGGCGTCGAAGGTCAGCTCCTCCTTACGGTTGGCGCCGGCTTCGTAGACCGTGCCGCTGCGCAATCGGCTCGCCTGATCGTAAACGTAGCGGTTGGCGCCAGTTTTGGCGATATTGCCGACGCCGTCGAAGGTGTAGTCGCCGCTCGACCACAGGGATTGAGCGCCGG
>CBDUGP010000241.1:0-2509 GCA_965366625.1 uncultured bacterium
GATTTTCCGGGAGAAAATTGCCGTTTTGGAGAGGCAACTGCGGAAGTTGGGCTAGCGACCGTCGAGACCACCGGCAGCCACAAGATCACCACCACCTACGACGCCCGGAATCTGCCGATTCTTCAGGAAGCTGGTAGTGGAGAAGCGAGAGTCACGACCGAGATCGCCTACAACGCCGCCGGCCAACCCGTGACCCTCACCGACGCTTTGGGCCACGTGCGCCAAATCCTTTACGACGGCTACGGCCGAGCCATGCTCGAAATCGACCCGCTGTCGCGAGCCGCCCGCACCACCTACACGGAAGACGGCCGGCCGGCGTTCACGGTCACCTGCGACGCCGCCGGCCAGGCCTTGAGCCGGACCGAGGTCAAAGTCGATGATCTGGGGCGGACGACCGAGATCAAGCAGGTAGATCCCGAGGGAATCCTGCCTTCCGAGACCGTGGTGACGAAGTACGACAGCGCCTCGAACGTGATCTCGCAAATCGACGCCCGAGGTACGGTGGTCCGCAACATCTACGACCCGCTTCAACGTTTGATCGCCACCACCGTCGACGGCGGCGCGGTCTCGACCCGGGTCTACTCGAATTTCGATGTGCGAGGCCGCCCCCAAACCGAAACCACGACCTATCCGTCGGCGGACGCGAACCCCACGTCCTACAGCACGACCATGACCTACGACGGTTTGGATCGACTGCTGAGCCGCACCGACGCCCTGGGTCATAAAGTCCAATGGTCCTACGACGTGCGCGGCAACGTGATCTCGCAAATCGACGCCGAAAACCACGAAACCACCTTCACCTATGACGGCCTGGATCGTCTGCTGCTGACCACCGCGCCCGAGGGCATCAGCCAAGAAAACCCATACGACGACCTGCCCACGAGCCGTGTGGTGCGTTACGTGGACGCAAAATCTAAAACCACCATCTCGGAAATGGACGGCTTCGGTCGCCTGAGCAAGATCACGTACCCGGACGGGAAATTCGAGAGCTATACCTACGACGCGGCCCATCGGCCGACCGACGTGACCCAGCTCGACGGCACGACCCTGACCCAAGGTTTCGACGCGGCGAATCGCCTGAGCCATCGCATCATCACCCCGGCCGCTGGCCTGGCCGGACACACGGGCGAGGCCTTCGTCTACGACCCGCTGGACCGCCTGGAAAGCATCAGCCACGGTAGCCTGACCACCAGCTTCGACTACGACGGCCTGTCGCGCCCGACGAGCACGACCCAAGCTGGCCGGACCGTGTCGCAGGTCTTCGGCTCGGGCGGATTCCCATCGGAGATCACCTATCCGTCGAATCTGAAGCTGACGCCGACCTGGGACGCGGCCGGTCGCTTGGACACCATGAGCACCGACCAAAGCGGAGCTCTGGCGTCCTACCAATGGCAAGGCTCGTTGCCGGTAGGCAAGACCCTGCCGACCGTCGACGCCTCGTGGCTGCGGGACGCGGCCGGTCGAGTGGTAGAAAGCCACATGCTGGCACCGGACTCGACCCCGCTGCTGGTGGAGAAGCTGACTCGAGACAAACGCGGCTTGACCCTCGAACAGCGATACGAGCACCTCTCCAACCAAGGCTGGGACCGCACCTTCGACGGCGCCGGCCGCCTGACCGGCGCCGTGTGGTCGACCTTCGACGGCTCGGGCACCGCCACCCCGGCGGCCGTCGGCCCGTCACTCCGCCCGACGAGCTACCACTTCACCTACGATTCCGTGCAGAACCTGACGAGCATGGAGGCCGATCACCTATGCCATTCTGAAACGGTCGAGCTCACCGAAGACACCTCGGGCCGCCACCGACCGTCGCAAATCGGCAACGTCGACCTGGAGTGGACCGACGCCGGCACCCTGGAGCGAAAGGGCGATTTGCAGTTTACCTACGATTATCTAAACCGCCTCGTGACGGTGGAGCGTCTGGAATCCGGCGCCGTGGCCGAAGTGGTGGCGGAATACGCTTACGACGCCCTCAACCGCCGAGTCGAGCGCCGAGTCGGCGGTGACGTCTACACCACGGCGTGGAACGGCTGGCAAGCCATCGAGGAATACAAAAACGACCAGCTGATCCGTCGGCAAATCTACGGCCCGGGCCTCGACGAGATCGTGTCCTTGGAAATCAAACGCGACAGCGATCCGTCCCTGGTGAGCTACACCCCCCTCTACAACAGCGTCGGCAACCTGAAAGTCCTGCTCGACGCCACGGGAGAGCCCGTGGAGCACTACGACTACTCCCCCTACGGCAAGCGCTACCCCTGGTCCGATACGGCACCACCGGCTGTGCATCAAGCACGGATGCAAGAAGGCGAGCTGTTCGTCGAGCTCACCGAGCCGGTCGACCCGGCCGCCCTCTCCGCGGCCCTCAACAACACCCTGGTGGTCCACAACGTCACCAAGGGTCTGGATCTACCCATCAACCTGACCACCCCGGTCCAAACGGGCCGTTTGGCCGAGCGTCGTTGGGTCCTGACCCTGAACCCGGCCCAGCCGACGGACCTGGAAGCGGGCAACA
>CBDUGP010000242.1:0-2457 GCA_965366625.1 uncultured bacterium
ACCTTTGCCTTCCGTCCCAAGCCTCTGCGGGACTGCGTCCGTCCAAGCGTTGGTGCGTCCGTGCATGGTTGTACCAGCGTCGAAAATCGCACAGTGAAGTATTTAAATCTTCGCCATCTATGCTCGTTAAGTGGCGACGAATCAGCGGTTTAAGCGTCCCGAAGAACCTCTCGATTCTACCATTTTGCCAAGGTGCACAGCGATCCATTCGCTGATGTTTGATACCCAAAATCCGTAAAAACGACCGGAACAAACGGCTGGTGAAACAGGCCTCATTATCAGTCCGGACGTGCTTCGGAAGCCCGAAATTCTCGATGGCGTCCAAGAGGACGCGCAGGATTTGGACGGTGACTTTGGTGTGCAGGGGTAAAAGCGCGAGATTGGCTCGGGTGCCGTGGTCGAGGATGCCGAGGATCGGCCGACTGTCGATGAAGGTCAGGTCAATTCCCCACACGACGTTCTTCGGCAGTGGAGCCGGCGGCCTGTGTTTGAGCTGTCGCCGAAGATCTCGAATTTCCGCTTTGCTCTCTTTGAGTCGCAGATAGACGAAACTCTTGCTGACCGTCTCGCCGCGTTTTTCTTCCCAAAGTTGATTGAAGGTGTCCGCGATCCTTCGGCAGCCGGCGTCGGGCATCAATGCGGCCAGGCGGATCACCTGGCGCGGCACCCACGGTGGCTTGCGACGGCACTTCCATGCTCGGGAAGACGTTCGAGTCTCGGGTTTCTGGGACCGTCGACGAATAGCCACCGGTCGGAAGCGAGCGCCTAGGGCGGCGATCCAGTGTCGGACGATAGCCAAAAACAGAAGGCAGATTCGTTTGAGCATAGCGGCATCTTCTAGTCAGCATGGCAGTAATAAGGCGTATGTCCAAGTATACAACCACAGAATTGCGTGGTGATGGGCAACCGACCACCGCCTTCGCGGGCGACGACGCCTTGAAGCTGCGGCGTCAGTCGGACAACCCGCGAGACCCGGGTTACAACGTCTTCCTCTCCGAGCCGATCGTGGTCCTGGCGGACCTGCGGGCGTCGCGCCACTACGAGATGACCCCGGCCGAAGCAGACGCCGAAGACTCCTTCGGCGAGCCCCTCTGCGCCCGCTGCGACCTGGAAGAAGAGGGCGTCTACGCCGTGGGCTCCGACCCGTCCACCGGCACGCCCTACCGCGAGCTGCTCTCGGGCCACTTCCTCGAAGTGCGCGTTCCCGACGCGGCCAAAGCCACCATGCTCGAGCTCTACGACCCGTGGCACCTGGAAGCGGCCTCCACCCGCGTGGCGAGCGTACCGTGGGACATCAGCCCGTCGATCACCCAAGAACCCTTCCACGGCGGCTCCTATGGCCACGGCGAAATCGCCCCCGGCACCGTCCTGCACTCCGGCGAATTCACCCACGGCGCCGTCGACCTGGTGGTGCCGTCCGTGGGCTTCCACCTCACCGCCACCCGCGCCTACCGCAACCAAAGCCTCGGCAGCGGCAGCTTCGGCCCGGGCTGGGATCTGGCCGAGCGACGACGCCTGCGCATCCTGCCCAACGACGACGTCCAATACTTCGACGGCACGGGTCGTCGCGGCACGTTCAAACCGGCCCGCAGCGAGCATCGCTATCAAGCGTCCGAGGGGCTCTTCTACCAGCTGTTGCGGGACTCCACGGGTTATCAGATGTTGGATCGGGCGGGAAACCTCTACGAATTCGATCACTTCGGTCGTTTGACGGCGGTGCACGACAAATTCAAGGTGGATCCGGATTCCGGCACGAGGCTGGAGTACCGCTACGACCTCAGCTCGCGCTTGATCTCCCTGAGCGCCCACGGCCGATCGATTTTCTTCGACTACGGCGGCGAAGAAAGCTCGGACCCGGAGCACATGGGGCGGATCGCGAAAGTCCGCGACGAGCTGCCGGGCTTGAATCGCGAGGTGAGCTACCACTACGACGATAAAGGTCGCCTACAACAAGTGAAGAGCCCGGAAATCGAGCTCTCCGTGGGCGCCACACCGGTGAAACCGAAGCACGAATACGGCTACGAGACGAGCTCCGGTGCGAGCGACCTGGCCAAAGCCGTGAACCGTCTCGAAAACCTTTCGGAGCTCAAATCACCCCATCGCACGGATCCGTCGGTCACGGAAACCTGGCTGTCGCTCACGTGGGAAAACGTCGGCGACGGCTACGGATCCCGGGTCGCCGGTCAAACCTGGGGCGCCCATCCCCTGAGCCTGGACTACACCACCCAAGGCTCGGGACCGTCGGCCAAGGTCACGACCACGGTCACCGACCGTCGCGGCAAAGACTCGGTCTACCAGCACAATGCCACGGGCCAAGTGACGTCGTACAAAGACCCGGCCAACCACGAAACGATCGTCGAATACGGCGCCTACGGCGACAACGAGCACGGCCTGGTGACCCTGCTGACCCTGCCGTCGGGCCGCTCGGTGGCCTACGTATACGACAAAGCCGAGGGC
>CBDUGP010000243.1:0-2442 GCA_965366625.1 uncultured bacterium
GGACCTGGCCTTGGAAGACCTGTTGGCGGCGGATCTGTTGGTGCGTGGGCGGTTCGACCAGCTGGAGCGGGTGCTGACCACGGGCGTCCACGGCAACGGCTCGTCGGTGGGTTTGCAGCGTTTACAGGTCGCCCGTGAGGCTTATGAGCAACGCTTGGGTTCGGTGGTCGAAGCGGCGAAGGCTGTGCGGTCGAAAAAGGCGGAGGATGCATCCGATGGGTTGTCCTCCAAGGCGGATCGGGAGCTGCTGATGGAAGGTCTCGAAGATCTCGACGACCTGGTGTCTTGGTCGGCGAGCGGCACGTTGAGGGCCGGTCTGTTGCCCTATCGGTCGACGGAGCTGGGCAGCCGGGCTTTGCCCACGGGCCAGCCCGTCTCGCCGGTTTATTTGGACGCCGGCGATCCCGCGTCGACCGCGGAGGATTTGCGCTCGGCGGCCACGGCGCCTCTGTCGGAGGCGGTGATCGACAAGGCGGCCGAGCTGGGTCACGACTACGTGCGGATCTATGAATTCGTGCGCAACGAGATCGAAATGGACTGGTACGCGGGTTCGGTCCAAGGGGCCGAGGGCTTGCTGCGCTCCGGATTCGGCAACGACGTCGACCAAGCGAGTCTGTTGGTGGCGTTGCTGCGGGCTTCAGGCGGCGCAGCGCGATTCGTTTACGGTGTGATCGAGGTGCCGCTCGAACGTCTAGCTGCGGATCTCGGGGTGGTCGACGAGCGGGTGCCGTCGGCGTTGGCGCGGGCCGGGGTGGCCCATGAGCCGGTGATCCGTGGTGGACGGTTGGCGGCGGTGCGTCTGGAGCATGTTTGGGTGGCGGCCCACTTGCCCTATACGAATTATCGCGGCTCGGTGGTGGACTTTTCGGGACGCACTTGGCTACCCCTCGACCCGTCGTGGACGGCTTTCGAGACCCAAGGGTCGAACGTGCTCGCGGCCATGGGATTCGAGGCCTCGGGATTTCGCGACGAGTATTTGTCCACGGCGTATTCGTCCACGGTGGGCGGCGAGCTGCCCTTGGAGATGTTGCGCTCGCGGGTGGAAAGTCATCTCTTCAATCAGGGCGAAGCCGATCCAGATTGGCGTGAGGCCATGGGCTTCCGTCGTCAGGCGCCCCAGCGGCTCGGAATCCTGCCGTCGACCTTGCCCTACCAGGTGGTTCAGGTCTTGGGCGAGTGGACGGCCCTTCCCGAGAACGGTTTTCCGGGGGCGAGCCCGGCCACGGTCCGTTGGATCGTACGTGCCGGCGACGCCGAGGGCGCTCCGACCTTGCTCGACACCACCCTGCCCCTGCGCGACGTGGTGAGCCGACGGATGACCTTGTCTTACGTGCCCGCCACCGTCGACGATCATCGGCTGTCGGCGAGTCTGGGGGGCCTGGGCTCGGTGCCGGCTTATTTGATCCGCGTGCGTCCGGTGCTCAAAGTCGACGGCCGGGCGGTGGCCACCGGCGAGCCCATGGAGATGGGCGTGCCCCATCGCTTGGACTTGGATTTGATCGGCGCTTGGGGCACCGAGCGCACGGGCCGCAGCCTGATTTCCGGCAGCTACACGGCGATCGCCATCGGCGGACCGCGGGTGGCCCCGTACGCCGACCCGGGGGACGAAACGTCCGACACGGAAGGCCTGTCCGCACGTCTGCTGGCCCAGCTGGCCCTGCGTTACGGCGCGGCCTGGGACGCAGGTGAAGACGAGCTGGCCCGTTGGTTGGGCATGACCGTGCGACGCCCGGTGCCGTCGGTGGTTTTCGTGTCCAATCGGGTGCGGGTGCGCTTCTTGGCCGGCCTGCCGTCGGACCTCGATTGGCAGGGTGTGGAAATGGACGCCGCCCTGCGTTTCGCCGAGCCCATGTGGGTCGCGGCAAGCGCCCCGGCCTCGACCCAAGATTGGCGCCGGTTGTCGGCATTGCAAGGCTCGGCCCTGGAACATAGCCTGTTCGAAGACATCCTGGGGGTGGAATCGATCTCCGCCGACAAGGGCCTGGCGCTGGCGCGCGACCAAGGCGTCGCGGTGCTCACCCTGCAACCGGGCGACGATCTTTCGGTCCTCGACCTGCCCGCCTCCGTGATGGCGGAGGTGTCGGCGAGCCTGGCGGTGGGCGCGACCGTGGAACTGCCGACCCAAGAAGTCGAACTCAACGATTGGCGCGGCGCGGTCTGGCACGTGGAGGATCCGTCGAGCGGCGCCCAGGGCTACTTCTTGTCCGGCGACTTGGTGAGCACCCCGGCGGCCGGCGGTGTCACGACCGTCAACCCGGCGGATTGGGATCCGGACGTTTCCGACCCGCTCAGCGATCCCTACAGCGAGCAGCCCAATCTCGATCCGTTGGCGGCGGAGCTGATCGAGCCGATCTGGAAGCTGGACGGTCAATTCGGCACCGTCGGCCAATTCTTCGACGAGCCGGTCGGCGTGCTGGTGCTCGACGGCTCGGGCCGCCCGGT
>CBDUGP010000244.1:0-2409 GCA_965366625.1 uncultured bacterium
AAGTCGATATCGACGAACAAGAGGTGTCCGTGCTGATCAAGGCATCCAAGCACGGGCGGCGAGACCACCGGCGACCGATCCGCGATCAAGAGCTGGCCGGGATGCTCTTGATCTACATGGACCGCCACCGGCGAAAAATGCCCGGGTCGCAGTGGCTGTTCCCGTCGCGCCAGGCCGACCGCCACGGCCCCGGCGGACGGCTGAGCGTCCGACAGATCCAACGCATCTTTCACGGCCAGCTCGCCAAAGCCGGAATCCGTCCCAAAGCCGGCTACCGCCACCACATGCTGCGCGCGTCGCTCACCACCCACCATCTCGAAGCCGGCGCCGACTTCCACCACGTCCAACAATGGATGCGTCACAGCGACGGAAGCACCACCCTGCTCTACGCCCGCCACGTCGAAGAACGTCGCCTCGCCGCCTACCTCCACTCCCGCCGAGGACTCGGCCCGCGAGATCATCGCGACTTCAAACGAGACGCCCGTCAAGACCTCGGCATCCTTCGGCCGAGGGATCGAGGGTCCGGCCGACTGCCCGCCTGACCTCTTGACCACCTGCCGGCCGTAGCCCAAAACCTTCAACCGACAACACCAAATGCAGACCGATCCGCGGGGATCGAGGGGCAGGCGTGCCTTGAGAAAACCTGCCATCTAGGCGAGGTTTTTGGTCGAGTGTCGTGGAACTACCAATATAGGACGGCGGGCTCGGTTTGGCCTCCGACCTCGGGAGGGATATCCTTTGGATCAGCAGAAATGTTTTCTACCGGAGGGCTAATCTTGTCTCGACGAGATCGGGGTTTATCGACGTTGAACAACCTGCTCGCTGAGCTGGTAGACACTCCGGAAGGGGCTCGGCGGTTGGCGGACTTCGCCGGGCTACGGGCGGCGAATATCGACTTTAGCGGCCCGGCCGTCCAGATTTGGCACTCCGTCCTGACCCAGGCCAGACACCAAGGCAGGCTCAAGAGCTTGGCCGATGCCGTCGGGAGCGAGCATTCCAAGTATTCCGAGCAAATTTCGAAAGCGGCAGCCCAAATCGAAGGACGCGGAACGTCGACAGGCGCCTACAGGAACGTTCCCAACAAGAACGAATACTTCACCGGCCGAGAGGACCTGCTCGACGAGCTGGATCAGCTTCTGCATGCAAATCAATCCGCCGCCCTGACCCAAACGATCAACGGGCTCGGTGGAATCGGTAAAACCCAAATTGCCGTCGAATTCTGCCACCGAAACCGAGACAAATATCCCCTCGGCGTGTTTTGGGCCGATGCATCCTCGGCCCAAACCCTGAGCGACTCCTACAAAACCTTTGCCATGGATCTCGGCTGGGCGATTCTGGAAACGCCCATGGAGGACGCGGTCAAAAGCTGGCTTTCTCGGATCGCTCCCCTGTCGGGTTGGTTGCTGATCCTCGACAACGCCGATGATCCGGAGGACGTCGACCACCTCATCCCTAACTCGGCGTCCGGGCATGTGCTGATCACCACCCGCCACCAGAATCCCGGATGGGGCGGTAAACCGTTGCCGGTCGATGTGATGCCGGCCGAGCAGGCCGTGGCCTTCCTGCTGAAACGCAGCGATCGCAAAGCACGGGAAAAGACGGATGCCGAGAAACTCGCGCAAGCTCTCGGATATTTACCCCTGGCCTTGGAGCAAGCCGCCGCCTATTTGGCCCAGACCCGGATGATTCGGATCGCCGAGTATTTGGAGCGATTCAACGAGCAGCAGATCGCCTTTACCGAGAAAGCTCAAAGCAAACGACCTTTGAAGGGCGATTACGAGAAAACCGTGGCGACGACATGGGAAATCTCGTTCGAGAAGCTGCCCGAGCCGGCCCGCGAAGCTCTTTTGGCGTTGGCCTTCTTGAATCCCGAAAACATCCCTCTGGAGCTGTTTCGCGAGGGTGAGCACTTGGGGCCGGCCATGGCCGAGCTCGATCTTTCCGATCGGTTCGTGATTCAAGACGAGATCATCGGACCGTTGAGCGCCTATTCCTTCGTCGAAGTGCACGATGAAGGATCGCTGCTTTCCGTGCATCGGTTGGTGCAAGCCGTCATGTTGGATCGATTGTCTAGGGAGGGTCAGCTGGACGAAAGCTTCAAACGCCTTGTCACGGCGCTGGACCAGTTGTTGACCGCAGAGCCGCGCTTACCCGGCAATTGGCCGCTCTACGACCGTTGGATTCTGCACGGCCAAAGCGCTCAGGCCCATTGGAGCCGATCCGAGCAGAGCTTTCACACTGGGCTTTGGAACCGTTTTGGACACTTCGCCCAATCCGCAGGGCGCTACTCCGAGGCTGAGCAGCTACGGCAAAAGCAGCTGGAAGGCTTCCGCCGAACTCTCGGCGAGGAGCACCCGTCCACGCTCTCCTCGATCAACAACCTCGCTGAGACCCTTAGGGCGCTCGGCG
>CBDUGP010000245.1:0-2093 GCA_965366625.1 uncultured bacterium
GATCGATAGATTTCCAACAAGTCGGTGAGGCTCGTCTCGCCGTGGCGAAACGCGGCTTCGCCGGCATCGAGCATCGGCTCGAGGTCCGTGAGTCCTTCTTGGCCCCGACGAACCGCCGCGCTCAGCCGGGTATAGGCCGCCGCGTGGCCCACGCGGGCGGACGCCACCTCCCGTCGGGCGATCTCCAATCGGGCCTGGGATTCGGTGATCCTGGCTTCGGATCCCGCGATTTCGGCGCGATTTCGAGCAAAGAGCGGCACGGACCAGGTCAATCCCACGGTAGGTCCATCCTCGGTCGACAGGCTGTCTTGCTCCCGCAGCCAGCCCACGGTCAACTCCGGCGAGCCGATGAATCGACCCGCGGCCCGTCGTTCGAGCCGCGCCGCTTCCAGGGTCTTGGCCGCGCTTTGCACCAGGGGATGCTCTGGACCGGCTGCCGGCGGCCGCGCAAGCTCGGGCACGACTGGACGAGCGTCGCCGGGCAGGTCGGGATACCAAGCGAGCACGTCCGACCGAGCCTGTTCGGCCATCGCGGCCGACATCTCGACCTCGGTCCACAGCCGGTCCGCCGCCAGCCGCAACCGACGGGCTTGGAGGCCCGAAGCCTCACCGGCCCGAGCTCGCTCGGCTTCGCGGTCGGCCAAGGCGGCGACCCGCTCCGCCTGGGCCGAAAGGTGGCCGAGCCGGGCGACCGCGAAGGCCCACTGCGCGTACACTTCCTTCATTTGCAAACGAAGGTCGAGCTGCTCGAGCTGCAAGCGCGCCAACGCGCCGTCCACCTCGTGGCGCCGGGCCTCGAGGGTGGATCGTCGGCTCGCCTCGGGCAGCTGCCAAGTGAGGCTCCATTCCGTTTGCTCAGCGGGACCGCGCAAATCCTCGCGCACGAAACCCAGCACCGGGTTTTCGAGTTCGGCAGCGGCCACCACCCCGGCACGGGCCCGACTCACAAGGACCGAGCTTTTGGCCATGGCCGGATGGGCGTCGTCCAGGATCGAAAGAAAATTCGCTTCTGTCACCACCGACGGATCGTGTGCCGCGCTCACAGCGGCAAAGAGGACCGGCAACACGCCGGTCAAGATAGGGCAAGGCATAGAGGCTCCATTCCTTCAGCTATTGGTATGTACGACTCACAGCGAGCCGACCACAGCTGAGGATCAGAGCAGCAGAGAACAGTGGGTGGTGAACAGCGGAACGGGCGGACCGCACCGCGGCACACCTTCGGGACCGGCGGGTTTCAGACGCTCGGCGAGCGACGATTGGCAGGAGATGGGAGCGGGCAGAGCAATCGACGGGCCATGGGACCGCAGGGTGAGCTTCGCACCCCGGAATGTCACGTCGTGATCGTGGTCCGGCGTTACGTTCTCATCGTGACGATGGCCGTGGGTCGCGGCTTGCAACAAATCCGCGAACGCTGCAGCATGGTCGGCCCCGTGGGACGTCTCGGCCTCAGAGCGGGTGCCGACGACCAGCGGCTCCGCGTGGTCGTGGGCGTGGTGCTTTGGGGCGTGATGCCCAGGATGTTCGTGGTGCCCAGAATGCTTGTGGTGCGGGTGGGGATGGGGGTGCCGAGACTGGACATCTGGAGGGGTGAGCGGAGGCCCGAAGGCCTCTGGAGTTTGATCGCCGTCGCCAGACGAGCCGTCGGCAGCCGGGCCGTCGGCAGCCGGGCCGTGGCCGTGATCGCCATGGTGCAACGCGAGGTGCAACCCCACGCCCAGCGCGCCAACGCTGGGAGCGAGCCAAACGGCCAACAAAAAGGCCACGATCAGGCGGGCGGATGCTCTGCTCACAAAATCAGGCTGTCAGAAGCCGATCCGAGCCGTCAAGCCAAAAACGGGAGGGCGCAAGGCGGACGCAAGGCCCTCCCCTACATCAAACATCAAGAATTGTTGCTCGCCGTCAAGCCAAAAACGGGAGGGCGCAAGGCGGGCGCAAGGCCCTCCCCTACCGCAGCCGGGCCGCGATACCGTTCAGGGTCTGCGCCAACGCCTTTCGACGTTTCATCGCCGTGGCATTACCTTCGCCCCCGGTCACTTCGGCCGCGATGGATTCCAAACCGGCGGCCAGGGTTTCATCGCTTTGGCCTTGGCCCA
>CBDUGP010000246.1:0-1975 GCA_965366625.1 uncultured bacterium
AAGACGACGACGAAGACGGCATCATCTTCATCACCTGATGGAGAGGGCCCCGGGTTCACCCGACGCCTGGGCGGGCCACAAGAGCTTCCAGAAGCAGGACGACGACGAGAACGACGCGTCACCCGGGCTATCCCAAGACCTCGAGACTCCGGAATCGGGGCCAAGACCGTGGGGCTCCTCCGCAAGACCAGGCATCGAGGCCGGAAACTCGTGGACTGGATCTTCCGTCTCACGACAGCCATCTACAACCTGGTCCGGATAGGAAATCTGGAGCTCGCAGCGGCCTGAAACGAGCGAGCCCTCCGTCCCGTTGCCCGGGCGAATGACATTGCACGCTTGGCCTTCTGATCACCCGTGAGCCGAGACAGGAAGCGGGTTGGGGGGCTCGCATGCCGAGCGCGAAAGGGGGGACGCCTCGTATCCTGACGGTCACCACAACTCAGTCAGGAGGCGTCCCCCGTGTCCATTCTCCGCGTTCCCCGCTCCATCGTCCACTTCTTCGAGGCTTTCTGTCCGAAGGAGGCCGGCCCCAAGGCTTTGCCCGGGCAGATCCGCAAGGCGATACCGAGCTTCCTCTCGGCCATCTGCCTCGGATCCGGTCGGCGGACGCAGCGTTCCCTGGCGGACTTCGTCTTCGAGGATCGCCGGGATCCAGGGACCGTGAGTCGGATGCTCCGCGATCGACGGTTCTGCTCCAGGGACCTCTACCGATGTGCATTCCAAGCGGCGGTGGAACGGTGCCTTCCTCTCCCGGATGAGCGGCAGGTGACGTGGCACCTCTCGCTGGATGGCACCGGGCTGAGCCGGGGCCTCCATACCCAGATCCGTGGGGCGAATAGCTTCTCCCGCAAGGAGGAGCTCCCGGAGCGCAAGGGCTCCCACGGGAAGCTCAAGCGCAAGAATCGCCGGAGCGGCAAGGTCTTCACCATCCTGCTGGGCAACGTGACCACGCACGAGGGCGTTCGCATCCCCATTCCACGGCGGACCTGCGACCCCAGGAAGTTCCGACGCGTCGGCCGACCTCTCAAGAAGCGCCCCACACAGATGACGCTGGCCGAGTTTGCGATCCGAGAACTTCACAAATTGCTCCCGGAGAACGTGCACCTGGTGGTGACCGCCGACCAGTACTTCGACAGCAAGAACCTCTTCCAGTGTGCTCGGGAGCTGGGCTTCACCTTCATCACGACGGTGGCCTCCAGCCGCTGCTTCGCGTGCCCGGGCACGACCAGGAGCAACGGCGAATCGATTCAGGAGACTGGCAGGGCACTGCCCTGGAGGGCATTCCAGAGGTTGGACCTACGCCGCGGGGAGGAGAGGACTGCTCCCTTCCGGCGCCACAGCGCACGCACCGTAGGCCCCAAGGACCGCCGCACCTACTGGGTGCGCCACGAGAAACGAGACGTCGCCGGACTGGGCGAAGTCGGAGTCGTGTTCTCTTGGAGGAGTCCCGTCTACCGCCCCAAGCGGAACTTCCGGAAGCGCACCTTCAAGACTCTGCTCTGCAGTGACCCTGAGATGCCCGTGGACCTTGCAGTGGAGTTCTTCGAAGCTCGGTGGACCAACGCCGAGATCTTCATCCGAGAGCTGAAGCAAGATCTGGGCTTCGGGAGCTACACGGGCACCAGCCTCGAGGCGATGGAACGCTTCCTGGACCTGGTGCTCCTCGCCTTCCTTTGTTTGGAGATGATCCGACAGGACCACTTGGACTCCGCAGAGTTCGCACCTGACGAGCAGCGAAAGATCCGAGCCGCCCGAGCCAAGGGGATGCGAGAGCTTCTGTGGCAGGAGGTCCAGGCATACCTCTGGGGCCAAGTGTCTCGAACGCCGGATAGCGCCTACGCCCGCAGGCGCCTGCGGCGCTACTTCTCTCGAGCGTCCACCGTGCCCGCGCCTCAACCATGCGTACGAGCAGCCTGAGCTGGAGCCAGACTCAAGAGATTTCGAGTGAGTCAATGCAATGTCATTCGCCCGGGCA
>CBDUGP010000247.1:0-1902 GCA_965366625.1 uncultured bacterium
ATCTTCTGCTTGGTAGAAGTCAACCAGATAGAGCGTTTATTTTTGGACGGGCCCTAAGGGTCTGTCCAAAAATAAGTAGATCGACTATCGCTCGCGTTCGACCCGTTGGTTCGACGGCTGGATCGTGTAGTTCCACTCGCCATGGAAATCATCGGGGACGAGGTTGACCTTCGCAAGTTCCGCGTCGGAGATTCGGACGCCTTTTCGGTACTCAGCGGTGTCGATGCGGCTCCGGACCGTGAGACCAGTCTTGGTTGTCGTGGCAGCGATCAGCTCGACGATGACTTGGTGCGTGACGAGAGGCTTGCCGCGCCAGTTCTGGGTGATGAACGAGAAGAGGCGGTGCTCAATCTTGTTCCACTTGCTGGTGCCCGGCGGTAGGTGACAGACCGAGATTGGGAAGCCGAGTTCATCCACGAGCTTCTGCATCTCGACTTTCCAGAGGCGCAAACGGTACCCGTTGCTGCCGCCGGAATCTGCGGTGATCAATAGAGAACCCGCGTCCGGATACAACGGGCTTCCCATCTCGTACCACCACGTTCGAATCGTCGACACCGCGAATTCCCCAGTGTCATGGCTGAGCCCCACACTGACCCAGGCCTCGTTCTCGGCCAGGTCGTACACCCCATAAGGAACAGCCTTCCCATCTGGGCCTGGGAAGTCGTGGACGTTGACGACTTCAGGGTCGGCGACGGGACGTAGCTCGCGTCCAGAGTTCTTGAAGTTGCCAATAAGCTCCTTCTTCTTCGTATCGACCGAGATTGCCGGGTCGCCTCGATCGAGTTGGCGCCGTACGGTCTCAGCGATGTGCTCGAACTGAGCGTCGCGGTCCGGGTGCTGAGTACCCTCCGCCCTCTTGCGGTTGCTCTGAAGGCTGTAGCCAAGCTTCTTGAGCAGGCGGGCGAGCGTCGAGGGGCTCATCTTGAAGCCCTGCTCCTCCATCGACGACCGGAGGTTACGCAGGCTCCGCGCCGTCCACAGCAGGGGAGACATCGGGTCGCCTCGTGTCGTCTCTTCGATGAGCTCTCGCAGCTTGGGGAGCAAGTCAGGGTGCTTGTCCTCAATCCTCTTCCGGCCGGCGCCCGACTGACGACTCCGTGTCTTCGGCAAGCGCGAGGCTTCGCCGGCTTCGACGGCGTTGACCTCAATGATGCCTCGCCGAATAGAACTCCGCGCCATCTGCGTGGCGCGCGCCGCCACGGCGATGCCACCATAGCCGGCTGCCAAGGCCTCCGCAGCCACGAAGAGGCGACGGGCACGCTCCGAAAGCGAGTCCTTCACAGCCTCGTACCGCGCTCGAATCTGGGCCTCGACCTTCTCGCGTTCCGACTTCTTCATACCGCTTCATGCCGCAGAGCATTTGGGGATCGACAACTCAATCTCCCCATGATCTTCTGCTTGGTAGAAGTCAACCAGATAGAGCGTTTATTTTTGGACGGGCCCTTAGGGCCCGCCGCGAAATTAGTCGATCGGCTCGGCCATTTCGTTCGGTAGGATCGTGTAGTTCCACTCGCCGTGGAATTCGTCCGGGACGAGGTTGACGGTCGCGAGTTCCTTTTCGGTCACGCGACGACCTTTCGCGTACTTCCGGGGATCGAGTTCGCAGCGCACTTTGAGGCCACTCTTCGTCGTTGTGGAGGCGATCAGGTTGACGATGACATGGTGCGTGATCAGCGGCTTGCCTCGCCAGTTCTGGGTGATGAACGAGAAGAGTCGGTGCTCGATCTTGTTCCACTTGCTCGTACCTGGCGGAAGGTGGCTGACGGAAATCGGCTTGCCGATCTCGTCAGCGAGCCTTTGGAGTTCAAGCTTCCAGAGGCGTACACGGTATCCGTTGCTTCCTCCTCCGTCCGCGAGGACAAGGATCGAGGCGGCGAGCGCATAGGCGGAGAGGCCCATCTT
>CBDUGP010000248.1:0-1870 GCA_965366625.1 uncultured bacterium
GCCGAGCCGATCGGCGCGGGTCTCGATTCAGCCGTCGTACGCGGCCGGCTCGCAGCCTGCCCTTAATCTCAGCCCTCCAACCCATCGCCGACGAGCACCACCTTGCCGTTACGGTGACCGGAGGCTGCAGCGGCAACGGCTTCCTTGATGTCCTTAACGCGATAGGTTGCGTGGATGGGGGCGGACAGCTCACCCTTGGCGATCAGCTGGGTGAGATTGCCGTAGAGCTGCTTGCGCTCTTCGGCGGAGGCGGTTCGGAACCACTTGGCGAGCCAGAAACCCCGCACCGTAATGTCTCTAAAAATGATGATCGTGGGCGGCAAGATGCACGGCTCGCCACTCATCGCCCCGTAGTTGACCAAGGTAGCACCCTCGGCCAGGGATTCGCCCAAACGGGTCGTGGCCGCCCCGCCGACGGCGTCGATACCCAATCGAATCTTCGCCCCGCCGGTAGCTTCTCGGGTTCGGTCTGCCAGGCTCTTTCCGTCGACCTCTCCGTCCACCAAGACCACGTCGGCGCCGGCGGCCAGCAGAGGCTCCACCAACGACTCGCGCCGCACGACATTGACGGTTTTCAGGCCCCGCAGCTTAGCAAGCTTGATCAGGTACGAGCCGACGCCCGAATTCGCCGCGTTTTGCATGACCCAATCCCCCGCTTGCAGGTCGACGATGTCGCTGAGCATGAGGGAGGCGGTGGGTGGATTGATCGCGATCATTGAGAGTTGAATCGGGTCGATGTCACCGGGCAAGGGCACCAGGGCCTTAGCATCGGCCACCATATGAGTCGCCCAGGTTCCGATTCCCACCGGCAAAAGCACGGTTTGGCCGATTTCCGGTCCGGCCACTCCCGGGCCATGTTCCACGACCTCCGCAACCCCTTCGTTGCCACCAATGGCGGGCAGCGGCGGCAAAATGCCGTATTGACCCGTCAAGGTGAGCACATCCGAAGGGTTGATCGGTGCGGCCAGCATTCGGAGCAGCACCTGGCCTTCCCCCAAATCCGGCGCTTCGAAAGGCACCGCTTCGATCACATCCTGTGGAACCTCAGACCGGGTTGCGTATTCTGCTTTCAGCATGCTGTATCTTCTCCTGAAGATGAATTCTCTTCGTGCCGATGATTCGTGTCTCGTTCTTTTCGACGCCGAGCCTGCCATAACTTGGCCCCATCTTTCGATCTCAACGTCTGCAAAACCAAAATCGTCGTTGCGGCGAGTATCGACTTGGCAAGACCGCCGAGCAAAAAGGGTCGGAATCCCCCTTCGTAGGCCGTGACCCAATCGGTCTTGAGGCCGAGCACGGTAGCGCCGAGACCGAGGATCACGCCATGGCCGATCACCATCGCCAGGATGGATCGAAAGGGTGAGCAAGTCCATCCCCTTTCAGCCAGAGCGCCCACCAACATCGCGGCGAAGAGGAAACCGAAAAGATATCCCGCCGTCATGCCCACGAGGTGGTCAGCCCCCGAAGCACCGTCGGCAAAAACCGGCGCGCCCAGGGCACCGCTCACCAAGTAAAGCAGCAGCACGGCGCCGGCGAGCCGCCGGCCGGCCAGCCCTCCGATGAGCACCACCGCATAGGTCTGCAAGCTCATCGGCACGGGCACCATGGGAATCTGGATGTGCGCGCTGCAAGCGATCAGGAGCACGCCTGCAACCAGCACGCAGCCCAATCCAACGGGCGAGCGGGCCTCTTTCAACGGTACGAAGGGGCTCTGCCCCAAGGATGATTTTCGCGTCATGGTTCGTTCACACCATCCCGACCTTATCGCGGCGCGCGGTGAAACGGCCACGCCGCCGCCCTAGAAACGCCGCCCTAGAAATGCCCGGCACCTCCAGCAGCTGAAATGCCCGGCACCTCCAGCAGCTGAAAT
>CBDUGP010000249.1:0-1796 GCA_965366625.1 uncultured bacterium
GAAAAAATCGCGTCATGGCTGACCCCGAGCACGATCTGCGCGTCTTGCAAGATCTCCTCGTGAGCCCCCAAGGGGTTATCGCTCATGGTGCTTCTTTCAAATTTAAATCCGTTCGATCCCTTCAGTGACGATGATCACCACGTGATCTTCGATCAAGCCGCTCAGTCGAGATGCGGTAAGCAACAGCCTTCTGCTCACGACACATTCCTTCACCGTATTCTTTCGGGTCTACTGGCCTCCGTGTTTTTTGCGTGGGGCGGAAGGGCCCTCTCCCTCATCCGCAGCCAGGCCCGCCTCCCGACAGAGCTTCACAAAGCTCGGCAGTCGTAGGCCCAAAGCTCGCAGCTTCTCCACCAGGGGCTCGGCCTCCTCCACCCGGCCGAGCCGGAGCAGGGCTTCGGCGAGCAGGCTCTTGGGCAGCCAATCCTCCGAGGCCGCCAACGGTGTCACCAGCTCTATCGACCGCTGCCAGGCTTCCCGCGCCGCTTCTGGTTCGCCGCGGAGATCGTACGTTCGGCCTTGAGCCAGGTAGAGCTTGGCCAAATGGAGACGTTCGGGGCTATAACCGTTCACCTGCTCGGCTCGTGATTCATAGAAGGCACGGGCTTCTGCGAGGCGAGGTATCGCCTGCTGGGGCCGGCCCACATCACAGTAGAGGTTTGCCAGCTCGGTGGAGTAGAGCGCCACCTTGGCATTCATGACCGTATCTGGATAGACCCCTAGGGACTGTAGAAAGAAGCGCTCCGCTTGAGCGAAGTCTCGGCGCTCCCGGTGGACCAGGCCGAGCCGCCCGTAGACCCCGACGGCCCTTCCGTGATCGAGACCAACAGTCTCCTCAAGCACTTCGAGCCCTAGGTGCAGCAAGTGTGCTGGGCGGTCGAGATCACCCTGCAAGAGGTAGACGCTCGCTAGAAGACTGAGGGCACCCGCCAAAGCCAAGTTCCTACCCCCCGGGGTGCGTTCTTGAATCTCGATTGCCCGGCGAAGAGCCGATTCAGCCCGCTCGAATCGCCCCGTTTTGCTGTCCAGCAGAGCCACACTGCCGAGCATGTTTGCGACGAAGGGATGCTCCGGACCCAGGTGTGTTTCATAGATTTCGAGCCCCTCTAGATAAAGCGGCTCGGCGTGTTCAAAGTCCCCCCGCTCGCTGTAGAGATCAGCGAGCGTCGCCAGGGCGGTTCCGTGATCGAGCTTTCCCGCGATCGTATGCCGCGGGATTTTGATGGCCCGCTTCAAAGCGCTCTCAGCTCGACCCAAATCCCCTTGGGCTCGGGCGATGATCGCGACTATCTGCAGCCCTTCTCCTACCTCGGAACCGTAAGGACCCTTGATTCTTTCGAAGATGTCCACTGCGCGGTCCGCCTGCTCTTTCGCCTCGGGAAGCCGGTCCAGGACCCGTAACGCGTAGGCCAGCTCAAGGCGTATTCTCCCCACCTCATGATGAATGGGACCCGCCGCGCGTTCGGCCAGGTTGAGGGCGCGGAACAGCCGCTCCTTTGCCTGCCGGAATTGCGCCTGCTCGCGATGGACTCCGGCGATGCGACGAAGCGTGGTGGCCCGGTCGAGCTCGTCACCTTCGAGCTTCTCCTGGATCGCGAGCGATTCTTCGAGCAGCGGCAACGCCTGTTTATATAGGCCCAAATCTGCATGGATCGTTCCCAACGTATCCAACAGCCGTGCCCGCGCCTCGGGCTGCTCCGTGAGCTCCTTCCGGGCCTTCTCCGCTCCCCGGTCGAGAAGATCGCGAACCGTGATCTCGGCCGGGTCGCCCGCGAAAGGACTGGAGGCCTCGAACA
>CBDUGP010000250.1:0-1762 GCA_965366625.1 uncultured bacterium
ACGATCCAAGGCACATCAAACTCACCAACGAACAGTACGACTCCCAAAAACCGATCTTCAAAGACACACCTCCCCCAACCCCAAGCCCCATGGCACCCGAGCCAACAGCTTCCAACCGTGTAAGGCAACCGACGAACGACGAATCCCCAAGCTATCCGGGCACCAACGGACCCTCGGCGCATGGGTTTACGAACGGACGAGCCGGCGGAAACGACCCTTCCGGAAACGCGACGTCATACTCACCCTGGCGAAAACGCTCCGACGCCTCCCGGTAGGCCGCCACGATCCAGATCAACGCCGTCCGCATCGCCTCCCGAGCCTGTCGACTGATCCCATGGAACCAAGGACGTGGCGAGCTCGGCTTCTGCTCGGGACGAGAGTGGGGATCCCGACTTAGGATCGCTTGAATCCCCAACGGCACCGTTCCGTTCTCGCGGTGACGCTGAAGGGTCTCTTCTTCGATGTCACGGACCATCCCGATCATCACCTGGCGATACTCCGTCGACGGCAAATGCGCCAACGACGGCACCGGCGACAGGTGAAGCTCCAGCTGCTCGGTGAAATCCGCTTCCGACACATCCTTACCGCGGCTTCGGGCCTGGTAGTAGGCCGTACGATCGACCCACTCGCCTTGCAACGGCTCGCCCGTCACCAGCGCTTCCGCCGACGACACGCCCGGCCAGTCGAGCGGTGACATCACGAGCCCCTCCTTCGTGGAATTGCTCGTGATGTATCGCAGGCGGGCGAGCTCCACCTCGGGCTCTTCGGACAGCTCAACATGGTGGTACCTCTTGGGGAAAACCGAGTCGTCCCAATCGTGGACGATACCGGCTTCCTTCGACAGCTTTTGGCTGAAATGGCGCATGAAATCGGACATGCGTTTGGCGTCGGCAAAGGTGGCTTGAATGTGCAGGTGGGTACTTAAAAACACAAAAGCGTGCAGCTCGATCGGATAGAGTTCCATGGCCCTCGCCAAGGCTCCGACGATCTTGGAATTCAGGCTTCGGTCGGGTTTGAGCAGCGATCGAAATTGAAAGGTGACTTGGGTAATCTCGGCCGTAACTTGCCGAGGGCGGCTGAATAGGCGCAATGGTTTTGTCATTACTAATTCCTAGACGGAAAAAGTGCCGCCAATTCTGCACTGCCACGAAAAAAGTGCCTCGGAGGTTCATCACTTGGATCCTGGTCCGCCCGACGCAAAAACGCCCCGGGGTTGCCGGGGCGTTTTCTCCTAACTGTTTTGGGGAAGGGACCTAAACGACGATCAGGCGTCCTGGACCAGATCCGAGGCCTTCAAGCGAATCTTGTCGGCCACGGTGCCGGTGACCTCGTAGATCCATGAGCCATGGAAGGCGTTGAAGGTTTGCAGCTTGTCGATCGCTTCGAGGACTTCGGAAGTTTTCTTGACCTCCTCGTCCGGCGCATCGCGGGCAATGGACACGCCGCCTTGCTCGGCCGCTTTGTGGAAGCCTTGGATCCGCAGATAGCTCTGCTCGCCCTTGGAGGCGACTTCCAGCACGTAGATCGATCCGTCTTGCAGCTCCACATCGACCCGATCGTTGAACACCAAACCGGCCACCTCGGGAGCGTCGGCCAAGTGGTGTTGGTCGAAACGCAGGCCCGAGAGCAATCCCTTGAGCTGGGCGACCTTGGACGACTCTTTTTTGCCGTCCGGCAGGCCGACCAGGGCGAGTTCGCCTCTTGGTGCTTCGACGCTGGAGGCATCTTCGCCCTCGGTTTCACCTTCGACCGGCTCGGACGC
>CBDUGP010000251.1:0-1722 GCA_965366625.1 uncultured bacterium
GATCATCACTGGTCAGCGGGCTTGAGGGAAGGTGTGGTTGCCCAGGCGTTTACCTCCGAGCATCCTCGTTTCGGGTATCGACGCATCCAGGTCATGCTGGAACGAGAAGAGATTTCGATGAGCCGAGATCGGATATGCCGATTGTGGAGACTCGCGGGGCTACAGGTTCGCCGAAAACGTCGACGACGAAGGGCGGTCGACCCTGCTCCTCGCCCACAAGAGGCTACCCATCGTAATCATGTCTGGGCCTATGACTTCATTTTCGACTCGTGCGCTAACGGTCAGAAACTGAAGTGCTTAACTCTCGTGGATGAATGGACACGGGAGTGTTTGGCGATCGAGGTCAATGCTCGAATGCCTTCGAGTCGAGTCATCGAGACTTTGGAGCGGCTCTTTGGTCAGCATGGTTCGCCCGAGTTCCTGCGGTCTGACAACGGCCCGGAATTCATTTCGAATGCACTTCGCCGGTGGTTGGGCCGGCAGAAAGTGAAGACGGCCTTCATCGACCCCGGAAAGCCTTGGCAGAACGGTAACGTGGAGAGCTTCAATGACAAATTTCGCGACGAATGCCTGAATCAGGAGTGGTTTCGTAGCCGGCCGGAGGCAAAGCTGATCATCGAGATCTGGCGTCGCCATTATAATGAGATCCGTCCCCATTCGAGCCTCGGATATCGCACACCGAACGAATTTAACCGCGACCTGGATCGTTCTGGACTCCCAGGTTGATCTGAAATGTTGGAAGAAGGATGCGATGTTTCATTTCGACCCTATAGATATGCTCTCTCCGTCCTCGAAACCGTCAAGGATCGGCTTCGCCGCCCGCGCAAGCGCGGCTACGTCCTTGACTGTTTCTGCGGGCGGAGAGTCGAGTTTTTGTGGGTCGAAAAAAGTAATGGGCGGAAGGAAGCAGAAGAGGCATTTTCCTGGATCAAGAAGAAAAGCAGTAAACACTGGCCATCCTCAAGTTTCAAATGGTCCGAAGAAATCAGGCAAGTCAGAAGCAGAAATCGAAGGACCGTTTCCGGGCGATGTCGAAGCACAGAGCCGACGCCTCGCCCTGCGCCGAGAAAAATCGGCGCCAATTCTGGCGACGATCCGCCACTGGGCGCAAGTGACCGTCGGCCTGCCGCGCAGCAGCCTGGGCAAAGCCGTGCGCTACATGCTCAAACGATGGGAAGCGCTGAGCCGATTCATGGAAGATCCCCGGATCCCGTTGGACAACAACGCGGCCGAGCGAGCGCTGCGAGGTCCCGTGGTGGGGCGGAAGGTTCATTACGGCTCAAAGTCGAGGCGTGGAACGGAAGTGGCGGCGGTTTTCTACACCCTGCTGGAAACGGCGAAGCTCGAAGGGGTGAATCCGTCGGCCTATCTGAAGGCCGCGACGGAGCAGATGCTGAGCGCTGGCGAGGTCCTCTTGCCGTCGGATTTCGACCAGGCTGTCTGATCTGAGAGCCACTCCCGCCGATATCCGGGCAAAGCCAAGTTGTCACTGTGGGGTACGGCGAGGAGGTACGGTTCTTCGGCACCTTCAAGGAAGCGCTTCGATCCAGATCTACCGCGGAAGAGGGCCCTGCCGATCAAGATCTTCGGATCTTTCGGTTCTGGTACAACCACTGTCGTCCTCATCAACATCTTGACGGACGAACCCCGGCTGACGCTTGGAATGGATGGCCAAGATCTGCCGGTGCTCGACCCGCGTTTTTCTCCGAGTGGGATGGCCGG
>CBDUGP010000252.1:0-1594 GCA_965366625.1 uncultured bacterium
TTCCGGCGGCGACGATGACCGAAGCGGCCGTCCACGGCTGCGGGCGGAAATGGAGCACCGAGGCCGAACCCAGCACTCGACCCAGCTGGTCGGAGCTCTCTTCCCCGCCCAACGCCTCCCAGGCGACGGCACGCGCAAGTGCTCCGCCGGTGAAGACGGGGCCGGGGGAGTGAGAGGCAGCCAAGGCAGCACATGCGACCGGAAACGGCGCCGTGGCCGCGGCCAGCGCGGCGATGTTGCCGCCCATGGAATAACCGAAAAACCCGATGGTCCAAGGGGCGACTTCGGCGAGGGTCACCGCCAAACTCAGACCCTCCCAGACGGCGGCTGCGCCCATGCTGAGGAGATCGGCCACGGTCCGCATGGGTTGAAGGTCGGGGTGAGGCCGGCGCTGGCCATAGTAGGGATTCTCCAGAAGAACCACGGCCGTGTCTGCTGCGAGGAGCGGTGCCACCACGTCGGACCGAGTCCGGTATCCGTGGTCGTTGAACGAAGCGAAGCCGATCGTGAGCCGGCGCGCCCCATATGGCTCGATGAGTCGGGCGTGCGCCAGCCACGAGGCGTCTGGGAGGTCACCGGCGGGGGTCGGAAACCGAAGGTCGGTGACCCGTCGGCGCCGATCCTCTGAGACGACACGGGCTTCCAGATCGAGCCTCGCCGGGACCGGAGGTTGGAGCGCCCGCTCTTGAAGAGACTGCAGTCGGGCTGGATCACCCCAACCCTCCGAGAAGATCGGCTCATACAGCCTGGGCGTGCCGGCGAGGGCGATCCCGATTCGATCCATCCAGTGGGGCCGCATGTGGTCAGCCTAGAACCACCTCGGTGTGACTTGACACAAGGCGGCCACCCGCTACTCTCTCCCACGCACCGGCCTCGGTCGGTGCACATAGCCTTGCCAGTCGAACCCCCCGGCACTTTCGCTGGGAAGTTCGTTTGGCCAAGGCCCTTCAAGCGGTGGTATACTGCTTGTCTGCCCCTCGGAAGAGCGATGTTGGCACGTCGTACCCTTCACGAGCACGGTAGAGCCCCTCGGGGCACAACGAGCACCAGGCTCCTTGACAACTGAACAGTGTGCCAAAAGCCAGTTTAATGGCAACCGCGAAAGAGCTTGCTCGGCAGCGGTTGTCAGACACAAACAGGTAACGTTTCGATCCGTCAAAGAACGAAACGATATTTAGCTTGGGTCACAACCATTTAACATGATTCCGCGTCACAGGGCATGTCTCTGGGACGGTCGGTGCGGATCTTTGATTCGTCATCGACGGACACCCCTTCGGGGAGGTCCCATGGTTTACGTTGGAGAGTTTGATCCTGGCTCAGGACGAATGCTGGCGGCGTGCCTAATGCATGCAAGTCGAGCGACGCATATCTAGTGAGTAATCACCTGGTATGACGGAGCGGCGAACGGGTGAGTATCACGTGAGCAACCTGCCCCAAAGACCGGGATAGCCCGAGGAAACTCGGATTAATACCGGATACCCTCAGCGGATCGCATGTTCTGCTGAGGAAAAGCCTTTGTGCTTTGGGATGGGCTCGCGGCCTATCAGCTAGTTGGTGAGGTAACGGCTCACCAAGGCATCGACGGGTAGCTGGT
>CBDUGP010000253.1:0-1541 GCA_965366625.1 uncultured bacterium
AGCCGACCAAGGGCGGAATATACAACCCCGTTGGGGTTGGGACGTAGGGCACGATATCATAGTCGAGCCCCGTGTAGGCATGTCGCCGACCCAGATTTCGAGCGAGCGCGCAGACGCGTCGCTCAAGTTCGCACGTTGGCCGGAAAAGGAGTGGGTGTTGGAAGTGAAACGGAAAGATGAGGAGTTCGCGCGAGAAGCCGTCAGCCGATATCTGGCTCGGAACGACGACAATCGGAACATGGTATGGACGCCATCGGAGGCTCCAGACTGGATCCTCACACTGAACGGTGAGGAACTTGGAGTCGAGGTGACTTGGGTGTCTGACTTCGTCGAGCTGGATAGGAAGCGCTATCCGAGCCGAGGCGTTTTTGCCACGATGGGAAGGTGGATCGACAGCCTTGCTGCTGACCTAGAGAAGTCCGAAGACATCGATGTGGATGGGCTGTACATCGTGTCGATGCGCCCCTTCGCGCGACTGCGGGAGGAGAGTGCCAATCAGCGAGCATTGATCACCGAGTACATCCAGGAAACGAACTCTTTGCCGAAGGCGGCAGGCATGCAACTCCTGGGTGGTTGGTGGATCCGCAAGTGGGATCGGAGCTGTAATCTGCTGAGCTACAGCATTCGGACAGGGGGCGGCGGCTGGGAAAGCGAGGTCCGGGAGCGACTCCAATTGCTCGTGGCTGCAGCGATAAAACGCAAGGAGCGGCTCGTAGAGAGCATGGAGCACCCGCTTGTTCTGGCGCTCGTGGACGACTACCACTTCGCGGACACCGAAATGTGGCGTCACGCCGTGGCCTTTACGGAATGCGACGCATTCAGTGTGGTCCGCGTCTACGACAATTTTGAATGCGACGCCCTGAGAGGAGCATGGACTCCGCTGCCCCAGAAGCCGGCCGACCAGGGCGATCGAGCGTATGCCTAACGGCGCCGTTCATCGCCCAGGCGTTCGCGGATGCCTGAGCAGTGTGCCGGACCAGCGGATCGGTATCACTTGAACGTGGGGCCGAATCAAAGAAGAGCTAACAAATGAGCGTTTGCCTTTCATATTGGACGATAATGCTCATATAATAGCTCTTGATGATCCAATTTTCTCTTCGCACACCCGAACAAGTCGGGCCCGAATTAGCAGCTAGAGTCCGAGAACTCCGGCTGCAAAAAAAATGGAAGCAGAGCACCCTCGCGAGACGCTCCGGCGTTAGCCTGGCTTCTTTGCGACGCTTTGAAGCTTCGGGAAAAATCTCCCTACAGCACCTGCTGAAATTAGCCTTCGCCTTCCACCGGCTCGACGACTTTGATGAACTCTTGAAGCCGCCGGCCGCCGCTACCTTGGCGGAGCTCGTCGAGCTCGAAGACCAAGCCCGCAAACCTAAACGTAAGCGTGGAAGCCTATGAGCCGAATCGAGCGTTTAGATGTCCGTCTTGTGGAAACCCCCGCGAAAGCTCGAGGTTCCCGAAGACGATGGTCAAAGAAGCGACGAAGGAGCAACAACAAACCCCAACGGGGTTTTATCCCGAAGCCCAGGACAAGCGCAGCGCAG
>CBDUGP010000254.1:0-1517 GCA_965366625.1 uncultured bacterium
AGGCGTCGGTGGACGAAGCCCACGGTGAGCATTGGATCACCGCCTCGGGCCGTGGTCAGGTGAACCAGCTCGCCCGATTTCGCGAGGTTCAGACCACCAGCCGCATCACCACCACCGACGCCGCCGGCCGCGTCGCCACCGAGATCGACCGGGTGGACGCTTGGCTCACCTTCACCCGTCCCCAGGGTCGATTCGATTGGGGCGGCTCCCGCTCCGACTCCGCCGAGTCCACCTGGGGAACCGAGAGCGTCCAGACCAAAAGTTACGTGGTGCTTTCGGACCAACACTACGAAGAAATTCGCGACAACGGCGAGCGCACCCTGCACACGGGCACGCCACCCATGCCGCGCTATTTGGCTAGCCCTTGGACGCGATTGGTTCAAAGCTCGGAGGAATTGGTGATCGAGGATCCGGTGCTTTTGCAGCAATTCGGATTCCGGCGCCAAGTGCTGCAAAACCCTTGGATCGAGACCCCAGCCCAGGCCGCGGACTACCTCTCTCGACGGCTCGACGCCGATTACGCCCATGAGCTGGTGATCGCCCGGCCGCTGACCCAAGCGGACGTGGGATCCACCGTGCACGTGATCGATCCGGAGCGCGGCATCGACCATCGAATGTTGGTCCACCAAGTGGAAACCCAGCTCGGCCCGGCCTTGGCGGAAGGGGTTTACGTCCTGCGTCAGCCCCTCGGATCGGGCGTGAGGATCGGGCCGTGATCGAGCGACGCAACAGCCGACCGGCGGCCCTGCGCCGTTGGATGGATCTTCGGCGCGACGTGGAGGCGGACGTACGGCCCCGGCGGGTGGTGAGCCGCAATGCCGACGGCACGGCCCAGGTGGTGGCGCTCGACGGCGAATGCCCGGAAAACGGCGGCCTCGAAGCTCAGACCGGCGTGATTTACACGCCCGGCGACTTCCGAGGCGCCACCCTCGGTACCTTGCCCGGCACGGCGCAGACGGTGGCCGCGTCGGGCGTGATGCGCATCGACTCCTACGAGCCGCGAGCCCTTGCCCGAGGAAGGTCTCACACCGTGCGATTGACCGGCCAGGGCTTCGTGCCTTCCATGGTGGTGGATCACGTGGTGGGGGGAGAGACCCTCTATCCGGGAATCACCGCCCAAGGTTTGAACGTGCTCGATTCGGGCCGCGCCGATCTGGACCTCGAAATCACCGCCGACGCGCCCCTCGGACCGGGCGGCCTCGCCTACCAAGACAGCCCACCGCCACCGGCGCCAGACGGCACCACCGCGGCCTCCCTACGCCTGAGCCCGGCTTACGAGGTGGTGGCGTCGACCGATTACCGCTGGGTCGCTTGGTTTCTCGACGGCTCGCGCCTGGTGGCGGTGGAGGTCCACGCCTCGGGAGGTTACGGCGCGGAAGCCGGGCGGGTGTCGAGCACGGGTTTTGCGGTGGGTCGATCGAGCCCGATTCCGCGGGATTCCACCGAGATCCTCGGCAACGATTCGGCGGTGTGGGTCGACGATCGCCGCCTCTACCTGGCGGACTTCCGGGCCGGCA
>CBDUGP010000255.1:0-1500 GCA_965366625.1 uncultured bacterium
TGTTGCCCGCTTCCAGGTCCGTCGGCTGGGCCGGGTTCAGGGTCAGGACCCAACGGCGCTCGGCCAGGCGGCCGGTTTGGACCGGGGTGGTCAGGTTGATGGGTAGATCCAGGCCCTTGGTGACGTTGTGGACCACCAGAGTGTCGTTGAGGGTGGCGGCTAGGGCGGCGGGATCGACCCGCTCCGTCAGCTCGACGATCAGCTCGCCCTCCTCCATCCGTACTTGATGGACTTCCGGCGGGGCGGCTTCCGACCAGGGGTAGCGCTTGCCGTAGGGCGAGTAATCGTATTGCTCCACCGGCTCGCCGCCGGCGTCGAGCAGCACTTTCAGGTTGCCGACGCTGTCGTAGAGCGGCGTGTAGCTCACCAGGGACGGATCGCTGTCGCCCTTGATTTCCAAGGACACGATCTCGTCGAGGCCCGGGCCGTAGATTTGCCGACGGATCAGCTGGTCGTTCTTGTATTCCTCGATCGCCTGCCAGCCGTTCCACACCGTGGTGTAGACGTCACCGCCGACCCGTCGCTCGACCCGACGGTTGAGGGCGTCGTAGGCGTATTCCGCCACCACCTCGGCCACAGCACCGGATTCCAGACGCTCCACCGTCACGAGGCGGTTCAGATAATCGTAGGTGAATTGCAAATCGCCTTTTTGCTCCAGGTTGCCGGCGTCGTTCCACACCAAGCCGACGGCGCCGATTCGCGCCGGCCGGTGGCGGCCGGAGTCGTCTTCGGTGAGATCGACGGTTTCAGTATGGCATAGGTGGTCGGCCTCCATTCGGGTCAAGTTTTGCACGGAATCGTAGGTGAAGCGGTAGCTCGTCGGCCGCTGCGACGGCACGGACGCCACCGGGGTGGCGTTGCCCGCGGTGTCGAAGGACGACCACACCGCCTCGGTCAGGCGACCCGCGTGGTCGAAAGTGCGATCCCAGCCTTGGTTCGCGGCGCTTTCGTAGCGCTGCTCGAGGGTCAGACCCCGCTTGTCGCGCTTCAGCTTCTCCACCAGCACCGGCGTCGAGCCCACCAGCATCTTGCTCTCCACCACCCGACCGGCCGCGTCGCGCAGCCACGAGGTCTTGACCGCCGGTAGGTCCTTGCCCAGGGCCAGGGACCCTTGCCAGTGGTAATCCGCCAAGCTGTCGCCTTGCTCGTTTTTCAAGATGTCCAAACGACCGGCGGCGTCCCACATGGGCGTCAGCTTCAGATTCGACGGATAGGTGAGTTCCGACGGCAATCCGCCCGAACCGAACAGCTGCGACACGGTCCGTCCCGCTTGGGTCGTGCCCGTCGGGCGCGACAGGCCGTCGTAGTCGAAGCTCGTCACCCGGTCCAGTGGGTCTGTTTGGGAGATGATTCGCCTTATTAACACCATGTTGACTAGAAAATGCCGCCATGCTCAAACGAATCTGCCTTCTGCTCTTGGCTATAGTCCGACACTGGCGACCGGCGGCTATTCGTCGACGGTCCCAGAAACCCGAGACTCGAACGTCTTCCCGAGCATGG